>CAZNHL010000013.1:0-38675 GCA_964572965.1 uncultured Bifidobacteriaceae bacterium
GTTGGAAAAGTATCCATCTGAATTGTCTTAATATTTAACTAAGACAATCTCAAAATTTAATTCAATAAAATACTTAAGGCCGTGACTCTGCAGGGGTTACGGCCTTTTTGTTTAAATGGACTCACTGGCAGGTTTTGCAAATTAAAATCCCAACATTCTATGATACGCGAAACAGGTTTCCTTTAACCTCATTTAATAACAAAAACTTATTTTTCCTGCACAACTATGAAAGGCCGGATTTCGTACCTACCAATGAATTTTTTATTGATTGATTTATGGATTTCAAGCCGGATGAGAACACGTTAATGATCGAACAGACTGTTCGTGATTTTGCAGCAAAGCACATCAGACCTCACGTGATGGAGTGGGACGAATCTCAGACTTTTCCAGTGCCTCTTTTTAAACAATTAGGCGAGCTTGGACTGATGGGGATTCTGGTGCCTGAAGCGTATGGAGGAAGTGGGTTAGGGTATTTTGAGTACGTAACAGCCCTGGTAGAAATTTCAAAAGTATGCGGGTCCATCGGCCTTTCAGTAGCTGCCCATAATTCTCTTTGTACCAACCATATTCTAATGTTTGGTAACGAACAACAAAAGAATAAATGGCTGCCAAAGCTTGCTACGGGTGAATGGATAGGTGCCTGGGGCTTGACCGAAGCCAATACCGGTTCAGATGCCGGAAACATGAAAACAGTAGCAGTAAAAGATGGAGATCATTGGGTACTGAATGGTTCAAAAACTTTTATCACTCATGGTAAGTCCGGAAACGTAGCTGTGGTAATGGCACGTACCGGCGATCCTGGCGATTCTCATGCCATGACTGCTTTTGTGATTGAGAGGGGAACTCCCGGTTTCTCACACGGCAAAAAGCTTGATAAGTTAGGGATGCGTGCGTCTGAAACTACCGAACTCGTATTACAGGATGTGAGAATCCATAAAGACAATATTCTGGGTGAAGTTGGTGACGGCTTTGTGCAGGCGCTGAAAATCCTGGATGGAGGACGAATCTCCATTGCAGCCCTGAGTTTAGGAATTGCAATAGGCGCTTATGAGTCGGCTTTGGCATATTCTAAAGAAAGGGAACAATTCAATAAACCGATTGCGCAACATCAGGCAATTGCGTTCAAACTGGCTGATATGGCTACAGAAATTGAAGCAGCAAAATTGTTGATTCTGAATGCAGCTGATTTGAAGAACAGGCATAAACCTGTTACTAAGGAATCGGCAATGGCTAAATATTACGCTTCAGAAGTTGCAGTAAGATCAGCCAACGAAGCAGTACAGATTTTTGGAGGCTACGGGTTTACAAAAGAATTTCCTGCCGAGAAGTATTACAGAGATGCAAAACTCTGTACCATTGGTGAAGGGACTTCTGAAATCCAGAAAGTGGTGATATCCAGAAGTATTTTGAAGTAAATAAAATAGGATCGTTTAAATATGAAAGTCCCGCTGGCTGGCGGGACTTTTTTTGTTTAAATATTATGTCCCGATAACTATCGGGAGGCCTGTTCGCCTTTATCTATACATGAAATTAATCAGAAAGGTGGCGGCAGAAAGGTATCATCAAAGCATTAAGCTTTAAACGTTGAGCATTTTAAAACCCATCACCATCCAACAAATTACCCAAACCTCCTAGTATGCTTCCTTCTTCTTTACGACCTCCCACACTGCCATAGCTCATGATTCTGCTTGCCAGTCTGCTGATCGGCAATGACTGTATCCAAACTCTTCCGGGGCCACGTAATGTGGCAAAAAACACTCCTTCGCCGCCAAACAATGTGTTTTTGATGCCGCCCACGAATTGAATGTCATAGTGAATACCCTGAGTAAATGCTACCAGACAACCTGTGTCAATTTTAAGTAACTCTCCTTCTTTCAACTCTTTCTCCACCACATGTCCGCCGGCATGAAGGAAAGCCAGGCCATCCCCCTCCAGTTTTTGCATGATAAACCCTTCTCCTCCAAAAAGTCCGGTGCCAAGCTTTTTTTGAAATTCGATCCCTACATTTACGCCTTTTGCTGCACAAAGAAAAGCATCTTTCTGACACGTGATTTTGCCTCCTAATCTGAGTAGGTCTACCGGAATAATTTTACCGGGATATGGTGAAGCAAAGCTGACTTGTTTTTTGCCGTGACTCACATTGGTGAAGGCTGTCATAAACAGGTTTTCACCTGTAAGTACCCTCTTGCCCGCACTCACCAGTTTGTTAAAAATACCTTTATTTTGTTGTGAGCCATCACCAAATATAGTTTCCATATTGATACCTTCTTCCATCATCATAAAAGCTCCTGGTTCGGCTACCGCAGTTTCATGAGGGTCAAGTTCTATCTCAACATACTGCATTTCTTCGCCATAAATGCGATAATCTATCTCATGGTTTTTCATAAAATCAACTGATGTTTGTAATGGTAAATATACATCCCCGGTGTTTAGGGCTAAAAGTTATTCACCGAATTTATGCTGCAATTTACCGACGAGCTGAATATTGTTGATAGTTTTAGACTTTTTGTTGTTAGCTGAAAAGTGCTGGAGTCTGGTTGTTGTCAAGTCTCCAATGCTTTAAAAATCTGAAAAAAGCATTGGAGCTAGGTTCAAAAAAATAGCCCTGATTGAAACAGGGCTATTGCAACATTAGAAATACGCTTTAGGCGCTCAGTTTTTACCAGTTATCTTTATTAGATTGTTCGCCTCTTTTGATATAGTCTTTAAGCTCTTTCAAAAGATCGTTTACTTTAGTGTCAATTTGTTGATTGAATTCCTTTTTGTTAGCAGTACTTGCTTTTTCAAGGGTAAACTCAAGTGTTTGAGAACTGTTTGGTCCGTTTTTCTGCTTATAAGTATTGAAGTCGCTTAGAGTATATTTATAACGAGCGTCTCTTGCTTCTAACAAAATTTTGAACTCAACAACGTTGTTCATCTGATATTTGTAATCATAAGTTGTAATAGCAATAACAGAACCTTTTTTGCCTATTTTGAAGTTCGTTTCATCATTCAGTGTGAATTTTTGCTCAGGGAATTTCTTTTGAAGGAATGCCCAGGCACGCTTATAGATTTCTTGTTGACTAAGGCTGTCTTCAGGCGCTACTCCCTGATACTGTACTTTCTTGGTTTCCGGATCTAAAGGAAGGGTTGTTTGCGCTTGTGCAAAGAAACTAAGAATAGTCAGGGATAGTAATAGGGTTATATTTTTCATGTTCTCTATTTTGTTCTCCTAAAAATATAAAAAATATTCAAAGGGTGTTAAGAAAAGTGTCAGAATTGAAATATTCGTTTGGGTGTAATACAGCTATCAAGTGGAATATCAAACTCGTCACAATCATCAATCAGCTCAACAGGATCGTTGAGGGATAAACCTGTTTTTTGTACGTTGGCAGGAAGCGTATAAAGGTAACGATCATAATAGCCTTTGCCATAACCTACACGGTTGCCATCAAAATCAAAAGCCAGCAGAGGTACAAACACAATGTCAGGAGTTTCGTCAAAGGGCTTTGCATTAACCGGTTCCGGAATACCCCATTTGTTTTCAATGAGAACAGTGTCGTTTTCAAGAAGGAAATGTTCCATTGATCCTTCACCTGCTGCTATGCGCGGAATAATAAGTTGTATGTCCGGTTTTGCTTCACGCAATTTTCTGATAAGTAAATGCGTGTTGATTTCTTTGGTTTTACTGATAGGAAGAAAAATATGTATTCTCCTGATAGCATCCAGGTTAAATGATTCAATAAAATTGTCGGCAATTTGTCTGCTAAGATTGTCAACGGTTTCTAAAGAAAGTGCTTTGCGTTCAGCAAGTTTCTGTTGACGTAGTTCCGCTTTTAACATAATTATTCCTCTGTAATGATAGAGAAAGATAGTTTCAAAGGATCAAAATCCGTCATAAGATCACTAATAAAATCAGGTTTATTAATAAGGATGTTGAATACGTTATCATGACGTTCCTGCAGGCTGCCATTTGGAAAAAGCTTCTGATAGACTGTTTCCAGCTGACCCAGGGAATCTGTTTCCTTTTTTTCTGCTGCTTTACTGAGACGTTTTTCAATATCAGTCAATTGCTTTTGCATCTTGTTGGTTTCTGCACCAACATAACCTTGCAGGGATGCATCAATCAGTTTTGATTTATAAGAAAGGATTTCAGCCAGTTCAGCCAGTAATCTGTGTTCTTTTTCAAAGTGTAATGTATCGCCCTGAGCTCTGTCTACAATGTGTTTTTTGAGGACATCCCACGGAAGGAATAATTCTTCATTGCTGATCCCTATTTTATCAAGCTTTTTAGCAGAAGCTTTATTGATATAAAGGGCAAAATTACGAGGAACCAATATTGGGAAAGAGACATTGTAGTGTTTGAATAATGGCTTCAGTTGCATCCAATAGGCTAATTCGGCAGGCCCTCCTGTAAACGACAAATTGGGAAGAATCAATTCCTGATAGAGTGGACGAAGCACAACGTTCGGACTGAAATGTTCTGGTTTTGTTTTTGCCAGGTCCTGGATTTCTTCCGAAGTAAAGCTAAGGTCTGTGTTCAAAACTTTATAAATACCGTTTTGCTCTACAATACGCTCACGAAGACCATTGTCAAGATAGAACAGGTTTATTTCACGGGCATGTATCTGACCTTTATACCCCAGTTGGGTAAGATGATTGGTAGCAGCGCTTACCTTCTCGTGTGATGTTTGTTCAGACAGTTCTTCTGCAATGACGGGAGTAAAGAAACGCTTCAATTCAGGAGCGTCGGCATCCAAGACAATCAGACCATATTCCCCGAATAATTTATTTACGAGCTTTCGGGTTGCAGAGGCAAGGCTAGGCGATTCTCTATAGTAACAGGTAAAATGATCCAGTTCTGCAGGCAGGCCGTCAAGGAAAGTTTCCATTCCCTGCAGGTTGAATCTTCCTACAGCACCTTGTTGTTCATTCTCCCATTTAAGTTTTTGCCCGAATAAATTAAAGTGGTTGATTTCGGCAAAATCGTGGTCTTCCGAGGCCATCCAGTAAACCGGAACGAAATTGTGTTGCGGATGCTCCTTTTTTAATTCTTCAGTCAGTTTAATAACTGAAACCAATTTATAAATAAAGTATAATGGGCCGGTAAACAGGTTGAGCTGATGGCCTGCTGTTATGGTAAAAGTGTTGCTTTTAGCCAGTAAGTCAATATTCTCAGTTACCTTGTGATTGAAATCAATATTCTGATATTGATTTTTGATGATTGTATGCAGCACTTGCCTTGTGTCTGCGTTGAATTCCCTGGTTATTAATTTTTCTGAAAAAGCCTTTTTACTTGGATAAGCCTCATAATAAGGTTTCAGGCAATTGTTGTCTGAAGTATAATCCAGAAAAAGCTTAGTGAAATAATGCTCCGGATAGGGGATTGTATTATACATTCAATAAAAATTTAGGGATTTGAAAGAAGAGATTCGAAGATTTAAAGATTGAAAAATTAAGGTATTGTTACTCTGGTTTTTTCAATCTTTAAACCTTAAATAGAGAGTTATTACTCACTACTCAAATCTCACTACTCAATACTAGCTAACAACGCTGCCGTAAAGGTCAAATTCTGTTGCATCATTAACTTTTACGTTTGCAAAGTCGCCAAGGCGGACAAAATTGCTGGCAGCATCTACTAAAACTTCGTTATCAACTTCCGGTGAATCAAATTCAGTGCGTCCTATGAAGTGGCCGCCTTCTTTGCGGTCGAACAATACTTTATAAGTTTCTCCGATTTTCTTTTGGTTCAGTTCAAATGAAATTTGTTCCTGTATCTCCATAATGGCAGCAACTCGGTCCTGTTTTACTTCAGCAGGAATATTGTCATCCATTGTGAAGGAATGTGTCTGATCTTCGTGGGAATAAGCAAACACCCCCAGGCGGTCAAAACGCATTTTCTCTACGAAATCAACCATTTGCTCAAATTCAGCTTCCGTTTCTCCCGGGTGGCCGGCAATCAATGTAGTACGCAAAGCGATATTTGGTACTTTTGCGCGGATTGTATGAATCAGGTCTTCAGTTTTTTCTCTTGTAATACCACGGCGCATAATTTTCAACATTTCTGTTGAACCATGCTGCAATGGCATATCCAGGTATTTGCAGATATTAGGGCGCTCTGCCATTACATCCAAGACATCCATAGGGAAACCGGCAGGATATGCATATTGCAAACGGATCCAGTCTATTCCCTGTACATCAGAAAGATGCTTTAATAAATCGGCAAGATTTCTTTTGCCATAGATATCCAGCCCATAATAGGTAAGGTCCTGCGCAATCAATATCAATTCTTTTGTTCCTTTAGCTGCAAGGCTTTTCGCCTGAACAAGTAAGTCGTCAATAGAAGTGGAAGCGTGTTTGCCACGCATAATCGGAATAGCACAAAAAGAACAAGGTCTGTCGCAACCTTCTGCAATTTTGAAATAAGCTGTGTGGTTGGGCGTCGTAATCAGACGTTCACCCATTAGCTCATGTTTATAATCAACTTTGAATTTTTTAAGGATAGCAGGCAATTCACGGGTTCCGAACCATGCATCTACAGCAGGGATTTCTGTCTCCAGGTCAGTTCGGTAGCGTTCAGAAAGGCATCCTGTTACATAAACTTTGTCAACAAGTCCTGCTTCTTTTGCTTCTACATACTGGAGGATTGTATCGATAGATTCCTGTTTCGCATTGTCAATAAAGCCGCAGGTGTTAATCACTACCACATTAGCGTCGTCGTTTTGAGCTTCATGCGTTACATTGATATTGTTGCCCCGCAATTGAGTCATTAATATTTCGGAATCTACCAGGTTCTTTGAGCAGCCTAGTGTAACAATGTTTACTTTGGTTTTTTGATTGCCTTTGGTCTTCATTAATTTGATTCGGTCCTGCTACAGTTGGCTATAACCCAAAATGAAATAAGTAAGTTCAGTTTGGAAGGCCAGACTATAAGTGAAATTTTATGCAATTTAATGATAATGGACGAGACTTCTTAGAGCACAGGACCCCGGTTCCGGGAATTGGATAATTAGTTGTTATGAATTTTATTACTACAAGCAGCCAGAGCAGGCTTTTGATAAGATATAATTGGTACTAAAGCGGGAAAGAGTAATTTTTGATGTTTTTGAAATAATCAGCTCTGAGTTAACTGAAGTGACTATTTATTGGATGAAATTAAAAATAGTCAGGTAGTTATGTAATTATTTTTTTGCCTTGCAGGTTATATGAAGAGGTAGCAATGACAAATAAGTAATTGATTTTCAATTATTAAAAAATGAATTTGCTGAAAATATGAGGAACGTTAGGAATGAGCTACTTATTCGTAATATTGCGAGGAAGGTTAAAAAGCTAAGAGAAGAGAAAAAGATAACACAGGAGGTGTTTTATCTGGATACAGGAATTCACATCGGACGGCTAGAAGCAGAGAAGGTAAACCCTTCCATCAGCACGCTCAAAGTTGTGAGTGACTATTTCGGGTTATCTCTTGCTGAATTCTTCAAAGGACTATAATTGAACGGGAGAGTGTTCTGTTATAATCAGGGAAGTCTTTATGTTAAATCATAATTCGTAATCTTTTCCCTGCCGAGTATTTTTTTACTTCTTACAGAGAGATAGTTTATATAACTATCTCAAAAATATTTTTAATTGAAGTTATTCAGTAAAGCTTCTTGAAGCAGTGATCATGCGGTCTTTCCCGTTAAGATCTTTAAGCAATATTATGTTTGAAAACCCTTTTGCTTCCAGCATATGAAGCGTTTCTGAGCCATAATGTTCATTTATCTCAAAATAAAGCTTTCCTTTTTCTTTTAGGTTTTTTAAGGCGAAGTCGGCAATTGCAATGTAAAACATCAGCGCTGCTGTGTCAGGTACAAATAATGCTAAATGAGGCTCAAAGTCGAGCACATTGCTTTGCATCAGTGTTTTTTCTTTTTCGGTTACATAAGGCGGATTGCTGACAATAATATCGAACTTCTGATTTAATTCAGGTTGCTGTAAGATATCTGCCTGGTGGAATGTAATTTGTGCACCTAATTCGTTTGCATTGAAACGGGCTATTTCCAATGCCTTATCTGAAATGTCTAACGCATGGATATCGGCGTCAGGAAGATTCTTTTTTAGTGAAACAGGGATACAGCCACTACCGGTGCCGATGTCTAAAATGGAAACATTTTTAGCTCTGGTATTTTGTAGGATCTGCTGGACGAGCTCTTCTGTTTCAGGTCTTGGGATTAATACCGCAGGACTTACTTTAAATATGAAATCGAAAAAAGGTGCTTCTTCAAGAATATATTGGATAGGTTCAGCATTTTTTAATCTTTGAAGTGAAGCATTAAGATTTTCTGCCTGCTGCCCGCTCCAGTCAAGTTCTTTGTTAAGAAGCAGGTCCGTTTTTGATGCTTTTGCAAAATGTTCTAAAAGTATAGTGGCTATGCTCCTGATTTCCCGTTCGTCATAAACAGGTTTTAATGTGTCACTTATTTGACTGTAAAGTGATTTTGCAAAAATCTTCATGCCGCAATTTAACACTATTGATAATTAAAGGGCATAAAAAAAGCCTTTCGCATGTTATATGAGAAAGGCTTTTTTTGTTTGAGTTTTATACCGCGAAACTTTCTCCGCAGCCGCAGGTCCTTTCAGCATTCGGATTGATAAACTGAAAACCTTTACCGTTTAATCCGTCAGAGAAATCAAGTGTTGTGCCCAAAAGGTATAGAAGGCTTTTTTTGTCACAAAGGATTTTCATGCCTTTGTCTTCAAAAACCTGGTCATTGGCATTGATCTGGTTATCAAAAGTCAGGTCATACATTAAACCTGAACAACCGCCGCCTTTAACCGATACACGAATATTATAATCAGCACTTTTACCTTCTTTTACCAGAAGATCTGTTGCGTGCTCTTTTGCTTTATCTGTTATTGTAATCATACTTCTTTTGGATTGTCGCTTTTAAAACTGATAATAGAAGATATTAGTTCTTAAACGGGAGCGAAATTTATAAGATTTTATTCAAATGTTCGAAAATTCTTTCAGTTGATTTACCATCCCACATTTTAGGTATTTCTCCTTTTTTATACGTGCCGTTTTCAATGTCAGCAATCACGTTAAGGATTAATTTGTTATCAAAATCAAGAAGTGTATTGCTACCTATTTCTACAGTAATAGGTCTTTCGGTATTTGGACGCAAAGTAATGCAAGGGACCTGCCTGAAAGTGGTTTCTTCCTGTACGCCGCCACTATCTGTAATTACATATTTAGAATGCAATACAAGGTTCTGGAAATCAAGATAACCGGAAGGTTCTGTCAGTACAAGATTAGGATTCTTCTCCAGATCGGCAAGCATACCGAAACTACGGATATTGTTAAGTGTACGCGGGTGGATAGGGAAGACAACTTTGATACGCTGCGTCAATTCTTTTAATAACGCGATCAGTTTATCTATTCCTTCTTTTTCGTCCACATTGCCGGGACGGTGCATGGTCATCAAAGCAAATTTTTGCTTTTCAAGGCCAAGCTTTTCCATGATTTGAGACTTTTTGATATCGGCATCATAAGCTACCAGTGTATCTATCATGGTATTACCGGTCCAAAGTAATTGATGCTCTTGCTTCCCTTCAGCTTTCAGGTGTTTGTAGCCACTATCTTCAGTAATAAAATAATAGTTTGCAAGAATATCGGTAACCATCCGGTTGTTTTCTTCCGGCATACTGATATCAAAACTACGCAGGCCGCTTTCTACATGGGCGTTAACAATCCCTGATTTATTGGCTACAATAGATGCCGCAAGGGTAGAATTTACGTCACCGACAACCAGCATAATGTCCGGTTTATATTCGTTTACCACTTTTTCAAGTCCTTTCATCATATCAGCCAGCTGGCTGATAACAGAACTACGGTCTATATCGAAAGAGTAATCCGGTTGGGATAATTTCAGTTCATCAAAGAACAGGTCATTCATGTTCGGACTGAAGTGTTGTCCGGTATGCACCAGTTTGTGCTCTAAATTGGGGTATTTTTTTACAACATTATTGAATTGTGTGATTTTGATAATGTTGGGTCTGGTACCTACTACTGTGAGTATTTTTTTCATAAAATATTAAAAGTCGCGGTGCTGGCGTCAAAGTTAGAAACATTTTGGCTTTTGTTGCTGCTATTCTGTTAATAAACCTGAAAGCTGCTTAAATTGCAATGAATTACGGTGAGTAAGGGCTGTAATGGCTTTAAAATATAATCAAGGACATAGAATGGCTGAAAATATCCAGAGAACAGAAATAGGTAGTTTAGGTGAGTTTGGTTTGATAGAGCGTCTTGCTGCTAAATTTGAAAACAAGCAGGCTGCTACGCTGAAAGGTATTGGCGATGATGCTGCTGTTATTGATATCGGTAATGGTAAAGTAATGCTTGTTTCGACGGATATGCTTGTGGAAAGGATTCATTTTGACCTTGCATATACACCTTTGGCACATCTGGGATATAAAGCCATTGCAGTCAATGTATCTGACATAGCTGCAATGAATGGTGTGGCACAGCAGGTTACTGTGAGTCTGGCTATCAGCAACCGCTTTTCTGTAGAGGCTATTGAGGAACTGTATGAAGGTGTCCGTCAGGCCTGCGAACAATATAATGTTGATTTAATAGGAGGCGACACTACTTCGTCTCTGATGGGGCTTGAGATTTCGGTGACAGTAATAGGGCAGGCAGATAAAGATAAGGTGGCTTACCGGAGTGGGGCGAAAGTAGGTGATATTATTTGTGTAACCGGAGATTTAGGCGCTGCATTTACAGGGTTGACGATTCTGGAACGTGAAAAAACTGTGTTTGAATCAGATCCTGATATGCAGCCTCAGTTGGAAGGAAAAGACTACGTAGTAAAACGTTTGCTGAGACCTGAAGCACGTACTGAAATTGTACATGACCTGGCCGATATGAACCTGGTACCAACCGCTATGATTGATGTTTCTGATGGTCTGGCTTCTGAGTTGATGCATATTTGTACGCAATCAGGTGTTGGTGCGCAGATTCTGGAAGATAACGTGCCTATCGTAAATGAGGCATACGAAACGCTGATTGAGTTTAACCTTGACCCGTTGACAGCTGCCATGAATGGCGGTGAGGATTATGAGTTGTTATTCACTATTGCAGCAGCTGATTTCGAGAAAGTGAAAAACCACCCTGATATTTCAGTAATAGGTATTGTAAAAGAAAAAGAAGATGGTATTTTCCTTACTTCAAAACAAGGAAATACTTATCCGATCAAAGCGCAGGGCTGGAATCATTTCAAAGATTAACTCTTTGATAACGGCAAGTTTCTGCATAGAAATTGCCGTTTGAATTAAACAAGTCCCATAGGGAAAATCCATATTTTTTCTCTATGTTTATTAACAATATCAACCCAATTCTATTTTTGTTATGTTAAAGTTTTTAGGCAGGGTATTCGCAGTATTGGTAGGCTTATTTGTCTTTACCATTCTTATAGTATTGCTTCTTTCGGCACTGGGAGCTGAAAAACCGTTGATTATTGCAGATAACTCTGTTTTGAAGATAAAACTTGACAGAGAAATACGGGAAAAAGGGCAGGGTTTTGTATTGAACGGTTTTGGTTATGAATCAAATTCTGTTGGGCTTATAGAAATCAAAGAAGCTTTGTCAAGAGCTGCTTCTGAAGATAAAATTAGAGGTATCCTGCTTGAAGTAAATTCAGTAAAAGCCGGTTTTGCTTCGGCATCAGAAATCAGAGAAGCACTAGTTAATTTTAAGAAATCAGGAAAGTTCATATATGCTTATGGCGAGAGCTATTCTGAAGGTGCTTATTATTTAGCTTCTACAGCTGATAAAATATACCTGGCTCCAAGCGGTTCTCTGGAATTCAATGGATTTTCATCTGAAATAATGTTTTTCAAAAAGGCACTTGAAAAGTTGGAGATCAAGCCTGAAATATTTCGTGTTGGCCAGTATAAAAGTGCCGTGGAACCTTTCTTCCTTGAAAAAATGAGTGATGCAAACCGCGAGCAGACAAGTTCTTTTATGAATTCTCTTTATGCGTCATTTTTGGGTAATATAAGTGTATCAAGAGATATTCCTGTAGCCAGACTAAAGGCAATCTCTGATTCGCTATTAGTGCGCCGTCCTGCTGATGCGTTGAAGTATAAGTTAATCACCAATATCGGTTATTATGACGAAGTGCAGAATGAAATTAAGAAGATGCTGAAAGAGAAAGATGAAGTGGAATATGTTTCACTTGCGGATTATGCATCTTCATTAAAAACGGAAGTTACTGACGAGGGTGAAAAAAATACCATTGCAGTAATTATTGCCTCAGGTGAAATAAATTCAGGTAAAAGTAAAGATAATCAGACAATAGGTGCTGATGATGTATGTGAGCAATTACGTCAGGTTCGTGAGAATGATAAAATAAAAGCGGTTGTATTAAGAATTAATTCACCGGGAGGAAGTGCACTGGCTTCGGACCTGATGTGGAGAGAAGTCCAGTTAACAAAAGCTGTAAAACCAGTTATAGCTTCCATGTCTGATTATGCTGCTTCAGGTGGTTATTATATGGCCATGGGGTGCCATAAGATTGTCGCTAATCCAACTACCGTTACGGGTTCTATAGGCGTTTTTGGTTTGTTAGTCAATGCCACCCAGTTTATGAATAATAAGCTTGGTGTGACTACAGACAGGGTAAATACCGGTAAGTTTTCTGATTTAGGATCTTTTACAAGAGATCTGACAACAGAAGAAAGAGCTGTTATTCAGGAAGATGTAAACCATACTTATCTTGATTTTACCACAAAAGCAGCCGAAGGAAGAAAAAAATCGTTGGAGGATTTACAGAAAATTGCTTCGGGTCGTGTATGGACAGGTATTCAGGCCAAAGAAAACGGACTTGTTGATGAACTCGGAGGTTTGGAGAAAGCTGTTGAAATCGCAGCAGCTTCTGCTAAAATTAAGAGTTACCAGGTGAAATATTACCCTGAGAAAAAGAGCCTTATTGAAGATCTGATGGAGCAAATTGATAATAAAGAAACTGCTCAGGTAAATTTATTGAAAAAAGAATTGGGAGAACTTTATCCTTATTTCGTTACTTTGCAGAAAATTAAAGGTATGCAAGGCGTGCAATCACGTCTTCCTTTTGAGTTGGAATTCAAATAATTGTTGGCAATGAGTGTGATCAGAAACGACTGGACCAGAGAAGAAATCTCAGAAATTTATAACAGACCTTTATTAGAGCTTGTTTATCAGGCGGCTACCGTACACCGTGAACACCATGCTACAGGTGAAGTTCAGGTTTGTACCTTGTTATCAGTAAAAACAGGTGGCTGTCCGGAGGACTGTGGTTATTGCCCTCAGGCAGCTCGTTACCATACGAATGTAAAAGTGCAGAAGTTGATGGAAGTTGACGAAGTGCTACATGCTGCTAATAATGCAAAAGTGAACGGCAGTACACGTTTCTGTATGGGAGCGGCCTGGAGAGAAGTAAGAGACAACAAAGACTTTGATAAGGTCCTTGAAATGGTAAAAGGTGTAAACAGCATGGGTCTTGAAGTTTGCTGTACATTAGGAATGCTTACTGAAGATCAGGCTGAAAAGCTGAAAGATGCCGGTTTGTACGCTTACAATCATAACCTTGATACAAGCGCAGAGCATTACAGCGAAATTATCACGACACGTACTTATGACGATCGTTTAGATACTTTAGAAAATGTTCGTAAAGCAAATATCTCTGTTTGTTCAGGAGGTATTATCGGGATGGGTGAATCTCACCTTGACCGTGTAGGAATGCTGCATACCTTGGCAACATTGCCGGAGCATCCTGAATCTGTTCCTGTAAACGCTTTGGTACCTGTTGAGGGAACTCCGCTGGAAGATCAGCCGAAAGTTCCTGTTTGGGACATGGTGCGTATGATCGCTACAGCACGTTTAACAATGCCAAAAGCAATGGTTCGTTTGTCGGCAGGTCGTGTACGTATGTCTCAGGAAGAGCAGGCAATGTGTTTTATGGCCGGTGCAAATTCAATTTTTGCCGGCGATAAATTATTAACAACACCAAATCCTGAGGTAAACGAGGATAAGGAATTGTTTGCGGTACTTGGGTTAACACCTCGTGCAGCATTTAAAGAAGGAGAAGCAAAAATTAAATTTGAGCAAATTCCTCACCATCACCATGATCATGCTTGTGATCATGCACATTAGTAATTAGACTTTAGAATTTAGATATGAGACACAAGATCAGTATAGATTTTGTGTCTCTTTTTTTAGATATCTTAAATCTTAATTCTCAAATCTCATGTCTCAAATCTCACATTTATTCATGGAGCGTGCCCTGGAACTGGCATCCCTTGGCCGTCAGTGGGTAAGTCCGAACCCAATGGTGGGCTGTGTTATTGTGCATGATGGAAAAATAATAGGAGAAGGCTGGCATCAGCAATATGGCGGACCACATGCAGAGGTGAATGCTATAAATGCGGTCGAAGATCAGGAGTTGTTAAAGTGGGCAACAGCCTATGTGACTCTGGAACCTTGTTCACATCATGGTAAAACACCCCCATGTGCAGATTTACTGATTTCTAAACAGATAAAGAAAGTTGTAATCTGTAATCTGGACCCTAATCCTTTGGTGGCGGGACGGGGAATTGCTAAGCTAAAGGAAGCCGGAATTGAAGTTGAAAGTGGTCTGTTAGAGGAAAAAGGGCTGGAATTAAATAAGAGATTCTTTACTTTTTTTACAAAAAAGAGGCCTTATATCATTCTGAAATGGGCGCAAACAGCAGACGGTTTTATTGCCAGAGAAAACTTTGATTCCAAATGGATCAGCGGTGATTTGTCTCGCAAACTTGTACATCAATGGCGTGCTGAAGAAGATGCCATTATGGTAGGTACCAATACTGCACTCCATGATAATCTGGCTTTAAATGTGAGAGATTGGCAGGGAAATAGCCCGGTGAGAATATTGCTGGATAGAAGCTTAAGGATTCCCAAATCGCATAAATTATTTGATCAAACCCAGGTAACTTTGATATATAATGACAAGCTGTCATACTCTGATGGTTCTAATCACTATATACAAATAGATGTTGAACAAAATATTTTTGCTCAAATATTAGAAGATTTATACACCCGCAAGATCATGTCTGTTATTGTAGAAGGTGGTACTCACTTGCTAAATACTATTTTGAAAGAAGGGGTTTGGGATGAAGTCAGATTGTTTCAGGCACCTGTAAAATTTGTTAAAGGCATTGTAGCGCCAGTAGTAAATGGGATATTGATTGGAGAAGAAAAAATAGGGGAAGATCAGTTAGTAATACTTCGGAAGGTATAGAAATTAAAAGGGGCTGACCTTCTGGACAACCCCTTTTTATGCATTATTTTTTCTTTTTCTTTCCGGTATCCGGTTCATCATCATTTGGTAGGTGTTGCCATCCAAAGGTTTCTTTGCCACTTACTTTCTTAGATACAATCGTGTTAATGCTTGTTTTTGTTTTTAGCGAAAGTGAAGGGAAAAATTCTTTATATGTCCAGCTGAAAAATATACCTCCCAATGTCGGTTTATCTAACTCAGGATACTCAACGGTAAGCTCTTTGTTTCTCTTTTCTAACTTTACTTTAGTGAATGTGCCCTTAAAATAGCTATCGTCTTTTAGGAGTATTTTGCCCGTAGAATCTATCTGATAAGTAAATTCGCCACCATATATTAACGTTTCATTGCTTTGATAAGCAGGCAATAGCCACACGGTAAATGATTTGTCTGCATTTTTCTGAATAAACTGATTTAACCTGATATCTACTATATCATCTTTATGTTTTGAGTTAAGTGCGACGTGCGCTGTATTCAGAGCTCTTGCATATCTATGAAGAATAAGTGTATCGACAGGCATTTTTACTTCTTTTACTTTGGTAGGTGTTCCTGTATAATGAAAAACAACATCAAATTTTCCATTTTTGTAATCACCATAGATACCATGCCATACTCGCTTGTTGTCCTGATAACAGAACCATTCTTCTCCAAGGCGGGTATGTTCTTTAATGTTTTCAGCGGCTACACTGTCAGAAGTAATCCAGGCAAACTGATCATATTGATATAACCATTCTGCTTGTTTTTGTTTTTTAGTAAAGTCAACCAAATCAAATTTGAAGGTTGATTTAGCCTTAGATTGGCTAAAAGCCCAGAAATGACAACTAATAAGGAATAGGAGTGTGAAGGTTTTTTTCATAAGTTAAAATTTATTTAAGCCCACTATCTTTCTCGCGTTAAGTAAATCATGTTTACTTACCATATATTGAAGATAGTATATTAAGAACTTAAAGTCAATATTAACTTTGAAAAGTACAATTTTAAAACATAGCTGGTTGAATGTAATATTTACTAGTCAGCGTCAGCAAAATAGTAGTTGTATATAGTTTGACCAGATTGCAAGAAAGCAATACTTTGAAGGTCATCGCTATTGGGAAATGCAAATAGTAAACAGGAAAGCGATGGCTGTGTTTGTTTACTATCTTTTTCTACGGTGAAGTTAACTGTAGCCTGTGTACCTGTTTGTATTACTTCCCCAAGTTTAATTTCTGTTTTAAATCTGCTCTTACTATGCACTATTGCAGCAAGGCGAAATTTATCAAAATCTATTTTTGGGGCATTTTTGGAGCCATGAAAATATTGATCGAATTGTTTCTGGTTACTAAAAACAAAACATTCAACACTGTCCGGAAGCTCTGTATTATTTCTTAAAGTATATCCTTTGATTTCCTCTGTTGTTATGTTTTTGACAGCTTCTTCCTGAAGTATAGCCCTGGTTGTATCTTCTTCTTCTTGTATCTCTGTTTTACTGCCAGATGTTTCTGATGAAGAAGTTTCTTTGCAAGCAGCTATGCTAAAAATACTCAACGTGCAATAGGCTAATGCCTTAATAATTGTTCTATTCATAAGAAATAGGGTTTTAGTCAATGAGGTTCCCCGAATTACGTAAAAGAGGTCAATTGGGATACATCATATTACTATTTTCTTACCCATTTATTCCCGACATAGAAATACATCTCATCTTTATTGAGCATGTACATACCAATCTGAAAATCTTTCAGCTCTTTTTCACGGGTCTGTAATATCATTTCAAAAGGAATGGCTTTGACTTTAATAAAATCTTTGGCATAGCCTACTTTAAAAATAGCATAGTTGTAGATGAAGGTTTTGCCACTTTTAAAATTAAGATCTGTCTGGTTTTCATAAATCTCAGAAATGGAGCAAGTTTGGAAGGGGATACCATTCATTCGAAGACCGAACTCGTCACTACCTTTAAACTGATCCAGAATGTCGCTTGGTACATAATGGATAAAGTAGAGACTGTCATTTTCAGGGTTGACTACAAAAAAAGAGTAGACTTCGGGATCGAGGCATATTGTTCTGTAATTAATGACTTTCTGAATTTGTGCATTAGAAGTCATGCAGATGGCCAAAACCAAAAGTATTGTACATATAGATTTCATGGTAGCTGTAGTTAGAGTGAAAAGTCATAATAACTGAAAGGAATTAAGTTGTGTAATAGATTTACTAACGTAGTAATTGTTTTCTGGTTCGGTATTTCTGGGTGAATCCAATAAAACTGTACTAAAGCTTTTATTTTCTGTATGTTACGGTTATATTATGAGGTAGATGTGATGGAGGGGAGATATTCATTGAATGATAATTTGAGAATAATCGTCAAATAAACTGACCTGTCTAACTTTGACAGGCTTGATTAAAAAAGCACCTAATATGAAAAAGATACTTCTATTCCTGACTCTCTTGTGTGGTTTGTTGACAGAAATAAGCGCACAGACAATTATCCCTTATCTTCAGGCACCAACCCCATCTTCTATCTGGATTACCTGGAAAACTGCTTCGGGCAACGAAACTTCTGTAGATTTCGGAACTTCAGCAACGCAATTGAATACCAATCTGACGGGAACTGTAAAAGTGATGAACGATAATGGTTATAACAATAACTATTACTACCATAGTGCACAGTTGATTAATCTGCAGCCTGATACCAAGTATTACTACAAAGTAAAAACAGGCACGGCAGTTTCAGAGGTTTACTCATTCAAGACTTTACCTGCTCCGGGGCAGGCAAAAAGTGACGGGCACCTTCGTTTTGTGATTATTGGTGATAATCAGTTAAAAGAACCTCGTTGGGATTCTCTGGTAGTTGCTGCCAAAAGAAAATGTGAAGAAAAATATGGCAAACCTGTCAATGATCATATCAATCTGGTGGTCAATGTCGGGGATCAGGTTGACGTTGGTACGCTTGATCACTACGAGAATGTACACATGAATAAAGCAAAATACCTGTCTGCTTTACTCCCTTTTAATACACTTGTAGGTAATCACGAGACTTATGGGTCTTTGAACATGCAGGCTTACTATGACCACTTTTTCTACGATACTTATAATTACAAAGGGCTGAACCCTGGTACTGAAAACTATTATGCTTTCCAGGCAGGACGTGTTTTATTCCTGATGTTAAGTTCTGAACATACCGGAGCTACACAGCTGAACTGGGCAAAAAAAGTAATTGATTCTGCGAAGGTTGATAAAAATGTTGATTGGATTATTACAGAGTGTCACAGACCATTACAGGCTGAACAATATGTAGGAGATATTTCAACATGGTTCAGAGATAATATTGCTCCAAAACTTCAGGAGACAGAAAAATCTGTATTGATTATTGGTGCACACCACCACTTATATGCTCGTGGGCAAATGAAAAATAACCCGACTTACCATATTATTTCAGGTGGCTCTGCATGGGATCAGTATTGGGGAATGAGTGTTGAGCAGGATTTCGATGATGTTCAGAAAACGTTGCCAAACTGGGGTTATCAGATCATTGATTTTGATGTGGCAAAGAAAACAATGAGTGTTGAGTGTTACTCAATAGGAAGTAAATATCAGTGGAAAAATAATAAACTGATTGATTCATTCCACAGGACATTGGGCCAGGCAAAACCGACAAAACCTTCTTTGTTAAATACTTTTGCAGGAGACCAGGAATTGCCAATTACTTTGAGCAGCTCGGCTTATGCTACTACTACAACTGAGTTGTATAACAGTACGCAGTTTCAGGTTTCTCAAAATGCCCAGTTTACAAATCCTGAATTGGATAAGCTAAGAGATTTTGAAAATTTCTATGGTTCTGCAGGGCGCCCGGATTCTACGACAGATCAGAATAAAGGTGTTGATATATTCAAGTGTCTGCTGGGGGCAAATAGTCTTCCAAATGGTACACATTATGCCCGTGTACGTCACAGAGACCGTAACCTTGAGTGGTCGGACTGGTCTGATGCAGTGTCGTTCAAAATAATTAACAGTGTAGTTGCTATACCAACAATCACTACTACAAAAACGGTATTTGCAATTAATGAATCGATAGTAACTGCATATAGCGGTGGTCCTGGAAACGCTAAAGACTGGATTGGTATTTATAAGAAAGGACAGACTCCCGGCCAGGGTGGAGTTACTTCTACTACATGGGATTATGTAAAAGGCACAAGTGGCAACCTGACCTTAAAACTGGCAACAGCAGGAGAGTACTATATCGCTTTTTTTACAAATGACGGGTACACTGAAATTGCTCCAAGAATAGCGATTTATGTAGGGCCTACACCTGTACTTACAAGTGATAAGCTTGCCTATGATGAAGCTGATAAGATTTCTATCACTTATGCAACAGGACAAGGTGCAGCAAAAGACTGGATCGGTATTTATAAAGTTGGAAACGCACCGGGAACTGCGGGTATAACTTCAGCAGCTTACAAATATGTAACAGGTACAGACGGAACGCTTGTCTTTGATGCATTGCCTAAAGGTTACTACTTCGCTTCTTATTTTGTGAATGACGGTTTCTTTGAGTCAAGCAAAAGAATTTACTTCTCAGTAGGTGACAGAATTGCCACAATCAACACAGACAAGTCGGTTTACAGAGTAGCAGAAGATATCAATGTTACCTTTAAAGATGGTCCTGGAATTGCTAAAGATTATCTGGGTATATTTGATAAAGACGGTATACCTGCACAAGATACATTGGTGAGATATACTTATGTTGGTGGTGCTTCTAAAGGGTCAGCGAGTTTCACTGGCGAGAACCTTCCAAAATCAGGTCAATACTTTGTAGTGTTCTTCACAAATGACTCATACAGTGAAATATCAAACAGGGTATATTTTGAAATTGAAAAGGATATAACTACTGACATTAAAGATGAAACAGATATCAGCGATAACATTTCTGTTTATCCTAATCCTGTTAAAGACCATGCTTATATTTACTCGAAGTATCCTGTAGAACGTGTTGATCTTTATGATACACAAGGCAAATTAATCATGACTTTAGATAAACCTGCTCAGAATGAAATCATGTTCCTGAGCAATAATCTACAGGCAGGACAATATATTTTGAAAGTGCAATCGAACAAATTGCAGACAATCAAAATGATTATTGAGTAATTTAAAGTAAACTTATTTTACAGGCTGTAGCAGGCAGATTTGCCGGTTACAGCCTGTTATTTATTTTAAAGAGAATGAAGAAAAGGAGCGTTTGGGCAATAGGGATATTGACAGTCTTAATGATTAATGTACAGGCGCAGCAATTTAATTCTTCTGTAACCTTAAAGCGTGAAGACAGGTCATTGTATGATCACTTCGGATTTTTTGTGCAATTAAGGAAAGAAGTACTGGCTTGTGGTACACCGGAAAAGGATTTCAGAAATAAGGACAGTTCACTGGTGACAGATGCCGGTTGTATGTATCTGTATGAAAGAAAAGCCAAAGGGAGGTGGGAGCAGACTGCGCGTATATTTTCTCCGGAAATAAGAGAGTTTGATCATTTCGGGCAGGCTTTTGCATTATACGACCATGGGATGCTCGTAGCAGCTCCATTGTTTGACTCTACAGATGGCAAGCATAATGGTAGAAGACATGCCGGGGCTGTCTGGGCATATGAGAAGTCCGGAAACAATTGGCAGATGACACATCGGGTACTGCCGCCTGAAGATATCAGTTATTCCTGGTTTGGATCGGCAGTTTCGGTTGATAGGAATATTGCCGCAATCAGTGCGCCTTTGAAAGATTATGTCAAAAGGAAAGATACGCTTGATTATGCAGGTGCAGTTTATTTATATAAGCGTTCAGAAACGGGTAAATGGCAATTTTTTCAGAAACTTATTTCACCTGTGTTGCAGCAGGGTGCAGAGTTTGGCAATAGCTTGTATTTAAAAGACGGATGGTTATTTGTGGGGGAGCATCTGGCAGATCATGTGGTTAACGGAGGGCTCTTGAAAGATGCAGGCAATGTATATGCTTACAAATTAGAGACGAACGGTTTTTTTGGTTCCGGAGTGAAAATCAATGCGCCGGATGCAGATGAGGAAGACCGGTTTGGGCATACATTTACAATGTATGATGACCAGCTTTTTGTAGGAGCTTATCAGGAAGATCATAACAAAGACGGTAAGGAGGTAATGAACAATGCCGGTTCGGTATATGTGTTCAGAAAAGTAGCTAATGCAGGTTGGCAATATGAAGCTAAGCTTACTGCACCACAAAGAGCAGTCGGCGATCTTTTTGGATATGCACTTTCTGTAAGCGGGCCTTATCTGGCAGTGGCAGCTCCCGGAAAATCAACAGAGGCTGAGACAGGAAAAGGAGCTAATTACAAAGGGAATGTTTTTGTTTTCAGGAAAGGGATGGACGGAAAATGGGTTTTTTCTAAACAGTTGCAACCAAAGACAAAAGGGGAGGCCTCTGTATTTGGAAAATCTGTTTCGCTTTGGTTTGATAAATTAGCCATAGGGGCATACCGCGAGGCTGATGATGACTCGGATGGTTTTAAGTTTGATGCAGGAGCGGTTTATGTGTTTGAGTAGTTGGGAACCCTCCCAAAAATTTAAATTCCAGGAGGATTGTTCTCTCAATACATATCTCCGCCGCTATCATTACCTGTATCGGATTTCAGAGCTTTCTTTTTCGGAGCTTCACCACGGCCAAATTTGTAAGTAACCACAAGCATTGCAATGCGGCTTTCTCTTTTTCTGTAAGCAACCTGATTGAACTCAGGGTTTGAAGAATCCATCCTGAATTCACGGATATTGAATATGTCAGAAATATTGACAGCAACTACCAATTGCTTTTTCTTCAGGAAATCACGCTTCAGAGCTACATCTATACCATAAATTGCTTTTATCGTTCCTTGTGCAGAAATACTTGGTGCCTGATAATTAGCTATCGTCTGGAAAGCAATGTCATAAGGAAGCTTCATGTTTGAAATCATTTTTACATTCCATGAAAAAGCGCTTCTTGTAAAATCGCCCTGTATGTCTGCCCCTTTGAGATTTGTCTGATAAAGGTTCAGGGTTGTAGTAAGATCCCACCATTTGGCAAGGTTACTTTTTGAAATCAGCTCTAAGCCATAATTATAAGCTTTATCGAAGTTTCTGAAAGTAAGGTTGGTGTTGCCCAAAGAGTCGACAACTCTGAAATATTGGATAGAGTTGTTAATTTGCCTGTAATAGGCTGTTGCAGTAAAAGTAGTTTTATCCTTTGTGAGCAGATAACCTAATTCATAATTATAAATCAATTCAGGTTTTAGCTCCGGGTTTCCCATTCTGATGTTATAAGGATAATCGAGCCAGTCAAGATAAGGGTTCAGCGGCTGAGACCTTGGCCTGTTAATACGGCGGCTGATACTTAATTGCAATTCATTTTTATCGTTTTGCTTATAAGAAAAAGTCCCGCTGGGAAAAAGGTTAAAGTAATTGTAAGAATACTTGTAATTACTGGTTTGCAGCGATGTATTAGACCAGGTCTGTTCTCCCCTTAAACCTAACTGATAGCTGAGATTACTATACTTTTGATTAACCTGCGCATATGCCGCAGCTACTTCGTCATTGTATTTGAAAATGTCATCAATTCCGGGGAACCCGTTAAGAATAGGATTGGTATGTAAGCGATAGTCATTAGAAATGATTCTGGATGTTCCTTTAACACCTGTTTCGAATCGCGTGTTTTCATTCAGAGGTTGTACAAAGTCCGCCTGCACGCTGCTCACCGTAGTTTTGATCAAACCGTCTAAGTGTTGCCTGTAATCTGCGTTGGCATCACTGCCATCCAGGTTGTATCTTTTCTGAGAAAAATCTCCGAAACTCCGGTTGTTTACATAAGAGTAACTTCCGGCAACATATAGCTCTTTGCCTGGGGTATTGTATGTTTTTCTATGGCTTAAGCCTAATTCTGTATTACTGATATAGGAATTGCTGTAATTGTCCCTTTGAACGTTATAAATAGGTGTATTGTCTGCCTGGCTGAAATTGTAATTGATATCTTCAGGGAATGGGTTTGTAGAATAACTGTAAAGGCCGCTAAAACTTGTTGTATTGTATTTGTTATACGAATAGTCAATACCGAGCCTGCCAGAATTTGCTGTCAGCTTTGAGGTGCCGTAAGAACCCTGGTTTCTGTTGTAACTTGTATCCGGAGAGGAAAACTGCATGGCAGTTGTTGTCTTATAAAAGACCGGATTATAGCGATAGGAGTAGTTTGTGGAGAAACTCCATTTGTTTTTAGTATAGTTTACAGATAATGAGCCATTGTACTTATCTCTTGTACCTATGCCAACACTTGCAGAGCCGTTCAATTCTTCTTTTTTACTCTTTTTAAGACGGATATTGATAATGCCAGCCATACCCTGGGCGTCATATCGTGCACCAGGATTAGTAATAATTTCTACATTTTCCACATTATTGGCGGGAATTTGACTGAGGAGCGTTTCTGCATTTCCTTCTGAAATAGCTGTTGCTTTGCCGTCAATGTAGATTTGTACCTGACCGCTTCCCCTGAGGGTTAAGTTCCCATTGTTGTCAATGGCAACCGAAGGGATGTTTTTCAGAAAATCAGCAGCCGTTCCTCCGGCAGAGGTAATGTTTTTTTCAGCATTATAAACCTTCTTGTCAATTTCAATAACCATGTCTGGTTTCTCAGCTGTAATAACAACTTCGTCGGCCAACTTTATTTCAGATTCAATAGCAATTTTACCTGTATTGATGTTGTTCTGATTACTGTTAATAGTTACCGGTCCGAAATAGCTTTTGCTATAGCCAATGAACTCAATACGGAGCAGATATTCCCCATTTTTTAAATTAGTGACAGTAAACGTGCCTTTTTCGTCAGCAAGTGCACCGTTGACCATTGTGCTGTCAGATGCTTTGATGATAGCAATGGTGCAAAACTCTATTGGTGCCTGATTGATACGGTCAACAACAAACCCGCTGATAGTACCTTTCGGTTTTTCCTGTCCCAAGGATAGGAGAGAACAAAAGGTGAAAAAAGTAAGCAGCAGGTTTTTTAAACCTTTGGGATATGGTTTCATTAGAATTTTTTGAAAAAGTAAAGGTACGTAATTGTACTAAATAGAAAATGCCCGATGGCTAGTCTTAATCCATCGGGCATTTTTACTGAAAACCTCACAGGTTTTCAGTAAAATCTATTTTTGTCGTTTAAAACAACTTTTTAACCTTGCAGGTTTGGTTAAAGACTTTTCTGAAGTAAAGCGTATTCTTTAGCAAAGTAGGTTAGAATAATATCCGCACCTGCTCTTTTAATACTGATAAGGCTCTCCGTCATTGTTCTGTCATTGTCGAGCCAGCCTCTTTCTGCCGCAGCTTTCACCATCGCATATTCACCGCTTACATTATAAGCTGCTATCGGCAGGTTATAGTTGTCTTTTAGCGTTTTGATGATGTCAAGATAAGCAAGTGCAGGTTTTACCATCAGAATGTCAGCACCTTCCAGGTAATCCAGCTCTGCTTCAATCAGCGCTTCTTTGCTGTTCGCAGGGTTCATCTGATAGGTTTTCTTATCACCGAATTTAGGAGCACTGTCTAATGCATCTCTGAATGGGCCGTAAAATGCGCTTGCATATTTGGCAGTATAAGAGATGATAGATGTTTTTGTGAAACCATTATTATCAAGCTGTTCACGAAGATACCCCACACGGCCATCCATCATATCAGAAGGCCCAAGCATGTCTGCACCGGCTTTTGCCTGAGCTACGGCCATTTTGCCCAAGTACTCAAGCGTTTCATCATTCAGGATTTCTCCATTCTGAACAAATCCGTCATGGCCATCAATGCTGTAAGGGTCCATTGCCACATCGGTCATCAGGAACACTTCCGGGAAATGGGCTTTAATGGCACGGATTGCGCGCAGGTAAAGTCCTTCCTCATTCCAGCTTTCCGTAGCAAACTTGTCTTTTTTGCTTTCATCCAGGCTTGGGAATAAATCAAAAGATTTAATTCCGAGTTCAAGGCATTCTTCAATTTCTTTTAAAAGAAGGTCAAGAGAATATCTTGAAATACCCGGCATGGAAGCAACAGGAATTTGCTTTTTCTCTCCATCTATTAAAAAGAGAGGAAAGATAAAATCATTAGTCGAAAGGGTAGTTTCTTCTACCAGACTTCTTATAGCGGCTGACTGACGGTTTCTCCTTGGACGACGAAGCATGTTTTGTTTTAAGCTTAATGCTGAATGCGTAATGTCTGATGCTAAAAGCTTAAGGCATTACGCATTTTGCTTGTTAAAATTCCAGTAATGTTTTTTCGATAATATCGCAGCACTCATGTAACTGAGCTTCCGTGATTACCAATGGAGGTGCAAAGCGGATAATATGCCCGTGAGTCGGCTTAGCCAGTAAACCGTTTTCCATCAATTTGATACATACATCCCAGGCAGTCCTGCCATCTGCAGTAGGCTTGATCACAATAGCATTCAGTAAACCTTTGCCTCTTACTAAACTAATATGGCTACATTTTGATTGCAGAGAAAGCATGCGTTGACGGAAAACTTCGCCTAAACGCGCAGCATTTTCGATCAAGCGCTCATTCTTGATCACTTCCAGAGCAGCTTCTGCAACGGCACAGGCCATTGGGTTGCCACCGAAAGTAGAGCCGTGCTCACCTGGTTTAATTACCAGCATCACATCGTCGTCTGCCAGAACAGCCGATACCGGCAATACCCCGCCTGAAAGTGCTTTTCCGAGAATCAGGATATCAGCTTTCACTCCTTCATGATCAGAAGCGAGCATTTTGCCGGTACGTCCAATACCGGTTTGTACTTCGTCAATCATGAATAATACATTGTTCTTTTTACAGATTGCCTGTGCTTTAGCTAAATACCCTTCCTGTGGCAGATAAACACCTGCTTCGCCCTGAATAGGTTCTACCCAGAAGCCACATACATTTGGATTGGCAAGTGCTTTTTCCAAAGCAGGAATGTCATCATAATTAATGATTTCAAAACCTGGCATAAATGGTCCGAAACCTGTTGTTGAATCAGGATCAGTAGAAGCAGAAATAATAGAAAGCGTTCTTCCGTGGAAGTTACCCTTAACTGCTACTATCACCGCCTGATTTGCAGGAATGCCTTTTTTCATATACCCCCATTTACGGGCAAGTTTCAATGCTGTCTCATTGGCTTCTGCGCCCGAGTTCATCATTAAAACCTTGTCGTAATTAAAAGTTTCTGCAATATATTTTTCACAGGAGCCCAATTTGTCATTGTAGAAGGCTCTTGAAGTCAATGTCAGTTGCTGAGCTTGTTTAATAAGCGCATTGATGATCTGGGGATGGCAGTGGCCCTGATTTACGGCAGAGTAAGCCGAAAGGAAATCAAAATATTTTTTACCTTCGACATCCCATAAGTACACACCTTCACCTTTGGTAAGTACCACAGGGATTGGATGATAATTATGTGCACCATACTTATCCTCTAAATCGATCGCTTGTTGCGCTAAACCAGCTGTGTTCACCATAATAATTAAAATTTAAGGTGGCAAAATTAAACAATTTTACTGAGAAAGCAGTTTAGAAATAGCATTTTATCGGGTTAGTAATCATGAATAAAGAGAATAATAGTAAAGAAACCCGCGGCGTACTGAAAGAGAAAGAGGATTTTTACTATAATGAAAATGGCCTGATGGTTTTTACAGAGGCTTATCACTTAAAACGCGGAACATGTTGCAAAAGCGGTTGTAGGCACTGTCCATACGGTTTTAAGAAAAGTATTTTATGAGACTTTGTGTAGTATTTAGCACTCACTACCCATTACTCTCTACTCAGTACCATGATAAATCTTTAGTATTTTGAAAAATAATTTTGCCATCAATGATTGATTTGTTATCTTTGTGACCCAATTGTAGAAAACAAGATAGTTTATATTATTATGGCAAGAGTTTGTCAAGTTTCAGGTAAGAGAGTGAGAGTAGGTAATAACGTATCTCACGCTAACAATAAAACGAAGAGAACGTTTTCCCCAAACCTTCAGAAGAAGAAATTCTTCATTCCTGAAGAAGGACGTTGGGTTATTTTGAAATTAGCTGCTTCAGAAATCAGAACTATCAGCAAAAAAGGTATTTCTGCAGTTTTGAAGGAGTCTAAAGAAAGAGGTTTGTATACTGGTAAATATTAATAACACCAAAGCGCAATGGCTAAGAAAGGTAACAGAGTTCAGGTTATTATGGAATGCACTGAGCATAGAGCTTCAGGCCAACCTGGAATTTCAAGGTATATCACTACCAAAAACAGAAAGAACACGACTGAAAGATTAGAGTTGAAGAAATTCAATCCTATTCTGAAGAAAATGACTGTTCATAAAGAAATTAAGTAATTAAGCTGAATCTGTATCAAGGGTAACCTTTAGAGTAAGATTCTTAAATTTAACAGAACATGGCAAAGAAAGTAGTTGCGACCCTGAAAAAAGAAGGCGCTAACAAGCAGTTCACAAAAGTTATTAAAGCTGTAAAATCTGAGAAAACAGGTGCTTACACTTTTAAAGAAGAAATCGTTCCTGCTGAAAACGTTCAAGAAGCGCTTAAGGCGTAATTTAAGATACCTATAAGCAGGTGATCATATTATAACAGCAAGAGTCCCGTTTTTCGGGACTCTTGCTGTTTTTTACTAAATCATAAAAGCTCCTACTAAGTATATAAAAGATGGGTATTTTCAGTTTTTTCAGTAAAGATAAGAAGGAATCCCTCGACAAAGGTCTTGAAAAAACCAAACAAAGCTTTCTTTCCAATCTGGGAAAGGCATTGATTGGTAAGTCGACCGTTGATGAAGAGGTGCTGGATAGTCTTGAGGAAATGTTGCTGAGTTCAGATGTAGGCGTACAGACTACATTGAAGGTTATCGATCGTGTTGAAGCACGAGTGGCTAAGGATAAGTACTTGAGTACTGATGATTTAGATGTAATTCTGAAAGATGAAATATCAGGTTTGCTTTCAGAAAATAATGTTGAAGATCTTCATGATTTTGTTATTCCGGAAGGAGTGAAAGGTACTTATGTGATTATGGTTGTCGGCGTAAATGGTGTCGGAAAAACAACAACCATCGGAAAACTTGCTTACCAGTATCATAAAAGAGGTAAAAAAGTGGTCCTTGGTGCCGGTGATACTTTCAGAGCTGCTGCTGTTGATCAGTTAAAACTCTGGGGTGATCGTGTTGGTGTTCCTGTAATTGCACATGGTATGAATACCGATCCTGCTTCTGTTGCTTTTGATGCTGTAAAGCAGGCTGTTGAAATGAATGCAGATGTGGTGATTATTGATACAGCTGGTCGCTTACATAATAAAGTGAACCTGATGAACGAACTTACGAAAATTAAGCGTGTAGTTCAGAAGTTTATCCCTGAAGCACCACATGATGTAATGCTTGTACTGGATGGTAGCACAGGGCAGAATGCCTTTGTTCAGGCTACTGAGTTTACAAAAGCTACTGAGGTTACTTCATTGGCAATTACCAAGCTGGACGGTACAGCAAAAGGTGGAGTGGTAATAGGTATTTCAGATCAGTTTCAGATACCGGTTAAATATATTGGGGTTGGAGAAAAAATGGATGATCTCCAGGTATTTAACAAATACGAATTTGTAGATTCCTTATTTAAGAAATAGAAGATTTTTCATTTGGTTTTTGATTTATGGCTGCTGACTTTTCGGCAGCCTTTTTCATTTGGTTAAAATTGGTGATGCACATGCTTATTGCAATGGCCATTACCACAGACATACTTACCAGAAAAACGGCGACTTCTGATAACGTTATCGTAGGGGGAGGGATACTATCCCCAACACCTTATTTTTTTAATTTTATGTGAAAAATATCCGGGGTTGATTCCTGATGGATATGCCTTAATTCTGCTCCGTCTTGTTACTTAATTATTTGATAAACAAAGTACTCAAACAATTGTGTACCTTTGTGGCAAATTCCACCGGCCAATAAAAATAGATATATGCATAAAGATCGTTTTGCGATACTCGATTTAGGGACTAATACTTTTCATCTGCTCATTATAGAAGTAGATGCGGGTGAGTTTGTGCATATTTATAAAGAAAAGCTTTCAGTCAAAATCGGTGAAGGCGGAATCAATCGAAGACACATTACAGCAGAAGCAGAAGAAAGAGCTTTAAAGGCCTTGCACTATTTCAATGGTATAATGGCTGCTTATAATGTAAAACAGGTTGCAGCTGTGGCAACAAGTGCTTTCAGAAATGCTAATAATGGTAAAGATGTTGCTGAGCGCATCAAAACCGAAACAGGCATCAGTGTTCGTATCATAGATGGTGATCTGGAAGCTGAGTATATCTATCACGGAGTTCGTCTGGCAGTAGACCTCGGAGAAGAGCCTGTTCTGATCATGGATATTGGCGGGGGAAGTGTGGAATTTATTATCGGCCATAAGGAAAAGGTTTTCTGGAAACGCAGTTTTGAAATAGGAGGACAGCGTTTACTTGAGTTATTCCACCAGACAGACCCTATTCCCAATGATTCAGTAGGGGCTTTGTATGAATATATAGAGGAACAGCTGACAGAGTTGGCAGAGGCGGTAGAAAAACATAAGCCGGTTTTACTGGTGGGCTCTTCCGGTTCTTTTGATACATTGGCTGAAATACATTTCAGGAAATTAGACAGTCTTTTTGATATAGAAACACACAAAAGAAGCCATGTACCCCTGGATGCTTTTGCTGAAATATTTGCAGATTTACTTATAAAGGATCGTAGTCAGCGTCTCGAAGTGCCGGGCATGATAGAATTGCGCGCAGATATGATTGTTGTTGCCTGTTGCATTATTGATCACGTCTTACAGCGTTTTGCTCTAAAGAAAATACTGGTGTCAACCTACTCATTAAAAGAAGGCTACGTTTCACAGTTCATTGCCTGATTTTTTAGTTTCCTGTATGAGAATCATTAGCGGCGATTTTGTTATGAAAATCATCTCAACCTAGGTATTTTTGTTCTTCTGATTATTTCCCAATGCAAAAAATAATTATCGCAGTTGATGGCTTTTCTGCCTGTGGCAAAAGTACTACAGCCAAAGCAGTAGCTAAGGAGTTAGGATATAACTATATCGATACCGGCGCCATGTATCGTGCCGTTACCTTGTTTTTTAATAGCAACTATATTGAATTGACGAACCCTAAGGCTGTTACTAAAGCCCTTGATGAAATTCATATTACGTTTGTGGTCAATCCTAGAGATGGAGTAAGCGAAACTTATTTGAATGGTTTGAATGTTGAAAAGGAAATCAGAAAGATGTATATCTCGGACTTGGTAAGTCCTGTGAGTGCACTTCCTGAAGTGAGAAGAGCTATGGTTGCACAGCAACAGAAAATGGGCAGAAAAGGTGGTATTGTGATGGATGGCCGCGATATCGGTACAACCGTATTTCCTAATGCTGATTTGAAGATCTTCGTTAATGCCGATATGCAGGTACGTGCTTACAGAAGGCAGCAGGAATTTATGTCGAAGGATCAACTGGTGCCATTTGACGATGTAATTAAAAACCTGGTAGAACGTGATCGTATTGACAGCACACGCCAAGAGAGTCCGCTACGCCGTTCTGATGATGCTGTCGATCTTGATACCACCTATTTGACAATAGATGAGCAGGTTGAATTTGTTGTAAACCTGGCAATGAGTAAAATTGTGTCAAAAACACAAAAGACAACTGAAGTAATTAAGTAAGCGAAAGCTAAGCGTATATAAGATATGAACGTTACCATCGATAAAAATTCAGGCTACTGCTTTGGGGTTGAATTTGCCATTCAAATGGCCGAAGATGAGTTGAGTGACTCTAAGACTTTATACTGCCTTGGAGATATTGTTCATAACAGCATGGAAGTTGAACGCCTGCACGAAAAAGGGCTGCGTATCATTACTCATGAAGAATTAAAAGACTTACATGATTGCAAAGTATTGATCAGGGCTCATGGCGAACCGCCTGAAACATATGAACTGGCACTTAAAAATAATATTGAGCTGATAGACGCTTCTTGTCCTGTGGTTTTAAAGCTGCAGAACAGAGTGCAGCAGGCTTTTACCAAAGTAGAAAAAGAAGAGGGTCAGATGGTGATTTATGGGCAGAAAGGCCATGCTGAAGTAATTGGTTTGATCGGTCAGACCCATGACAGGGCTATAGTGGTAACTGCTGAGGAGGATCTTGATCAGGTTGATTTTACCAAACCAATTTCTTTTTTTAGTCAGACGACAAAAAGTACTGCCGGCTTTTATAAAATGAAAGCCCTCATTGAAGAAAGAATGAGAGCAGTTAAGCCGGAACTTACAGATAATGATTTTGATGCCAATGACAGTATTTGTCGTCAGGTATCTAACAGAGAACCTCAATTGCAACGTTTCTCTCAACAACACGATGTAATTGTGTTTGTAAGTGGTAAGAAATCCTCGAACGGGAAAGCTTTATATGGCGTATGTAAAAACTTCAATGACAAGAGCTACTTTGTTGAGAATGAAAAGGAACTTGACCTTGCTTGGTTTAAAGATGTGAATTCTGTCGGTATTGCGGGAGCTACCTCTACACCAATGTGGCTGATGGAGCAGGTAAAAGAGGTGATAGAAAAGATTTAAGAGTTTAATGTATAAAAGAAAAGGTTCCGCATTACATGCGGAACCTTTTCTTTTATGGAGTTATGTAAAATAAGAACCTTTTGCTACCAGTGTCTGGCTTCATGTTCAGCCACCGTCATCAATACCTGGGCTTGCCGAAGGTCTAAAACATATTTATTTTCCGACTTCTTCAATTACTTTGCCAATACAGCCGCTTGGCATTTGTATATGCAGCATTGCGGCAATGGTAGGAGCAATGTCTGTCATATAGACTTCCTTATTGCTTTGGCCTGGTTTGATATTCCAGCCATACCATATCAATGGAATATGTGCGTCATAAGGGTTCCATACTCCATGTGAGGCTCCGGAATGTCCACCATGGATATATTGGGGTTTCATGACAAGTTGTAAGTCACCGCTACGCGCAGGGTAATAACTGTTTGTAAACAACCCTTTTAACTTTTCCGGTAAAGTTGTCTGAGTGAGATTGGCCAGGTCTATGACTCTCGTAATACCTTCCTGCTGTTCAAGAAACTGAACAATATAATTTGCGAAGACTCTTCTGTCAATATTAGCCGAATCTACAGCAGCATAATTTAGTGTGATCTGATAGTTAATAGAATTTAAAAATGGCTTCTCAATCCCAAATTTTGATTTGATATTATGGTTTAGTTCTGTGGTATAATTACCACTAACTGATCCTGCCGGAATCTTATTTCCTTTCAGGAAATCGGGAATATGGGCAATGCCGTGATCGGCTGTCAGAAAAAGCAAGTAATTTTCTTTGCCGTATTTGTTGTCAAGGTAAGAAAAGAAATCTGCCAATTGTAAGTCAAGTTGAAGGTACATGTCTTCAGTTTCTATGGAATTGGGCCCATAGGCATGGCCTGCATAATCAGTAGAAGAGAAACTTATAGCAAGAAAATCAGTTACATTTCCCTGACCCAGTTTTTCGGCTTCAATAGCCGCTTTAGCCATTTCAATAGTGATGGTATTGCCGTGCGGTGTTGAACAAAGTTTGCTATAGTCTTTGCCTTTGAAACTACTCAGGTTATACGGAAAACCTGTAGCTTCCTTTCCGAATACTTTGTTTTCATAGTCCTTGATATCGGCAGTACTTTGTGTGTAACTTTCCAATGGATAAAGCGTTTTCCAGCCTTTATCATAATATTGGTCCGGCAGTTTTTGTTCGTTGAAAGCTTTTACCCATGCCGGAATTTCATTCATGTAATAGCTGCTGGAAATAAAATTCCCTGATTTACTGTCGTACCAGTAAGCTGCATTGGCACTATGGCCGGCCGGAAGTATGGCTCCTCTGTCTTTAATAGCAATGCCGATTGATTTACTCTGGAAATTTGTTGACAGACGTAACTCATCGGCCAGGGTTGTAGTGAGCATGTTTCTGGGGCTCATCGCGCCTTCGCTTGAAGTACTGCCAATTCCTTTTACTGTTTTATCTTCTGTACAATAAGCAGATCTGTGGTTTTGTTTGTCCCACCAGTTGTTACCCACAATACCATGGATAGCAGGCACACTGCCAGTATAGATACTTGCATGGCCGCAGGCGGTGATTGTCTGACTATAAGGGATAAAAGTGTTTTCGCAGCTAAAACCGTTGTTAAGTAATTTTTTGAAGCCTTTTTCTGAATAACGGTTCTGGTAACGGTAAAGAAAGTCCCAACGCATTTGGTCTACCACAATACCTATCACTATTTTAGGTTTAGATACAGGTTTGTTTTGTGCAAATACCAGAGTTGAAACGAGGATACTTAAAAATAAAGCAGAAAGGTACTTCATGTAAAAGGAAGAATTATGGAATGGCCAAGGGAGGCGTTTCCCGAAATCAATAATTTGTCAAAATTAGAAAAATAATTGCAGCTTGTCATGGTTAAATAATAAGACAAGTGTTTTTTAATGAATAAGATGTGAAGGGGAATCGGAGACTTTCTCTGTTTTCGTGATAAATAAATTTAGTAAGCTTACTTAGTTTTGATTAATTGTTGATCAATTGCCTTTTTTAGTTCAAGACACTCGTCTCTGACGTCCTGGTCAATTAGGCGCGATTCAAAGAAAATAGATATATAATTCAGTTTTCTGTCAATGATTGGCCAGGTTCCAAATATGCCAGGACAGCATATGGCAGATGGTTGCTTTTTATTGTCAAACTCGGAGATCCATACACCAAGGCCATAACTGAAATATTTAGCTGCAGAAGGCCCTTCCTTAATATCTGTAGCTGGAATTACCGGTGTCTCCATGGCTGCAATGGCCGTTTTGCTAAGAATTCGTTTGCCTTTATAAGTGCCTTTGTTCTGGCACATTAAAAGAAACTGAGAGTAATCATGGGCTGATGAAAGTGATACGCCTGAAGGGTTAATAGGCCAGTCAAGATACTGGAATGTGGTGTGTTTCATGCCTAACGGGCGGGCGATCCTTTTCTGGAATATTGTATCAAACCCTTGTTTGCTAATTACTTCCAATATCCTTCCAGCTATATTTAAACCAATGCCGCTATATTTGAATTCCTTACCAGGTGCTGAATGGACTTTATAGTTAGCAGCCATATGGGCTACTTCGTCTTTCAGCGAAATAAATTGTTTAGGGGAAATAACTTCAATAAGGAATGGCGGTGATTCGAGGCCTGTAGTATGCGTCAGACAATGTTTTATTTTGATAGAGCCTTTCCCCTTAGCAGTAAATTCCGGAAGAAATTTACCAATGGTATCTTCAAGAGATAATTTCCCTTCATCAACAAAGGTCATGACCAGTGCACTAACCAGCCATTTTCCGCAGCTTCCAATAGCCTTTTGGGTATTTATGTCATACAAGCCCTGTTCTTTCTGATAGATTATTTTCCCTTTTTTGTAAACAAGTACTACCGCATCGGGAGAGAGACTGCCTTTTAATAATAATTTGTCTACTTCACTAAAATCATATTGTGCATTTACAGTGAGAGAAAGTAATAAAGACAGGGTGATTAATATCAGCCTTAAATGACTCATGTAAGAAACAGATTTACTTTATATTAAATAAAATTATTGCTGAAACCTGACACAAACCCAAGTAGCTTCGGCAACAACAGTGCCGTCAACATAAGCCGTTCCTGATTGTTTGATAATTTTCTCACTCACACGAATATTCTGGATTACATATTTAACCGGAACATTGTAACCTGCACCCGAAGGGAATTCTGCCTTATCAATACTTGCCAGGGCAAAAAGACTACCCGTTGAATTTGCCAGAAGACGTACACCTGCTCCACCACATTGCGCCATAGACTCCACCAATATCATTCCTGGTACATAATTAACATTATACATGCCGCTTTTTTGTATCAGTTCGGAGTCGTGAAATGTTTTAATACCTACAATCTCTTTGTCTGTAAAAGATGTTATTTCATCTACAAACAAAAAAGGGGCTCTGTGTGGAAGAAGGGCTTCTATGTCGTGCATATTTGAGGGGAAATAGTGCGTAATCAAAATTAGTCAAAATTACCAATGATTGTGGGTTTGTTGCCTAATAATTTAGATAACTATATTCATTTTTACCAAGTGGATAGTCAGATTAATTTAAAAATGGTTACAAACCGGTCTGTTTTTTATGAATTATTTGTATGGACATTTCCCTATGTAAGTAACAGTTTTGTTTTCATCTATATCTGTAAAACGTAAGAAGGCTATAACATTCATGTTATAGCCTTCTTACGTTTTACAGCCAGTATATATTACTCTGTTTTCAAAATTTTGAATGAACTCAATGTTTTGCTAGAGTAACAGGTGACTATGTACATGCCATTTGAATGCTTAGATAAATCCAGATCCAGAATAGAGAGGCCATCTGCTTTTATTTCAAGTACTTTCTCTCCCAAAGAATTACTAACTAATACCTTCTCTGTATTTCCATCTAAGCGTACCTGAACAAACCCTTGTGTCGGGTTCGGAAACACCTGAATGCTATTGTTTACATCACTCGCTAAAGTTTTGTCATCTACTGTCGTAATAATAGAAGGGTCTTCAAGGTCTAGTTGAGAAATTGAACCCATCAGCGCAAATACGCGTCCCTTATTGGCTACTAAACTACAATAGAAATTTCCGTTATATGTTGCAGGAAGCCCCGAAGCGTGCTCTGTCCAGGTAGTACCCTTGTCTTCAGATATAAATACTTTACCTAAAGAGAAAGAAGCATATAGCTTTTTGCCGATCCAACCTATGCTTATAATATCTCCCTGATTATTTGGCCAATTGGCTGTTCCTGTTAGTTTTGTCCAGGTTACTCCATTGTCTAATGAACGATACACTGTTCCTGAGCCTGCAAAAACCGTATCTCCCAATGCCTTTACATAGTTAAAGTTCTCATAAGGTTCAAACACGGTAGATTCTATTTTTTTCCAGCTGGAGCCTCTGTTAGTAGACACAAACAGTCCTTCATTAGAACCACCGGCAGCGTACATATAGTTGCCTGAAATACTGAAATCTTCCGGGGTCGATACCAGGTTTGTTCCCGTTGCTTTCACCCAATTAAGACCATTGTTTACAGAGAAGTAAATACCCCGCGCACTTTTATAAATGTTATTTACAAATATCGTGTCATTTACAAATAGCATCCTGCCTATTCTGGAAAAAGGGTCTAATCCCGTGTTGCTTGCTGTCCATGTTTTGTAATTATCTGTAGATATTACAATACCGGAACCATTATTGCCATTCATCGCATTTCCGAATATTGTATTCCCTTTTTTACCCAAAATGGTAAGATTATAATATTCTTCTTTCAATGCCGGCTTGATATATTGCCAGGTAGTGCCGTTATTATATGATACAAGCCCGGATGATCCGTAAAGAGTGTCTCCGTCTGCAACTAAATTTCGTGTACTTTGAATGATGCCGTTGTTTGTAAGAGATTTCCAGGTTTCTCCATTGTCTTGTGACTTGTAAATTTTTGAAGGAATCCGGTTATAAGCTTGTTCATTCCCATCCACGAAAGAATAAAGTTCTGTACCGTTGGTATAGATCCCGCTAAATGCATCCGGCTCTGATATATTTTCCGGAAGTAGTTTTGTCCAGGTTGCACCTTTGTCAGGTGAAACATAAAGGCCGTTACTGGCAATAAATAACTTGTTGTCATGGAAAAGGATAGCTGCTGGAGACTTGGTAAAAGGGGCAGTAACAGGAGTCCATGTCAAACCGAGATCAGTAGACGTGTATAGTTTACCTCCATTGGAATACCCGTTAGTTGTTCCGGCATAAAGAACACCGTCCTTCATTGTCATACTGGTTCCTAGCGGTAAACTCACGGTAGTATCTATACCTTTGTTGCTTTTAAGCCATGTCTGGCCACTATTAACAGACCGGAAAATGCCGTAATCAGTACCACAAACTATGATATTTCCTTCTTTATAAATAGAATAAGGTTTCCTGCTGTTGGGTTTTGATAAGTCTATCCATGTCTTTCCCATGTCAACACTACGGTGAATAGAAGAGCCAAGGCCGTAAAGAGTATCTTTGAGACTGATAAATTTGGTGAAAGCCATTTTAGAGCTAAGAGTTGTCCAGGTTTTACCATTGTCTACCGAGCTGTAAGTACGGGAAGAATTTGTACTGCTGGCAAGTATAGTGTCTCCTTTGGTATAAACAGTGGCAAGTTTCCAGTCAGGAAGTCCCGCATTGGCACTACGCCAGCTAGCTCCTCCGTTGGCAGATATGTGAAGGCCATTATTGGCAGTAGCTACATATATGGAGTTCCCATGTCCATGTATACTTGTAATATTGCTGGCGCCTGGTCCTTGTGCTTGATACCACTGGGCATTGACTATCCCGGCTGATAGCAGGAAGTAAAGTGTAAAAAGTTTTTTCATAGTTAATTTTGTTTTATTTAGGCACAAAACTAGAATGTTTTATCAGTAAAAAAATAACGACTTTTAGTCATGTCTCCGGGAAAAATATGTTAGAGAAAGTATAATTCATAGATGATATAAAATGAAAAAATATAATTCCTATACCAAACATTTCTTTAAATTTGCCCTTTATTGAGTTTTTAATTTCTGTACATACATGCTAAGAACGCATACCTGCGGCGAATTGCGTATCGCCGATGTAAATAAAGAAGTAACATTGACAGGCTGGGTAGCCAAAATCCGCGATAAAGGTGCAATGATCTGGATAGATTTGCGTGACCGTTACGGGATCACTCAGTTGATGTTTGAAGAAAATAAGCTGGATAAATCATTGGTTGATAAGATCCGTGGACTGAACCGTGAGTTTGTAATCAAAGCTACGGGAACTGTTATTGAGCGTTTGGCTAAAAATGATAAAATAGGAACGGGTGATGTTGAAATCAAAGTGTCTTCTCTGGAAGTATTGAATTCTGCTAAACTGCCCCCGTTCCAGATAGAAGACGAAACTGATGGTGGTGATGAACTTCGTATGAAGTACCGTTACCTGGATCTGAGAAGAAATCCGGTAAGAGAAAACCTTGTACTGCGCCATAAAGTAGCAAAAGAAACAAGGAATTACCTGGATGCACTCAACTTCATCGAAGTTGAAACTCCTGTTCTGATCAAGTCTACTCCTGAAGGGGCACGTGATTTCGTAGTGCCTTCACGTATGAATCCCGGAGAGTTCTATGCATTGCCACAATCTCCACAGACATTTAAGCAATTGTTGATGGTGTCGGGTTTTGACCGTTACTATCAGATCGTAAAATGTTTCCGTGATGAAGATCTGCGTGCTGACCGCCAGCCGGAATTTACCCAGATCGACTGTGAAATGTCTTTTATTGAGCAGGAAGATATCCTGAATACTTTTGAAGGACTTGT
>CAZNHL010000013.1:38685-54646 GCA_964572965.1 uncultured Bifidobacteriaceae bacterium
CGTCATTTGTTCAAGCAGGTGAAAGGGATTGATTTGCCTACACTAAGCCGTATGACTTTTGCTGATGCAATGAAATACTACGGTAACGATAAACCGGATATTCGTTTTGAAATGAAATTTGTTGAGCTGACTGATGTTGCTCAACACAGAAGCTTCCCTGTCTTTGACTCAGCAGAACTGGTAGTTGGTATCAATGCTACGGGCTGTGCGTCTTATACACGTAAGCAGCTGGACGAGTTGACCGAATGGGTTAAGCGTCCTCAGATAGGAGCTAAAGGCTTGATTTATGTACGTCACGAGGCTGATGGTACATTCAAATCTTCTGTAGATAAATTCTATAACAATGACGACCTGAAAGTATGGGGTGAGCGTCTTGGTACAAAACCTGGCGATTTGATTCTGATCCTTTCCGGTAAAGCAAATGAAGCCCGCAAACAATTGAGTGAATTACGCCTTGAAATGGGCTCTCGCTTAGGGCTAAGAGATAAGGATACTTTTGCAGCACATTGGGTAATCGATTTTCCTGCGTTTGAATTAGGCGAAGAAGATGGCGAAGAACGTTGGTTTGCAATGCACCATCCGTTTACTTCTCCAAAACCAGAAGATATTCCATTGCTGGATACTAATCCGGGAGCAGTACGTGCCAATGCATATGATATGGTAATCAACGGTGTTGAAGTAGGTGGCGGTTCTATCCGTATTTACGACCGCGAATTGCAGTCTAAGATGTTCAAAATGCTAGGTTTCTCTGAAGAAGAAGCAAAAGCACAGTTTGGTTTCTTATTAGATGCATTTGAATACGGAGCTCCTCCACATGGTGGTCTGGCATTCGGTTTCGACCGTTTATGTTCACTATTCGGTGGTTCTGATTCTATCCGTGATTACATTGCATTCCCGAAAAATAACTCAGGACGTGACGTGATGATAGATGCACCTTCAGAAATCAATCCGAAACAATTGAATGAATTGAAGATAGCTACTGTGAAGTAGTAGTAGTTCATATAGTCAAACAAAAGGGGGCAGAAGTAATTCTATCCCCTTTTTTGTAAGTATACAAGAATAGGTAGTGAGTTTATTATGAAATTAATGAGGACTATATTTTATACAAGTTTGTTTCTACTGTTTTTGGGGCTCTATATAGCTCTAATCTATAAGGTAGCTCAGAATTTGAATGTTGATTTAGTTACTATTGAAACATACTCAGGAAAAGTTGTTGAGGTTGGACAGGGGGTGATGAAAGCCATTTGACTTTTTATTTTCAAATGGAAGGTTTGTCTCAAAAATTGGGCGTATACAGAATGGATAAAGATTACCAGTCTTTGAGAGATCAATTGAAGACTGGAGATTTAGTAACAGTTTATTATATCGATAAAAGCACTGATGAAATCAATACGGATGTAGTTCATATAGAGAAAAACGGAGGAGTTGTTCTGGAAAACTGAGTATGAAAAAAAACAGATGTTTCTGGTTTGGATGGTTGCGATTGCTGGCTTGTTTACGCTTGGTCTTTTGGTGTCATATTTAAAAGGACAGTTGAAAAAGAGTGTTTAATTGGAAATAGTTGATGTTGGGTTTAATAACTGTTTTTATAGCTTTTGGCCGAAATTAAGCTGGGTTTATCGAAAACGGAGAAACATGTGGATGTTGGTGCGTTAGAGCTGTTAAAAATAAGTTCAACTATTATGAAAAAGATATTTTTGCTGGTTTTTGCAATCATTTCATTAAGCAGCATCAATGCTTTCTGCCAGACAGAGAAAATTGAAGCAGCATTTATCTATAATTTCACCAGCCTTGTTAACTGGCCCGATTCATACCGCAGCGGTAATTTTGTGATTGTGGTTCTAGGAAATTCTTCAATAGCTAAAGAACTTGAGGAGAGTGCCAAGGTAAAGAAGGCGGGCTCACAGACAATAGTTGTGAAAAATGTTAATTCAGTAAGTGAAGTTGGGAATGCTCACATTGTTTTTGTTACTGACGGTCAGATTTCAAAACTTCGTGATTTGAGCAATATTATCAGCTCTACTCTTATAGTGACAGAATCCAGCGGAGCAACTTCTAAAGGGAGCATGATTAACTTCGTACAGCAAGATAATAAGCTGAGATTTGAGCTCAACGAAGCCATGGCTTCTGCAAAAAGCCTTAAACTGGCACCAAATCTTGTTAAGCTTGGTATTCCGGTTAAGTAGATAAAATACGGGGTTTATAATGAAGGGGTAGAAGCAATTTTACCCTTTTTACATTGAAGCCTTCGTTTTAAGCGAAGGCTTCAATATGTAGTGTTATTCCATCCCTTTGAGTGTGCCTGTTAAATATAAATATGAGAAGAATTCTCTGTTTTCCAGAAGTTCAACCAGATTACGATTAGCGCTCTTATAGTGAATAACCGCCCTTGGGTCTGAGATGAGTAATGGCCTCAGGTCTTCCCATTTGATGTAACCAACAAGAACTTCAATGCCACGTGGGTCAAGGTATGTAGGTGTTCTAAATGCTATTCCCTGCAGCTTATATCTTTTTTTCTTCCCATCTTTATTAAATTCTACTTTTTGTAGCAGCTCTAATGAAAGTAACTCGTTTGGCTTAAAAGCCTTGCTTAAAAATGGTGTCGCTATGCTATCTAAGTTATCAGGTATCTTTTGGTTCGTCAGGTCTATGTCTTGAGAAAACCTATAATACTTATTGTTGTAGATGATAGTGTCTCCTTTTTGGTGCTTGGTATTTATTTTAAAATCAGGTAAGTATAAGTATTCTGATGCATTTTCGATAAACTTATCGATTGTGAGAGTTTGTTCAGGTTGTTCATACGCAAAGTTGTGTGGATGATAGTCGTAGGCTTTTATTTTTCCTGCAAGCACGTATTCGTAAGCTAATTCTGAAATACTCTGTTTAGGTTGGTTCAGATGAGTATTAAGAGGGTCTCCAAGAAAAATGCCTTCTGTCAGTTCTGTATAAAATTTCTGAATGATCTTCGGCTCGAATTTTTCAAAAGAATTATATAGGCTGTCTGTATATCTGAAATCGGCCTTACTGGTAGCGAATTTGCCATTGCTGCTAATTAATGTAATACTGTCAGGTAGATAGTTGAATTTTCTTAATCTGAAAGCATCAGACATTGACAATGCCTGTGAGTTTTTTGCCCATGCACTATCCCGTGTTATTTTAATGAACTCTTTCCAGTCAAAGGAAAAGCGATTATTGGGGTTTGAATAAGCATTAGGGTCTTCCAATATTTCGGCTACAATTTTATCTATTGTATAACCTGTTTTCGTCTTTTTTTCTTTAATGGAGGGGTAGTCGTAGTTCGTAGATTCATAATTGCTTAAACTAAAGTTGCCTGGTTTTTTTCTGTAATAAGAAGTTTTAAAACGAGGGTTTGTTTTTGTCAGTGAAACGAAACTTTCTGTTATATAACAGTTCGTTACATCTATGTTGTTTGTTATGAATATATTGCCTCGCCACCATGCCCCATATGAATTAGTGTAATAAAGAATTTCGGAGTGTTTTTCAAGGGTAGCAATGAAGTCATTCCATTTGATTGAAAAGAAATATTCAGGGCCTGAAGAGACAGAATAACCCGGAAAGTAAAAATGGACGTAGTTGACCTGAGTAAATTCCTGTTGATGGTTTTTGCCTGTTGTCTGGTCAATACCAATGAGAGATAAAGCTTCAGGAGCCAGAGTCAAAATAGTGCCATATATAAAACGTGGGGAATCATCGTAAGACTCAGAAACTTCTTCAGGTTCAGAATCAAGTTCAGGGTCAAAGTCTCGCTTAAACCTGTTTTTGTATTCCCGATATGAAAGCAGGTGTTCTGTATTGTTAGAATAGTCGACATGGTATGCTGCCAGTTCTCCCTTTTCTATTGCTTTATTGATAAGTATGGGAATCTCCTGCCTGCTTCTGGTAAATGGCTCGTTTGCGGGGTGTTTGAGATCAATATATAGAATGATTCTTTCCTGATGATTTACTTTTGTCTGCGCAGTTGTACAAGGTGAGAAGAGACAGGAAGTAAGAAGTATACCAAGTAAAAATTTGAAAGAATTCACAAGTAAGTTATTAGGTGAAATAGATGATTGAATATAATACTAGCATTATGTATAAGCAAACCCGATAATATCCTTCGATCAGCCCCTGCGAGTATCTTAACTTAATCAGTGGCGGTTATTGCGGGCTGTCTACCCAAAAAAACATTCGGGATAAAGCCTGTTTTTCCTCTTAATTTTAATGTATTTATCTGGCTTTTTTCATTCTGTTGTTTTTTTGCTCAAAAAACATAAAAATAAGCTATTTAAGGCATGAAAAATGAGATTTTTATTCGGGGTTTTTATTGTATGTTGTTTTATTTGATTTGTTGTGGTTTTTTAAATTTAGTATTCTGATAATAAGTTATTTACATTTGTTTAATTAGTTGCTATTAAACGCAGTTTTTAAAACATTTTAAGGTTTTTTGGGCCTCTTTTTAAGAAAAATATTTTTTAGGTCAAAAATGGCTGGTTTTACCTTTAGAAATGCTCCCTTTTTCGCTGTTTTAAGGCGATATTTTTATTAGTGACAAAACTTGTCTACTTTTATGTGCTTTATAGTGCCGATCGAATGATTAAGTCGCTATAAATTACTCTAATAAACAACAAAGAGATGGGCGTTTTAGCACTCACACAAAATAAGCTGGGTAAACCTTACAAAGACCTTGAGTTTTTACTTGAGTGTTTGAAGGAGGTATTGATTGAATGTGGTGAAGGTCATTTGGCGGAGTATATTCCGTGGATCAATGATGAGCCCAAAACACTAAAGCCGGAAAACTTCACTGAAAAGCACGTTCAGTTATATTCAATTACTTTCCACTTGCTGAATATGGTGGAAGAAAATGGCGCTGTACAAAACCGCAGAAAAATTGAAGAGAATGATATTACTTCTGTAAATGGTTTGTGGGCAAACAATTTAAAAAGATTAAAAGACAAGGGGGTTACCGAGCAGCAGATTGCAGAGACGTTGCCCGATATTCATATTGAGCCAGTATTGACAGCTCACCCGACTGAAGCAAAACGTGCCATCGTATTAGCTCACCACAGAACATTGTATTTGCTGCTGGTAAAGCTTGAAAATACAATGTACAACGCCATTGAGCGCTACGAAATCCGTAATGAAATAAAGCTTCAGCTTGACAGACTCTGGAGAACAGGTGAAATATACCTTGAAAAACCGGATGTTGCATCTGAGTTGAAAGGAATGATCCATTACCTGACTACCGTTTTCCCGGAAGTATTGCCAATCCTGGATCGCAGCCTTGCCGTTGCTTGGCAGTCCGTTGGATTTAATCCGAACAATATTCTTACTTATGATAAACTCCCGCGCCTTTCTTTCGGTGATTGGGTAGGTGGTGACAGAGATGGTCACCCGTTTGTAACAGCTGAGGTAACCCGTGAAACTTTAGGCGTGTTGCGTTTGAACGCATTGACAGTGGTTCGCGACCATGTGTTGACATTGTTCAAAAACTTAAGCTTCACTTGCTATCTTTCTCAGGCAAATAAAACGTTCCAGAAGCGTGCAAACGAATTGCTGGACGAATTACAGTTGAGAGAGAAGTATACACATCATGGATTTGACCGTGAAGTGTTTCGTATGTTTGTAGGTTTGATTCTGGAAAAATTGCCGGTTGAGGTTGAACAGGGACATACTGTAGCAGTTAAAGAACATGCGTATAGCTACAAAAACCATCATGAGTTAATGGAGGATTTAGTAATCCTTCGTGATGCATTGGTAGACTATGGGGCTAAAGCAATTGCTTACACAGAACTTAAAGGGGTTATCAGAGTTACACAGACTTTCGGTTTCCATTTAGCAGCACTTGATATCCGCCAGAATAGTAAATTTCATGATAATGCAGTAGCTCAGTTGATGAACGCTGCACATATGGATGGAAACAAATTCCTTGAATGGAATGAAGAAGAGCGTATCAAGTTCTTGAACAAAGAGTTACAGTCTCCTCGTCCGTTTACACAATATAAAACAGAGTTAGGGCCTGAAGCTAAGGCAGTTGTGGACTGTCTGCGTGTTGTTGCCGAATACATTGATGAACATGGGGTAGACGGTATCGGATCATTGATTGTATCTATGACGCGTTCAGTGTCTGATTTACTGGTTGTTTACTTATTGGCCCGTGAAGCAGGATTGATTACAGAAACAGAAGATGGTCTGGTTTGTAAACTACAGGTAGTTCCTTTGTTTGAAACAATTGAAGATTTGCAGAACAGCCCTGTTATTATGCAGACATTCCTTAATCATTCGTTTACGAAACGTAGTCTGGAATTCCAACGCAACCTGAGAGGTGAAAAAGTATTGATGCAGCAGATCATGGTCGGTTATTCTGATAGTAACAAAGATGGTGGTATTCTGGCAAGTCAGTACAACCTGTCATGGGCACAGTCTAAACTGGTGGAAGTTGGTAAAAAGAATAAAGTAGCTTTACGCTTCTTCCATGGCAAAGGTGGTTCTATCAGCCGCGGTGCAGGTCCGACACATTGGTTCACACGTACATTGCCACATGGTTCACAGAGTGGGGACCTTCGTTTAACTGAACAAGGCGAGACAATCGGGCAGAAGTATGCCAATAAAATCAATGCCGCTTATAACCTTGAACTGCTTTTGTCAGGTGTAATGGCAGGTACTGTAGAAGGCCGTAATTGCTCCAAGCCTAAAGACAATAAATTTGAAGAAGTGTTTGAATTTCTTGCGAAAGGAAGTCAGAAATACTATACAGACTTATTGAATGAAAAGAACTTTATCAAATTCTTTAGCGAGGCAACACCGATTGATGTAATTGAAAATTCTAAAATCGGTTCACGCCCTTCACGTAGAACAGGTAAGAGATCTTTGGCAGATTTGAGAGCTATCCCATGGGTATTTAGCTGGAGTCAGTCTCGCTTCAATATCACTTCATGGTACGGTGTTGGTTCTGTACTGGAAGACCTGAAGCAGCAAAACCCTCAGGAGTTCGAAGCATTAAAGGAATATGCTCAGAAAGATACTTTAGCGCGTTATGTATTTACCAACGTGGACACCAGTTTGGCTGCTACCGACGATACCATTTTCAATGCTTATGCAGATTTGGTAGAAGACGAAGAAGTGAAAAATGATATCCTTGGTAAAATCCAGTCGGAATACGATAAAACTAAACGTATGCTGTTGGAAGTATTCGAAAAGCCATTTGAGCAAAGACGTTTACACCATTATTATTCAAATGCTTTGCGCGCAGCAGCATTGAATGACTTGCATTATACACAGGTTGCATTGTTGAAACAATGGAGAAAAGCGAAAGCTAAAAACCCAACAGGAGACGAAGCACAAGGTTTGTTGCTACAGTTATTGTTAACGGTAAACGGTATCGCAAGCGCATTGAGAATCACAGGATAATCCTGATAAGCTTATAAGAGAAAGGCCGTCTGAAAAGATGGCCTTTTTTTATGTCTTTAAGAAGCTCAGGAACCGGTGGCGCCAGCATTTAGTCTTAGTATAGTTTAACTTGTCGAAATTGTCTGCCGGTAAGGTTTGTAAATTTATCAATTTCTTATCCTGACGATAGAGCAGCCATATGTTGCTATTAGGGAAAGACTTCATTTTTCTGATATGCAACTTTTGCTAATTGTTTTTTGATATATTTCAAGCTCAAACAAATGAAAAAGCCATGCGATTATTAGTATTCTTGGGTCTGATCTGTTTTAATAGTCTGATAGCTGTTGCTCAGAAGGTGGAAAAACCTGTGATTGGAGTACACATTATAGATTTTACCTCTGATGAAGCCTTAGAGAAATTAGCGTTGGATATCCCTGCTTATGCAGCGAAAGGAGTAAACCTGATGGTTCTTGAAGTCGATTATAATTTCGAATTTGTATCCCATCCGGAATTGCGCCAGAGTGAGAAGGTGATTACCCTTGCAGGGGCCCGTAAATTTGCTCAGCTATGTAAGAAGAATGGTATCCGTCTTGTACCTGAATTTCAGTCATTAGGGCATCAGTCCTGGGATAAATATACTTTTGCACTATTGACTAAGTATCCGGAGTTGGATCTGACCCCAGGTGCATTCCCTAACAATGAAGGTATATATTGTCGTGCCTGGGACCCGATGAACCCTAAAGTAAATGAGATAGTTTTTCCTTTGATTGATGAAATTTTAGAAGCTTTTGAGGCAGACGGCCTACACATAGGTATGGATGAGGTGTTTTTGATCGGATCAGATAAATCGCCATCCACTTTTGGTAAGAACCCGGCAGAAGTATATGCTTAAGTAGTGAATGATTTTTATGGTCATTTCTCTAAAAAGAAAATAGAGCTTTTTATGTGGGGAGACCGCTTGATTGATGGTAAAAAATACCCTTATGGCGAATGGGAGTCGTCTATGAACGGTACAGCTGCAGCTATCGATCTCATCCCTAAAGATATTGTAATCTGCGACTGGCACTATGAATTAAGGGAAACATATCCTTCAATTCCCATGTTTGCTGAAAAAGGTTTTAAGGTACTGTCTTGTAGTTTCGTAAATACCAAGGCAGCAAAAGAGCTGATCAAATATTCTTTAAGGCAGAAAAATCCGGGCACGATTGGGCACTTATTTACTTCCTGGGGATCCGTTTCAAAAGACTCATTGGCACTTTATCCTGCTTTTATTCAGGGGTTAGAGGTCTTTAAAAACAAACTTATCTGGAATGTTTTTATTAATGAAAAGTCAGTAAATAAAGATGGCAGTATTAATGTAACACTTTTAAGTGATCGAAAAGACTTAACGATTTATTATACTATTGATGGGAAGGTGCCCGATAAAAACTCATTGAAATATAAAAATCCTATTCATTTAACCCAATCAACCAATATTAAAGCAATAGCCTATAGTGGTGATAAGCCAGCCGGTGAAATAGCTTCAAAGTCATTTATCCTGCATCATGCTATAGGGAAGCGCGTTACTTTCAAAAGGAAATATAGTTCTGATTATCCGCCCAAAGACAGTCTTACTGTTTTGGTAAATGGAATTGCGGGAACAGAATCTTTTACTGATGGTGAGTGGATTGGTTTTAACGGTACAGATATTGAGGTGTCAATAGAGCTCGGTGGTATTAAAGAATTGTCAGAAGTAACTTTTAATACTTATAATGACCCCGTTGCCTGGATTTATCCGGCAGAGAAAGCTGAAATATGGGTGTCTGCTGACGGGCTCAATTATTCTAAAAAAGCAGAAAGAGAGTTTGATCAGTCAATGAAAGATTTGATTGTCACAAATACCTTTAGCCTTGGCAAAACCAAAGCGGCATTTGTAAAATTATTTATCCATAGCCGTTTAATTCCTCAGAACGGGAAACCGGAAGCTGGTCAGCCGGCATGGATATTTGTTGATGAAGTAGTAGTGAAGTAGTTTTGTATTATGAAAATATATACCAAAACAGGTGATAAAGGGAAAACCTCCCTTTGGGGTGGTAAAAGAGTTTCTAAAACTGATTTAAGAATAGAAGCTTACGGCACTGTTGACGAAGTCCTTTCTTATATAGGTTTACTGGCCTCATATAGAGATACAGAAAGCATTAACCCCTTTCTGTTGCGTATTATGGATCGCTTGTTTACGCTGAACGCTTCTTTGGCTGCTGATCCTGATAATGAAAAACTGAAAGGTAAAATGCCTCTGATAAGAATAGCTGATGTTGAGAGTCTGGAAAAGGCAATGGATGACATGAGTACAGTTTTGCCGGAAATGAGGACCTTTATTTTACCGGGAGGTTCTGTGGAAGTAGCTCATGCGCATATTGCAAGAACAATTTGCCGACGTGCCGAGCGAATGACGATTAGATTAGCAGAGCAGGAATCTGTAGATGAGATTGTGATCATTTACCTGAATCGATTGTCAGATTATTTATTTGTATTGGCGCGTTGGATAGGCAATAGGCAGAAAGTAGACGAGATTCCATGGATAGCAGAAAAGCCGGAAGCGTAAGGTGGAAAGTGTAATGTTGAATGCATAATGTGCCCTTCAATCCCTTCGACAGTCTCAGGTATCAGCAACTCTGGTGATTTCGGCTTTTCTCCTCGCTGGCTTAACCTGTTTAAGCCGCATAGTGTCAAACATGAGATTGCTTATTTAATATCATTAGGGTGAGATTCCTTCACCCTGGTAACTCTTCACTAACGGCTATGTTCTCCTGTCTAATCGCTCTTCGCTAATGCTCAGCCCTGATGCCTGATCGCTATTTCCTAACATCTAAGCCAGGATATCCACAATCATAAAAACTTCCGTGACGATAATAAGGATATTGATAAATGAAAGAGCCGGGATAAGTACATCATAGTCCAGGCGTTTTAACCAGTTCAGTTCCATTATGATAGCAAAAATTAGTACCATGGCATTCATGTAAAAAATAGAATGTGGACCCCATTTTACACTTGGTTCTGTTGTTACTTCCTGATCGTTAACTGTTTTTACTTTATATACAAATCCGAAAATAGGCGTTGTTTCAAGGCTTAACTTATCACCGATATAAATCGGAATAAAACTGCTTTCGGAAAAACGGAAGCTTGCATGTTGTGTATGATAGTTCTTGTTGTTTTTATCCGGGTCAAACTTGACTGTCTCGTCCTTGGTTAAAGCTTTTGGCAGACAAATATCAAGGAAGAAAATAAGTGACAGAAACAAACAGACATAGTTTACAGCTTTAAGCAGTACAAACAGATCTGCATCCTCCCTTTTTTTATTCTCTCTTGAACGCTGTTTTATTTTCTCAAATTCTACTTCATTCTGTTGGCGTTTACGCTCTTCTTCCTGAGCGCGCTGCCGGAAAGATTCTGCATAGTTAGGGCGGTTTGTTTGTTGCCTGTTGCTGTATGTATAATTGCCACTACCTGTTGAAGAACTGCTATATCCGTAATAGTAATCGTAAGTATTACGCTTTACTGGGTCTGATAAAGTATTATAAGCTTCCTGAATAGATACAAAGGCCTCATGTGCATCGTGGCTTTTATTCCTGTCCGGGTGGTAACGCATAGCAAGCGAGCGATAGGCTCTTTTAATGTCCTGATCGCTCGCTTTTGCACTTATGCCTAATATTTCATAATAATTCTTCAATACTTTTTAAAAATAGTAAGAGTAATAGCCTTTGCCTCCTTCGTTTGTTACTCCTTCAATAGTAACGCGTCCGCGAATATTGGCAAGAATATCTTCAAGTTCCAGAGGTGTATTTATTTTAACTCCATTAATTGCAGTAATGATAAAACCTTCCTGTATGCCAAGGCGGCTCATCAATCCTCCTGTTACTTTGTACAAACGTACCCCGTTGCCGATGGAAAGTTTTCCCTTTTCTATTTTAGAAACGTTTTCCAGTTCTGCACCTATACGATCCGCTTTGTAAATCTCCCTTTTGATAATTCCGGTACCGCCCTCAATATTAGTCAAAGAAACAATAGTTTCAGAAGGTTTATTTTCTCTAAGATAGCTTACCTTAATTTTGTCACCAGGTCTGTGGTAACTAATCAGTTCATTAAACATCGCTCTAGAGTCAACTGTTACACCATCTATTTTTAAAATAATGTCACCAGCTTTAAGCCCTGCTTTGTCTGCAGCTTCTCCAGCGCGTACTTGAGACAGGAAAACACCATCGAGGTCAACCACATTGAGTTTTTTAGCAAATTCGGTATTCATGTCGGCAACGTCAGCTCCGAAGAATGACTTCTGAACTTCGCCGAATTCAATGAGATCTGTGACAGCCTTCTTTACAATATCAATCGGAACAGCAAAACCATAACCGGTATAAGAACCTGTTTGAGAAAGAATAGCAGTATTAATACCTACCAATTCACCTTCAATATTTACCAATGCTCCACCCGAATTGCCCGGATTAATAGCAGCATCTGTCTGAATAAAAGATTCTATAGGGAAGCGACTGTTTACAACACGGATATCTCTTGCTTTGGCGCTGACAATTCCGGCTGTTACAGTTGATGTTAAGTTAAACGGGTTTCCAACAGCTAAAACCCACTCGCCAACCTGAACGGTTTTAGAGGTGCCTATTTTCATGGCCGGGAGATTAGTTGCTTCTACTTTAATAACGGCAAGATCAGTAGAGGGGTCTATGCCAATTACTTTAGCCGAATAAGAGCGTTTGTTATGGATAACTTCAATTTGTTGTGCCTTGTCAATTACGTGACTATTAGTAATGATATAGCCATCTTTACTATATATAACGCCTGAGCCAGAACTGATTTGTGTTCCCGAGCGGCCATTAAAGAAATAGTCATACCAGTTGTAATTGTCGTTGTTTGAGCCTGTTGTTGTTTTAATATATACCACTGAAGGTGTACTCAGTGCAGAGGCTTTTATAAAGTTGACTGAAGGTGTGGATGATATCTGGTTATTGGCAAATCTGAACGGGCTATTTTCCCTTTCTATAAAAGTTGTTTCAGAACGAGGCGAAAACAAACCAAAGATAAATGCTCCGGCAATTCCGGCAGAAAAAGCGATAAGCGAAGTTTTGATATGTTGATTCATATAGACTTAGATTTCCTGGAATAAACTACTCGCAGATATTTTTATTGTTCAAAAATAATAATTCTTATTAAAAAAGCTCTTGCTATGAACTGGCATAATATTGTAATTCATGAATTTTATTTATGTTTACGAAAGCTTAATTGGTACTGCGTTGTGTCCAATGCTATTAAAATAAGAAGCTTTCATATTTGACAGGTTCGGCTGCCTTTGCTGATAATGAGTTTGTCAAAAGTATTTTGAAGGTTGGCCTTTTTAAGATCAAAACCTTATTTTAACGGCATTTACGTTGTATCCGGAAGATTACTGTGCGAGACAGGTTTAAAGGCGTTTTATACTATTTATCCTTTATATGGGAGTCAGATCATTCTTAAGTAAGCCTGTGGCTGCTTATGTTACCAAGCAAATCAAAAAGTGGTCAGCAGCACCTGTAGAAACACAAAAGGCTGTATTTGAAAATCTTATTTCAGTAGGTCGCGGAACCGCGTTCGGAAAAGATCACCATTTTTCAGATATTAAAACTCATGCTGATTTTGTAAAAAACGTTCCTGTAAGAGATTATGAAGATCTTAAGCCTTATGTTGAACGCGTGGTAAAAGGGGAGAAGGATGTTTTATGGAAAGGCTTGCCTATTTATTTTGCGAAAACTTCCGGAACTACCTCTGGTGTTAAGTATATCCCTATTTCAAAAGAGTCTATCCCATTTCACATTGCAGGAGCCAGAGATGCCCTATTGTGTTATATTCAGGAAACCGGGAATGCAGATTTTCTTGATAAAAGCCTTATTTTCTTGTCAGGAAGCCCTGAACTGGATTTGAAAGGCGCTGTGCCGACCGGCCGGCTTTCAGGTATTGTTAATCATCATGTACCTGGTTATTTAAGAACAAATCAGAAACCAAGCTATAAAACCAATTGTATTGAAGATTGGGAAACCAAGCTTGATGCAGTAATTGATGAAACGATCAATGCTGATATGAGCCTGATTTCAGGTATTCCGCCTTGGGTACAAATGTATTTTGACCGTATTGTGGCACGTACAGGGAAGAAAATCAAAGACGTTTTTCCTGAGTTTAAATTGTTTGTTTATGGTGGGGTTAATTTTGAACCATACAAAGCAAAGCTGTTTGAGACAATTGGAAAGAAAATTGATTCAATAGAAACTTACCCTGCATCTGAAGGCTTTATTGCTTTTCAGGATACACAGACAGAGCCTGGATTATTACTGTTGCTGAACTCTGGTGTTTTCTATGAATTCATTCCGTCGAACGAGTTTTATAATGAAAACCCAACACGACTCACTATTGGTGAAGTAGAATTGGGTGTGAATTATGCAGTAATCATGAATACGAATGCCGGTTTATGGGGCTATTCGATTGGTGATACTGTGAAATTTGTTTCGAAAACTCCTTATAGGATTGTTGTAACAGGTAGAATTAAGCACTTCCTGTCTGCCTTTGGTGAACATGTAATTGGAGAAGAGGTCGAAAGTGCAATGAAGGCAACACTGGCGCAATTCCCTGAAGCTGAACTTGTAGAATTTACTGTTGCTCCTGAAGTTACCCCGGCTGAAGGTTTGCCTTATCATGAATGGCTGGTCGAATTTTCCCGTCAGCCGGATGACCTGGAGGCCTTCTCAAAAGTACTTGATGAACACCTTGTAAAGCTGAATGTATATTACGACGATTTGATCACTGGCAATATTCTTCGTAACTTGAAAATTACGCCGTTGAAACCTAATGCATTTATTGAGTATATGAAGTCTCAGGGCAAATTAGGCGGCCAGAATAAAGTACCGCGTTTGTCTAATGATCGTAAACTGGCCAATGGCCTGATTGATTTTAAAATATAAGAAAGAAAGTCCGGATAGAATAAATCAGTATCCACTGGTGGATAAAGAGTAGATGAATAAGAAAGAAACAGAACAGAAAAAAAATATTGCAATTCTTGGGTCAACAGGTTCTATCGGAACACAGGCACTGGATGTAATAAGAGCAAACCCGGATAAATTTACGGTCGAAGTTTTAACAGCACAGAATAGCGCAGATTTACTGATCCTGCAGGCATTGGAGTTTAATCCGAATGCTGTAGTAATCCAGAACGAAAGCCTTTATGAGAAGGTCCATAGTGCATTAAATCGTCACAATATCAAAGTATATACAGGTGACAAAGCATTAGCTTCTGTTGTTGAAATGGAAAGTATCGATATGGTGCTTACTGCACTTGTCGGTTATGCAGGACTCTTGCCAACTGTCCGTGCTATTAATGCCGGTAAAGCCATTGCATTAGCGAATAAAGAAACATTGGTAGTAGCCGGTGACCTGATTACTAAACTGGCGAGAGAAAAGGGTGTTAATATATATCCGGTTGATTCAGAACATTCAGCTATTTTTCAGTGTCTGGCCGGTGAATTCCATAATCCTATCGAGAAAATAATATTAACAGCTTCAGGAGGACCTTTCAGGGGGAAAAGTAGAGAGTTTTTAAAAACAGTAACCAAAGCTCAGGCCCTGAAACACCCAAACTGGGATATGGGAGCAAAAATCACAATAGATTCAGCTACTTTAATGAATAAAGGGCTGGAAGTGATTGAAGCAAAATGGTTGTTTGGTCTTAGAACAGAACAAATAGATGTAATTGTTCATCCTCAGTCAATTATTCATTCGCTTGTTCAGTTTGAAGACGGATCAATGAAAGCCCAAATGGGTTTGCCTGATATGAAATTGCCTATTCAGTATGCTTTGGCATATCCCGACAGAATAAAATCAGATTTCCCGCGTTTTAACTTTCTTAATTATCCGAACCTTACTTTTGAAGAACCTGATAAGGAAACGTTCCGTTGCTTGCAGTTAGCTTTTGATGCTTTGGAAAAAGGAGGAAATATGGCATGTATTTTGAACGCAGCAAATGAAATTGCTGTAAGAGAGTTTTTGAATGATAATATTGGCTTTCTTGAAATACCTGAAATGATAGAAAACTGTATGGCTCGCGTGGCATTCATAGAAAAGCCAAGTATAGAAGATTATATCTCTACTGACGCAGAAACGAGAAAGATTGCATCAACTTTAGTCAATATTTAAAAATTTAAATTTAAAATTGTAGAATGTTTAGAATGAAGGTGGGTTCAGGCATCCCAAACTTAACACTCTACATTTAAAGGGAAAGAAATGGATGCATTAATAATGGCCGCCCAACTTGTTCTGGGTTTAATGATTTTGGTGGGAATTCACGAATTAGGGCATATGCTTACTGCCAAATGGTTTGGAATGCGCGTAGAAAAGTTTTCTATAGGTTTTCCACCTACAATTTTTAGCTTCAAAAAAGGAGAAACAGACTATGCATTGGGAGCAATTCCATTAGGAGGTTTTGTTAAAATTTCAGGGATGATCGATGAATCAATGGACAAAGAGTTTTTGAATTCTGCTCCGAAGCCCTGGGAATTTCGTGCAAAAC
>CAZNHL010000013.1:54656-62552 GCA_964572965.1 uncultured Bifidobacteriaceae bacterium
TGTAATGATGGGAGGAATCATATTTAATGTGGTTTTAGGCTGTTTGATTTTCTCAGGAATTGTGTTTTTTCAGGGAGAGTCGTATTTGCCTGCCAAAGAAGTAAAATATGGTGTTGTTGCTCATGAATTAGGCCAGCAATTAGGTATAAAGACTGGGGATAAAATTGTTCAAGTAAACGGACATTCTATTGAGAAATTTTATGAGGTAGTTTCCCCGGAAGTTCTTTTAGGTGAAAACTGTACTTATACGGTAGAACGTGACGGTCATTTGGTAGAAATAAAAATTCCGAATGATTTTATTGAGAAATTATCTGATCAGTCTGCACAGGGAAGATTTATCGAACCAATTTTTCCATATAAAGTGGCAGAAGTAATGCCCGGAAGCCAGGCAGAAGCTGCTGGTTTACAGGTTGGTGATATAATTTCAAGTGTAAACGGAATTTCTACTACATATTTTCATGAGTTACAAAAAGCTCTTTCTGATAACAAAAACAAAGATGTTGCCGTAGATGTCAACCGTGCCGGAAAAGTTGTTGTACTAAAAGCTCATGTGAATGCAGAAGGAAAGTTAGGTTTCAGGCCTGAAATGCTTCTGAACGAAGAGAAAGTAAATTACGGGCTTGGTGCTTCTGTGGTGAAAGGTTCTGCGTTGGCATTTTCTGTTGTTTCAGATAATATCAAGGGTTTTGCTAAAATGTTCAGAGGCGAGGTCGATCCGCGTAAATCTTTGAGTGGACCTATTGGCATTGCTCAGATTTATTCAAATACCTGGGAGTGGAGTCATTTCTGGAAAATAACCGGATTGCTTTCAATGGTACTGGCATTTATGAATTTCTTGCCGATTCCGGCTTTAGACGGTGGACATGTAATGTTTTTAACTTATGAAATAGTATCAGGCAGAAAGCCGTCGGATAAGTTTTTAGAAATAGCCCAAAGGATAGGAATGGCCATTTTACTAGGACTTATGCTGTTTGCCATTTTTAATGATGTTGCCAAACTGGAAGTAATAAGAACGTTTTTAGGATTGTAGTTTTAATAAATTAGTAAAAGAGTAATAGTAAATTTTTATGACCATGCCAAAAAGATATGAGACGTGGAAGCTTGAAGAATTCATAGCTTATTTGTATTTGTCAATTGCCAATGCAGACCTTGATATTAGTGATGATGAAATGGATATCATCAAGAGAAAGTTCGCTATATTGATGAAAGAACATTTTCCTGAAGTGGAGTTTGATGAATTGACTTTGTTGAGTAATTTCAGAATCAAAATTTCAGAACCTGTTATATCTAACAGAGAGGATGTGGTAGCGGCTCTGGCGGATAAATTCCATTTCTCAAAAGAATTCAGAAGAGATTTACTGATAGATCTGAATGAAATTATCAGTTCGGATGAAAATGTTACACCTTCAGAGCATGAATTATTCCGTTATGTACGCGGATGTTTAGCTTAAATATTCATAAAAGAATAAATCACTAATGAAAAAGCTGCTTTTAGTATTCGTATTCTGTTTAGGGGCTATTGCTTCTGTCTGGGCTAATCCTGCCGGGATTAAAGATTCTATAGGGGTCACTAAAATAGATGAAAAAGTATATATCAGACATTTGGTAACCCCCGGGGAAACTGTTTATGGGATCTCGACCAAATATCGCGTTTCAATTACGGATCTGATGGAAATAAACCCGGATCTGGAAAATGGACTAAAAGTAGGGCAGGTGATTAATGTGCTGTATGATCCGAAGCTGAAACAAACTTTAGCTAATGAAGACGATAAGGTTTATCATACAGTACAGCCGGGTGAAACAATGTTTGCCCTAGCCAGAAAATACAATATTTCTGTTACAGATTTGATGAAGTATAACAATATGGAGCTGAAAGCCGGCCAGAAAATTGTTGTAGGGGTCAAAGACGGCACAGAAAAAACAGAACCTGTGGTACAGGCGAAAGCTGAAACTCCGAAAGCAGAGAATAAGCCGAAAATAGAGGAAAAACCCAAAGCGGCCGAACCTGTGAAAGCTGTTGTTGCAGAGCAGCCCAAAGCAGTTGAAAAACCAGCTGTAAAAGACGAGCCTGTAAAAGATGAAAAAGTAGTGACGGAAACTCCGGCGGTAGTTACTGCAAAAGTGGATGCGCCTAAACCAGAGCAACCTTTGGTTGTTAAAAATGAGAATCTGAAAAAAGAAGTGCAGGTAGTGACCAAAAGTGAGGTTCTTCCTAATAACGGGATAGATTACAATAACGCTGTTCCCAAATTGTTGGTAATTCCTTTTGATCCTTATCTCTATTTTTCTGATGCTGATGATGAAATTGCAGCAGTTTCAAAACTACAAAGACCGAAGGTACGCCAGGCTTTCAGAAAACGTTTGAATGCTTTACTGGAACCTGAAGGTTATGAAACAATTCATTTACTGGGAGGCCGAGTGAGAGATTCATTAACGGACCTGAACAAAGTTTACAGTTCTGTTACTTATTCTTATCAGGATGCTTTATATAACCCTCAATCGGCATATTTCAAGGCTCAGGTTGAAAATGGGAATATAAAAATAGCCGGCAGAAAAGAAGAAAAGAAGCCTAAAAAGGTAGTAGAGCAGGGAATTAATACTTCGAAAGCTACAATGGCAAAAGATGAAGGGAAATACTTCGGAGTGAAAGTGGTTGATCCTGAGTTCTTCTCTTATTTCAATCATAAGTATCAGACAGACTATTATATTTTTGTAAATCAGTTTGAAGTTAAAACAAATTATGACCATTGTCTGGATAGGGCGTCTCTGAATTATGAACGTAGTTTTATTACCCATTTCTCAATTTTCGACAAAAACGGGAAGCAGGTTTCCGGGAATAGAATCAAAATTGATTATAACTCAAATTCAAACAATATTCAGCGTATTTTAACCGATAACATGCAGTTGGTTGCTGATCGTATTATTTCTGAGCTGCCAAATAAAAAGTAGTTGTGTTGGAATAGTGCTATTTGTTCTGGAAAATCCAAAAAAAAAGATAAAATTGTTGTGTGCTTTAGTAAAAATTCTTTTAATTTGTAATACAAAATTTAACACTAACCAAATCAATTAATAACATGAAAAAAGTTTTACTTACTCTTTTGTCTTTGGCTACGTTGTCAGTAGCTCAGGCTCAAACGTTTGAAAATGGTGATCCAGGTTTTGTTGCTGATTATGAAGCTGGTAAAAAAGTGTATTGCGGTGCACAAGGATCAGGTTTTTATGACGGAGCTGGTGGACACATCAAAGCTACATTTACTGTTGCTGACAGTACTTTAGCGCTTACTTATTCTGCAAAAGACAATACATCTATCGGTTGGTTCAGTTTCGCTGTACCTAATGGTAATGCTTGTGAGTCTATGGCTAGAGAGAAAGATCCTGCTTGGGGTGCTGATTTGACTGCAAATCCAACTACTGAGTTTGTTATTTCTGTTTCAGGCGCAACAACAGCTGATACATTGTATACTTATATTGGTTATGCTACAGGATGGGGTTCTACTACTTCTACTTATAATACTACAGGTAACAGTTCTGGCAAAACTCTTGATGCTAAAATTCCATTGGTTAATGGTGACATTACTCAAGGTTTCACTTATGCAGGTGGTGACTGGGATAACTGGGCTCACAAAAATAAAGTTAACGGTTTCGGTTTTGAATTGAAAAACGCAAACCCAAACTTGAAAATTATTCTTAAGAAAGTAGCTGTAGGTGATTTAGTTCAAACTTCTATCTTCGAAAAAGTTTACAAAAATACATCTGCTTCAGTTTATGTAAACTACGATGCTAACGAAGCTACTGCTCTTAATGTATCTTCTGCTGCAGTTCTTACTTTGAAAAACTTGAGCGGTATGACTGCTAAGTCTGTAAATGGTTCAGTAGTAAACTTGAATGGTTTGAATGCTGGTCTTTACATCTTGGAAGTAAATGACAATGGTTCATTGTCTACTGCTAAAGTAATCGTTAAGTAATCTGATTTCAGATATTGATATAGAAAGCCTTCCGCATTGCGGAAGGCTTTTTTTATGCCCTTTTAGGCAGTATTGAATTGTATATCAAGATTATTGTATTAAATAAAGTTAATTTGTAGCTTTATCGCTAGTATTTAACAAAAACCAAACTTAAACCTTTTCTATGTCAACTAATTCTAATAACAATTACAAAGTCCCATTCATTATGATGGTGGTTTTGTTTTTCCTTTTTGGTTTCCTTACAGTATTAAATGGCCAGCTACAAGGTCCTCTAAAAGGTGTTTTTAATTTAAGTAACACGGAAGCAACTTTGTTGACTTTTTCCTTTTTTACAGCTTTCGTTGTAATGGGGTCTCCAACATCAATGTTAATTGATAAACTCGGCTACAAAAAGACTTTGATTGTGGCGCTTTTAGTTTTAGCGGTTGCATTAGCTGTGTTCTATGTGGCTTCGTTATTGCAGTCTTTTCCTATATTTGTGGGTGGATCTTTTATTTTAGGTTCAGGTGTGACTATGTTGCAGGTTGTTGCTAATCCCTATATTGCAGCTTTGGGTACTCCGGAAACTGCTGGTTGGCGAATCAATTTTGCAGGAGCTTTTAATTCATTAGCAACAACTATTGCTCCTCTTTTTGCTTCTTTAGTTATTTTTGGAGGTAAAGCCAAAGAATCTATTGTAGTGAGTGATGTGCAGTTGCCATATATTGGTTTGACAATTTTTGCAATATTACTTGCGGTTGGTTTTAGTCAGGCACATTTGCCACAGGTAGGTGCAGTTAAGGCTAAAGAAGAGAAATTGGCAGGTAGTGCATGGCAATTCAGCCATTTGACATTAGGTGTTTTGGCTATTTTCTGTTATGTAGGAGCTGAGGTTTCAATCGGTAATAACTTACAATTGTATTTAGAGTCTCTTCATCTAGAGTCGAATGTTGCCATAGGTAATAAAGTAGCCTTGTATTGGGGTGGTTTAATGGTTGGACGATTTGTCGGTTCTTCCATTTTTAAAGGTGTTGATGATAAAAAAGGATTAATTTTTGTTAGTTTGGGCTCAATGATTCTAACATTAGCTGGTGCATTTTTGCCAGGAGTATTAGGTATTTACGCTTTAATGGCAGTTGGTTTATTTCACTCTGTAATGTGGGGTTATATCTTCGGTCTGGCTATTAAAGGCCTTGGTAAATATACAAACCAGGCATCTGGTTATTTGTTAATGGGTGTATTTGGTGGGGCCGTAGTACCATTGGCACAAGGTTATCTTGCCGATGTATTAGGTGCTTGGCAAATCACTTTTGCTTTTGTAGCATTATGTCAGGCTTATCTATTGTTTTATGCATTGGTTGGTAGTAAGCCGAATAAGGTTGAAGTTACTTCTGAAGAACAACAGCCGGTTGTTAATGCCCTTGATAGTAATATATAAGTTATAAAATAGACTATTTTATAAAGGGAGAACTGTAAAAAGTTCTCCCTTTATTTATCCTGGAACTCTCCTTTTGGAGAAATATGGTCCATGCATAGTACTTTAAAAATTTTTAAAATCCCGTTTTTTTACGTATAATCGTGGTTTAAAAACCAAAGTGTATTAGGAAAAAACTAACCATTCCCTTATATGTCTAATAGAGTTAATACTTTGCCTGAGTATTTTCAGCAGTATGAATTGAGCGTGAAAGATCCTGAAGGTTTCTGGGCAGAAAAAGCAAGTTATTTCACTTGGAAACAAAAGTGGGATAAAGTCCTTGAAGGAGGTTTCGACAATGTCGATATGAAGTGGTTTGTTAATGGTAAGTTAAATATTACCGAGAACTGTTTAGATAGACACTTAGCAACTCGTGGCGATCAGATTGCCTATATCTGGGAACCTAATGACGAGGTAAAAGATAAAGTAGTAACACTTACTTATAAGCAATTACATGCTGAAGTTTGCAAGTTTGCAAACGTATTAAAATCTCATGGTGTACAAAAAGGTGATCGTGTATGTCTGTACATGCCAATGATCGTTGAGCTTGCTGTAGCAACTCTTGCCTGTGCCCGTATTGGTGCTGTGCACTCTGTAGTGTTTGCCGGATTTTCTGCAAGTGCTCTGGCTGATCGTATCAATGATGCAAAAGCTAAAGTAATTGTTACAACTGACGGAAGCGTACGTGGTGCTAAAAACATCGGAATCAAAAACATTGTTGATGATGCTGTTGAAAAATGCGCTGTTGTTGAGAAGGTGATTGTTTACAAGCGTACCGGCGATCCAGTTAAATTTGATAATGCACGTGATGTATGGTGGCATGATGAAATGGCCAAAGCAAGCGATGTTTGCGAAGCTGTTGCTGTTGACTCTGAAGATCCGTTGTTCATTCTTTATACTTCCGGCTCTACAGGACAGCCTAAGGGTGTAGTTCATGCAACCGGCGGTTACATGGTATATGCGGATTATTCTTTCCGCAATGTATTTCAGTATAATGACGGTGACACTTATATGTGTACAGCTGATATCGGCTGGATTACAGGTCACTCTTACATCGTTTACGGTCCATTGTTGTCTGGAGCAACAAGTGTATTGTTTGAAGGTGTTCCAACATACCCGGATGCAGGACGTTTCTGGAAAGTGGTTGATAAACATAAAGTTACACACTTCTACACAGCTCCAACTGCTATCCGTTCTTTAATGGGTGCAGGTCTTGAATTCGTAAATCCTTATAAACTTGATACTCTTAAGGTATTGGGTTCTGTAGGAGAGCCAATCAACGAAGAAGCCTGGCATTGGTATCACGATCACATTGGTAAAAAGAAATGTCCTATTGTTGATACATGGTGGCAGACAGAAACCGGTGGTATCATGATTTCTCCTTTGGCGGCAATTACTCCTTCTAAACCAACTTACGCTACGTTGCCATTACCGGGAATTCAGCCTGTTTTGGTTGATGCTGATGGTAAAATACTAGAAGGAAATGGTGTTGAAGGTAACCTATGCATCAAGTTCCCTTGGCCATCTGTGATCCGTACTACTTATGGTGACCATGAGCGTTGCAAGCAAACATATTTCTCTACTTATAAAGGTCTTTATTTCACTGGTGACGGTGCTCGTCGTGACGAAGATGGTTACTATCGTATTTTGGGTCGTGTAGATGATGTTATCAACGTGTCAGGCCATAGAATGGGTACTGCAGAAGTTGAGAACGCAATCAATGAGCATGATGAAGTAATTGAATCTGCAATTGTTGGTTACCCTCACGAAATTAAAGGACAAGGTATTTATGCTTTCGTTATTGTTGAGAAAACAGAGAAAGACGACGCTACTTTGAGAAACGAAATCCTTGCTGTAGTGACTAAGATCATTGGCCCGATTGCTAAACCTGATAAGATTCAGATTGTTCGTGGTTTGCCAAAGACTCGTTCCGGTAAAATCATGCGTCGTATCCTTAGAAAAGTAGCTGAAGGCGATGTTTCTAACCTAGGTGATACTTCTACATTGTTGGATCCAACAGTGGTTGATGACATCATTGCCGGTGCACAAGTTGCTATCAAAGCTTAATTAAAAGCTAAATGTTATATGCGGAATGCTGAACGCTTGTCGGTCTGCATTCCGTTTTTATTTTAGGTGTGGCCTGTCCGCCATAATCAGCACTGAGAATCGGACATCAAAGGGCGGCAGGGCATCAGTTTGTTGGATTGGGTTTATTCCCCGTAGGGGCATATCGCATATGCTCTTGAGAACCATTGCTGTTTTTAGCTGAAGCCATAAACAAAGCCCACGGTTTAAACCGTGGGCTTTGTTTATCCGGCGATTTTAGTTTGTTGAAGCTATTACCATAATCACTACTGCGAATCTGATATAAAAAGGAAATAAAAGGTGTGGTTTTTGCAACCCTGTTCTGAGAATGGCGTTGCCTCACTACTCACTACTCACTACTCACTACTCACTACTCACTACTCACTACTCACT
>CAZNHL010000014.1:0-4265 GCA_964572965.1 uncultured Bifidobacteriaceae bacterium
TAAATAAGAAAGAGGAAGTAACCTCCGTAATAATCGAAATATTGAACCGGAAATACCGCTAAGAAGTGAGTGAAGATTTTTATAGAATAGCCGGAAAGGCTCTTGTCTTTTTGGTGTTATTAATTGTATTCAAATTATTGTTGTCTCTGTTCAGGAAACGAAAAACAAAAGACGAAGAAGAGGAGCCAGGTAAATAGCCTGGCTCTTTTGTTTTATACATGGTTATAAGATTGCTGAGTCTTATAATCCCTGATGATAGAATCGAGCATTCTAAAAATACATTCTTTAAACTCAGGCTTCATGCTTTCAATCTCCTGAATACGTTGTACCGTTTTTTTGTCAAAGCTGGCGTTAATGCCTTCACCTACTAAGTAATCCAGAGACACCCCGAAAGCATCGGCAATTTTTTTAGCGATGTCTATAGATGGGTTTACATTATCCTTTTCATACTTAGATATAATCTCTCTGGAGCATCCCACCAGTTTAGCAAGGTCAGTTTGGGAAAGACCTTTTTCCTTCCGTAGAAGTATCATTTTATTAGAAATGTCAACCATATAGCTTTAAAGTGGATTAAATTACCTGTTTTTACTAAATATTGGCAAATATAGTTCATAAATAATTAATTAATTTTTGGAGTTTTTGGGAATATAGTTTAGGTTTGTGAAAGATATTACCAGAAATAAAAAAACGAAAATATTTTTATGACCCCAAAACAGACAAGAAAAGCGAAAGTACAGCCCAAACACAGGACTTTGACCTATACCAGTAAAATAGTACCCGAGTTGAGAATAAACGGTATTTGGTTAGAGCAGGCAGGGTTTAAGGCGGGAATTACGGTAGAGATTGTTGCAGGGGCAAATGAACTAATAATAAAACCTCTGTAGTGATGGAAATACAAGAGATAAAACAACGCCTTACCCTTGCCAATGTACTACAACACTACGGATTAAAGCCCGATAAGAACTTACGGCTAAACTGTCCCTTCCATGATGATAAGACCCCAAGCCTACAAGTCTACTACAAAACACATACGGCTTATTGCTTTAGTGCCAACTGCCAGACACATGGGAAGAGTATGGATGTAATTGATTTTATAATGTACAAAGAGAAAGCTACCAAAGCGGAAGCCATCCAAAAAGCTAGTGAAATGCTCAACGAAGAATCCCCGAAACCCACCACAGCGCAGAGCCTGACAAGGACAGCCATATTAACAAAAATGTTTACTTACTTCCGCAACGCAGTACACAACAGCAAACCGGCACGGGACTATATAGAGCAAAGAGGATTAGATTTTACGAGGCTTGAAATCGGTTACAATACAGGTCAGTTCCACCACGGTACGAGAAGGGATGAAGCCTTGATACAAAGCTGTGTAGGTGTTGGTTTATTAAGTCCCTTCGGGACAAACAGCAGAAAGCCCGAAGAACAGGCATATAAGGTTTTTGGAAAAGAGTGTATCAGCTTCGCCCTGAAGAACAGAGCAGGACAGGTAACAGGGATGTATTTTAGAAGCACCATAAACGATAAAGACCAGAAACATTTTTATCTGAAGGAAAGTACGGGGCTTTATCCTTGCTATCCCAAAGCAGAAACCGAAAAACTTATCATAGGTGAAAGTGTCATTGATACAGCGAGTTTATTACAGATAGAATCCATTGCCAAAGAATACACCTTACTAGCATCCTCACCTTGGTCTGTGGCACACAGAACAGTAAATGCACTCAAAAGTACCCATGGATTAGATTCATGGGTGCTTTTGTTTTAGGTTAATAGTGTTTAAAATTGAAGGTTATTATTTTTTGAGCTATGGAAGAAATTATGTTTAAACATATACGGAATTCCCGTATGTTTTTAGGTAATGTTTATTTTTGGACATCTACAATTAAGGATTGGAAACACCTGCTAAAACAAGATAAGTATAAGTCTTTGATTGTAGCTGAATTGAAAAGTCTGGTTGATAAGGAGTTGATATTGATTTATGGCTTTGTTATTATGCCTAACCATTTACATATTATTTTGGAGCCATTAAAACTGAATGGAAAGGAAATGCCTCATGCAAGCTTTAATAAGGCTACAGCACATTTAATAGTGAAAGATTTAAAAGAGTACCATGTAGCAGTTTTATCCCATTTTGAAGTTTTTGATAAAGAGAGGCAATATCGAATTTGGCAGAGAGATGCCTTGGCTATACTTATGGATTCGAAAAGTAAAACAGAACAAAAACTAGATTATATACATTACAATCCTCTTCATTCGAGATGGAATTTGTCATCATCTCCTGAGCAATATAAGTGGTCATCAGCGAATTATTATGAGACAGGTATAGATGAATTTGGTTTTTTGACGCATTACATGGAACGGTTTGGATAGAGATGGGTTAATTTGCTGTTCTGTGTGCCACAGACCAGGGTGTGGCACTTGTTATTCTCAATTACATTTATCAAAAATTGATAGACATAAATTGGTTGGTGGCTGGAGGCCTGTTAATTTTTTCTATATAGATACTTATGGAAAAGATAAAACTATTATAAGTAAAAAGGATTTTTCTATACATAATCAAACTTTGCCTTTTTATGAGAATGATAGTATGAAAGTAAGGTATACCTTTTGTTCATCTGGAAAAGGTGTAAACATATATACTTACACTCATGATGAAGCAGGTATAGCAATAGCTTATAGAGACTCCTCTCAATATTTAAAAGTTCCTTTTAACTGGACCTTAAAGGACTCTAGTTTAATAGTAGATAAGGGTAAAAAAGGTATTGTGAATTATGAAATTATCAAATACGATGAACCTTATCTTATACTATTAGATGATAAAAGAATAACGGTGTGTGTACGGGTTGATGTCCAAAAAGAAAAACTCGATTTTATACAGGATGAATTTTATATCCTACCGACTGTTCAGGAAATTATTGAAAAAAAGCACCTTAACTTAAAAATTATAGATAAATAAACATTACAATCTGTATTTGACAATAAATCAAAAGCCCTGATCACTCCATCTGGCGCGAGCATGAGCGAAGCGGCGGCTCGTGCCACCTATGTTAATGAAACTGTTCGCCGTTGGTCTTAGCGCAGCGAGACCCGCAACTTTTTTAACAGAAAGCCTTGTCACTGGACAGGCTTTCTACTTATAAGCCTTCCTTGCTTTAGCATCCCTTAGCATGGTGTCGATCGTGAACAAAATATGTTCCCTGTCCTGTCCTTCGAGCCTTTGTGTAAGCACCCCTTAATGCGCAGCATTAAGGGGTGCTTACAAAGTGACCTGGAAATTAAAAAATGTGAAAGCTTGTTGCTGCATGCTTTCTTTTCTATCTTAATTACTACTTAATAAGCTCTGTTTAAAAATGAAAGCTACCCCGAGTGCGATCGATCAATATATTTCTGATTTTCCAGAGAATGTCAGAGAACTGCTTGAACAGATGAGAGTGACGATCCGGAAAGCGGCTCCCGAAGCAGAAGAAATTATTAGCTATGGAATGCCGGCTTTTAAGCAACAGGGCAATCTTGTATATTTTGCCGGCTATAAACATCATATAGGTTTTTACCCTTCCTCTTCTGGTATCAGCGAATTTCAAAAAGATTTTGCGGGATATAAAAATTCAAAAGGTGCAGTACAATTTCCGCTTGATCAGCCCTTGCCGCTGGAGCTTGTGACAAAAATTGTGAAGTTCAGGGTAAAAGAAAATCTGGAAAATGCTGAAGCTAAAAAGAAGAAGAAAATGGTGAAATCCGGAGGAGGGCTACAGGCGTCTTTAGGGGCTCCGGCAAGAAGAGCGCTTGAAAACAAAGGAATTAAAACTGTTGAGGATCTTGCGAAATTCACTGAAGCTGAAATTCTGGAATTACATGGCATGGGACCAGGCTCCATGCCGAAACTTCAGCAGGCATTAAAAGAAAAAGGTCTGGCTTTTAAGAAATAGATATCGCGGTACTATTATCAGGTATAACAAACAAACCCTAAAACCAGCCTCTGCAAATGCTGCTTACATTTCCGGTAAGACTAAAAGGGGACTGGCCATATCTAAAATATCTTCTATCCATAAAGTGGAGGTATAGGCTATTCTGACTGTTCTTTTGTTGTAGTAATCCGGGGTTTCTCGTTTTTGGTGTTGGGATTCAGGTCTGAAAATTCATCAATGTATACCCTTGTTAACAAGAAGAAAAGCGAGATCATGAGTGGGCCAAATACCAGTCCTATGAAGCCGAAAAGGTTGATTCCGATAATAACACCAAAAAGCGTAATGAGAGGGTGGATGTCT
>CAZNHL010000014.1:4275-21321 GCA_964572965.1 uncultured Bifidobacteriaceae bacterium
AACCGGAATATATTGTCACTGCTGCCGATTACAAGGAGCCCCCATAGTCCTATGGCAATAGCATTACCCGTATTTCCCGATGCAAAAGTATAAGCGGTGAGAGGAACCCAGGTAGCCATAGTACCAATTACCGGAATAACAGAACATATACCTGTGATAATGCCTAGTAGTACGAAATTTTCTACGCCAAATATCCAGTAACCTATAATTGCTACAATACCTTGTACGGCTGCCAGTACAGGAATACCGATGGCATTACTGATAACCATTTCTTTTACTTCTTTGAGTACTTTCTGAATATTGGTTTTTTTGATAGGGATGTGGGTACGGACCCAGGTTTCCATGGCACGGCCACTATTAAGCATAAAGTATAGTAAAAAATACATTAACAGAATATTCGATAATGCCTGTAGTGTTGAACCTAACAGCATAGGAGCAGCACTTGTTGCCTTTCCTACATATTCTCCGAAGTTATCCGGGTCGAGGATGTCAATATCGAAGTTGTCTTCAAGGTATTTGCTGAGAATGGTAAAATCCTTTTTCAGTATTTCCGGATTGCTGATTAGCGGTTCTGCTTTCTGAATGAGAATATAGACAGCCCAGGCAAATGGCATGACTATCAGAATCAGTGAAACGATACAGAGTGTAAGTATGGCCAGCCATCTTTTCCATTTGTGTTTTTCGGTAAGACGGAAGAACAGTTTGCGCATGAGTATGTATAATGTGATAGCGCCCAGAAAACCGCTGAATAGGAAATGAGTTTCTTTGAGAAGAATAGCGCCAAGTATAATGATGACAGCTAAAAAGAAAACCTGTCTTATTTTGTTTGGATTGATCTGCTCTGTACTTAACATAAAAAAGTATTTAAGGTTTATTTAGTATGTGATAAATTCCCTTATATCTAAGATAATGAATTTCGGATATATTTATGGATAAATGTGGGTTTGTATTAAATGTTGTGATAATTTTTGAATGGTAATGTATCTGCAATGGAATTACAATTAATCATAGTATAGGCTTATAGATACTTCACTGGCATTTCATACTGCAAAGCAAAAGGGTTTAAACAAAATAAGAGAGCCACATTATCACACAGTTATATGCGGAATATCTCTTTTGATGGACAGACCATACTAACACTGCAAAGGGTAAGAATGAGGTTTTTAACATAGATTTAGCCTGCTATCTTCAGTTGATATAAATATTGTTGTTTAAACATTTATTTTTTATTTGAAATGAACTCTAGTTGTATTAGCTTTGTTAACACTGTTAGAAATAGTAATAGCGGTAAGGGGGACTGAATTATGGGCATTGTTGAGCGCAGATTAAGACAGAAGGAAGAAGTCAGAACAAGTATACTGAACGCTGCCAGGCAGATGGTGTTGGTTGAGGGCTGGCAGGCGCTTTCTATCCGTAAAATTGCGGAGGCTATTGAATATAGCGTGCCTGTAATTTATGATCATTTTGAGAGTAAGGAAGCCATTCATACGGAATTTACCCGCGAAGGCTTTGAAATGCTGGGTAAAGCTATTGTGGATGCAAAAGCCAAAGCAAGCGAGCCGGCTGCTCAATTGGAGCAAATGGCGCTGGCCTATTGGGAGTTTGCATTCAAAAACAAGGAATATTATGGTTTGATGTATGGTGTGGGCATGCCTACCTGCGATAGTTTCAAGCGCATGCCTGAAATCAGCATTTTTGCCGGAGCAATGAAAACAACGCTGGAAGATCTGATTGCTAAAAGCTCAACACAGGAAGCTAATATGATTCTGAAATTCCATACAATTTGGTCAATGTTGCATGGTTTGGTTTCTATTAATCTGGTCGGAAATACAAACGGGCCCGACGAGTTAAATGAAATGGTGCTGAGAGATGCTGTTTCTTCTTTTATAAAAAGCTTGAGCTAAAAAAATTTAGCCACAATTCTAACACTGTTAGAAAAAGTAATAATAGTAGTTGTGAGTTTAAACTTTAAAATAAATAAAAATGAAAGTAGTTAAAATTGTTTACTGGGCATCGACAGGTTTGTTTGGGGCATTGATGTTGTTTAGTGCTTATCTGTATTTAAGTCATGGAGAGCAGTTGGTAGCTGGTATGAAGTTTTTTGGGTACCCATTGTTCCTGTTGAATATTTTAGGTCTTGCTAAACTGTTAGGGGCAATTGCTTTATTGGTCCCTAAGTTTCCAAAATTAAAAGAATGGGCTTATGCAGGTTTTGCATTTAACCTGATTGGTGCAGTATGGTCGCATTTGGCAGTTGGTGATACTGCCGGAGCAGGTAACGTGGCCCTTCCTGGTATTTTGTTTTTAGTTTCATATATCACTTACACAAAATTGCAGTCAAAGGCAGAAACTAGGATTGCTTAATTCAAAAATTGATAGAATAATAACATATAAATAAAGGAAATCATGAGTTTATTGGATGCATTGCAGTGGCGTTATGCTACAAAAAAAATGAACGGAAAAGCTGTGCCTCAGGAAAAAGTAGATATTATTCTGGAAGCAGCACGTCTGGCGCCGACTTCATCCGGGCTTCAGCCTTATGAGGTAATTGTAATTACTAATGAAGAACTGAAAAAGCAGATTTTACCGATTGCAAACAACCAGAGCCAGATTACTGATGCTTCACACATATTGGTGTTTGCAGCCTGGGATAATATTACTCCGGAGAGGATTACTGAAATGTTTACACATACAACTACTGAACGTGGTTTGCCTGCTGACAAAATGGATGCTTATAAGAGCTTCTTAATTGGTCACGTAACAGCAAAAACTGCTGAAGAGAACTTTAACGCAGCTGCACGTCAGGCTTATATCGGTTTTGGTATTGCTATTGCTGCGGCAGCTTTGGAGAAAGTGGATGCTACACCAATGGAAGGTTTTAATGCACCTGAACTGGACAAGCTGCTGGGTTTAAGAGAAAAAGGTTTGAGAAGTGTTACACTGCTTCCTTTGGGTTACAGAGATGAAGCAAACGACTGGTTGGCCGGACTTAAGAAGGTAAGAAAACCGGCAGAAAAGTTTTTGACAGTTTTAAACTAAATTGACTAAGATCCGGTTATGGACTAGGTTCTTCTTTCGGGCTTTCTTAAGATAATGAAAAGACTTGTTATAGCTGTTTTGTTGATTCTGGGATTAGGTTTACCATCTTATTCCCAGAAAATCAAAAAAATCCGGAATGCTGACATTGATACAACTTTAAAGCAAAAGAAAATGAAGGTAGAAATATGGAGTGATGTAATGTGCCCTTTTTGCTATATAGGCAAGCGCAAGTTTGAAGCAGCGCTTGATAAATTTGAGCATAAGGATGACATAGAAATTGTGTGGAAAAGCTTTCAGCTTAATCCTGATCTGAAAACAGATACCAGCATTACAACGGCACAATACCTGGCTAAAGCAAAAGGGTGGACACTTGATTATGCTAAAGAAATGACAGACTACGTGAGTAATACAGCCAAAGAAGTCGGCCTGAATTATGATATGGATAAAGCTGTTGTAGCAAATTCATTTGATGCACACCGTTTTGCACACCTTGCTAAGAAACATGGTAAAGGTGATGCTGCTGAGGAGCGTTTGTTCAAAGCTTATTTTACGGAAGGTAAAAATATTGCTGACCATGCTACCTTGGTTGCTCTTGGTACAGAAATAGGGCTGGATGCAGCAGAAATTAAACAGGTACTGGAAAGCAGGCAATATACTGATGAAGTAAATCAGGATGTTTATGAAGCGCAACAAATAGGAGTGAAAGGGGTGCCTTTTTTTGTCCTTGACCGCAAGTATGCAGTTTCCGGTGCGCAGCAAAGCAGTACTTTCCTTAGTTCGTTAAATAAAGCATGGGAAGAATGGCAGAAAGCAAATAAGAATACAAAGTTGTCTTTTGAAGAAGGTGCGGTTTGTACCCCTGACGGAGATTGTAAGTAGATATAATATTAGATTAATTAATGTTTTGGAAAGCGGCAGATTTATGGTTTGTCGCTTTTTTTAATGAAGATTTAAGATATTTGCAGATGGAATAATTTACGGTTTTATGCAATTGTCGAAAGTGTTATTTCAGTATAGTACTGTTACAGACATTGTGTTACTGCCTTTAATGCTCTATCATGCTTTGCAATTGATTGCAGCCAGCATTATTGCACAGTCAATGAGCAGAACTTCTGCACATGAGAATGATGAATAATTATTCACATTTGTCTTGATTAAAATAGGGAGACATGATCGTGACCGGAGTACATTCTGACAGGGTTTCTTCAAAAGACTTTAAATTGTTATAATGGTCTTTTGTCCAGTTCTGCCTTAATGTTTTCCAACGCCTGATTACATTCTTCCACTACGTTTACAACTAATTCCGGCAGTTGGTCAAGGTGGATTAGTTTCTTTGCATACTCTTCAATGACAGACAGCCCTTCAGCACATTCATGAAGACCGAAAATGCCGATACTGGTTTTGAGCTTATGGGCAGCTAGCTTCAGGCGTTCCCATTCATGCGCGTTTACGGAATCAAGGAGAATATTGAGCTGAGGTGGTGTGTCTTTGATAAACAAGGCAATAATGTCATTCATGAATTCGTCGTTATCACCTGACAGTTCCCGGATATAATCGAGGTTATATTCATGCTTAGTCACTGTTGTTTTAAAGTCAGGAAGCTCACTTTGTGAATGCCGGATAATTTTTGCCAATAGCTCTGTCGGTGAAAAAGGCTTTGAAATGTAATCATTCATTCCAATTCTTATACACCTTTCTGCTTCGCCTTTTAGGGCATGGGCACTCATGGCAATAATCGGGATATGTTTCGTTAGTTCGTTCCGTCTTATATGTTCAGTAGTTTCATAACCATCCATTTCCGGCATCTGAAGGTCCATAAGGATGATGTCATAAGTCTGATTTTGTAAAAGTTGGAGAGCAATCTGACCATTATCGGCTATGTCGGTATTGATTTCCCATTTTTCTAATACTGTTTTAGCTAATTTCTGATTAACCACATTGTCTTCCACGAGTAAAAGTCTAAGATCTGTTACTACTTCAGGATCAAGGTCTGAATGGTGTTTCTCGGGCTTCCCTGAAATGAGTTTTTCTGTTTTCTTAAACGTCAGGACAAAAACAAAGCTACTGCCTTCATTCACCTGGCTGCTCACAGTAATTGTTCCTCCCTGTTGTTCAATTATTTTCTTGGTAATGGTTAATCCAAGGCCTGTGCCTCCGTATTTTCTGGTAGTATTGCTGCTTACCTGTGCAAAACTTTCAAAGATCATCCCAAGCTTATCTTCAGGAATCCCAATGCCGGTATCTGAAATTTCAAACTGAACCAGGACATCGTGTTCTGTTTCTTTCAATACCGAAACAATGCACTCAACCTTACCTCTGTTAGTGAACTTTACTCCATTAGAAAGCAGGTTAAGTAATGTTTGTGTGAGCCTTACACTATCGCCTAAAACTGCTGCAGGTATTTGGTCATCTACAGAGAAATAGAGATCAATACCTTTTTCTTTTCCTTTAGGTTTAAGCATGGTAATGGTAGATTGCACCAGACCGGCAATGTCTATTTCAGATTCTTCAAACTCTAATTTGCCAGCTTCAATTTTTGAGAAATCAAGAATGTCATTGATAATTACCAGGAGGTTTTCTCCGGAATTCTCAATGGTTTTGAGCCATTCTTTTTGTTCTATAGTAAGTTTTGTGTCTTTTAACAGTCGTGTAAACCCAATAATTGCGTTCATCGGAGTGCGTATTTCATGGCTCATGTTTGCCAGAAACAGCTCTTTGGTTTTTTCTGAAGCTTCGGCGATCTGTTTGGCTCTGATAAGGGCTTCTTCTGTAGCTTTCTGTTTGGTAATATCAGAGTCTATAATGATAATTTTTTGGACATCACCACTGTGGTCTAAGATAGGAGTGAGGGTTGCAAGTACCCAGTATTCGTCACCTTTTTTAGAGGTGCTTTTTATTTCATAGCTCACAGGCGTTTTGTCCTGGATTAGCTTTTTGATGGTTTTGTTGTCAATGAACTGTGCTTTATTTGAGGCATTTTTTTCAACAATTTCAGGAAGTGTAAAGCCGCTTAAACGTGTAAAACCATCATTTACCCATTCTATTTTACCTGTTTTGTCTGTAATGATAATGGCATTGTTAGTATAACTGGCCACAGCAGAAAGTTTGAGCAATTCGGCATCTTTTTCCTTCCTTTCGGTAATGTCGCGTATTACACCCGTATAAAATGTTTCTCCCTTAGCTGTCCAGATTGAAATAGTTAATTCAACAGGGAATTCGTCTCCATTTTTCTTTTTCCCTATAAGTTCAACGGCTTTGCCAATCACATGTGCTTCTCTTGTTCGTTGATACCTGAGCAGGCCCTCCGTATGCAGGTTACGCATGTTCTCCGGCATAATCAAAGTAAGGGGCTTGTTCATTATTTCTTCTGAAGTATAACCAAAGGCTTTTTCTGCGCCTGTATTAAAGTAGATGATATTGCCACGGCTATCTGCTGAAATAATAGAATCAATTGCTGTTTCGGTAAGGGCACGGAGCTTTTCTTCACTGGCTTTAATTTCGTCGCTGGCTCTTTGGCGTTCTACAACCCTGCCTAGTTGTTTGCCAATATTTCCTACTACTTCGAGGAGCTGAGAGTTAGGGTAAAGTTTTAGAGAAGAGTAAAATTCCAGTAGGGCTACTACTTCGTCCCTTATCATAATGGGAAATGCAAAAGCGGAGCTTAAACCTATTTCCTTCGCTGTTTCTGACCGGTTAAAGTCAGTATCTTCTGTAATATCTATGATCCATTCTGCTTTTCGGGAAAGAAGCACCTGGCTCAACAGACGTTCACCTACTGTAAATGTGGTATTGGATGAAATTTCTTTGAATGGTTTAAATCTGTCTTCGTTGCCCAGGTACCATACACCTGATGAAACAAAATTTTCACTATTATCTTTGATCAGCATATGGCCAACAGGCCATTTGATCAGTTCACAGATTTTCTCAAGCGCAATTTGTCCTGCTTCATTGATTGAAGAGGCTTCATTGGAGGCTACGGCAATAGATTGTAAAAGCTTTACATAACGGGTTTCTATTTCTAATGCATTACTTGCCTTTTTGTTATCTGTAATGTCTTTTATAAAGCAGACAATCACATATTTGTCCATCACCATTGTCGGTGACATACTGAGGATGATTTCGAGCTCGGTTCCGTCTTTTTTTAGAGACTGTGTTTCGAGTGTTAAATTGTGAGACAGGCTTTCTTCTGTGCGGAAGAAATAGCGCATGCCCTTGGTATCATCTCTGAGAAGCTGAGGGAATTCAATGATTTTGGCAATTGTCTTTCCAATAGCTTCATCGGCACTCCATCCAAAAATTTCTTCGGCTTTAGGGTTCCAGATAGTAATAATGCCATCGATGTCGGTTACAATTACACCATCAGGAGCGCTTGTGAAAATGGTTTGTATTTGCTGTTCGCGTTCCCTGATACGTTTTTCGGCCAATCTTAAACCTTCAATATTCTGACCGGTATCTTTAATCATAGCGTTAAACGATTCCGCCAATAGACCTATTTCATCTTTGGTGTGAACATAGGCCCGGTCTGTAAAATCACCTTTAGAAACGAGTTTGGAAACTCTGATGACTTCATTAACACCGCTTGTAATACCGTTTATTGCTGAAAAAATGAGAATCAGGCAGAGGGCTTCTGCCGTGAAAGCTGTAAGGATAAGTGTATATAACAGGAGGTTTTCAAGCCATCTGGATGCTTCGCCTAATATGTAAGAGAAGTCTTCTTCGAGTTTGGTAACGATGATGTTGATTTTTTTAGCTTCTGCTAAAAGGGCATTTATTTTTTCTCGTGAGGGATTACCTGATTCGTATTCTTTGTTAATCTGAACGCTGATCGTAATTAATTTGAGCATATACGGGTCGGCTTCTTCCCATATTGAAATGGCTTGTTCCATATAAGAAAGATGCCTGAATCTCTGGAAAAGGAGTATCATACCGTCTACGTCTTTTGGATGATTTCCGCCCTGAATAAAACTCTGTCTTACATATTCTATATCCGGATTTTCTTTTTCTAGTTCTATTCGGCCTTGCCTGTCGCCCATGGGCTCATTAAGAAATTCGCGAAAAGCGATATAATCTTTTGGGTCTCCGGTGTCAGCATATTCCTGTAAGGCATACATGGCATTTTTTTGAGATTTAGACCATAAGCTTTCGCCGCATACATAAGCACGTAATGCAGACAAAGTGCCTAATGAGAAACCTAGAGCCAATAACTCTATAGCTATAAATGCTCCCATAATACCTATAACAAGGTAGAGTTTTTTGGAAATGGAGATTTGGTTTGTCCATTTATCCAGCTGTTGTTTTCCCATAGATAGCACTTAATAAATAGTCGGCAATATTTTAAAAAATGAAAAGTAATCCGATAGCCTTTACTAAATATAACCTGATCTGCATTCAGATCGAATTATTTTCAGGTTTTTGATTCTGTCAGAGCTTTGTTAGCCTGGTTAAATATTCAGACTGATTTTTGTGTTTAGTCTAGATACGATACTTTTTTTGATAAGGTTTGTTGAGTATTGTTCTGCTTGTCAATCAGGGAATTTGTCAATTTACGATGACGAAAAGCTTTCTTTTTTATTTGATTATCTTTGCAGAGAAATTAAATGGTTGAATATTGAAGTCATTCGCGTCATTAGGTATTTCTGAGTCCTTGGTTAAAGCACTTTCAGATCTTAAAATAACCACTCCAACAGAAATACAGGAAAAAGCAATTCCTGTACTGAGTAATGGCACAACTAATTTTATCGGTCTAGCAAATACCGGTACAGGTAAAACAGCGGCTTTTGGTTTACCGCTATTGCAGAATATAAACGGTAAGGATAATGCTTTACAGGCTTTGGTATTGGTGCCTACGCGCGAATTATGCCAGCAGGTGACGGACCAGTTGGTGAACTTCGCCAAATATTTGCCCGATCTGACTATTGAGTGTATTGCCGGCGGTGCTCCCGTTAAGCCTCAGATAAAAGCGTTAAAACAAGCGGTGCATGTAGTAGTGGCAACTCCCGGCAGGTTAATTGATCTTTTAAACCAGGATGCGGTTGATTTGAGTACTGTGAAGTATCTGGTATTGGATGAAGCAGATGAAATGCTGAATCTCGGTTTTAAAGAAGGGCTGGAGCAAATTATCAGGAAAACAGCCCGGGAGCATGCAACCTGGTTGTTTTCAGCAACAATGTCGGGAGCGATAAAACAGCTTGTTTCTCAATATGTGAAAGCACCTGTTGCTGAAGTACGCATCAATACCGGAGCTGAGGATAAAGCTGATATTATACATCAGTTTGTACTTATTGATCCGATTGAGAAATTTGAAATATTGACACATTTCCTCAACGAGCATGAAGAGGGCAGAGGTATTATCTTTTGTCGTACCAAAGCAGCAGTTCAGAAGCTTCATAAACAATTAGCTATTAACCGTTTTTCATCCGGTGCTATTCACGGTGATTTACCGCAAGGCTTGCGTGATCGTGTGATGGATCAGTTCAGAGCAGAGCAGATTAAAATATTGGTTGCTTCTGATGTGGCAGCGCGTGGTATAGATGTAGAAGGCCTGGCTTATGTGATCCATTACCATTTGCCGGAAGTGGCAGAAGTATATACACATCGCAGCGGACGTACAGGAAGAGCAGGGAAGAGTGGTGTATCATTAAGCTTTGTGTATCCTGAAGAAAAAACACATTTGCAGGAGCTTGAAATGGAATTGGGGATTGTGTTTTCGCCAATGGCCCGGCCTCAGGATGACAGTATAGAGTCTAATCAGGTTTATCTGTGGGCGCGTCGCATTGCAAAAATGCGTATGGAAAGTGATTTAGATAAAGGCCTGCGTAAAAAAGTGGGTGAAGTATTTAAATCGTTGACGAAAGAGGAATTAATAGATCGCCTGGTGGCTGAACAACTGGCTTCAAAAAAACCGTTGGGTGATCCGAGGGGACTTGATATGGAGAGAGTCCCAAAAAAGATTCCTAAGGACGCTCATTTGAAGAAGAATAAAAATTACAGGAAAAAGTAAAAAAAAGCCGGAGTAGAATGCTCCGGCTTTTTTTATTGCTTTTGCTTTTCTGTTTTTAGTACTGGTGTGTTCTCTGTTGTTAATATGAGGGCCGATTTTTCAGGACAGGAAATGGTGAATTTCGCTCTGATTCTATTCGTTTTATCTCTTTTAGTACCTATTCTTATAGAGGTATTGCAATTCTTTTTTTCATTAAAGTATTCATAAGAAGCATAGCCTTCGCCTTCTTCAGGGTCATCATCACCTTCAGGAGCCAGATAAAAATGCTCATTAAGTTTTGCATTGCCTTCATTGGCAACTATTGTAGATGCTTCCTTCTCACATTTAAACTTATAATGCAGAATTGTAGCGCTTGTACGTGTTACTTCGATGCTATAAAGCGTGTCAGATTTAATGGCAGAAAAAGAATAGAGTATGTTTAATTCGAGCTCGCCGGGGTATGGAATGGTGTCTGATCCAATAAGTACATAGTCTTTATAGAATGTAGCCTGATCTGTCTGTTGGTGTAATTTGTTATTGGGGTCACTACAAGAAATACATGTTAAAAGTCCAAAGAATAAAAAAAACTGTTTCATAGGTTAATAGTTGTTGTGTATTTTAAAAATAATGGTTTTCTAATCTGGTTTGGAATAAGGTAAAGCAGCACACAAACCCTGGCTCCACCTTTAGGAATTAACGTGGTACAGGCAATACATTAATATAACGCGTTTGGGTGTTATGGTATTTCAGTAATGGTTTATAAATCTTAAGAAAGGTCATTCTTTTTCTTTTTTTTATGCTCTACGGGGTGGGGCCCGTCAAGGTTTGAAATGCGTAAATGAACAGATTTTATACTTACATTAATTCTTGAGAGTCTTTAAAGAGACAATCAAACTTTAGAGTAGAATCATTTTAGCTATCTTTGTAATTCAATAATACCATTAAAGTGGCAACATTCGCATCGTTAGGCATAGAAGAGAGCTTTATTAAAGCACTCTCGGAAAATAATATTTTAACTCCTTCTGATATCCAGGTTAAGACAATTCCTTTTTTATTGGAAAAAGGGACTGATCTGATAGCACAGGCACAAACGGGGACGGGTAAGACAGCAGCTTTTGGGTTACCATTATTACATAGAGTAAATCCGGCGGACAAACATATTCAGGCTTTGGTGCTGTCGCCAACCCGTGAGCTTTGCCAGCAAATAGCAAAACAGTTATTCCGTTTTACTAAATATGGCCCTAAAATATTTACAGAAGCTGTTTATGGAGGTGCCAATATCAGTGAACAAATGCTTGCTTTGAGCCGTCCAACACATATTGTAGTGGCAACTCCGGGGCGTTTAATTGATTTGCTGGACCGCGAAGCGCTTGACCTGAGCAGGGTGAAAACAATTGTGCTCGACGAGGCTGATGAGATGTTGAGTATGGGTTTTAAGGATGAATTGGATAAAATTCTGGCTTTAACGACAGGTAAAAGACATACCTGGCTTTTCTCTGCTACAATCCCAAAGGAACTGGATCAGATCATCAATACCTATATGGCAGTTGATGCATTAAAAATAGAGGTGGCTAAAAAGGATGTAGTCAATAAGTCTATTGAGCATCGCTATGTGGCCTGTGACGAAAAGGAGAAACTTGATTTATTATTGCATTTCCTGAAACAGCAGGGGGCAAACCGTGGTGTGATTTTCTGTAATACCAAAGCCGGGTCACAGACGCTGGCAAAACAGCTTGTCAGCAGAAATATTTCAGCAGATGCTTTACATGGAGACCTGATGCAGAAAGAACGTGATAAAGTTATGCGTGCTTTTAAGAATGAGAAGTTACAGATATTAATTGCTACAGATGTTGCAGCGCGTGGTATTGATGTTGATGGCCTGGCTTATGTAGTGCATTATCAGTTGCCGGACCAATTGGAGTATTATACCCATAGAAGCGGAAGAACGGCACGTGCGGGTAAGACTGGTATTTCGCTTTGTCTGGTGAATCCGCGTGAGCGCCAGAAGTTAAAAACGCTTGAAGCAAATCTTGGAATAACAATAAAAGCGGCGCATAAATAGTGTAAAAGGTCATTGGTAATACCACTTTAATCCTTATATTTAGTATAAGGGTGCAAGGGAGCATCGTAAAAGGTGCTCCTTTTCTTTTTTTGCATATCATCTTCCCTTTTTAATATTTAACTATATGCAAAACAAAAGCCCTTCTATATCGGTTTAAATACATAAGCCAGGATAGTTTTTTTGACGGGTAAATTTTTTGTTTACATTTTATCTTAATCTGGATGCAGTCGAAACCAAGAAAATATGTTTTCTCTAAGGGAATAGATGAGAACCTCAAAGGTATCTACGAAGCGCACCGGTTTGTAGGAGCATTTTTCAGACAGGTCTTCAAACCTCCTTTTCATTTTCGCGCCATTGTTGACCAGTGTTTTGAGGTGGGGCTCAGGTCCCTTTTGCTCATTACTCTTACCGGTTTTGTTACCGGTGTTGTTTTTACGAAACAATCACGTCCTTCTCTTGAAGTTTTTGGAGCAACTTCATGGTTGCCTTCTCTTATTTCCATTGCCTTGGTAAGAGCGCTTGGACCTTTGGTAACTGCATTGATTTGTGCAGGTAAAGTGGGGTCGAGTATCGGGGCTGAGTTAGGTTCTATGAGGGTTACCGAACAGATTGACGCAATGGAAGTGTCAGCAATAAACCCATTTAAATACCTGGTAGTAACCAGAATTGTGGCAACAACTATTTCTGTGCCTATTCTGGCAATGTACTGTAGCTTTGTTGGCTTGTTAGGCTCTTATGTTAATGTGCATAACCATGAGGATACCAGTTTTATTAACTTCTTTGAAAACGGTTTTGAAACAATCAGCTTTATAGATTTATATACAGCAGTTTTTAAAGCCTTGGTTTTTGGTTTTACGATTGGTGTTATCGGCTGTTATAAAGGCTTTCATGCCACACAAGGGACAAGAGGCGTTGGGCAGGCGGCTAATCAGGCAGTTGTACTTTCAATGTTCCTTATTTTTATTGAAGAGATTATCATTGTTCAGATCAGTAACTGGATCAAATTCTTTTAACCATGAGAAAAAAACAAATAGAATTTTCTATTGGTGAAGATGAACCAATAATTTCACTCCGGGGGCTGTATAAGTCTTTTGGAGATCTGGATGTATTGAAAGGAATTGACCTGGATGTTTTTAAAGGTGAAAACCTGGTAGTACTTGGGCGTTCCGGTACAGGCAAATCGGTATTGATAAAGATTCTGGTAGGTTTGTTGAAACCCGATGCCGGAACTGTGAAAGTACTTGGTGAGGAAGTAGATAAACTGAATGGAAAAACATTGGATGCATTGCGCTTGCATATTGGTTTCTCGTTCCAGAACAGTGCTTTGTATGACAGTATGAGTGTTAGGCAAAATCTGGAGTTTCCATTGACGATGAATAAAAGGAATCTGACAAGGCAGGAAGTAAAAGATGCAGTGGAAGAAGTACTGGATGCTGTAGGGCTTATAGATAAACTTAATTTTATGCCTTCTGACCTGTCTGGCGGGCAGCGTAAGCGGATCGGTATTGCAAGAACGCTGATCCTGAAGCCGCAGATCATGCTTTATGATGAACCCACGTCAGGCCTGGATCCTATTACCAGTGATGAGATTAATGAGTTGATTAATGAAGTGCAGACTAAATATAATACAACGTCGATCATTATCACACATGACCTTACCTGTGCCAAAGAAACCGGTAATCGAGTAGCTATGTTGCTGGATGGACAATTTTTAAAAGTAGGCGCTTTTGATGATGTTTTTGCGCTTGAAGATGAACGAGTGAAGAGTTTTTATAAATATAATTTTATACAATAAGCTATGAGTGAGTCAGTCAATAAAAGACCCGTAATTGTAGGACTTTTTGTCCTGATAGGATTGCTTATTCTTGCTGCCGGTGTGCTGACAATAGGCAATTTGCATGAGACATTTACCAGGAAAATAAGAATTACTACACGTTTTGATGATGTGAACGGTTTACAGCATGGTGGTAATGTCTGGTTTTCCGGTGTTAAAATTGGTACAGTGCGTAAGCTGAATTTTTACGGTCAGTCGCAGGTACAGGTAATCATGAGTATTGATGAAAATGCCCGCGATTATATTCGTAAAGATGCCAAAGTGAAGATCAGTACAGATGGGCTGATCGGCAGCAAGATTATTGTAATTTATGGAGGTACTTCAAAAGCAGAACCTATTGTGGATGGAGATACATTGGGCGTTGAAAATGCTTTATCTACGGACGAGATGATGGGTACATTTCAGGAAAGTAATAAAAACCTGCTCGAAATTACCAATGACCTTAAAATAGTGACTAAGAAAATAGCTCATGGCGATGGCTCTGTAGGGCGGTTATTAAATAGCCATGATGTTTATAATAACATATTGGCCACAACCAATTCTTTGCAGAAAGCTTCTAAACAGGCACAAGAGATGGCCGCTTCTCTGGCAGAATTCAGTAAAAAACTGAATAAAGAAGGTGGTCTTGCCAATGACCTTGTAACAGATACTACCATGTTCAATTCATTGCGTGCGACTATAGGACAGTTAGAGCAGATTGCTGATACCGCCGCCGGTTTTGTGGAGAATCTGAAGAAAGCGACGGCTGATCCTAATAGCCCAATTGGAGTGATTTTAAAAGATAAAGCAACTGCTGACCATTTAAAGGAAACTATCAAAAATCTTGACAGCAGTTCTAAGAAACTGGATGAAGACCTGGAAGGTTTACAGCATAGCTTTTTGCTCCGTAAGTATTTTAAAAAGAAAAATAAGGAGAAGGAAGGGAATTGATAATTTTTCAACAAATAATGAGGCTCCTTCCATACCTGTTTCCCAAAAACTATATGATAACCGTATGTATATTGAATTGGTAGGTGGCTTGCTCCATTTGAGTTCTATGAGAATGAACGATACTGCCGGTGACTGGCTGGTTAATTCCGGCGCAGGGAATTCAAGCGGAAAGGGTTGGTAATTAGTCGGTTTAACTAAGGGTAAGATAGGGTAATAGCCATGATATAATTGCCCTTATAGGATTTATTCATAATCAATGAGTCAATAATTGATTGAAGACTGTTGTTCTCTCGCATTTCCTTGATATTGTTTGGATATTATCAGCTATTGAGTATCCGTTTCATCGCACCTTACCTGATTCGTTTAACCAGAGATTCTGAATTATTATTTGGCGGTTTGAGGCTGGGTTAATACTGAGAAATACAAATTGTGTTGACTGCAAAAGGTGTTATTCAGGCCAAAGAAGTATTTGTTTTTGTAGGTTGATCTGTTTAAAATGCGTAACTTTTATATAGATTAGTTTATCAAAAACGATCTGTGCAAAACCAGAGATGTCCAAGCCTCGCGAAAGGGCCTATGGGTAACTCATTGAAAAAGCCCCGGTATTGCCGGGGCTTTTTAGTTTTTAGTCTTTTTCTTCTTTATCGGTATCCATAGTTCTTCTTCAGAGTCGGGGTCGTTGTTTTTGTATTTGCTGCCCAATATTTCAAAGTGTGGTCTTTGATCTGGTTCATATTCAGACTGGGGAAGCCATTGACAAAAAATATAGCGGAATGTTTCTTCAAAATCGCTTGCACTGCCTTTGTAAATGAACACAGCATAAAGTCCTGTAGGAAGCGTAAATGATTCCATTCCGGAAGGTATTTCGCTGAAATCGGATACTTCAGCTGCAGCCCATTTTATAAACTCGGTATCGGGTGTGAAGTTCTTGAAATCAAGTGATTTATCATATTCCTGAATACAGAATAAGTCAGTTGAAAGATTATTTTTAATATGTCTTCTTTCCGGCATGAAACTTTGCCAGAGTTGCTGGGTTGCGTTATTATTGATGGACATAGAGAGCCGTTTTCCAACAAGTTTCCTTGCTGATAATGTTTCAATACGCGGTTCCATTATCAAAAGTATTTACAAATAGATGATTATATAATAATACAAAATAAAAGTCCCGTCTTTTGAGCGGGACTTTTATTTTGTATGAGTGTCTCTGATTACTTTTTGACTTGTTTGATCAGGCTTTCTAACTCTTTACGCGTTACATTTTTCGCGTCTTTACGGTTAAGCCCATGCTTTGATTCTTTGTACCATGAAGAAACATTTGCACGTGTTGCACCAACTATGCGGCCGGCTTCAGTGAATGTAAACTCCTTTTTTGCCTGATCGAAATCTTCAAGCTTGTTTTTTACAGCTTTCGCCGCTTTTTTAGAAACTGCATCAGAAAAAGATGCTAACACTTTTATATGTGCAAGTGTTGCTTTTTGTGATTTTTCGTCAAGTTTTTTAAAGTATTTTTTGAAGTCATTTACATTCTGAAATAATGCTTCTTCTGTCGTTAAAACTCTATGTACTGCTGACTGAAGTGAAGAATCGGTTTTAAGACGTTTTTCGAGTTCTTTTATTTTTGATCTTAAATCTGTGTGGGCAAGATCTTCAATTGTATGAACTACTTTTTGCTCAAGGTTATTGAAGATTTCGAAAATGGTTTTTTTTACATTTTTAGGCTTGTTCATAAATTTGATTTTTTAAAAGTTGTGAATAAAAGTGAACTACATTGTAATATAACGTTTCTCTTATTCTATTATTTATGAACAGCAATTTTGTTGACATTTTATTTTGAGTATTTATTACTGATTTTTATAGTGTTTAGGGGGATAGAAAATGTATTTTTTCCCCATTATGTTTCTAAATTCCACAAATGCGTGATAAGATTTCGTAACGAGTTTGCCGGAATCAGAGTAATTAAAAAGCCATTTCCTGTTATAAAAACCTGTTATAGCAGAGTTTGCTGTCAGAGAAGAAGCAATTGGAAAAGCATTTGCAATAAGTAAATCAACCAAACTATTTTTTTACATGAAAAGGATGATTTTACCATTTTGCTTGATGCTGGGAGTAGCAACAACTGCATTTTCTCAATCAGATTCAGATAATACTCATGTGGGTGTGGGTATAAAAGGGGGATATAACTACGCTAATCTCAGCGTTAGT
>CAZNHL010000014.1:21331-50185 GCA_964572965.1 uncultured Bifidobacteriaceae bacterium
GGATATTGATGATAAAAATGCCATTTCATCATTTAATATAAGTGCCTATGTAGATTTACCTCTTGCCCGTGTTTTGAGTATTCAGGCAGGGCTTGGGCTATCCGGTAAGGGAGCATCTTTTACTTATGGTGACAAATCCAGCGGAACATGGTATGAACTTAAAACAAATCCTCTTTACCTTGAACTGCCTGTTAATATTGTGGGCAAAATTCCACTCGGTTCAAACAGCAATATCTTTTTTGGAGCCGGTCCTTATGGCGCTATGGGTATAGGGGGCAAATATAAAGTTACCGGTGAAGTGCTTGGTTTCAATTATTCAAAAGAGGATGGCATTACTTTTAGTAATGATGACCCCACAAATGGCCAAAATGGAGAGTCCGGTGATTTGAAGCGTTTTGACTTCGGATTGAACTTTCTGGCAGGTATTGAAATAAAGCACATTACATTGAATGCTAATTATGGGTTAGGTCTGGTGAATATCAAACCTGGTTCTAAGAATAATGATAATGATAAGTATAAAAACAGAGTGTTCTCTCTGTCAGTAGGTTATTTGTTCTAATGGATAAATGTAAGATGACAGACACGGGAAGTTTAGGGTACTTTTTGAATCTGGTATAATGTAAAAAGCTCACTATTTTGTAGTGAGCTTTTTTTAAGAGCATTTACTTTTAGGTATTTGCCTTTTTCAAATCAATATCTAGTGAATGATTTTTTTGAACTTTTAAATTATTGCTGCTATGAAGAATTTCGCTATTAATTCATTTGATGCGTTTGACGGAAAGTCAGAAAAAGCCAGAAGTAGCTTTAAACAGTTTACAGAAATGGGAAAGCTTGTAGAAAATGATAAAAAGGAAAAAGGTCGGCTTAATATTACCGATAACCGGAATTCCTTTTTACATAGTAATTTCAGTAAGATACCCTCTGTTGAAGAAGCTACAAAAAAAGAGAAAAAGAGGTCTGAAGCGATTGCACCAGATAAGCGAATCGGCTATGCAGTAGTCGGTTTGGGTAAACTTACACAATTACAGATTTTGCCGGCTTTCGGGAAGTGCAAAAAATCGAAATTGGTTGCTTTGGTAAGCGGTGATCCCGATAAATCAAAAAAACTGGCAGAGCAATACGGTGTAAAAAAAACGAATATCTACAATTATCAGAATTACGATGAGCTCCGGAATAATCCGGAGGTAGATGTGATTTATATAGTGCTGCCGAATGGAATGCACGCTGAATATACGATAAGGGGAGCAAAAGCAGGCAAACATATTCTTTGTGAAAAACCGATGGCTAATTCTGTCAAAGAAGGGCTTGAAATGATTGATGCCTGCAGGAAAGCTGATAGAAAATTGATGCTGGCTTACAGGATTCAATATGAGCCATACAATAATCATATAAAAACGCTATGCAGGGAAAATGAATTTGGAGCTACTAAAATGATTACTTCTTCCAATAATCAGAATATTCCCGACCCTAAAGTGTGGAGGCTTAATAAAAAACTGGCAGGCGGCGGTTGTTTGCCCGATATAGGTATTTACTGCCTTAATACTATCAGATTTATTACGGGTGAAGAGCCTTATGAAGTTTACGCAAATACTTATAGTACTCCCGGGGACCCCCGGTGGAAAGAAGTAGAGGAAAGTATTACGTGGCAAATGAAATTCCCGAGTGGTATACTTGCCACATGTACGAGTAGTTATGGCGTGTTTGAATCCCGGAATTACAGAGTGTTTGCTGAAGATGGCTATTTTGGAATGGATCCTGCCTATCCGTATTATGGCTTACGCTTATATAAGTCATTTTTGTCTGAAGGCATGGAAATTACACAGGATGTTTATTTAGATGAACAGGATCATTTCGCCACAGAAATGGACCATCTTTCGGAATGTATTATAGAAAACAAAGACCCGTATACGCCAGGAGAAGAAGGCTTACAGGATATGAAAATAATTGAAGCTTTGTATAAGTCTGCCGAAAAAAATAAACCCGTACAATTAGAAAGAATTCAGGAGCTGGATGTGTTTAGGAATGTTGGCTCTGTTATATCTTCGGATAAAAAGTCTTAGGTTAAATACAAGGGTTATGAAAACAGGTTTTCATAACCCTTGTATTTATTTACAATGCCGGTTACTTTTTTTGTTGTTGCTTCAGCGTTTTATGGATTTTCTCAGCGATTTGGAGGTGTTTTCTCAATGTTGGTAAAGTCTGTGTGGCAAAAGCCCTTAGCCTTTCGTTTTCAGAATCGGTAGAAGCTGCTTCAAATTTCCTGATGTCTTCTTTATGGTCTTCCACCATGTGTTCAATAAAGGCATAATCGAAGTTGACACCGGCTTTAGAGTCAATAAAGGCTATATGCTTTCTGGCTTGTTCACCCAGCGTTGTAGGAATAGCAACGCGATACATTTCTGCAATTTCTGTTAGTTTTTTATTGGCTTCAGTGTGGTCTTCAAGTAATGTTTTTCCGAAATTTTTAACAGCCGGGTCTATACCTTTTTTCTGGGCAAGTTGTCCAAGGTCTATTTCTTTTAACCCTCCGTTGTAAGCTTCTACCACAAAATTAGAGTCACCCTGGGTCATATCAGTGGTTTTGGTTATTACGCTGTCTTTGTTTTCATTTTGCTGTTCAGCGCGCTTTACACTGTCGTTGTCGTTGGTGTTACATGCCTCAAAAAACAATACAGGTATCAATAGGCCGATTGTAATAAATATCTTTTTCATAAGCTTAAAAATTGAAGTGAAATGATTATTACAGGATAAACACAATTACGATACCAAGAGGCTTTTCTGGTATTACAAGGCTGTTTCAGGCGCATGAAACCGTCAGTATGGAGAACTAGTCTACAGTTTGGGGTCTTAAGATTCCTGGTCATTGGCCCGGCCGAATATTTGTAACAGTTTTTTTGTTTTGCCCGCTAAGGCAGGTGTAAGTAAACCGCTTTTGATACGCCAGTTCCAGTTATTGTGAGATGTGCCGGGTCTGTTCATAATCGCTTCTTTGCCCAGCCCCAGTAAATCCTGTACAGGGAAGATCGCTACTTGACCTACAGAACCCAGAGCGAGCCTTATTCCTACTGTATGGATAGTAGCAGCAGATACTTTTTGATTAACATATGATTCAATTCGCTTTTTTGTTGCTTCGGGTATTTCTGTTTCAAACCAGCCACGCATAGTGTTGTTGTCGTGAGTACCTGTATACACGATTGAGTTTTTGACGTGATTATGTTGTATGTATGGATTAGTTCCCAGGTCATGCCCAAAACCAAATTGAATGATCCGCATGCCCGCAAAGTCAAATTCATTGAGCAGATCAATTACCGGCTGGTCTATCATGCCCAGGTCTTCAGCTATAAATGGCATGTCGGGATATTCCTTCCGGATTACTTTGAAGAATGCGCTTCCCGGGCATTTTATCCATTTACCGTTTACAGCAGTTTTATTGGTGGCCTTTATCTGCCAGAATGCGGAAAATGCCCTGAAATGATCTAAGCGAAGTACGTCGCACATGCGGAGATTTTGCTCAATTCGTTTTACCCACCAGGAGAAATTGTTTTCCTGAAGTTTTGGCCAGTCATAGGTAGGCATGCCCCACATCTGACCTGTTTTGCTAAAGTCATCAGGGGGAACACCACCGCTATAAGCAGGTTTCATCGTGTCAGTAAGCATGAAATAGTAGGGGTGAGCCCAGACATCTGCACTTTCATAGCTAACATAAAATGGCATATCGCCTATGAAATATACTTTTCTTTCCTGACAATAAGCTTTTAACAAGTCTAATTGTCTGAAGAACAAGAACTGCAGAAACTTTTCTTTTAAAATGGCTTCTGCATGCTCGGCTTTTGCATTTTCTAATGCTTCAGGCTGTCTGTCGCGCAGATTGGCAGGCCAGTCAGACCAGCTTTTTTTATTAAAACCGGCACGGATGGCAGTGTATAATGCATAGTCGTCAAGCCAGTCTGAGTTTTCGCCAAGGAATTTTAAAAATAGCTTATTAATACTGTCAGGACTGTTTTTTTTGAAGTATTGAAATGCTTTTTCAAATAGCGGTTCTTTGAACTGATGAATGGTATCAAAGTCTACTTTATTTGAGTTAAAGGGTACTGGGTGGATTAAGTCTTTTGAATTGAGTAAGTTGTCTTTTACCAGCATTTCAGGACTGATCATAAGGGTGTTGCCTGCAAAAGCTGATAAAGCACTGTATGGTGAGTAGCCGCTTCCGTCATCTGTAGAGTTTAATGGCAATACTTGCCAGAAGCGAAATGACGAGTTTGCAAGAAAGTCGGCAAATTCATAGGCCGCCGGGCCCAGATCTCCTATGCCGTAAGCAGATGGCAATGAGGTGATGTGCATGATGATACCACTACTTCTGGGTGTTTGCATAGTCTTTTCTTTTAAATTTTGTCAGTTTCTGGGGCTGCGGTTGTTATACCTGTGCTATACAGCAACGCTACAGGAAAAAATTTAAGCAGCTTGCTCAGGTTGAGCTGATTGACAGATTCTTCTTCCGTCTCTTGTGTCGCTTCCTCTCCTTCATCAGAAACAAATAATTGAATAGAAACAGGTTTCACTGTTTTGTTAACATAATAGTCTGTGCCTGTAAATACGTTGAGCCATTTTTCAGGGGCATTTTCAGGCAATAAAAGGCATGTGTTAAACCATGCGGTTTCTCCTAATGGCAATGCATCTGTACAATTGAGTTCTACTACTTCTTTAGGAGCTACTATGATTGCCCATCTGTTTTCGTACTGTCTTGCATAGCCTATGATTGTATTGCTTTTAGTGCCTGAAAACTGAAGTGGGATATATTCTCCTTTTTCGAAAAGTTCAGGATCTGTTCTGCGTATTTCAAGTGTTATGTATGTTGTAAATAGTTTTATCCTGCCGTCGTCTTTTGATGCTATCAATTCTTTTATAAGCTTATGGCTGCTGGTTTCCCATTTGTCTTTGATATCCTTAAGATATTTTGCTCTTAATTGAAAATCCACGGGCCTGCGGTTATCCGGATCTACAAAGCTTAAATCCCATAACTCGCTTCCCTGATAAATATCAGGAATGCCGGGTACTGTTGTTTTAACCAGCACCTGGCTCAAAGAAAGTGCTATGCCATAATCCGCTATTTTTTTAGCAAAGGGATTAAAGACCGCAAGGAAACTTTGGTCAGTTGTAATTTCTTCGATAAATGTGAGCGTAGCAGCTTCATAAGCAAGATTTGGGTTAGCCCAATCGGTATGGACTTTGGCTTCCCGCAATGCTTTGAGCATATATTGTTTTAATCTTTCTATAAACGCAGCATCAATTCCGCTATTCGGATATGCACCTATGAGTGATTGATAAATAAAATATTCAGTATTAGAGTCTGGAACAGATTTGCCGTTAATTGTTTGTTTGTGGTTTGCATTATGTTCTTTCCAGGTGTTTAACATACCTGCCCATTCGTCTGGCAGTTCGCTTAATACGTTGATTCGTATTCTGGAATCTTCACCTCTTTTGGTGTCGTGAGTGGAAGTGCCGTTAATAGATAAGGCCGACTGGTCTCTTTGACGCATTTTTTCGTGGAAACTTTCAATACTTGAACCAGGGTTCAGGGGAGAATCTCCCACTTCATTATGTGATATAAGACGATTGTAGACATAAAATGCTGTGTCCTCAATTCCTTTAGCAGCCAAGGGGCCTGTAAACTGCTGTAAGCGCATGAGGAAGCTGAGGTGTTCGTCGTGTATCAGAATACTATTTAAATGATGTAACTGGTCTGCCAGGAAAGGTCTGAATTTTAATGCAGAGCTAATTACCTCATTAATAGTTCTGATCTCTTTTTCGTGCAGGGGAAGTGTGGACGGATAAATTCTGTACACGGGAAAAGAAGCTAATATAACAGCCAGCGCTTCGCGATAAAGAAGCTTGCTCTCTTCCGGGATAGTTGTTGTTTTATTTAGTAAAAAGAAAAGATTATCGAGTTCTCCGACCATTTTTCTGCAAAGGAAATTGACCTTGGCTTCAAAAATCAGTTCTTCATAGCTATAATAGTGTTTTACAAAATCTTCGTACGTTCGATTAAGTTTACTAAGGTATGCTGATTGTGTAAAAAGATCATTGATGATCCCCAGAAAGTCGTAACCGCTTGTTCCCTGTATAGGCCAGCTGTCAGGTAAAAGCTCTTCTTTGCCCAGTATTTTTTCTACAACAATGTAAACATCATCTCCAGTGATTTTTCGCAGGTTTTTCAGGTACGCTTCAGGATTGTATAAGCCATCTATATGGTCTATGCGTAAACCCTGTATTAATTTGTTTTTAAGGCATCTTTCGATTAATTCATGTGACTGCTTAAAAACGTGTTCGTTTTCTGCCGAAATACAAATGAGCTCATTTACAGCGAAAAAGCGTCTGTAGTTGATTTTGGTATCTGAAACTTTATAAAAAGCAAGTTGATAAAATTGCAGATCCAGCACTTCTTGCAATAACTCTGCTGTTTCGTTTATATGATTGATAGCCGAATCTATAAGATGTTTAACTTCTGACCGCTTTATATAAAGTTCATAGAGTTGCTCAAGGAAATGTGGCGCTTGATTGGCAATAGCAGCATTTGAAAATTCTTTACTGATTGTTTTGAACTCCTGCGTAATTAATCTAAGCTTTTGAATTGAAGAGGACTCTTTATTCCTTTCTTCAGCATGCTGTATGCCTTGTTCGAGAATGATGTAGTAAGACTTCCAGCTTAGCGGGTACAGTAAACTGTCAGTTTTTATGAAAAAACCGGACTGTGTGTAATTGATAGTTATTTTCCTTTCAGCTATTTGCTGTTTAGGTTCAGAACCAAGGAAAGGGGCAATTACTTTGCCACTCAGTTTAGGGTCAGGATGATTCCAGTCAATGTCAAAGAAGTCATAGAAGTCAGAGTGGATGCCTTTTTGAAAGATGTCCATCAGCCATACATTGTTGGAGTCAAAAGCCATGTGGTTTGGCACGATGTCCTGCAGCCAACCCATATTTTTCTTTTTCAGTAAAGCTGCTATTTCTTCAAAATCTTTAATAGTGCCTATTTCCGGGTTAATGACGTACGGGTTGACCACATCATAGCCATGGTCGCTGCCTGGCCTTGCTTCAAAAAACGGGGCGCAGTAAATAGTACTTATTCCCAGGTTTTCCAGATAATTAATTGTCTGTTTAAGGTCTTTAAACTTAAATGACTGATTAACCTGTAGTCTGTATGTAGAAATAGGAGTGTACATAATTAAGTATTTTGGAAAATTATAATAGACCGCGCTTTCAAAACAACCTTCTCTTCTTTTTTTATCTCAGAAAGATTATTCTTTTTATTTCCCTGCCAGCATACATCTGCTGAGTCCAGGTATAATTTCCACTTTTCTCCCTGCTGAATGACATATTCCTGGTCAGTTTCAGCGTAGTTCATAATTGCTAAAAGCAATGCTCTGTTTTCAGAGTCTGTCCTTAAAACAGAAATAAGATTATTGTCATTGTCAGAAATTACTTCCATTGAATTCCGGTCATGGATTTTGAAAGCAGGATTCGTTTTGCGTAAAGCAATCAGCTTTTTATAATAGTTAAAAAGTACTGTCTTCTCTGGTTTTGTTTTATTTTGCCAGTCAATTTTACTTGCAAGAAAAGTAGATTCTGCCTGTGGATCCGGCCAGTCTTTGTTGTCGCCGTTACGGCCTTTTCTGACTGCTTCAATCAGTTCTTTGTCAGTATGGCTTATGAAGTACTGAAACGGGCTTTCTGATGCATATTCTTCTCCCATAAAAAGCAATGGAATGTAAGGTGAAACTAGTACAGTGCCGGCCAGTAATTTTGCGGTTTCAAAACTGATGTGCGTATGAAGTCTGTCACCCATTGCTCTGTTGCCCACCTGGTCATGATTTTGTGAAAACACCACAAATTGTGAATAGGGGTTATGCACCGGCAGGGCTCCTACGGTTCTTTCCCTTTCAGCCGAATAACGGTTAGCGTATACATAGCTATCGCTAAAGGCAAGGCGGATATGATCCAGTAAGCCAAAATCCTGCAGAAAGCCATTTTTTTCGCCCGTTACAAAAACGTGCATTGAATGATGGAATTCATCGCTCCATTGTGCATCAAGGCCATAACCTCCCTGGTTTACAGGAGTAATATATTTGGGGTCGTTGAGGTCGCACTCGCCAATAAGGAAATGCATGCGGCCTGTTGCCTGTCTGAGTTCCGCAACCTGATCACTCATGTCACAAAGGAAATGTCTCGCACTGTAGTCTTTACAGGCATGTATCGCATCGAGCCTTAATGCATCAATGTGGTAGTCGCGTAGCCACATCAAAACATTTTGGATAACGTAGTTTTTTACTTCGTCACTATGGTTGTCGTCAAAATTGATTGCAGCTCCCCAGGGAGTACCGTATTTGCTGGTATGGTAAAAACCATAGCAGTCAAGGCAGTTACCCTCAGGGCCCAGGTGGTTATAAACCACGTCAAGAATTACTGCAATCCCTTCTTTATGAAGCGCATCTACCAATCTTTTTAAACCCTCGGGACCTCCGTATGAGTTTTGGACTGCATAAGGGAAAACGCCATCATAACCCCAGTTACGGGTCCCCGGAAATTGAGCAACCGGCATTAATTCGACGGCAGTAATACCAAGTTCTTTCAGATGAGGGATTTTAGAGATAACACCGTCAAAAGTACCTTCTTCGGAAAAAGTGCCTACATGCAATTCGTAAATAATATAATCGCCTAATGGAATGCCTTTCCATTGAGTGTCAGACCATGGAAATGAATGATGATCGATCACTTCCGACTGGCCGTGTACGCCCTCTGGTTGCGAGTGAGAAGCCGGGTCTGGCATTTGCTGGTTATCATTCATGATAACATAGTACAAGTCTCCGGGATTTATATTTGGAACTGTTGCAGACCAGTATCCTTTTTCTCCCTGTTCAAGGGCAATTGTTTTCTCCTCTGTAGCGAGGCTTATTTTGATTGAACCAGCTTTAGGAGCCCAAATTGTAAACTCACAAATTCCAGCCCCTTTGTACCAGGCACCTGTTTTTTTGTTCATCATATTGAAAATATTAATACTGACCCTGATTAAAAATATTATAATCACATAGATGTATGAGCAAATGAGGGTGAAAATACTGCAAGTCTATGTCGAAATTTAATTTTCTATACCCATCTTGGTTTTATGGTGAAGTAAAAGCTATGTTCTCTTATGATAAAAATCATTAGTGTGACAGAGCCGTTTTCTTACAAAGCAGCTCTGTTTTAAAGTCTCATTGGTTTTGTTGTATATCTTTCTCAGGAGCGGCATTGATGCTTCTGCGTTTCGGCAAGGCATCAGGGAAGTTTTCTGTAATAAAGCGTACTATTTTTTCTCTGATAATACAGCGCAGGTCAAATGCATTGCCGGAATTGCGGGCGCTGATCAGAATCCTGATTTGCATGCTTGTGTCAGTCAGGTCGGTTACCTGTACGTTAGAGACGCGGCCGTCCCATAATTTTGCTGCAGTCGGTTCTTTTAAAATTTCCCTGAGTTGTTCTCTCAAGGTATCTATGGGGAGGTTGAAATCAACATTAATGAATACACTGCCCAGAAGGTCTGCGGAGGTTCTTGTCCAGTTCTGGAAGGGTTTTTCGAGGAAATAGGAGATAGGTACAATCAACCTTCGTGAATCCCAAAGGTTGATGACTACATAAGAAAGAGTGATTTCTTCAATCCTTCCGAATTCGCCTTCAACAATTACAGCGTCGTCTATCCTGATTGGCTGCGTGAAAGCAATCTGTAGTCCGGCTAAAAGGTTTGAAAGCGATTTTTGTGCAGCAAAACCTACAATAATACCGGCTATTCCTGCAGAAGCCAGGATACTTGTACCTAATTGGCGCACTTGAGAAAAACTCATTAATCCTATTGAAATGGCAATAAGAATAATGAACATAGAAGATGCTTTTTGTAGAAATTCTACCTGTGTTTTTACCTTGCGCTCCGCCAGGTTATTGACAGTGTCTCCACTGAATTTTTCATAAATAACATCACGTATAAACTCGCTTACTTTTACTAAAAAATAACTGATGGAAATTAGTAAAGAAATAAATACAAGTTTGCTTAAAACAGCATTGTTCAGGTTGTCAAAATAGGTGAACTGCAGTGTAAACGTAATTGACATAACAACCAGAAGCAGCCGGAAAGGGATGCTCAGGTGCTTATTAATAAGTGTGTAAGATGAGCCTGATAGTCTTTTTACAAAAATGGAAACAAGCTTAAACAAGATAAAGCTCAGGACCAGCGCGCCCACAATAACCCCAATTAGTATTAACAGATTGAGTATGTTTTTTGAAAAAGTGTCAGAAATCTGTTTCAGTGTTTCGTTCATTGTAAAAATCTTATGTTGAAAATGGTAGATTATTTATTGCATTATTGAAAGTTGCATAAAAACCTGATTTCTTCCTGAGATTTTTTAAGTATTGTTTGTTGTTCTTTGACAAGCGACCGGGCATTACTCTCCAGGTCTTCCTGTTGGGCAGTTATATAGGCACTTTGAATAGCATCTTCGAGCTTTTCGCAATTTTCAAGGACAGATCTTACATTACGATCTTCAAAAGAAGTTTTTTGGTCAAGCCAGTCTCTGTAAATTTTCCCCCTGTAAATGCTTCCGGGATCAACGATGCCGAAATTTTGTATTTCAGATGTAAGGTCTAGTTTGTGCTTGTAGCTTTCACCAATGAGGCGTGTAATCAGAGCTTCCAGTTTAATGTCTTTGTTGATCAGTTGTTTGGAAGCATGCTCATAGTGAAGAATACGATCTTTATGGATTTGCACAAGGTCGCTAAGGACCTCTACTGTTTCGTTAGTGGTAGCAGACATAGCAGTAAAAAATAAAAGGTTAAAAATTATAAATTATTTACGATAAACAGACGAACATAGTAGTGTTTACTCTATTGTTAGATATCATTATTTTTAAAATGATCAAGGCAGAATTATTCGCCCATATCTATAGCAGGTTAACCAAAAAATATACCATGGAATGGTATATGAATAATAAAAATGAAAGAAGTCTGTGAGAGACCTGAATAAGCAATAATTGTTGTTTTCCCATACCATACAGGCTGCATTTGTCCGGCTGAAATAATCAACAATCTGGGTAATAATGGTACAGGTATTATTGTTGATATTGGGCTAAGTACAAAAATAATAGCACTGTATATCAGTGCCATTATTAATCTGTTTTTATCTTAATCTGCTTCGGATGGCAGAAAGAGAATCATCAATCAGTAATTTACCGTCTCTGAATACTTCTTTTAGTTCGCCTTTACGCTCTTCTTCCCAACTCACCTGATCAATCAAGTGATAGGTATTGTCGCGTAGTTCTATTTTCATCAGACCTTTAGCTGATTTTTTTGTTCCGTCATCAGTTACCGGGTTTTTGAAAATTTCGCGCCCCTGTCCGTTTACTTCACCATAAGTTGCTTTCATGGCGAAACCAAATGTATCTCTTGTGTTGTATTGATATGTATAAGAACCTATACCTAATACGACATTAGTTGATGCAAACCCTTTGGCTTTTAAACGTTCACAAATCTGAGAAGCTCTTTCAATAGTAATACTATCGCCATATATTGCTCCGATCTGAGGGACTAGCTCTTTGTAGCCTTTGCTGTTAATGGTTCCTCCAAAAACATCCCAAAGCAATTCAATTACTCCTTTTTGCTCCTGTATTGTTTTGCCGTCAGCTTTACCGCAAATGATATCAACCGGATTTCCGGAGTCGGGACGTATTACTACTTTCCCGGCGCGGTTAGCTATTGTATCTTTCAAAGCAGGAAGGTATTCCGTCAGTACTTTCCACAAATCCCAAGTATCAGATACAATAGAAACAATTCCTTTTGGATACACCTCGGTGATTAGACGACGGAATGTTTTCAGTTCTCCGGTATCTGTGCCCATACACATCACAGAATGTTCAGTTGCCGCTACAGAGCCGCCGATCAATTCTTTATCTGAATCTGCATTATAGTATTCTTCCAGAAAATCGATGGCAGGTATTGTATCCGTTCCATTGAAGCTAAGCAAGTGTCCGGATGCAGATGTAACTGCAGCTTCAATCCCTGCCATTCCTCTCATTGAAAAGTCATGGCCTTGCCAGTCTACAAATTCGGGAACAGAAGAAGTCTCTGATGCATATTGGTCTAGCACCTCTCTGTATTTTTTAGCAATGGTTGCTGAGTTGCATGGCATCCATATTGTTGCAGACAGCAATGTCTCAAAGTAGTTTGTAAGCCAGAAAAATTCCGGCTTAGTATTATACATTGTAAACATTGGGACTCTTACAGGCACACTGGCTCCTTCTGGCAGGGCTTTGATTACCATTGGTATATAGCCAAGGTCATGTAACTGCTCAATATGTTTACTGCCCACAAGGTTTTCGCCAAGGTAATTGTTGATTCTTCTTGCATATTTTTTTACGACAGCTTCTTTTGGCTGACTAAAGAAATGCTTGTTGAAATCGTCTATAATGTATTTTTTGATGATGTATTGCAAACCAAAAAATACAACTTTATCCATTCCTTCTATTCTGCTTTTACGCGGTGTCCAATTTGAATAAACGAGGCTGGTTCCTTCAGGGTATTGTCTTCTGTGGTCTACTTTGTAGCCATCTGTCAATAGTAGTGGGTTCATCTTAATGTATATTTAGGGGCTTCAATAATTTATTTATGCTAATAGTCCATCTGCAAAACGTAGTTGTTTTACCTGCGGATGAACAATTTCTTTTACAGAGTCGGTAGTGTATATCGTTTTAAAAGTTTTTGCCAGTTCATCTACACCTTTACTAAAGATTCCATGGCTGACGGCCAGGTAAAGGTTACCGGCATTCTTCTTTTTAAGTTCGAGTGCCAGTCCTGAGAAAGTTCCGCCGCCGTCGCAAATATCATCTACTATCAGACAATCTGCACCATTAAGGTCTTCAGTATATACTTTAAATCCTGACAAATGACCTGTTTTTACATCTCGGCTTTTTGAACATTCTACTACAGCTTGTCCTCCCAGATCGTGCGAAACTTTATAAATCTTCTTCAGGGCGCCGCCATCGGGTGAAATAAGAATCATTTCAGGAGATAAGCTCTTTGCTATAGCTTTTATAAATGAATGATTACTAACTACCTCGCATCTGTCAAGAACGGCAGGAGTTACTTCTGAATGTGCGTCAAAAACAGTTAACTTGGTAAACTGTAAAGCATTAATGATATCTGCATACACTTTAACAGTAAGTGCCTCACCTTTTACCATAACTCTGTCTTGTCTTGCAGCAGGGAAATAAGGGATAAAAGCTTCTATATGATTTACTCCCATTCTTCTTAGTGCATCTGTTGCGATACAAAGCAGGCCCAGGTCATTGAATGAATTAAGACGGTGTGTTACAATCACCGGCTCCGAAACGTCAAAGTCAGGACTGATTTTGATATGAGGTTCTCCTCCGGAAAAGATGAAAGCCTCAAATTTAATGTTGCTTTCTCCAAAAGGCTTAAATGATTTATCTAAGTTGAGTATCATAATATTTTCAATTTGTGTATTATTTACGCAAATATGTTAATAGGGTTTGTGAAAAGCAATTATTTGTGTTTAAATTACGCAAATTTAATTTCAAAATGGAAGCCTTCTTTTGTTAACTTGTTGTATTTCTGTTTGTTAAATGTGAAAAAATGTGCGGGTCTTCCGGCGCCGGAAGAAGATATTCTGCTGGTTTCTTCCAGCAGATCATAACTTAATAGTTTTTTTCTGAAATTTCTTCTGTCCAGGGTTTTTTCTAAAATAGTACTGTATAAGTTTTCCAGGTCTGAAAACAGAAATTCTTTTTCTAAGAGATCGAAGCCTATCGGTTGATATGTGAGCTTGCTTTTTAGGCGCTCCCGTGCTGTAGATATGATAGAGAGGTGATCAAAGCCTAATTCTGGTATTTGGTTTACAGGAAACCATTTTACATCTTCAGCGTCTGTGTCTGCTTTTAAAATAAGTTTTTGAGAATTGACTAAGGCAAAATAAGCTACTGATATAACCCTGCCTCGCGGATCTCTGTGAATGTCTCCAAATGTATAGAGCTGTTCCAGGTAGTTTACATTAACTCCCGTTTCTTCTTTTAACTCTCTGTTTACAGCTTCGGTTAATGTTTCATCATTTTTTACAAATCCTCCCGGCAAAGCCCAGGTATGCTTCATTTCTCCGAATTTTTGTTTAATCAATAAAACAAAAAGGTTATTGTTTGTATATCCGAAAACAATGGCATCGACTGCTACTTTGATGTTTTGTAAGCTAGGATTCATATTAAGTGTAATAATGACGCATTATTGCAAAAAGTTAGGTAAAAAAGCCAGTGAAGTAAAGAGAATAAAATCTTTTGTATTGGTTATTGTCTCAGTTTTGTCTGTATGTGTTTTGTAACAATATTCTATTTTTTTGAGTACTAGTCGATTACCTATTTATTATAAAACCATATTTATGAGAAATTTTTCTGAAAATATACCGCCAAGGGGTATATCATATGTAATTATGCAGGTTGTACTTGTATTGCTGGTGATTGTTATTGCCGGTATAGTGATCAATACAAAAGCACAAACAATCAGTCCCAAACGCGGCATATCCGGTGATCTTAAAAGTAATGCCGATTGCATAGCAGCTGATTCGCTTACGTGGTACTACAACTGGGCTGACAGGCCGACTGCGAATGTGATTTCCACACATCAGAACTATATAGAGTATTGTCCGATGTTATGGAATGGTTCGTGGAATGCTACAGCGCTTACGAATTACCTTGATGCACATCCGGAGGTGAAATACCTGCTTACTTTTAACGAGCCTAACTTTTCTCTTCAGGCAAATATGACACCGGCCGCAGCGGCAGCTATTTGGCCTCAGGTTGAAACCATTGCCAATAAGTATAAACTAAAGATTGTGAGCCCGGCTATGAGCTATTGCCCGGAAAAGTGCCTGTCAGGATATAACAAGGTGCATGGTACTAAATGGCTGGATGATTTTTTTACTGCCTGCCCGACCTGTAGGGTAGACCATATTGCCGTTCATGTGTATGATACCTGGTTTTATGGTTTTAAAGGTGTTGTGGATTTGTATAAAAAATATAACAAACCTTTGTGGATAACAGAGTTCGATTATAGTAATTCTAATTCGTCTGTACAGCATGCTGCTTTAATGGTAGATGTACTGGATTATATGGAGAAGGATCCTGATATTTTCCGCTATTCCTGGTTTCTGTCAAGGTCAGACAATGCTACTGCAAGTACAGATTTGTTTACACAGGCAAGCGGTACTTTAACAGACCTGGGTAAGATATACATGAACATGTCTTCGTATGATAAAAATTACTATCACGGGGTTAATAAGGTGATAGAAGCTGAACATTATATCAGTAAGAGTGTTACCTATTGTAACTGGAATGGAACAGCTTGTACCTGGCCTTATTCTATTCAGCTGGAGCCTACCAGTGATGTGTCCGGGAAGCTTGATGCTTACCATTTTGCATCTCCGACTGCCAATGCAAATGATACACTTTTTTATAATGTGGATATTCCCACCGGCCAAAGTTATAGCATGGATTTCAGGGTTAATGCATCTGCTGCCAGCACAATTACCGTTCGCACTCATTCCGGCAATACTTTACTGGGGACTACGGCATCGTTAAATACTTCAGGCGCCTGGGCAACAAAGACACTGGCTAATTTGAATTTTCCTGCGGGAAAGCAAAAGATTTACCTGATAGCAAGTAATGGCGCTTCTTTAAAGCTGAATTGGTTGCGTATTAACTGTATAAACAATTGTGGTGTGTTAACTGAAGTTGATGATCTATTAGTAGAAAGTACATCGAAACCGGAGGGTTTTACTTATGTTGTAGTGAATATTGTGGGACAGGTGATGCAGCAAGGGAGTATTTCTGCTGAAAGGGGTATAAGAAAAGATACTTTTAGGCCGGATGGACTAGCTGCCGGTGTTTATGTGATAAAGTTTGTATCAGAAAAGGGTACATCCGCAAGAAAGATTGTTGTTCAGGATTAAAGCGGATGTTTTTGCTGAAATCAAACCTCCAAACCTGGCTTCGTTTTCGTGTACTTTGAAAAAACTGATGGAGCACAGGCCTTGCTAAAACAGTAAGAAATCACTTCTTTTTTATGAATTGATGAAGCCACGCAATAGCTTCTTCTTTATTTGTGAAAATCTGAGAAGGTGTTTTCGGCTGATTCACATCCAGAAAAAGCTTTCCTGCAAATTTTGCAATGGGACTTCGTGAATAGATAGCTCCTGCAGAAATAAATCTGGTAGCTTCTTCTCCTGCAAAATACTCCCTTGCTTCCATATCAATAGAGAGTAAATTACTTACATCAACAAAAAGAGGATATGTTTTTTTATTGCATATTTTTAATCTCTCTCTGACCAGCAGCTTTGCTATTTCTAGATTTATAACTAGATCCGGTTTGTAAACAGAATGCATAATACCATCCTCTATATGTATTGCTACATATTCATTATTAACAGTTGCGTTTTCCATTAGCTGCCTGTTTTAAGAAATTTATTTATTGTTAATAATCCCGAAAGGGATAAAAAATAACCATTTAAGGCCTGAAATTTTGCTGATTACGTTATGAGATTTTAATGTCCGAATCAGTTATTTTTTATTAAAACAGATTAGTTAAAATACTTAAATTGTTCTAACCATTCCAGCGCTTTTTCTTTGTTTGTAAATACTCTGGCCGGAAGGCGTGGTTTGTCAATTTTTAAATAAAGATTCATTAATAATTTTTGAAGTTCATTATTAATAATCATTGCACCGGCACATAAATATTTTTCTGCTTCCGGTGTTGCCAGATAAGAACGAGTGGCATTATCTGATGAAACCAGGTTTCTCAGATCAATTAAAATTGGGCTTGTTTGCCCGTTAGAAACTTTAATTCTGTCTTCAACAAGTTGCTTTATATTGGCAATATTTAATACACAACCGGGCTTATAAAGAATATGCACAATACCGTTTTCAAACCATATTTCAGCAAATTCATTTTCCTGGTATCTCTCTTTCATAAATTAATGATAATAAAAATGACATATATGGCTTTATTGCCGTAACAGTCAGGAATGGAAAGTTACAATAATTATCAACCGCTTAATTTAAACAAAAAATGGCTACAAAAACAAAAACAGCAAGTGTCGTTGATACCATCAACGATATGATTGAGTTCGGTAGAGAGCGAAATGTGCTCCATCTTTACGCTGAAGATGAATCCTACAATGGCCGAACAATCAGGATTAATGGAAAAGAACATCTTCATTTTGGTTCGTGCAGCTATTTGGGACTGGATGTTGATGAGCGTATCAAGGAAGGGGCTATTGATGCCATCAGGAAATATGGTATTCATTCATCTTCTTCACGCACTTACATTTCTTCAACCCCTCATACTGAGTATGAACAGCTATTACGGGAATTGTTTGGGGCACCGGTTATTCTGACAACAACAACTTCTTTAGGCCATCATGCGGTAATTCCGATAGTGGTTGAAGAGGGGAGTGCAATTATTCTTGATCAGCAGGTTCATGCCAGTGTTCAGGAAGCAGCTTCACGGATGGAAAACCGAGGAGTTTACCTTACCAAAGTAAGGCATAGTAATATGGAGGAACTGGAAGCAAAAATTGTTGAGCTGATAGTGAAATATGACAAGGTGTGGTACATGATTGATGGGATTTATTCTATGTATGGCGATTATCCGCCATTGGAAAAAATTGTTGAACTCATGGATAAGTATAAGCAATTTCATTTGTATGTTGATGATTCCCACGGAATGAGCATCGCCGGAAAGCATGGGCGTGGCGTTGTATTAGATCAAATAGATTTGCACAAGAAGATGATTCTCGCAACTTCTATGAACAAAGGTTTTGCGGCTGGCGGTGGTGGTGTTTTTGTGTTTCCAGACGAGGAAATTTGTAAAAAAGTAATGAACTGTGGAGGTCCACTGATCTTTTCCGGGCCCATTGCAAATGCAACTATCGGAGCAGGTATTGCTTCAGCAAAAATTCATCTTTCTGATGAAATTACCGTGCGCCAGAAAGAACTGAAAGAAAAGCTGTATTACTGCCATGATTTGCTTTTGAAGTATAACCTTCCTGTAGTATCTAACCGTGATGCTCCAATTAATTTTGTCGGTTGCGGGCTTACAAAAGTAGGAGTTAATATGGTGAAGAGAATGATGAACGATGGGTTCTTTGTTAACCTCGCCATGTTTCCTGCTGTCCCTGATATTTGTACCGGAGTCCGGTTTACAATTACTCTTCATCATACAAAGGATGATATTGACAGGCTTGTAGCGCGGTTAGCTTATCATTTACCCAAAGCGCTTCTGGAAGAGGGAAGAACTTTTGCAGATTTGCAGCGCGCATTCAGGAAAGTGGCTACGTTTAAAGAGTTGCCGGAAGAAACAACGCAGCAGGTTGACGTTTCCAATAATAACTATACTCTGCAGCATGAAACCACAATCCAGAATGTTGATAAGGGTTTATGGAATCGTTTGATTGGAAGCAAGGGGGTAAATGACTGGGATCAAATGAGGTTTTTTGAGGAAACTTTTTCAGCTCATGAGCAGCCGCAGAATAATTGGGCATTTCATTATTACATCATCCGTGATCATGAAAATGTACCTGTTTTGGTAACTTACTTTACTGCAACTCTGGCCAAAGATGATATGTTTTCGCCTGCCGATGTTTCAAAGCAGATAGATGAAGAACGGAAGAAGAACCCTTATTACCTTAGTTCTACCATTTTTACAATGGGGTGCTTATTGTCAATAGGTGATCATCTTTATATTGACCGCACTCGTGAAGATTGGAAAAAGGTGATGAGCTTACTGCTTGATGAAGTATGGAAAGAACAAGACCGGCAGAAAGCCAATACCCTAAGTCTTCGTGATTTTGATGCTGATGATCAGGAAATGCGGGAATTCTTTTTAGATCAAAGTTTTATTAGAGTGGATATACCTGACGGGCATATCATTGATAAGCTTGAATGGAAAAATGTAAATCAGTTTTTAAATCAGTTTACAAATGATAATCGGAAATATATAAAAAAGAAAGCGTTGGAATTTGAAGAACGTTATGAGATTAAGGTAGTAGATAATGTTTCTGAAAGGGAACTGGATTATTATTATCAACTCTATAAAAACGTGAGCGATAAAAATTATGAAATATCAGTTTTTGATATAAGCCGGAAATTCTTTGAAAATATATTTACTCATCCTCAATGGGAGTTGCTGGAGCTCAAGTTAAAGCCGGAGTTTGATAAACGCCCTGAACGAGAAGCGGTTGCCATAGTAATCAGTTATAAAACAAAGGATAACTATTGTAGTTTGGTTGCCGGAATGGATTATGATTTCGCAGAAGAAAACAGAGTATATCCACAAACCTTATGGCAGGCTATTAAAAGGGCAAATCAGCTTGGATTAAAGACGATTAATCTGGGCTATACTGCATCGCAAAACAAGCGGAAGTTTGGAGCAAAAGTAATCCAGAATGTTGCTTACGTTCAAATGAGAGACAGCTTTAATGCGCAGCTGATTTCATTAATAGCAAATAAGGGATTAGTAAGTGCTAAAAAGTAAGTAGAGAGAAAGTTAAACAGGTGTAGCAAAGCTACACCTGTTTTTTTATTTAGAAGCGTAGGGGATAGATATACTAAAAGTAGTGCCTTGCCCTAATACACTTTGTACTTCTATGGAGCCATTAAGTCGTTCAACACTTTCTTTTATCAGGTACAGGCCTATACCATGGCCTTCATTTTTTTCAGAAACCTGAAAAGATTTGTCAAATAATCTTAATCTGTCGGCTTCTTTTATACCGATTCCATTATCCGTTATTTTTACTAATAACTCATCTTTTGAAGAGTTACGAACTGAAATGCCGACAAAAGGTGCTGTTTTGCCTCTGTATTTGATTGCATTTGAAATTAAGTTTTGGAAAATTGAGTGCAATAACTTTGGATTTGCATAAAAATTATTGTCATATGCAATATCAATATCAAATTGCATTTCATTAAATCCTTCATTTAGCCTGAGTGAGTCCAGAATTTGGTGGACTTTTTTTGAAATATCTACTAAAACAAAGTCAGCAAAATTGTTACTTCCGGTGTTGATAGCATTCAGAGAATCTGTAGTGTCCGCTTTTATTTTTTCTGCACTATTAACAATGACTTGAACTAGTTTTATACCATCGTGGTCATCGTCATTAATTTGATAACTCAAAACAGTTGCGGCGCCTATAATAGTATTCAACGGCGCTACTTTATCATGAAGTTCCTGTGTTAAGTTAAATTCTTTTTCGGCAACATTCTGAGGTTTGTCATCAATAGAAATAGAGTAAACAATTTCTTCAATTTCAGTGTGGTCGTTGTACGATTTTGGAATAGTAAGTAAGGCTGGGGTTATTTTTTTGTCCTGGCCGGGAATAATCAAATTTACAGGCCTGTTTGTTAGTTGCTTATCAGCAGCGTATTCTTTACTGATTTGTTCATGTTCTTCCAGTAATAGATAAATAGATTTACTTAAATATTCATTCTTTTTCAATCCTAAGAGTTTTTCTCCTGAATCGTTCACAAAACGAATAACTCCGTTTTTATCTGTAACAATCATTATTGTGTCAGGCATAGAAGAAAGCATTGTATTAACAGCCTTCATAGATACAACAGACGTTTCCATTTTTTCTACCAGTATGTTTAAGCACATTACTGCATAGTTAAATAGATTTCTTTTGTCTTTAGAGATTTCAAACAGGGGGACACGTTTTGAAAAATCCAATTGTGAAGCTGCGGCAATTACATCTTCTATACTGTCAAAAAAACTGCTGAATGTGTTTTCACGAGCTTTTAAAAACACAATCCGTTCAAGAAGAGAGTATAATTCATCATCTGACGGATCCCATAGCTCCTCCTTTTGGTTAAGAACTTCATAAACCTGCTCCATCAGGGTTTTCATTTGAGTTCTATAGACTTCTTCTATACCTGTTAAGCCATTCTGTTCTAAAACGTCACGGTTTTCCAAGTCTTTATCCTTTAAGGCTGTGTCCATTTGTTTTACTAAATCAGTAGAAACAGTATCAAGAATACTGAAAATAACATTTTCAGATTTTTTTTGTTCACTATTATCCTTTGATGTTGCCATTGGAGTTTTTTTTCAGAAGAATCTACAAGCTTTATTATGATTTCTGAAATAGCTGTGATGTTTTTGAGATCATGTTATTTCAGCGAGTAAACATTGCTGTTTGCAGGATGCCCTGCTATTACATTTACTTAAGTACGTAAAGTCTTAAGTACGTGGTTTTATGTATCAAAGATATATTATTAGCGATTGTTTACTAGTAACAAAATCGGTTCAAATATTACAATGTAATATTTGAACCGATTTTGTCTGTATGGTGATGTTTGTGTGTGGAGGCAAATAAAGTAGATTATTTTGTCGCTAAGTCTGTTTTATGCATTGTAGGGGCATATTTATGAAAAAGAAGATTACACAATCAGATAGACTAAACAGGCTTTTGTTTTGCTTTTTTAAATGAAAAAAATAAAAAGCTTACATCAGGAAAAGGGGGGATTTTATTTTTTGTTTTCTACAAAAACATATTCATTTACTCCTGACTTTTGTAATTGATCCTAATATAGGTGAAGGAGAGTGTCGTTAACTAAAAACCCCACAAATTAGAATTTGTGGGGTTTTTAGTTAACGTGCTTTGGTACAGTTCCCTGTAGAAAAGCTTTGAGTAGTCGGTACGGGAATCGAACCCGTGTTTCGTCCGTGAAAGGGACGCGTCCTAACCCCTAGACGAACCGACCGGGCATAGGTCTTAGATTTTTGGTAGTGCAAAGAACGAAATTATCGAACTTTAATAATGCTGTGTTAAAATCTTCTTCCGATAATTTTAACGTGGTGCAAAGGTATGAATTATCGAACCATTTTGCAAGTGATATGGGTAAAATAATTACTTATTTACCGGCTTTATTAAAGGATTTGAAGGGTATTGGTTTATTAATCAGCTAGATATTTATATTATATGGATCTCATAAATAAGTCTGGCTACATATTTATTATGTAGCCAGACTTATTTACGAGACACCAAATTATACTGAAAGTCGTATATTGGCTTTAGCAGACGAAATGGATGAAGTAATCCCATTTTGAAAAAAAACTCATTAGTTGCCAACTCCGCTATTAATCCATTTAAGTTCATCAGCAACTTTTTAAAGCACAGGAGCTGGAAGTAACTCACTTAGTAAAAGGAATTGTGTAAGTATTTAATATACTAGTTAATATACTAGTTAATAGCTTCTTAAATTTGGTGATAAAATTGCTCTGTTTAACTTGAATTTAGGCTTATTTCTTTAATTTTTTGTCACCTGTTTATATCCTATTATGATTTACTTGACTTTGGATAGTAATATTTTTGTTTATTCAATCGAAGACGCTTGGAAAATTGATAATCAGCTTGATTATTTAGAAGCATGGCTAGAAAGTGGTGAGGTTAAGTTACTAATACCAGAAGTAATACAAACAGAATGGCAAAGAATTCAAGCTCCTCAGGTTAAGCTAAGGCGAGAAATGTTGAAAAACTTTTTTAATATGGCCGAAGAAATATTGCCATCGGCTTTTTTTGCCGATTATAAGAAACCCGCCGTGCAAGAGCAAATTATTGCAGACCATTTTGAGCGTATCAATCAAATTTTAAGTAATGCAGAAACAATTCAATTATGCCCAGAAATTGAAAGAAAGGTAGTTTCAATGGGCATTGCCAAAAGAGCCCCTCAACATAAAAAAAATAGTGTAGCGGATGCTGTTATTGTATATTCGTTGATTAAGTATGTCGAGAACAATCCTGGGAGTCATTTCTTTTTTGCTTCCAATAATACTGCAGACTTTTTTGATCCAAATAAGATAGATATTCATGAAGATTTAAAACCTGATTTTGATAGATTAAATATTGGTGTATTTAAGGATTTAAATACATTAAATAATCATCTCAAAATGCTAGGGCTATCGAGTTTTGATCTTGCGCAAAGAAGACGGGAAAGGTTTAACAGGAAGATTAAAGAAAAGGTATATAATCCTGAATATGAAAAAATAACTGCAGATAGGGAAAGCTCCTTTATATCAAATATTAATATGTTAGAATTCATTTTAAATGAATCTAAACCGACGAAAGAGCAGGTTATTTTTGTTTTAGCCCTAATTGACTCCGATTCTAATTATGAAAGAGTATTTTTTGATAAGGTAACTGGAGTACATTGGTTTAAAATATTAGAATCGAAGGGTATTTTTAATCCAGAGAACAATCCGCGACCGACCCAAAACCATGTACCATATTGGGAAATGTTGAGTTATTTAGAAAAAATATCTCTATTAATCAAAAGTGGTCAACAAGCGGAACTTATTGATAGAGTATTAACTATTATAAAAAAGACATCTCAAAAGCATAATGACAATTATAGGACTTGGTATAAGTTTATTCAGATTCTTGGAAACTTGCCTAATGATACGATTCCACAAGAAATACTTCATTTAATTCCTTTATGGTTGAAAAGTAGCTTAGATACAAGACCACAAAGTTCAGCTATATGTGAAATACTACTTCCTAAGTTTCTGAATGAGAAACCCACCCAAGACGATATATTAAAAGCTGAGATTATTTTCTCTCATTTATTCCAAATTGATCAAAATGAGATTGTTAGTAGTAATGATACTCACAGTAACAATATATACTCAAGAGTTCATTTATGGTCACTTTCAAGTACTTTAATTGATAAGAAGCTTATTAATAGAGCAGCACTATTTTGTTCTGATGATGTCTTTTTGACTTTAGGGAGTACGCTAAAGAAAATGCTAATCGATTATCAAGATGGAATACCAGCTATTATTCGTGAAGGCAAAAATATTTATGATTTTAGGTTAATAATACAAAAAGACAACCTTCTCTTTACTATGAAAGGTGAAGGAGAGGAGGCATTTAGAGAGATCGTATCATTGATCAATTTTGAAGATCTTACAGAAGAGGAGTTGAAGTATCAATTGGAGGAAATATTGAAGTATCAAAATATACAATATTCCTCAAATGGTCGTTACCCGGACTTTTTTGATAGTATCATATTTGCATTACATAATGATTTGGTTTCTTCTTTTGGTATAGACACGATAAAAGACTTGGTTAAGAAATCAAGATATCAGGCTAAGGAGTCCGAAATATTTGCCATTATTTTTATTGAATATTTAAATCAAAAAGTTAAATTTTCACCAAAAGAAGGCTTGGTTTTATTACAAAAAATAGTCTCAGAAAGACCCTTTCGTATTCCATTTTTTAAAAGAGTGGCTTTATATGTAATTGCCGAGAACTGGAAAGAAACAAAATCTCTTTTTTGGGAATTAGTAAGCACAAATGATCCTTTGTTTTTATTTTCTAAATATAAATACTCAAAAGACCTTTATAATTTATTAAATAAGGTACAATCCAGCCTTGTAAAAAAGGAAAAGGAAATTTTGGAAACGATAATTTCTAGTGGACCGCAGACCGAAAGAGAGGATGAAGGGTATGATGATTACTGGAGGTTAAGTTGGTATTCAGCTTTAAATGGCGTAGAACCATTTAAAGGAAAGTATGAGATACTTTCCAACAGTCAGAATCTTACCAAAGAACATTTTGAAGATTCAGGTAAAATAAGATTTAGTAGTGATTCAATTCCTCCGATCACTGTTGAAGAATTATTAAGTAAGAGTAATCAGGATATTGTAGCCTATATTACAGCGTTTAAGCCAGATAATTGGCATGGGCCAACAATAAGTGGATTATCTGATATATTAAAAACAGCAGTTATAAATGATCCAGTAAAATTTCTTAATGAACTTGATTTATATGAAAGTATACCATACATATATGCATATCATATTATTGGAGGGCTTCAGGAAGTATGGAAAAGAAAAAGTTGTATAAGCTTTGATTGGGCTCCAGTATTAAAGTTTTGCTTATCGACTATTTTAAACAGTAAATTCTATTCTGAAGAATTATATCTGGATGAAGATAGTTGGAAAGCCACATCTGAGTGGGTTGTTGGAGCGATTGCTAATTTATTGACAGAAGGCCTGCAAAATGATGGAAATAGCCTGAGTAATGATAATTTGCCTAAGGTTAAAGAGGTTTTGCAAGTGCTGGTTCGGAATCTAAAAAAAGATGAGAAGGACTTGTCTTCTAGCAAAGATTATTATACCTATATTTTTAATTCAACTGCGGGTAAGGTATTGAGAGCTTTATTGGATTACTCTTTATTTAGAGCACATAGTCTTCCATCTAAGAAGAAGTCAGTTATTAAATGGGAATCTGAAATAAAAGTATTGTTCGAGATGTCTTTAAAGAGAGATATAATTGACGCATATATTATTGAAGGGGTCTATTTTCAACATTTTTATTTTTTAGATAAAAAATGGGCTTGTAAACAAATAGAACAAAATGTTAACCTCGATGATATTAAATGGCAAGCCTTTTGGGCAGGCTTTGGTATTAGTAATCCACCACCCAATATAAAGGTGTATAATCTCTTTTATCCCCACTATTTAAGAGCTATTAATGCTAAAGCTGATCTGTTCAGTCATAGATCAACTCCTGGTTTTATAAGCCATCTGGTTGCGTTTTATTTTTGGGGATTTGAAAGTCTAAATTCGGGGGGGCTAGTAAAAACATTTTTGGAGAAATCTAAATCCCAACTAGTATTAAAGTTTGTCAACTATGTAGGGCAACAGCAAACATACTTTAATACCCTTGAGCAAGAAGAAGCCGACCGTTTTGATGCCAGTATAATTGAACTATGGAAGTACCTTGCATTAAAATATGAAAAAAAGGCAGATGAACAGGAATTGGAGATTTTAGGGAGCTTAGTAAACTTTATCGTACTTATTAACGCATTGAATCAGGAAAATACTGATTTAATCGTAATGTCACTTGGTTTAGAGAAAAAGTACTACTTTCATGAGCGGTTAATAAGAACCCTGGTTGAGTTTCAAAGAAAAGGCGATTCCTTTGAAACAGCTCAATTCCTCTCCCAGATAATTCTTAAAATACGAATAGAGTCATATTTTTTAGATAAGGAGTCTGAAACCGGTATTAAGACTATCATTCAGTTTCTTTTCGAAAATGGGCAAGCACAAGCTGCCAGTACCGTTTGTAATGAAACTAGCCGACAAGGCAATATGTTTTTGAGAGAATTATATGAAAAATATAATTAATAGCTTCGATAGTAAGATTTATGAAATACAATATATTAAAATCACTGTCCAGTTCTTCTGAAAATTTTATAAATAAAATAGAGAATACAATTAATTCGCCTGAGAATGTAGTTTTAGTTTCTTTGTTTGTTGCCGTTTTAGAAACGATGAAGGATTTGACTATTCTTCTCGAGAATGATAGATTTCAAAATATTCCAGCTGTTGCTAGAATTGCTATAGAATCATATGTCGATTTTAAACTATTAGCCAAAGATTCCAATCAAATATATTCTTTGCTTATAAAGACTGGTGAAGGAGAGGTACGGAAAATAAAAGGACTGCTTGAAGAGCAAGGGTTAAGTAATGTAATTATAGCAAACTTGAATGAACGAAAATCTGCCATTGAACAAGAAAATGCCGAAAGAAAAACCTTTATGACTTCAATGGCTTTGCCAGTATTAGATAGTATAAAGAAAAAGTTTGAAGCAATCGATATGCTACAGGATTATAAAACGGTTTATAGTGAACTTTCAGGTTATACACACAATGACATTAATACTATTGAAAAAAGACATATTTCTATGTTAAGTGATACCAGGATTCGGCTTTCAACTATCGCCACTTTTGATATTAAGGTTTATGAAAGCCTAATTTTTGCATTATCTGTTTATTATTTAGACATGCTAAGAATTTTAAATGACAAGCTCTGCATGAATGAAGAAAACAATATTCTTCAATTAGAGGCTCAGATAGTATCTTATAGAGCTGAGATCGAAAGAAACTAATAATAGATCAGCGGCAAAGTTTGTATTTTGATTTTATCAAAATCATTAATGATTTGCAATAATTTTTCTCGTTCTTCATTAAGACGCTCAAGAGGATCTGAGAGATATGCTGCACAGGCTTTGATTTGTTTTATGGAAGGAATCATTGTGTGTAAACACTCGTGCAGTTGTAATTCTAAACCTATAAAAAACAACTATATAAGCAATTTAATTACACGTGTAATTAAATTGCTTATATAGTTGTTTTTTATAGGAAAATGTGTTTTTTATATATCATTTTTGTTTTAATTCGTATTTATTTGCATTTTTTGTATTGTTGTGTAACATGTAATTTTTTGTTGGTTTTGGGTAGAAATTTCTGGATAAATTGAATAAAACTACATTCTGTACATTTAAAATACAGCCGCATTATTTGCCTCATTTTTTACTTCGATAAAAAAATCAATACTTGCATTCAATTCTATCATATGAAAAAGTGTGATGTAAGTATTGGGTGTTATTTGTAAACGAGTTTTTAAGTAAACTTTTAAAAAATAGCATCTTATTTAGTTTCAATAAGATATTCTCATTGTTTTATTGTGATTTAGAAATATAGTTGAATGTAATAAAATTGGAGAAATAGCAATTGTGGTGTCAAAATTAAATAACAATCTTGCGGGCGTTTAAAGTTGTGCAGATGTTATACACTAGCTAAGGGTCTTTTCTGCAACATCTTACATAAACATTGTAGCATTTATATTAATCTTTATTTATGAATTCCCATTCATCAGGCCAGCCCTGTCCACTAGTTCTGTCTTCCTTTTATAAGTTTACTTTATTCACAATGAATCAATTCAAAAGTTCAGTGATAGTTGTACTATCACTATTATTGCTGTGTATTCATACCAATACATTAGCGCAAACCTCAACAAATTGCAATGCTCCAACAACATGGAGTTCAACAACCGTTTATGATGTAGCAGGTTATTATGTTACAGAGAATAGTCAGACTTATGTGTCTAAATGGTGGACACAAGGTAATTTACCATCTCAAAACTTTGGTGAAGGCTTACCTTGGGAAAAAGTGACTACATGCCCTACTGGAGGAACAGGAAATACTCCTTCAATTACTATCAATGGTACATTAGCAGCCTTTACAAGTCAAAGTGGACAAAATTCTATTGCTCAAACTTTAACATTGACAGGTGTTTACCTTTCTGGAAATGTTACTGTTACAGCACCAGCTAACTTTAAAATTTCAGGCAATACTTCTTCTTACTCTTCGAGTATTCAGATAATTCCAGTATCAGGTACTATTGCTAGTACTACAATCTATGTCATATATAGCCCAGCTACAGGTGGTAGTGACAATGGTAGCATTGTATTCTCTGGTACAGGTTTTACAAGTAAATCAATTGCTGTAAGTGGTACTGCGGCTACCGATTGTGGCAATGCTTCCCCTTGGAAAAATACGATTACCTATACGGCAAATGATCAGGTTATTTATAACAATACTCTCTATAGAACACAATGGGAGACAGTTAATACTCAACCGGATATTAACATAGGTATTGGTAAGCCTTGGGTTTCACTTGGAGGATGTATAGCAGGTACAGCACAAGGATCTACGAGTTGGAAAATAGGTGGTAATAACGATGTAGATGCTACTAATTATTTAGGTACAACAAATCCCAACGCATTGATTTTAAAATCTAATGCTACTGAAGGATTACGTGTTAATACAACAGGGAGTGTTAATATAAATGGTCCTGGTATAGATGTAGGTTATTACAGGTTTGAGGTGAATGGTTTGAGCGCCTTAAAAGGGCCTTCTGGAAGTAATCAAAAT
>CAZNHL010000014.1:50195-62050 GCA_964572965.1 uncultured Bifidobacteriaceae bacterium
AGCTATTTATAGTGGTAATACTACTACGGCTTCTTATTTGGCTGGCTATAGGCATTATTCAGCTTTTTCACATGCTTTGTTCCCTAGTGGAAATGAGTATGGAATCTTTAATACTACTGAATATAGAGCTAGTAGTGGAGTAAGTAGACCCAAGCATTTTATAATGCAAAATATAGTAGGAGGAAACTTGGGTATTGGTGCTTTTGCATCTGAGCCTGTAGAGAAACTCTCTGTAAATGGTAATACTTTATTGAATGGAAAAGTCGGTATAAATATGGCAACACTTGATGCTAGTTTTAATGATTATCTATTAAGTCTTGTAACAAATGGGTCAGTATCTATTGGTGTGAATAGAGCTAATGTTTTGGGATATGGTAGTTTATTATATTTTAATACAAATGATAATACTGACCCCCAGTGGATTGGTAGATATAATGCTGCATATGATAGATCTGAATTCCGCATTTGCATTGGCGATAATACAGGTTCTGGTACAGAGAATGTACCCTATACTGACGCATTCGTTGTGGGTGTTAATAAATCTATGGTAGGTGTTCCTACTGCGGAAAACTGGGCTCCTTTATTTAATATAAATTCAATGGGCAATGCACGCTTGCTGGGTAAACTAGCTGCTGATGAAGTTTTTGTAACTGCCAACCCTTTGACTGATAATTTCCCGGATTATGTGTTTGGAAAGGGATATAAATTAATGTCTTTAGATAGCTTGAAGTCCTATATAAATGAAAATCAACATTTGCCAGAAGTGCCTTCTGCAGAGAAGGTAAAATTGGAGGGCGGATTTAATATGGGGGAACTTAATACTATCATGCTTAAGAAAATTGAAGAACTGACTCTTCATATTATTCGCCAAGAAGAGCAAATGAAGAAACAGGAAGAGAGAATGAAAGAATTGGAAGAACAAATCAAGAAAAAATAGAGATGATACAAAAGGTTGGAAAATGGAATTTTATAGTATTTGTTGTCTTTTTTATTCTACTAATATTCGTTGCTTATAAAGTATCAAAAACACCTAAAATAGCCTATATAGATACTAATAAACTATTAAGTGGTGTGAAGGAAATGCAGATACTACAAGAGCAATTAAAACGGGAAAGGGCAATAGCGAAGTTAAAGATAGATACATTAACTACTGAGTTTGAAACAGCTCTTAAGGCTCATGAAAAAGAGCTTGCCCAAATGACAAGTAAAGAGAAGAAGTTATCTGAAGAATTATTACAGAATAAACAAAATCAGCTGGTTCAATACCAGCAAGCTATAAATCAGAAATTACAACAGCAGGAACAAGAGAAAATGGGTGAAGTAATGAAGCAGGTGAATAGCCATATTGCAGAATATGGAAAGAAAAAAGGTTACACGATAATTCTTGCAACAGCTAATGGAAATATTGCTTATGCTGATGATGCTATTGATGTGACAGCAGATGTTATTAAAGAGATGTCTTCTAACTAATTGATAGTGAGGAATATTTTTGTGTTCGTATGTACAGCAGTAGTTCTGTGTTATTGTAAACCTAAAAGTATACAGGCCGATCAATTGTCTTCTTATGTAGAGGAAAAAGAGAATGGATTGGCAAAGGAAATAATTGTAGCTGAAACCTCATTAAAGTTAACCTTTAAACCTGCTGTTCAACTGGCATTACAAGAACTTAAAGGAAATAGTGCCTGTGATTCTTTATTACCAGAATTTACAAAGAAGTATACCGGTTATAAGCATTTCGTAATGACGTATTCAGCTGATGGAAAAGATCCTGTTTATAAAGGATCCCATAGCCAGCAAACATTTTCTGAACGCTTACAGAAGTTGGCTTTTCATGTAGGCGATTATGTATATGCAGTTTCTGGAACAGATACTATTCCCTTAGCAGATTCTTATTTCCTAAATCAATATGGAATGGGAGGCGCCGCACAAGTCTTACTGGTATTTTCAGCTCAAAAAAGCAAAGAATCAGATATCAAAGTTTGTGTCAAAGACATGGGCTTTGGTCTTGGTTTTCAATACTTCGATTTTAAAGAAAAAGATCTTGATAATATTCCTGAATTGCATTGCGATTAAGCATGTAAGGAAATAAGATAATATAATATTGAATAAAGTAAATAGTATTACATATATGTATAAGTACTTATTGAGAAGAAAAGTATGGCTAAGAAGTGTAGCCATTACACTTTTACTTTCTATTTCATTGCAACTGTTTTTACCTGCTACTGTTTGGGCATTAACAGCTGGACCAACGGCACCCGAATATAGTAGTTTTGAACCTGTTGATACTACTAATATGGTTAATCTGGCGACAGGGGACTTTACTTATAACATTCCTTTGTTGGAAGTGCCTGGGTCTGAAGGAGGGTATCCACTTTCGTTGAGCTATCATGCAGGGATTAGCCCGGATGAGGAAGCAAGTTGGGTTGGTTTAGGTTGGACGTTAAACCCTGGGGCAATTAACCGAATGGTAAATATTTATCCAGATGATTTCAATAGTTCGTCCGAAAGTGTTCATGATGCGTGGCCAGGAGGAGTTTCAAGCACAATTTCAGGAGGAGCTGGTTGGGGGCCTTTTTATATGGGTTTAACTTACGCAAACGATACATATAAAGGTTGTGGTGTTGGTATGGATGGTGCAGTGGGTTATCCACCGACTGCAGGAGCCAATGTCGGTGTCGGGCTGAGTTTTGGAGTGGGACCTTATGGAGGTGGTTATGTTGGGCTGGGAGTATATGCCGGTACTCCAGGTGCAGGAGAAAATGCCAGTGTTAATCTGGGAGTAATGTATTCTGAAGATACTAAAGGAGATGGAGATTGGTCTGTATCTGGCGGGGCTGGAGCAGGATACGGTGGTAAAGCTGGCAACTTTAGCTTTTTGGGCGTTTCGATGACATCACAAGGTGGAGGACGAGGTTCGTTCACTGGATTAGGTCTTTCAGCAGCAGGAATCAACCAAAAAGTAAATGATATTACGATTAATGCTTCAGGTTTTTTTGTACCAATACCTTTACCTTATGGTTTCTCTGTAAGTTTTGGGATGACCAAAACCCGTTATTATTTAGATCAGCGCGATATCACTGTTATGAATGGATCCTTATATCCAATGACTATGTCAGCTAATGATCTTAATAAAAACTCCTTTGACTCTTATTCATTAAAAGATATATCAGCGACAAGCTTTTTGGATCAAAATGCAGACAATGAATTAGGAGGGAGTTTGCCGGCATTTGATAGTTATGAAGTTTTGGGGCAAGGAATTGGTGGAACTATGCAGCCTCAATATTATGAATATGCTCCCACATATAGAAAAGACTATAATACTGGCACAAATCTACATTTTACAAAAGAGCGATATACAGGAGCATCATCAATTGGTTTTCGTTTTGTAAATGACTTCTCAAATAAATATGTATATGATGCCTCTTCTGTAACTAGTACTATGGATTGTGCTTCAAATTCTATTGTAAAGCAAGGTAAAAACAATGCTGCCAGAAATGTAGCTAACATTGGGTTTGACAGAGCTAATGGATATTTGGCTGGGTCAAAAAGTGTTCGCTGGTATACTAATAGACAAATGATAAATAGTCCAGGGAATTTAATGAAATCAGATTCATATTGGGGGAATAATATTATAGCAGCAGGTTATGGACTAAATATGCCCGATCAGATTGCCGGATTTGCAATAACAAATGAATCAGGTGTCACTTATCATTATGCCTTACCTGTTTATAATCTTGAAAAGACGTCTTATATAGGACAAACGACAAGTTCTTATTCAAGAACTACAGAGGATTTTACGCCTTATGCTTATAATTGGCTCTTAACAGGAATTACGGGTCCGGATTTTGTTGACAGAGATGGGAGTAATACAATAAGTGATGCAGATTGGGGATATTGGGTGAAGTTTGAACATGGCCTTTGGTCTGATCAGTATCAATGGAGAAATCCGGCAATAGGAACACATAGAGACATCGATGCAGATACTGAATTTTTTTCTTATGGTAAAAAACAATGCTATTACCTTAATGCTATTCATACACGTACTCATACAGCTTTATTCATAAAGGATATTCGTAATGATGGTAAAGGGGTTTCTGATAAGAATGCCGGAGGCTTTGATCCTAAAACTGATGGTACAGGAAATATTACTGGTTTGCCGGTTGCTTCTCTAAGACTTGATAGAGTTATGTTGTTTGAGAATAAATCTTTAGAAAGAATAATTCAAGCAAGCACTAATCCTAGCAGATCAACATATCAGGGACTTTTTGATTTGTCAGTATCGTCGCAAACTAATCTTAATTCTACGATAATTACAGATGCAAGTGTAAATGCTTATGATCCTTCTAGTAAAGGGATTCAGTATGTTAATAATAGTAATAAGAATTTTCATAAAGCAGATAATGTATTAGATGTTTATGATATCAGTGCCTCCTTGCTGAAATATTTACAATCTGTAGCTATAAGGGAAATAGAATTTGATAACAATTATTATGATTTATGCACAGGAACTCCTAATAGTTTTCCATTGAATTATAATACAGGACAAAAGACAAACAATAATCTCACGGGTAAACTTACATTAAAAGGAATAAAGACATTCGGGCGGAATCATTTTCAAACTATTCCGCCAACTACTTTTGAATATTCTTCCAATAATCCAACATATAACAAGGATAAAAAAGATATGTGGGATAGCTACTGTGCTGACTGCATAGATGAAGCTACAGCTACAAATCAAAGTAGTAAAAAAGAGTATTATCCCAGATATACATCGACAGTTGGTGCCCAATTAGTAGATGCTTGGAGTTTAACTAAAATCAATAGCCCTTTGGGAGCTAATATAAAAATAGAATACGAGTCGGATGAATATTTGACTCCTGAGCTGAGTAAGTTCAAGAACCTTATGATAAAAGGAGTAAATATTCTGAATTCTAATTTAGTGGAATTGGAGCTCTATAACAATAATAACGATTTATACACAGATTTTAACCAAGGTGATTTTATCAGTTTAAAGTTTTTGTCAGCTGGATTTATGGGGCAAAAATATGGCTGTATTAGTCCAATGGATAATAATGTTCCTGAAGGGAATTTTAATTGTACTATAAATAGCATTAATTCTTCAAAAATTACTGTTAGCAGTCAAGAGTTGTATCAGTATTTGACTACAAATCCAGTTGATGCTAATTCGACTGGCGGGTGTTCTGGTTGCAATAATACTGATCGCTACTATGGATTAACATTGATGTTGTCAAATGTGCTTATTGAGAGAAAATCAAATGCGGTACATTATGGAGGAGGTTTAAGGACGAAGAGCATCACTCTGATTGCAGATTCAAAAGAATATACTACTAATTATAGTTACAATAATAGTGGTGTAACAAGCTATGAACCATTCGATCTAATGCTGCATTTTAATCAGATTAATATTATTAATCCCAATCAAACGGAATATGTATGTTATTGGCGGGATGTAAACTGGGCTAATTATTTTAAACGAACAAAAGAGAGTATTGTTAGTCAATATAAAACTGCACTAGCTTATGCCAATTTCCTGCCTGCTCCTGGTGTAGTATATGGAAAAGTAAGTGTTAGTGAAAGTGTAAAAGACCTTAATACAACGAAAGTTTATACTCAGGGTAATAAGATTGATTATGAGTTTACGACTTTCGATTATGATAAAATGAATCCCAAAGGCAGCAGTATCAGTTTAGGGGATAATATTCGAAAGGTAACAATTAGAGATGTACGTAATCAGGTCGGCTTATTAAAAGCCGTTAAAACATATAATACTTCAGGTAGTGTCATTTCTGAAGTAGGACATAATTATTTGCACTTAGACCCTTCGGTTTCTTCTATTGATGCCTATGATACAAAACTGGCGGAACGATTTAATGGACAAGGTAGAATTGATTTGCTTTGCCATGAAAAAAGAACCTATGGTGATAAAGTAACAGAGGTTGTAACAGAGCTGGAAAAATACCCTGTAGTGCCTACTAATACTTATTCAAAAAATACCCTCACAGGTCTTAAGCATGAAACGATAAATTTAGGGTATGACTTTTTTAGTGGGGCAGGGATAAAGGCATTAAATGTTGACGCATATGGTAATACCTATGTTTCAGAAGAAGTACCGGCCTATTCACAATATCCTGGAATGGGTATATGGATGCCTTCAACTTCTACTAACAAAAATATGTTAACTCAAACAGCGGCTTCATATACCTATAAAGTAATTGTTTCTCCTACTACAACAAATCCATTCAACTATTCCATATTTAGTATAGTAAGTGGTGATATACAAACCTGGAATAATTTAGTGCCAATTGAAGGGGCAGCCAGCAACTTTGAAATTACCCAAGAGCAGGGGATATGGAGAAAACAAAGTAATTATAGATGGGTAGGCAGTGATGCTACTTTACTACCAGATGGAACTTATACTTATACCGCAACCGATGCTTTTAATTTTATTAGCCCATCGAATACGAAATGGCAAAAATTGAATGAGAATACTAGATATGATGTATATACACGTTTACTAGAATCAAAAGATATAAATAACCGATACTCTGCAGTTATAACTAGTCCTGATAAAACAGAAGTAATAGCTTCTGCAAGTTATACAAGTTATTACGAATTAGCAGCCTCTGGAGCAGAGTATGGAAATGTGGATACTCATTTGAGTACAGAAGGAACACGTGTCAATAGCAATGCACATACTGGCAGTTATAGTATAATGGTTCCTCGTGGGAAAAAAGCATTTTCTGCTACGATAACACCAACATTATATAAATTATATAAGAGTTCTGTGTGGGTCTATGTGAATGGTAATGATGATGACCCTGCAAACACCAATAATGTAAGGCTAGTCGTTAAACAAGGAGGGACAGTGTTGGCTACTTCTGGTCGTATCAATGGTCAAAAAGCGGGTAATTGGTATCGAATGAGCCTTGTTTTTAAGCCGACTTCTTCAGGTCCTATTGAGGTATATGCAGAGAGTAATACTGCTCAAAATATGTCATTTTTTGATGACTTCAGGCTTTCTTCAGCTGCGGGAAATATTACTACTTATGTAACAGATCCAGACACCAAAAGACTTATTTATCTTTTAGATAATGATAATATAGCCACTAAATATATTTATGATGATGCAGGACAGCTTGTTCAGACATGGAAAGAAGTATTTGATCCTGCAAATGGCTTTAAACGAATGAGTGAAACCAGACGCAATTACGCTCAAAAGTAATATTGGCCTATCAGATATAAAAAACTCACTTTATGAATTTGTATATAAAGTATTCATTAACAATTATTTGTTTTCTGTTTTTTGTTGCCGCTTCTGCACAGCAAAATCATTATTCCTGTAGTTTTGGACAATGTTATTATGAACCGACTGTAAAGTATGGTTCTGATAACCAGTATGTTTTTCCTGCTCATATACAAGCTATTTTTGTTCAGGATTATGTAGATGATCAAAGTGGAGAATGTCCTGATAGATGTACGATTGGTTCCCCAACTATCAATACACCAATGCAAAGTACGGATCTTTATGAATTAAGGTATTATGCCAATAATTCTGGAGATTTTGCAGGAATCATTTACACAGGAGGAAGCGGGCGTTATTATCAGGGGCCCCACGGACAATCTGCCGGTGGACCTGTATTAGTATACAAACCTGGACGCTATGGCTCTTTTCAAGTTGGAGCACGGTACACACATAAGACAGCTACGGGTTATGATTGTGATAATATTTTTGACCCTAGTACTTGCCATACAACCTGTAGTTCAGATGACTATAATTACAGTTTTAAGTTTTATCGTTTACCACCTACTATGAATGCTTCTATAGGAGATGTACTTATTAGTGGAGCTACTAAGGAGGGCAGTTCATACATATTTCAGACATCTTCTGTCAATACTGTTCAGTTTGTTTTTAATGATATTGGAGATTTTTTTCCTACTAGTATTCCAACCAGTGTATTAAGATATACTATTGATTATAAATTAGCAGACGATCAAAACTGGTCGCCTGAGTACAATTTGACAGAAACGGTTGCAGGGGCACAATGGACAGGACCCAATCTAAATTTAGTTAATGGTTATGGTTTGACGCATTTTAAGTATAGAATACGGGCTTATTTTACTTATACTGATAGGACGCAGAGCATGAGCTCTACTGAGGTGTATACATATGGGGAATATGACCTACAAATTGATAAAAGACCAAGTTGTCTCAATGATCCGGCTCCTTTTATTACTATAGATGGTACTTCTGCTCAATTGATTAATGGTGGATATAGTAATGATGCTGCTCAAACTGCAAATGGCTACAAGTTGAATCCTGGTACTGAATACCAAGTTAACCTTAGTAGAATGTGGGTGGTTAAAAAGGTAGATTTTGGTCTTGTATCAGGCACCTGCGAATATAACTCAACACCACTCAGTGCTGCACAGCCTACTTGTCAGGGACACGTAATTATAGGAAACTACAAAGCTTATCATGATTTTGAAAGAAAGTCTATGTTGACAGACTTTGATAGCTATTATGATATAAAGTTGGGGTCTACTACAAGTAGTAACTGTAGTGGAGCGGATGGTACAGTATGTCTAAATTATACACCTGGAAGTGGTTATTTTACCATTAAAATGAACGGAAGCCTTCCAATGTCTGAAGATGTGCTTATAGTTCGTAAACCGAATATTAGTTCTTCTGGCTATTGCCAGACATTTCAACCCATACGTTTTTTTACAAATGGGTCTAGCGGATTTTATCATTCTGACTGTTGGGTATATTTACCAGATGATATAATTAATGGTTATGTATTCCCTGATTTAAAATCCACTTTTGGAGAAGACGATGTACTTTCTCAATTTACTTATCAAATTGAAAGCAAAAAGGGAATTGTCCTTAAACATGGAATTACCTTGAAACATGGAGCGAGGTTATTCCTTAATACCCCTCCTGTTGTTACTGATGCAACGGATCCTGATTTTAATAAGAATTTTACCCAAGTGATTGTTTATGATGAATCAGGAGTAATTGCAGGTGAATCCAGAAGTTATTATGATAGCCAGGGACGTGGTACACAAACCCAAAAGAAAAATCTAACAGATCAGATAATGTTGGCCAATGCTACAATTTATGATGCATATGGTCGTCCTGCTATCAATACACTTACAGCTCCAGTTCAGGGACGCATTCCTGGGTGGAAGGATCCTGCATGTCCTAGAGATCCGGAAATTGAGCCAGCAGTAGCTTTACCTTTTAAATATAGCACAGATTTGATGGATGGTTATGATTATCCTAATTTCGACAATTTAACAGGAAGTGGCGGAGATAATAAAGAATACAATCCTGACGCTATCAGAAATACCAAAATAGGTTCACTAGGTTGGTATTATAGTAAAAACAATAAAGCAAATGCAATCACAGATGCTACAAAAGGGGAGGATCGTTTAATAGAAAGCAATATTGCTCAGACAGATTATCCTTACAGCAGGATATTATACCGTAATGATGGAACAAATAGGAAAATTGATGTAACAGTACCTGGTGATCAATATAGAGCCGGTTCAGGTAAATATGGTAGTAATGATGTCGTTTCTATTACTTCGGGAGCAATAGATCCCATTTTAACCCATTATTTGTCTGTTCGGGCTTCGAGTGTTTTTCCCGGGAGTTCAACTACTGATCATATTGCACGCCCTACTTCTATTAGTGATATAGTTTCCGGTATATATATAAGTACAGAAAAGGATATGAATGGTTTACAAACCATTTCCTACATAGATAGGAATGATCGGGTACTGATTAACCTTTTGAAGTCTAGTGTAGGTGTAGAATTACAACGTAGCTATACTTTTTATAATGATAAAGGTCAGATGGTGTCTTGTGTATCTCCTAACGGTGTAGCTAAATTAATAGCGAGTACTCCTGTGTCATATGAATATGTTGATAAAACTATTTATGAATATGATGCTAAGGGGCGTTTGGTTAAAACTACCGGTACAGATGCAGGAACTACTAGATTTATATACAGAAATGATGGAGCAGTAAGGTTCTCTCAAAATGCTATTCAAAAACAGGCAGGAAAATTCAGTTATGTTAATTATGATGATTCAGATCGGCCTTTTGAGACAGGAGAGTTTACGTTTTTAGCTTCAGGCAGCTACACTTGGGACGCTGTTGCTAGCCCTGCATTAATTGCAGCAGCTGAAATTGGGTCAACCAATGAGTATTTAAATGATGAAACGGCAGGAACAAAATTAGATAAGGTAACAATTGGTTATGATCAGCCAGATGGTTCGGGTCCTTTATGGGATGCTGCTTTTACAGAAGGTAAAGTTGCATGGGCGAGCCGTGATAATGGTTCCAAGACATGGTATAGTTACGATGAACGTGGCCGAGTTGTAAAATATATTGTCAATGTACCTGGTTTAGGACAAAAAACATTGCTTTACGAATATGCTGCAAATGGACAGCTTTATAAAACTTCATACCAGCCTGATGTTGCACAAGAATCATTTTATCATTTTTTTATTTACGATGGAGATACTAGGATAAAAAGAGTATATACAACTAGAATAAAGCCAGTAAGTTATGATCAGAATGGGGCTCCACATGCTGTATTGCCTGATGCTGAATATGTTTATTATAAACACGGCCCACTCAAACAAATCAATTATAAAGATGGGCGACAGGTTGTTGACTATAGTTACACTGCTCAAGGTTGGTTAAAAGCAATTAATAATCCCTTGAATATGGGTGATGATTTGTTTGCAGAACAACTTGAATATTATAGTGGTGATTATTCTAATAACGATAATCCGTTGTCAACGATTACAGGTACGGGTACTGATCGTTTTGATGGTATGCCTAAGTCAATATTATGGTTTACTAATAAACCGGATGCTGCGCTTCCAATGACAAAACCAGCAGGTTATCAGTATGCCTATGATAGTCGTTACCAGCTCACAAACGCCCAATGGGGTGAGGTTACATCTGGAGTATTTTCTTTAAATGCTGCTAGCAGTTTTTCAGAAGGAGCTATTAATTATGATGATAATGGTAATATGTTAACGCTAAAACGATATGGTAGTAATGGCATACTTCATGATTTTACCGGTACAAATAAATATCAGTATGAGTTTGCTAGTACTACTGCTCCAAAATACAATAACCGACTATTGAAAATACCTGGCTATTCTGAATATACATACGATGCAATGGGCCAATTAACTATTCAAAAATTGGTTGATAGAACCCCTAATGTTAGTAGAAAATATGCTTACAATAGTGATGGATTAGTAACCGGGCTTAGTCAGGAGGATAATATGTTGGTTAATTATATATATGATGAGTCTAGCCAGCTAATAAAAAAAGAATCCTATGATATAGCTAACCATCAATTAGCATTGACTGAATATTATGTCTATGATGCAAGTGGCCATCTGGTCGCAATTTATTCGCAAAATGCAGTAGAAACCAGTGCTTCATTAAAAGAATTGCCTATTTATGGAGGGAATCGCCTTGGTACTTGTTATCTCGATGCCAATGGCTCAGGCACCTGGACATACGAGTTAAAGGATCATTTAGGGACTGTTCGTTCAAGATTTGATTATGCAGGAAATAAACTAACTTCTGCTGATTACTATCCTTATGGTTTACCTTATCCTGCAAATCATGGAGTTAGTAGGTATGGCTATCAAGGAGAGTTCTCTGAATACAATAGCACGACAGGACTTAATGAATTTATTCTGAGGCTATATGATCCTGTGCGCGCGGCTTGGAATAGACTTGATCCTTATGGTCAGTTTTTTGGGCCTTATATGGGGATGGGTAACAATCCTATTGTAAA
>CAZNHL010000015.1:0-4154 GCA_964572965.1 uncultured Bifidobacteriaceae bacterium
CCATCTCCTTATTCTATGTACCTATGAGGTAAAGTTTTAATATTTAAATGGGACAGTCTAAAATTGTTTTATTTTGAAGAATGTATAAAAAGAAACCCGGCAAATCAGCCGGGTTTCTTTTTTATTTAAGCAGCTCTACATCTTCTTTAAAGTGTTGCAGCACTTCATTGGTGACGTTTTTGCCACCTCTGAAATTGTGATAGAGACTCTGAACCGTATAAACAGGTCCCCATGGAATTCCCCACCAGCCGAACAAAATTGTTAATGCAGTAAAACTAAGGCCTTTGCTGATGCCCGATTCGCCTCCTTTGATAAAATGGATGTCGCTGGCATTTTTGAAAGTCATGATTATAACTGATACTGTGTAATTGTAGATGACAAATTTTGCTCCTCTGTCAAGTTCTTTGTTGATGTCTGCAGAGGATAGTCCTTCTATTCCTTTGATTGCCATAATTGTTTAGAGTTAGGTTGAATACTTAAAAAAATCCAAAGCTGTTAAGTGTATGGAGGGATGAAAACAGTTGAACTTTATACTAATCTATAAAGTCTAATTTCATACTATAATGAATAATTTAGGTAAAAAAAATGATAATCAAAAATTTCTATTAAATCAGAATAAGCTGCCCTGGATATAGTTGTCCTGTTTTTTTGCAGGTTCAATGTTAATAAAGGTTGAGGGTATACCCATTTTGTCATTGAAATAACTGGCAAGTTCGATACAAAGACTTTTGGTTGGGGTATGGATAAAAAAGTATAATTCTTCAAGTCCGTTTTCCTGCCATTCTTTCAAGCGGACGGCCCAATCGTCTATTCTTCTGAAATCGGTAGGGTGAAGGTCGTTGGCTACATACCGGATAAAAGCTGTTTTAGTAGTCAGGCGTTGGTGTAGTACATCCCGGCGCCCTGCAACATCTGTAATAACAGTAGACACACGTTTCTCTTTCATATATTGGAATAAGTCTTCTGCTTCAATAGAATGCTTAAACCAGTCTGCATGGCGTAATTCTATGGAAAGCTGAAAATCGACTGGAACGGTGTCAAGGAAGTTGAGCAGATAGGGTAATTTTTCCGGGGTGAAAGTAGGAGGTAGCTGTAAAAAAGAAACGCCAAGGTGGTCTGAGAACTGCTTCATTTGCTGCATGAAATACTCCATCAACTCAGTCATTTGGGTGATGTCTTCTGCATGACTGATTACCTGAGGGACTTTTGGGCAAAACTTAAACCCGGGCGTTACGGCATTAACCCAGCGTTCTAATGTAGCATCGTCGGGTATTTTATAGTGTGTGGCGTTGAGCTCAATGGTGTTGAAGTTCCTTGCATAATAATGCAGGTAGTCTTTTTCAGTTGTTTTGAGCGGATATATTTTCCCTAGCCAGCCTTTTTCTCCCCAGATAGGACAGCCGACATAAGTATTGCTTTGAATGACAGGTGTATTACCCAGAATATATTTAGTATCAGGGTGGTCAGTAGGGAAAGTGAAATCTACTTTGTCAATATTTGGTAAACGGCCGAAATCCATGGCAGGAATCTTTTCTAATTAAAGATACAATACTTCGGTGTTAAAAAGAAAGAGACTATGCAGTCTCTTTCTTTGTTTTCGCGCTTTGTATTTTTGGTATCAGCATAGGGGAATTGAGGGCAGATGAAGCCGTTAATGCTCCGGCCATTACGCCTCCTCCAATACCGCAGGTAATAATATCCTGGCCTGTCAGATAAAGGTTTTTAATCGGAGTTTCTGGTCTGAGCAATTTGTTTTTGAATCGCTCAGGAGAATGAGAAAGTCCGTACATTTCTCCTTTCTGGTAACCTGTAAAATGTTTGGTACTGAGTGGTGTCGACAGTTCGTGGTAAGTAACTTTACCTTTTAGCTGAGGAACATATTCATACAGCACTTCCAACAGGCGTTCGCTTATTTCTTTTTTAAAAGCTTCATAGTCACTTCCTCTTCTTTTCCAGTCTGTACCGGCCCATTTTTCAATGTCTGAAAAACGGGCTCCTGTGATAATTTCCAGGGTTGCTTTATTTTTCAGGGCAGAACTTTCAGGATCTTTAGCTCCGGCAAATGACATATATACAACAGGGAACTGCTCGCTTTTTCCGGTAATGTAATTATCGAAATTCTCTGCGTGGGTACCTTTTTCAGAATAAACCCAATAATTTGATTTTGGAAGATCAAGGCTTTCGGCGGAACCTTCAAGTCCCACATACAGACTATAATAGGTATGAGAACCCTTTACCTCGGGATGTTCTGCTTTTATAGGGTTGTCTGCGGCAGGAAGAAGCTTTCTGAAAGTATTATCGTAGCCGCAAGAGCTGATGACCTTCTTTGCTTTGATAACTTTGCCGTCGGCCATTTCAACGCCGATACTTTTTCCTTTGTGGGTAAGAATTTGTTTTACTTCAGCCCTTACCAGTATCTGGCCTTTATTTTTAGTGATGGTTGGTGCGATGGCATCAAATATTACGCCACTGCCTCCTTTGGGGTAATAAGCACCATTCAGATAATGGTTGGTTACCATAGTTGAGACAGCAAAGCTGCTTTCGTTTGGCGGAAGCCCGTAGTCCCCGCATTGAGAACAAAGTACTTCTTTCAGCTTTCCTTCAATGCCCATTTCCTTCAGCATGTCATCCGTAGTACGTGTGCCGAACTTAAGGTACGATTTGCGCAGCAAAGGCCCGAAAATAGGATCAAGGAATTTTGGCAGTAATTTGCTGCCATAGAACATACCCATTGGTGCTTCCAGTTTTGAAAGGAACAGGAAGTATTTTTCTATGAGATGCTTCTGATCGGGAAATTTAGCAGAAAGGCTTTCAATCATTGCCTCCTGACCTTTTTTGAATTCGTATTTTTCTTTTCCGTAGAAAAAAGTATCGTAAGTATCTCCCATATCAATCCACTCAATAGGAGTGTCACAGATGTAGTCGAATACTTTTCTGATACCTGATTTTTCATTGCCGACTTCTCCCAGGTAATGAACACCTGTATCCCATTCAAAATCATGCCTTTTGAAAGAATGTGTATAACCACCGGGTGTATAATGCTGTTCCAGAATCAGTACCTTTTTTCCTGCTTTGGCAAGAATGGCACCGGAAGTAAGCCCGCTGATGCCAGAACCGATAATAATGTAGTCAAATTCCTTTTCCGGTATTTGATAGTACTTGTAAGAAGCGTAAAGTTGCATTAACTGGGTAATCAAAGTTAAAGCTTTAATGCCCAGAAGGAGCATTAAAGCTTTGAAGATTTATAAGGCTATTTCAGTTTATCAGCGAAAGCTTTTTTAAACTTATCCATTTTAGGTTTAATAACAAAAGTACAATAAGGCTGCGTACCGTTTTCATTATAATAATTCTGATGGTAATCTTCTGCTTTGTAGAAAACTGAAGCCTGGGTGATTTCTGTAACAATCGGATTTGGATAAGCACCCGATTTGTCTAATTCATTTTTATAGAACTCCGCTTCTTTCTTTTGTTCTTCATTATGATAGAAAACAGCAGAGCGGTATTGTGTTCCTGTATCATTTCCCTGACGGTTTAATGTAGTCGGGTCATGTGTTTTCCAGAAAACCTCAAGTAACTCTTTATAAGAAATTATTTTCGGATCATAGACGATCTCAATTCCTTCAGCATGGCCTGTAAGTCCGCTACAAACTTCTTTATAAGTAGGGTTTTTAACCTTGCCTGCTGTATAGCCGGAAGCAACCGAAATTACCCCGTTTAATTGTTGGAAGAAAGCTTCTGTACACCAGAAACATCCGGCGCCGAAAGTGGCTGTGTCGGTTTGAACGGGAGTTGTTGCTGACATTTTCTTGGTTGTTTTAGTTTTGTCTTGTGCACAAGAGGTGAATACGCCAAGCGCCAATAGACAAAGGATTGGGTAAAGTCGTAAGTTTTTCATCGCTTTGGTATAACAATACTGATTCGTTAATTGTTGCTGCTATTTGAAAAATCTACGAAGCGGAGAGGTGTTTTAGTTTTATTTCCGTGCTAAAACCGTCAGGGATTTTAGCACGGAAAATATTATTTATAGCACGTAGCTTTTCGAAGCAAATCCAGCCTGAGCCAGATCATCCCAATAAGAAGGGTATGACTTAACAACTACACCCGGTTCTTCGATAACAGTCGGGCCGGCAAGTGCAAGTGGTGCAAATGCCATT
>CAZNHL010000015.1:4164-31108 GCA_964572965.1 uncultured Bifidobacteriaceae bacterium
AGCTAGGAATAAAGGGGTGGAAACAGATACTCTATTGCCATACGATGGTCATCATAAGTATCGATAGGTGTTTCGTTCAGTTTGAAATTGGTGCCGTCTACGAGGAATTTATCCGGTTCAATTTCATTCATTGTTGCACCAAATTTGCCAAGTTCGTTTTGTAAAGCCTGAATACGGTCTGTTTCTTTGATTCTAAGGCTTTCAAGGCCGGTCATGCTTACCTTCATCTTTTTGGCAGCAGCAATAACAGCTACAGTCTGTGCAATGTCAGGGCAATGAGAGAAGTCAATATGCGTTTCAGCAACATGGGTACCTTTTGTTAATAAGATGCCATCTTTAGTGAATTCAGATTTAACGCCTAATTGTTCAGCAATTTTTACAATAGCACTGTCTCCCTGCAGAGAGTTTTCTTTTAAACCTAATACTTCAATTTTAGCATCTTTTGCCAAAGCTACAATGCTGAACCAGTAGCTTGCACCTGACCAGTCAGATTCAATTGTGTATTGGTTTGCTGTATACTGTTGTCCTTTAGGAACAACAATGGTGTTTTCTTCCCAATGTGTTTTTACACCGAAGTGTTTCATCAGGTCGAGTGTCATCTCAATGTATGGACGGGAAGAGATTTTTCCTGTCAGTTCAAGTTTAAGGCCTTCCGGTAATAAAGGAGCAACCATTACCAATGCTGAAATATACTGGCTGCTTACATCGCCGCGTATTTTAAGGAGAGAAGTTTGTTGCCCTTTGAAAGGTTTTAGTTGCAATGGCGGGTAGCCTTCATTTTTAAGGTAAGTGATATCTGCTCCTAATTCTCTCAATGCATCAACCAGTAAGCCTATAGGGCGCTCACACATACGCGGAGTACCTGTCATAACTCTTTCTCCTTCTTTAATACCTAAAGCGGTGTAAGCTGTAAGGAAACGCATGGTAGTACCGGCATCCAATACATCCAGCGTATGTTCATTATTCGTAAGTAGGCGAAGCATTGTGCGAGTGTCACGTGCTTCAGAAAGATTGTCAAGCTGACATTTATTACCTGCAACTGCATTTATGATCAAAGAACGGTTACTTTCGCTCTTAGAAGAAACAAGTTTAATTTTAGTGTCAATCTGGCCTGTTGGGTGGCTAACCACAATTGTATTTGACATATCAGGAGGACTAGGGAAACCGATATACCGGTATTCAGTTTATCGTATCGTTTTTTCTTTTAAAATCACTTCAAATTTAACCCCCTTTCACCTAAAATCAAACCAAAAATACTCTAGTGTAGACGAAATATTATCCGGGCTAAAAAATGCTGTTGTAACTTTTGGAGCAACAAATCGTTGAAAATAATTTTATAATCAAGAATATATGAAGGGTAGGAATATTATCGCAATTCTATTTATAGGTATTTTACCTGTTTTTACATCGTGGTCTCAAACGATTAATTACTGGAATAATTTCGGAAGTGCTTCAGACAGAGTAAGTAAACCATGGGGTATGGCCTATGATGCTTCCGGAAATTTGTATGTCGTTGAAAACAAGGCTAACAGAATTGCAAAGTTTAATTCTTCAGGCCAGCTGATTGCCACAATTGGCTCTTATGGTTCAGCTGATGGACAGCTTAATTTCCCTACTGATGTCGTGATAGATGCTTCTGGGAATATATGGGTGACAGACTACTCTAATAACAGGATACAGCAATTCAGCCCTTCAGGAAGTTTTAAAAGCAAATTTGGAGCACCCGGCAGTGCTGACCCGTTTTTTAATTCTCCTGTTGCCATTGCATTAGACAGTAAAGGGACTCTTTGGATTACTGATCAGCTGAATTATAAGGTGAAAAATTTTAAAACAGATGGAACTTTCATAAAGGCGATTGGCGGGGTAGGTTCAGCAATAGGTAAGTTCAGTAATCCGGCCGGTATCATTATTGGTGTAAATGATACACTTTATGTAGCAGATCAGGGCAATAACAGAATTCAGAGTTTTACTTCTGCCGGAGTATTTGTGGCAACATTTGGGAGTCAGGGAACCGCTAATGGTCAGTTTTATGGTCCTGCTGACCTTACCCGTGATGCTGCCGGCAATTTTTATGTAGTAGATCAGACAATTAACAGAGTTCAGAAGTTTACAAAAAAAGGTGTGTATATCGCAAAGCTAGGAGGTACAGCTTTAGGAAATGGGAACAACCAGTTTGCCCAGCCTTCCGGTATTGTTCTTGACGGTAATAACAATGTAATTGTGGCAGATTATGCCAATAACCGTATTCAGAAACTTTCTAATATACTAGAATACCAAAGTACAATAGGAGTAGGATCTGCCGAAGACGGACAGCTACTGAATCCCCGCGGAGTTTGGGTAGATGGCTCCGGTAATATTTACACTACAGAGGGTAGCCCTAGTTCAATAGGGGATAATAACAGAATTCAATGCTTTAGCCCTACTTATGGGTTTAAGTTCAAATACGGAAGTTTTGGTATAGGCAATACTAATTTAAAAGTAGCAACCAAGATAGCTGTGTCGTCGTCCGGCGTGGTTTATGCGTGTGATAGTATTAATAAGAAAGTAAAGTATTATACAAACTCTGGAAATACTTTGGTATACAGCGGAGCTTTGGGTACTGTTTCTTGGCCTGTCTATGTACATATCGATGCTAAATCCGGCAATATATATGTAAGTGACCCTACTGTTAATGGTTTTACAATATTTAATAGCTCAAATGTATTTCAAAAGACAATTGGGGCACCGGGACATGGCGATGGTAAATTTAATAGTCCTTTTGGTATTACGACAGATGGTTCCGGTAATATATATGTTACAGACATTGATAAGTCGAACAGTTATATTCAGAAGTTTGATAAAAACGGCAACTTCTTATTGAGATTTGGGGCTGCCGGAAGTAGCTCCGGACAATTTATAAATCCGACAGCTGTTGCAGTTGACAGTAAAGGCAATATTTATGTATGTGACAGAGGTAATAAAAGGATACAGATTTTTAATTCTTCGGTACTTATTTAGGCCAGAGCAATGGTGATCCTGCCGAAAATTTTATTCGTCCGTCAGATATATTCATTGATGGCTCTAACAAGCTTTATGTGACTGATATTACATTGAATAAAGTGAAAGTGTTCTCAACAGATGGTACAACAGGCGTTGATGATGATGTTTTTGAAAATGCAGGAATTACAGTCGGACCCGTTCCGGCAAGAGAGCTGATTAATGTTTATGGCGACGGTATTGAAAGCTTAGCATTGATAGACTTGTTGGGTAATACTGTTGCAGAAACAAAAGTAACTTCTATTCCGGTTGAAAATCTGGCACCTGGTATTTATTTATTAAAAGTGAGAAGACATAAAGATGAATTAACTAAAAGGGTAGTAGTTAAATAGTAAAAAACTGTCAGGTTTATTAATACTCTTTATTGAATTGCTTATTTATGCGTGGCTGAATGTACCATACGCCAATCGGAAATATCCATATTAAAAGAAAATCTTCCCAATATTCACTAAAAGGGCTATTGCGGTTATGTTCCAGACTGTTGAGCGTTTTTGCTACAAAACGTAAACTATAAATAGAACAGACTATTGAGAAAATATGACAGATCACAAACGGTATAAAAGCGAGCGTGCCCGGTTTATAATCTTTGCCAAAATAAATGGCTGCTACAACACTCATTGCCACCAGAAATGAGTAACACAAAGTGAACATAATAGCCGCTTTGAAGCGTTTAGTGCTATTTATGAGGTGTGTGGGTAGTTTGTGATTCAAATTAATACCGACCACCTTAATCCAACTAAGTACTGTAAAGGAAAAATAGACGATAAGAAAAGAAATCAACAGGAATGCGTTGTTAAGATCCAGTGTTGCAGACCCGTACCATATAGTCCCGATCATTACGAGAAGAGGTATGAAAAATAAGAAAATAAAAAGCTGCCAGTGCTTCATCCGTAATATAAACTCCATGATCTTCCTTTTTATTTAATGAACCAAATTACTAAAAATTACGGCTTAGATGAAATTTAACTGTATGCAATGAAAACAAATTGTTAAGCCGTAGGAATATAAAAGTTTATAGAGAAACTTTGTTTACTAAATATAGAAAAATAGAATTACCATGTCACTTACATTCAGACAAAAAACATTGAAGGTGTTGTATCCTTTAATTATGGCGGGAACAAAGCTTTTTGGGCAAAAGAGTAAAGTGTTGGTCAATACCCAAAATAAACAGCCTTTAATGTCTTTTTATGCGTTAAAAGCAAATGCAAACAGTGGTCAGTTAATCAATTTTGACCAGTTTAAAGGGAAGAAGGTCTTAATAGTAAATGTAGCATCTGATTGTGGTTATACTTCTCAGTATGATGGCCTGGAAGCACTATATGAAACTAATAGAGACAAGCTTGTTATTTTAGGTTTTCCAACCAATGACTTTAAAGATCAGGAAAAAGGCAATGATACTGAAATAGCAGAATTCTGCAGATTGAATTTCGGAGTTACATTTCCTTTGTTTAAAAAAATGCCATTGGCGAACTCTCAGAATGAAGTGTATCAATGGCTGATACAAAAAAGTAAAAATGGCTGGAATAGCCAGGAGCCAACCTGGAACTTCTGCAAATACCTGATAGATGAAAGTGGAACACTGACGCATTTCTTTGAAAGTTCAGTTGCACCGGATAGCCAGGTAGTGAGGAAGGCATTAGCCTTATAAAAAAAGGATCCGCATAGTTTTATGCGGATCCTTTTTTTATAAGGCTAAGAGTTAGATGATTATTGTCAACCAGAACTCTCAGATGTCAGAAGCGTTCTGGTTATTTGTTTTTAGCGGCAGTTTTACCTTCGTCTAACACAAGATCAATTTTAGGTACCTCAATTTTTTTCAATGAAGCTTCTTTAAATGTATCTCTCCAAAGAATCTCCATATTGGCAAACTGCATATCAGCTACTTTGCCCGGAACCTCAAACTGTGCTATAAAAGTATCTGATTCTCCTTTCGCAAGAATAATGGCATCCTGCTTGGTTTTTGCATTTGCATATTCCTGCCCGTTAGGTATTTTAACCCCTAGTTTGTTAGGGTCTACAAGGCCGTAACCGCTGCCAAGATAAGTCACTTGAAACTTTACTACAGTTACATCAGTTTCTTTTTTGATTTTAATCATGTTTACTTTAAAGCTACCTACTGTAAATTCATTTATACTTGCAGGAAGTTTAAAGTTGGGCGCTTCCAGTGATGGCCCATTTGCCGGAATCTGATAAAGACCGTTGATCTGATAAGTAAATGCATTTACATGGTACTTGGCAGACTCTCCTTTAATATCAATCACTCTGCTGCCTTTGTCAAGAGGTCCTAATGCCATTTTTCTATCCTTCGGAGCGTATTCTTGTCCCTCAAGGTTAATGATTGATTCCTTAGGAATAAAAAGCATATAATCTGTAGTAGTGTTAATAAGCTTGATTTTGAATTTGTTAAAATCAGCTCTGGAAACAGCATCCTCAATTTTAATGTCTATGCCTTGTACTGTGACGTTCACATCTTTATAGCAATTCAGGTGTTTTGGGTCTTGTGCTGAAACAGTTTGCATAGCACTGAAAAGACCGATAACAATAAGGGTTTTCTTAAGCATTCCTGGTTAGTTTAGGGTTTAATTTCTGATGGGAAAAATACTTCAAATAAACCGATAGTCAAAAAAACAGAGTCCGGTTTTGACAATATTTCTAATAAAAACGGGTATAAACTTTATCTTTTATCAGTTGGGTTATTGCAGTAAAATCATTTGTCTGACTTAGCACAGGCACTGACATTAGTTTCATCGGGATAGGTTTGCCGTTGGCAACATAAGACGGTTGCTGATAAGGATGGCTGCACATACTAAAACCCTGACGTTCGTAGAACTGAATTCTGCGCTGGCTGCTGTCATCATGAGGAGGTTCTACTTCCAGTACAAGAAAACGAGACGGCAATTTCAGCAAAGCGGCCATGGCCTGATTACCATAATGCTTGCCCCTTTGCGAATAATCAATACCAATATGTTCCAGGTAATAAATGTCATTGCTCAAAGTCCAGTAAACCAGAAACCCTACAAGTGTTTTCTCTGTTAAAATGCCACATAAATGCATTTCTGGAAGGTTTAACATAGAAGTTAACTGTTCAAAATCTCTACGCTCTTCTTGTGGAAAGTAAGTTTCGTACCATGAACGTATCGGAAGAAGTAAGGGGTCATGGCTGCCGATAATTCTGGTAAAGGAAATTGAGCTCATAAAGCAAGTATTAATTCTTTATATTTTTACGTTAGTAATACGGATGGGTAATACAAGGTTAAGCGTTTTACATTAAAATTTTCTAAGTTTGTTTAAATCATCAGACATTTTAAATCAATGAGAAAGTTACTTACTATAGGTTTAGTATCATTATTTTCCCACCTGACTTATGCGCAGGCTGTCAGCGAAAATGATAAAATGCATTTGGAAGCAGTAAAGCTTACAACGGAGTTGGCGGAAATGAAAACGGAACAGCTGGAGCTGAAGAAAAAACGGGACGACGAGAAAAAGGAGCTTGATAAACTGAATAGCGATCTGAAAGACGCCCGCAGGAAGTCTGAAAGTGCGATGGAGGATCTGAGCAGAAACACAGAGAAGATCGATGAAGGCAAAAAGTATGCTAAAAAAGCAGAAAAGAGCGCCAAAGAAGCCAAGGAAGCGGCAGACGAAATGCAGAAACTCCACGACAAAATTGAGAAACAAAACAAGCGTGTAGAAAAGGCTCAGGATAGAATAGACAATCAGGAAAAACAGATCGACAAAAAACAGAAGAAACTCAAAAAACTGAATGATAAGATAGGAAGAGAAGGGTAGGCCTTAGGTTTATTCCTTTCATCAGCTTTGGTTTTTGCCGAATCTATGGTTGTTCTCCAGGCTCCTCTGTGTGCAGCCTTCATCACTTTCATGAGAATCAGTTAACCACTGTGAAAACTGATTAGCCGAGGCATAAATACCAAATTAAAACCCCAATAGCCATAGGGCCATTGGGGTTTTATTATAAATACGATTCCGTTTAACAGAATCTGTAAGGTTTGTCAAAAAGCCTGGTTCTGACAAATGGATAGTTATTCTTACAAATGAGTTTCTTTCAGAATTGTTTTTTCATCAATATAACCGAGATGCTTCCATACCAATTTTCCATTTTTATAAAGTTCTAGTAATGGTATCTCGTCAATACCTCTTTCAGAAGCAAATGCAGCATTTTCATCAATATCAATTTTAACTAAAGTGAGCTTCTCTTTTCTTGCATTTGCTATTTTTTCAAGAATAGGGGCCATCTTTTTACATGGCGCACACCATACTGCCTGATAATCTACCAGTACATAGTTTTCAGAGCTGATCAGTTTCTCAAATGCTTCTTTAGTAAGGCTTTTGTCTTTACCCGCTACAGGATTTGTTTCAATACTTTTTCCTGCACTTTTCCATTTCAGGATACCTCCTTCAAGGTTATGTACTTCCGTAAAGCCCATTGATTTCATTTTGTTTACAGCAGCAGCACTTCGCCCGCCCGACAAACAATACACATAAGTAGTTTTAGTCTTATCCTGTTTACTTATCTGTGATTCGAAATCGTTTGAATTGTAATTGATATTCAGTGAATTGTATAAGTGTCCTTCGCTGAATTCTTCAGGTGTTCTTACGTCTATTAATTGATAGTTATGGCCTTCATTAATTTGTTTCTCAAACTCCTCAACAGTCAGATTAGCAAATTTGTTATTATCAGAAGCCGCTTTATTTTGACAGGAACCATAAAAAAGGCCTACAGACAAAATTGAAATTAAGAGTAGATGTTTCATCGCTTTATTCATTTTTTCAAAGATAACATATAACGACTTTTGATTGCCTTTTTGTATCGGTTTTGTCAATCTATGGATAGAGAAAATCGATTTTTCAAATTGTCAGTGGCGTACGTCATTTGTGTCCTACTTAAATGCCCAAAACTATGATAAAAGCAATTGAAATAACTGATGCCAATTTTAATGAACTGATCAAAACAGATAAACCGGTTTTGCTCGATTTCTGGGCAACATGGTGCGGCCCTTGTAAATTTATTGGTCCTATTGTAGATGAACTTGCAACAGAGTATGCCGGTCAGGCCATAGTAGGTAAAGTTGATGTGGACGTGAACCCTCAGATAACTATGAAGTTCGGCGTCAGAAATGCTCCGACATTGCTGGTTTTAGTGAACGGAGTAGTGGTTGATAAGCAGATTGGAGCGGTTCCTAAAGCGGTTTTAGTACAAAAACTGATGCCTTATTTATAATGAAACCCAAGTTGTTGATGAGCTTGTTGTAGCAGAATAGTCGAAATCCATTTCTTTTATGGCTATTTAACGGAAGGATTTCGCTATTTTTGCAAATTCATCGATTGATTCATGTCACTAGAAATATTAAAATTAAGTAAACAACTACATGCTGCTGTAACCAAAGTCGGGATTACAGAACCACGCGAAGCACAATTGAAAACAATGGCTCGTATCAGTGGTGGTCAGGATGTTGTATGTATCGGGCCTGAAGGTTGCGGCAAAACAACAACAATGGTTTTGTCTGTGCTGAAACAATTGGGTTTTGCCCATGAGCCTGCACCTCGAGCACTGATTCTTGTTCCTGACAGGGATGCTGTGGCTACTGTAATGGAAGAGTTCAGAAGGTTCGGGAAAAATTCAGCTCTGGTTACAATGGGTTTATATTCCGGAGGAGGTTTTGAAGGGCAGCGAGAAGAGCTGATGGATGGTGTTGATATTGTTGTTGGTGTTCCTGACAGGGTATTATTGATGTATCAGAAATCGGGCTTGAATATCAACAGGCTTCGTTTCTTTATTTTGGATGATGCAGATCTTATCATTAAAAACGGATATCAGGCAGCAATTTATAATTTGGTAGAAAGCCTTCCTAAATGTCAGCACCTGGTATTTACAGAAGTTGTACACGATAAACTTGATAAAGTAACAGATACTTTCCTTAATAATCCATATGAAGTGGAAATCAATGAGGAAATAGAAGTCAAAATACCAACAATCAGTCAGGTTTTATACAAAGCACCCAACTACAAGACAAAACTTAATTTGATTAATTTGTTATTGTCTGACTACGAGGTTTTTGATAAGGTAATTGTGTTTACGAATAATCGTAATACAGCTGAAAATGTATATAAGAGCCTTGACAAACGTATGGAAGGCCAGGTTGCCTTGTTAAAACCTGCTCCATTCGATAAAATCAATTTTGAAACAGTAAGAGAATTCCTGGATTCTTCTGAAGCGCGTATTCTGATTGCAACAAATGACCAGCATGTAACAGTCGAAACTTTGAGTGTGCCGTTTGTTCTTCATTATGATATTCCGACAGACAGAAATGTTTTTGTAAGACGAATCAGGATGTCTCCTGACGACAATGAAGATCAGGAGCGTCTTTCCATTGCTTTTTCAACAGATGTTGAGTTAAGTCTTGTAAGAAAGATTGAACAGGAAATAGGGGCCAAAATGGTTGCTGTAGAATTGCCCTTAGGCATGGTGGTTGAAGGTGACGCTCAATTTAAGGATGAAGAAGAGATTGAAACTGAGAAAAAGAGCGCCGACCCTAATAAAGGAGCATTCCATGAAAAAAAAGCTTCAAATGCGAAGACTTATAACATGGGAGTGAAAGAAAAAATGAAAATGTTTGGTAACAAACGGAAAAAAGGAAAAAGATAGTCATAAAAAAAGAACGGCACCTGATAAATCGGGTGCCGTTCTTTTTAGAATATAATAAAAAGGTTATTTTTAATATATTAAAAGAACAGCTAATCTATTATTTGTAGTATTATGGGTAAAATGAGGTTTTTTTTAACATTGATAATGTTTTTAGCTTGTATGCAGTCTGCGTTCTCGCAGGATAAGCTATACAAGAAAAGTGGTGAGGTTCAGTCTGTCAAGGTAAAAGAAATCGGAGTCAAAACGATTTCATATAAGCGTTTTGATAATCAGGAAGGGCCCGATTATGTTATTAACAGGACTGAAGTTGAGCGCATTGTTTTTCAGAATGGTGTTGAAGAGTGGATATCTGAAAAACCTCGTGAAGAAAAGCCTGCAGAACCTAAAGTTCAGCCTCAGCAACCGCAGCAGACTCCGGTAGAACCTCAGGTTCAACAACAGCAGCCGATACAACCACAACAAAATGTACAGCCTGCGCAACCTGTCCGGAAGGGTTTTGGAAGTAATATATTAGCACTTGCTCCAATACAAATGACGAATGCCAGTGTAATGGGCTTTGGGTTGCATTACGAAAGAATGTTAGACCCTAAAGGGATTATTACTGCTTATTTACCAATGGCTTTTTCTGTTGTTTCTAAAAGAGCTTATGTCAGTAATAGTAACGGTTATGGTTCTTATGAAACAGAATACGGTTCCTTTTTCTGGTTTTATCCTGGTCTGAAGGTTTATCCGGGTGGTAATAAACATATTGTTAATTATGGTGTAGGTCCATCTTTGGCAATGGGCTGGGGGACAGTGCCGGTAACTTATTCTGATTTTAATGGCAGAACAAAGTTCAGATCAGAAGACCGCTCATATTTCGGGATGATGATTAATAACTCCCTGACAATTCAGCCTACCTCTTCGCTTGTAGTTGGCGGTGAACTGGGGCTTGGTATTCCTTATAATATATATAGAAATGACGGAGATTCTGATTACAGAAACGTTCCTCTGGTACAGTTTAAGTTCTTCTTAGGAGTACGTTTCTAATTACCAATTTCCTGTTAATAAAAAAGGCTTCGCAAATTTTTGCGAAGCCTTTTTTATTAAGTATTCGGAATTTACAAACGCTGTATTTTAATCCCTGTGGCACATTTGTATATATGGACAATACTGACAATGTTCTGTAATCGGAGTCTGATCAAAAGGAATATCCGGATCAAACATCTCATTCAGCATTGACTGTAATCCCATTTCGAAATTTTCGAGAAAGGGGCTGCAATCTTCTATCGGTATTTTTTGTGCACTCAGTTTATCGGGGTTGGTTTTTTGAGGAACCATGTCCTGATATGCAATTTTCCAGTCGTAATCTGCACCGAAAAGTTCTTTAAGTACAACAAGTCCGGGTTGCAAAGCCTGGCCTTCAATATACAATGGAGATCCCTTATATATCCAGCCATAGAAAAGCGTTTGAAGTAAATAACCGGCCTTGGTTTTGTTGCGGTCAATTTCTCTGTTGAAAAGATCTTCAATCCTGCCTTTGAACACTCTTTCAGCACCTCCCGTCTTATAATCCAATAAGCGGACTGTTGTTTCTTTCTGGTCAATTCTGTCAATACGCCCGCTCAGCCGTACTTCTTTGCCGTGTACTGATATAGTTTTGGCCCAGTTTACACCTCCGGCTTCCAGTTCTTTGATGGTAAAAGGAGCCCACAACCTGTCCTGGCCGATCATTTTAGTTGCGTATTTTTCAGTTACTTCCCTGATAATAATATTACGCCCTTCCAGTTCAAGAGGCTTATCTTCTCTGAGGCGTAACTCTGTCCTGAATGCTTTTTCAATAGCGCCAGAAATTTCATTTTCAAGTTTGTCAAATTGTGCGCCTGTTAACTCTTCATTGAGGTAAGGAGCATAAAGGTATTCCATAGTATGGTGGAATATATTCCCAAAGGCAGCGCCATCAAGTTCCTCTTCTATTTCTTCGGCCTCTTTTATTTCAGCAAGATATTTCAGGTAAAAGCGTAGCCGGCAGCTCAGATAATCATTGATTGCTGTAGGAGAAAGTGATGCTTTATATTCTTCGGTTGAAGTGGTAAGGTACTTGTCAAGCAGGGCTATTTCCTTTGCAGTTTTTGTCACGGTAATAGCCACAGGTACCTGCGGACGAATCTCTACAGGTTGAGTCTTTTCTTTGAAGTGTTTGAAAAGTCCTTCATATTTCAATTGAAGTATATAGCGGCTTCGTTCACCCAGTGAACCGTCTTCTGCCTGTACATTATAAAGCAAAAAGACATTTTTCGCTCTTTGTATTAATCGGTAAAAATAATAGGCATTAATAGCTGTATTGTGCTCAATTACTGGCAGATTGAATGCCTTGCGCAGGTGATAAGGGATGAAAGAGCCCTTGCCGCCGGTTCCAGGCATAATCTTCTCATTCATACTCAGGATAAAGACATTCTCAAAGTCCAGCAAACGGGTTTCAAGTAAACCCATTACCTGTAAGCCTTTTAATGGTTCGCCGGTAAAAGGAATCCTTGTGTTTTCAAGCCATTGGCGCATCAGGCGGAGCAAAGTCCTGTATTCGAGCTGTATGCCCCGTGTTTGTACAATTTCTCTTAAACGGTTGATGTGCAGGTAAAATTCATAGATGTATTCCTGCTCAATAACTGTTTTATGCGTTCCTTCCGCTTCATTTTCTGTTTCAGCAAACTGATGATATATTGCTCTTAGCAGGCTTGTAAGGTAATCAAAGAAGTTTTGGGTGGTAGCCAGCGACTGAAACAAGCCGGAAAGTAGTTCATCTTTTCCGGTCAACTCATCAGGAGAGATGTATATCAGGTTTTGCTCAATAATACTTTTTTCAATACTCTGTACTGTAGATTCCCGCCTTTTGGTCAGGTAGGGGTGATGAAGCAGGGCAATTACATCTCTATGGTAGAAAAGGACAGAACCGTTTGCTGCAGGCCTGATATGCAGCTGTAAGCTGATCAGGTGTTCCAATAAACTGTACAATGGTGTGTTTCTCATTGGATAACCCATTGTAACGTTTACTTCATTGGAGGAATAAGGCAGAGAGTGAAGCACGGGAAAGAGCAGTTGCTCATCGGGTAGAATAACTGCGGTATGATTTTCTGAGAAATGGTGTTGGTGCTCTTGTAGCAGATTCCCAACCTGTTTAGCCTGACTTACAGCCTGTGGCACGCAAATAATCTCAAAACGTTTATCTTCTTTGTTACTGAAGCCGTCAAATAATAGGAAATCTTCATCCATCGGAAAGTTTTTTAGGTTTTCCCGCATGAATTTCCCGGCTTCAGCTTCATTATCGATATAATATCGGTCGGCATCCCAGTAAAATTCAGCCACACCTTCAGCCTGCATGATTTTAAATAGTTCTACTTCGCAGGCATTAAGTGCATTAAAACCGGATACAATCAGCTTTTGCGGAGGTAGTTTTACTTTGCCGCTTTTAAGGTTTTCTACAACATCACGATAAATTAACCCTTCATAGCCATAGCCTCTTTCCCGTAAAAGCTCTCTGAAATCGGTATAGATATGTTCCAGTGCTTCCCACAATTGAATGAAGTCACGTTGTTCCCGGGAAGTACCGGCTGGCTTAATACTGGCCCAAAACTCCTCTAAGAATTCAATCTGCTCGTCAGTAAGTGGAGAAAATTGTTCTTTAATGATTTTCTCTGCTGAAAGGTTACGGAATATATGGCTGGCATTGGCCATGTATTTATCTACCTCATCAAAATCGTGCAGCAGCATTTCTCCCCAGAAATAGAAGCGATCGAAGTCTTCCTGCGTCTGAGTGTGTTTTTTGAATATTTCAAAAAGATCAAAAATCAAAGTGAGCTTGTCTGCCACCTGCATATGAGATAATGTAAGCACATAATCTTTGATGGTAGTTACCGATGGTGCCCAGAGTGGTTTGTCAATCAATTCGCCTAAATGCTTCATGAAAAACAAGCCGGCACGGTTATTTGGGAAAAACAGGGTCTGATGCTGTATTTCTGTGCCGTATTTTTTATATAAATGTGTAGCGAGTTCGCTTAGAAAAGTCTGCATGTTTCTTTATTATGTGTTTTGAGTTAAGTGTTACTCGTTTTAGAATTTGCAGGGCCTTCCCCTAACAACTAAAACCTGACACCCAACACCTAAATCAAACCACTCTTTCCAATAATTCCTCCCCAATGTAAAGCAAATAGCCTTCAACCTGTTCATGTCCCATGGCTTTTAGCGCTTCTGTATATTCACGTACCTGAGCAGCGTATTTTTTTGCCCCTTTACCTGTTTTAAAATCGATGACAATTGCTTTGTTATCCTGAAGTACTACCCGGTCCGGAATACGTACCTGTCCGCCTTTTAACAGGATCGCATGTTCGGCTTTGATACGATTGGTTTGTTCAAACCAGCCTGCTACCTGTGGGTTTTTAAAGATATTTTGTAGTTTCTGCTCCAAAGTGTTTTTTTCGTCATCACTTATTTTGCCTTCAAATACAAAACGCTGAAGTACTTTGGGGGCATCATTAGCGATATGGATACCTGCCAGCAATTCGTGGATGAGTTTACCATAATCGACCGATTCCTGGATTTTACTATCTGCTTCGGTAAAGTATTGATGAGAACGTTTCCTGATCCTGATCCTGTCTTTCCAATGGTTTACCGGGTAGAATTTCAGTTCAGCAACAGCATCTTCGTTTACTTTAATTTCCTGCTTTTCGTGAACAGGAATTGTACCGATTGTCAGTGTCAGATCTTCTTCTTTCCAGTAATCGCGCAGCGAAATATAATCTTCTGTATGAATATGTGGCTCTTCAAGTGCATATAAGATAAAGTCTGACACCAGTTGTCCTTTTCTGTCAGTACTGTAGTTATTCTGGGCTGGTTCTTTATATGGCGAAAAACAATACAAAACCTCTTCTGCACGGGTTAAAGCTACATAAAGCAGATTGAGGTTATCTATGTATGCCTGCGTTTTCTCGTCTGCATAAACTGACTCAAATAAGGAGTTGACAAGTGAAGGGCTGTATTTGACAGGAAGATAGGGAGGAAGGTCTTCTGCAATTTGATCAGTCCCGCACCATAAAACGGTATCGCGGTCCCCGGCAGTTTCATGGTCTATTTTCCAGTCGCAGAACGGGACAATCACAGCCTTGAACTCCAGGCCTTTTGATTTGTGTATTGTGATAATACGAATTGCATCGGCATCTTCAGGTGCTGTCAGTGTTTTTTTATTGCCTTCTTCTTCCCACCAGAGCAGGAATGAGATAATGTCAGGATTGTTGCGTCTTGTATAGTTTAGCAGTATTTCCTGAAAAGCCTGTAAATAGGGGAATTGGATTTGTTTGTTCTGAAGTTCGAAGATTTCAATCAACTGTTCAGAAATTTCATAGAGTGCTTGGTTTTTAAGCTGTTCTGTTTTTTCAAGGAAAGCGGTTGGTAGTAAACCTTTTAAATTGTCAGAGGTCCAGTTCCAGTGTTGTTGTTCCGTTATTTCTGATTCAGGCTTTATATAAAGCTGGTATTCGCTTACTAAATTGGAAAGGTTAAGTATGTCATTTGAAAACACCAGATAACGAATGGCTGCAATTAACAGTCGCACAGCACTTGAACTGCTCAGGTACAAAGATTCATTCGAAATGAAATTGAAATTATATCTGCCGTCTTTTCCTTGCTGTATTTTTTCGTGTAAAAGGATATCTGCAATGTCTTTGCCCTGACGGGCTGTGCGTACAATAAAGGCAATGTCACCGGCACGATAGTTTTTGTCCTGTAAGTCTCTTACAATGCCGGGTATACGGCTTTTTACTTCTTCTTTCCAGTGTGTTTCGCTGTTTACTTCGTTACCTTCTTCGTCAGCGTCTGTATTGGTTTGCTTTTTTCGAAGAAAAGTAAATTGTACAAAACCTCCGTTGTCAGTTTTACCTGATGGTATTTTCTGCGCGTTTTTATCGTAAGCAGTAGCAATTTTTTCCAGATTGCTGTCAATGGTTGTTATCTGGCTGTCGAGCTGTGTCTTTAATATCTGTGGTAACAGATGAAAAAGGGTATTGTTGAATTTGATGACATTTACACAGCTTCTGTAATTGTGAGTAAGCGAACTTTCATTCAGCATACCGTCGAAGTCCTGGTCAGAACTGAGTCCGTTGAGCAGGAGATTTAAATCGCCGCCCCTCCAGCGATAGATCGATTGTTTGACATCGCCAACAATGAGTCCCATGCCGCCTTGTGCAATAGCTTCGGTTACTAGCGGCTTGAAATTAGCCCATTGGAAAGTGGAAGTGTCCTGAAATTCATCGATAAGATAATGGCGGTATTTTGTACCTGTTTTTTCATAAATAAACGGGGCATCGTTACCATCAATAATACCGCGTAGCAATTGAGCTGCATCAGAAATCAGCAGGGTGTTGTTTTCTTCCCTGTAATTCTGAAGTAATATGTTTATTTCGGAGAGAATACCAAAAGCATAGAAATACTGTCTGATAGCCTTTAATGAATTAAAATAGCCATATTGCTCATTAAAGCTTTGTACCCCTCTTACCCAGCTTCCGTAAAGTCTGGAAATAGCATCGTTGACGTGGACTTTGTTTGCTTTTTTTGTCCAGGTTTCCTCTAAACCTTCTAAAACTTTCAGGTTATAGCTGCTTTTGATAGGTGCTTCAAAGTTGCCTTTGGCAAGATTCAGGAAAATGTTGAACGGCCCTGTTTTGCCCCGGTTGATGTTTTCCAGCTCAAGCCCATTGTCGTACAGCGACTGGATTGCATCTGTTCCGATGGCGGACAGTTTGTTCTCAATGTCTTTGGACGATTTATAGATCCTTTTTGAAAGCTCATGCAGTTGCTCAAGATTTATTCCTGAAAAAACATTTTTTGATTGTAAATCCTGATATTGTTCTGTGAACAGCTGTTTTCCAAGTTTTATAATATCCTTTTCAATATCCCATTTCCCTTTTTCCTCTGTTTTGGAAAGAGAGAAGTCGCAAAGCCAGCGAGCCAGGTCTTTGTCTTCGTTAAGGCGAAGCATCAGCTCATCAACAATTTCCCTTAACACTTTATCAGTGTCCATTTCTACATTATACCCGCCGGAAATGCCTGTTTCTTTTGCGAAAGAGCGAAGAATACGCTGGAAAAAACTGTCAATAGTGGAAATACTGAAATTACTATAGTCATGTAAAATCAAGGACAGGATTTTCTGCCCTTTCAACTGCATTTGATTAATGGAGTTATTGCATAGGGGAAGTAATACATCTTTATGCTTGGAAGCTTCAGCATTTTGCGAGATTAAGTACAGCTCTCCAAGAATACGGCTCTTCATCTCGCCGGTAGCTTTGTTGGTAAATGTTACCGCAAGAATATTTGTATATTGGTCGGGGTTTTTAAAAACAAGTTTTAAGTATTCTTCAGTCAGGCGGAAGGTTTTGCCGGAGCCAGCAGAAGCTTTATAAATATTTAATTGACTCATTTCGTACAAAAAGTGGTAATTTGTTGCGTCTGAAAATTGACAAATTAGGTTTTGTCAAGCCAGTTTCCGGAAGGGATTAACGATGCATTTTCTGCATTGTGCTTGTCTCCTTTAATGTAAATGTAGCAATTAATCCGTTCATCAAAGATACGTTGAAATACTCCTTTGTGAACTTCTTCATATTCGTCTATATAGTCTAAAGAGTTTGGAGTAATATAAAAAATGTCTCCAACTATTTTATTTTCAGTATTTTGACATGGAGATGCAAATGGAAACAAACCGTGAGTATAAATTTGGTACCCGGCAGCTATAATATTCTTTTCGAGCAATACAGCTTCATTACCTAGCACTTTGTCAGCTAATGCGGTATCGCGAAGGGTTCCGTAAGTGAATAGAAGTGGCATGATGATAATTTTAGTGTTTTTCTTACATGATATTTTACATTGTAATGCTTTTGTCAGATTATCAGTAGTTTTGTAGCCGGGCAACTATGCTTATTCTACATTACCTAAATACATATTTATAATGTTTTAGGTTTCATGGGTTACTTTTATTTATCTCAGTTGTAATAAGGTTAAACAAGGAAACATACATCACTAATACCTGTAATATTTATGAACGTGAAAAGATCAGTTTTATTCATTTCGCTGTTGGTGCTCATTTTTTTGATCCCTTTCAGCAACTATGCCAGCCACGTTGCCAGTGCAGAACTTACTTATAAAGCTTTAGGAGGGAACACTTATCAGTTTACTCTTACTATTAATAAGGATTGTGAGAGCGCTGTAGGGATGCCATCTGACTATCAGATTAATTACTCCTCCAAAAGTTGCGGAGGAAAAGGGATATTCAGTGTGTTTCGTGCAGGTACACCTTTTGAAGTGTTGGATGTATGTAATACAAACGTAAGGACTACCTGTCAGGGGCTTAGTGTAAGTCAGGGTGGTGTAGCCGGTTTATTACGATTTACCTATGTAGGTACTGTTACACTTCCTCAGGCTTGTTCAGACTGGACTTTTTCATATGAAGAACGTTACAGAAGCCCTTTGATTAAGAATATTCAGACACCGGATAAACAATTGATGTATGTTGAGGCAGTTCTGAATAACAGTGCAGCAGTTGGAAATTCATCTCCTCAGTTTACGGATAAAGGAGTGGGGTATGTGTGTTCCGGAAAAACAACAACATTGTCAATTGGTACAAGTACTGATGCTGATGGTGATACTTATAAATATACATTGATTCCGCCAAGTACCGGTGCAGATAAGGATATTCCGTATGCTAACGGTTATAGCCTGACTAATCCTACAGGAGCGGGTTCCGCAATTTCAATTAATCCCACAAACGGTAGTTTGGATGTTACAGTCGCTGGAACACAGAATAATATATCTGTTGCTATTGCAGTATTGGTTGAAGAATACCGCAACGGGGTATTAATAGGTAGTGTTATGAGAGATTTTCAGGTTGTATCGCAGGACTGTAATAATAGTCAGCCGGTATTTGACCCGAAAGAAAAAAGTGTAGAGGTTTGCCCGGGTACACCTATTGACTTTTATGTGAATGTAAGTGACCCTGATAATCCAGTTAAGAATCAGAAAATAAAAATTACTTTTCAAAAAGAAGGTTTGCCTGATAGCTGTTTTACAGTTATAAATGACAGTACCGGTACACCAAGAGTTAGAGTTCACTGGATTCCGACCAGCGCTAATGCAGGTGTAAGAACAATAAGAATTATAGCTACTGATAACAATTGCCCGGTAAAAGCCAGTAACGAGTTGCCTATTACAATTACTGTAGTTAAGCCACCGCTTGTAACAATTTCTGACCCTGCAGATATCAGATGTGATATTCCTCAAACTATCAAAGCTAATGTTACTTCTGATAAGGCACCTTTTACTTACATGTGGAGTACAAACCAGTCCTGGCAGAATAATTCAAGTATTGATGTATTTCCGTCAAACTATTGGGTATTGGTGAAGGATAGTAAAGGCTGTATTTCAGATACCGCATACAAAATACTGAAGCAGAATGTACATGCCAAGTTTAAGTTTACTAAAGTTTGTGAAGGCAGTTTTGTGAGTTTTACAGACTCTTCTTGGGTAAACAGGGGGGGGCACCATATTGTTAGCTGGAAGTGGAATTTCGGAGACCCTTCTGATCCGACAGAAGTAACCACTAAGAATTCTACACACCAATACCCTCAAAAAGGAATTTACCTTGTGAAACTATCGGTAAAAGATGATACCGGATGCCCGGCCGATACTACTATTAAAGTGAAGTTTTGTGATCTCCCTGATCCTGATTTTACAAGGAGAGATTCTTGTCAGCAAAATACGATGCGTTATGTAGACAAGACAAAAACAGAGTATTGTGGCTTAGTGAAGTATGAATTTGATTATGGCAGTGGTTTCTTTCAGGAGGCTAACGATTTTAAAGCGGTATATGACACTATTCGTCCATATATGGCAGGTCAGCCAGGTGGTGGCGTTTATACACACTATACAACACCGTCGGATTCAGGTGTGTTTGATATCAGGATAAGGGTAACTAATGAATATGGCTGTACGGCTATTAAAAGTCACACTTATACAATTTATAGCAGGCCTAATATTGAAATTCTGGCGAAAGACTTTTTCCTTAATTGTGATAAGAGAGATTCTATTGTGCCGGCTGTGTTTAAAGGTAGTCACCCGCCTTTGACTGCCAGTTGGAATACTACACCTGGGGTTATTAAGAAAATTTATGATAAAGGCCCGGATACAATCAGAGGTAACTTATCAAAAGAGGGCTTATACACTGCACTTGTAGTAGATACATTAGGTTGCTATATGGATCCTAAAATTCAGGTGATCTATCCGTTAAAAGCGAATTTTGACCATACTGATTATTGTACAACCGGTCAGGATATTGATTTCTTTTCTGATACGGTTTCTAAGTCTTCTGATTTTGGTCCGGGTAAAACATTCTCAAAATGGGGTGTGAAACAATGGACATGGAAATTTAACAATGGATCTGCGGATGTTGTTACGACAGATCCTGATGGTACAAGAGTGACAAACTTTTATCCGGAAAAACCTACGGCTTATCATATTGTTTTGGAAGCAGAGGATAATGCCGGTTGTAAAAGTTATTCTGATTCCTTATTGTACATTCAGGTGCCGGATAATAGTTTCAGTATAAGTGCAAGAACGTTTTGTATGTCAGGAACAGAGGTTGCTCCTCAACGCGTTAAACTGGACGTGACAAGTAACAAGGGCCGTACAATTAACTCGGTTGCATGGAGTTTTGGCGATAAGTCGGGCGAACCTATTGTAACTCCGGCTGAGTGGCCTGAAAAATATGTTGGGTTTACCGCTCCTAAAGATTCAACGGTTAAACTCCAGAAAACATGGGCCGGTCCTAATGATACGACTTATTTTTATAATACGTCTCATTCTTATGGAGAGGGCTTAGATACAGTTACCCTGATTACCAGGTACAACAGGTCTTGTTACAGAAGAGATACTGCTTCTGTAAGAATATGGCCTCCTTTCAGAATGCTTTTTGATTTAGATGGTGTCTGTGTAAATAATCCAACAAAGATTACAGCAACATCTACAGGTAAAAATCCGATTGTTAAATGGGATTGGATGATAAGTATCGCGGATGAATCTATATTTCCTTTCAAGTATGATACTTTGAGTGAGTTCTCTCGGAATAACATAGGCTTCCAGAGCTCTTTTGATACCACATTTACAAAAAACGGAAATATATATACACCGGTTGTTGGTACTGATGACAAGGGATGTAAATCTTATTTTGTGCCCTCAGACCCAACAAGGACTATTATCAAAGTGCCTAGTCCTGTTATATGTACATTGCCGCCTATATGTCAGCAATCTGTTTATCAGTTTAAAGATTGTACCGGTATACCAGAAGGTAAGCCTATTAATTATGTGTTGTGGAATTATGGCGACGGACAGATCGACTCTTTGCCGCCGGCATCTGCACCAACACACGTGTATGCAAAGGATACGGTCTATTCTCTGATTATTTCTAATTACAATAAAGAAGGTGATTGTTTCATGAGTGATACGGCACAGATAAATGTTATTACGCAACCGAAAGCAGAGTTTACAATTCAGGATGTTTGTTTAAATCAACCGTCAATTTTTGTCAATAACTCTTCGTCAAATGATCCAAATAATGGGTTGTTATATTATTGGACTTTCAGAGATACAAAGGATACAACTACTTCTGATCTGAAAGACCCATCGTGGGTATTTAATTCTCCTGGTGAAAAAGGTATAACATTGATTTCTGTCAATGCCGGTACCGGCTGTGGCGATACTGCTACTGTTCAAACAGAAATTTATCCGATACCTACGGCTGATTTTGACTGGAATAAGAATAAAGCGGTTTCTATGCTGCCGGTAGAATTTGAGGATAAGTCAACTGCCGACGTAACTAAATGGTGGTATACTTTCAGCGATGACAATACTACTAGTACTGACCAATATCCCATTCATACATTTACCAATGTGGGAGCGTCCGGTAAGGTGCAGGTAATACAGAGAGTTGCAAATAACTATGGCTGTTCCGATACTATTATTAAAAGTGTTGATTTGAACATCTATATTAATTATCCTAATGCATTCAGCCCGAACGGTAAAGGTGATAACAATACCTGGAGCCTGATTATTAAAGGTGGTAAAGAGTTGAAAGTGCTTCGTATTTTCAACAGATGGGGAGAGGAAGTATTTAATGCATCAAGTGTTTATGTAAATCCGGTAACAGGAGAGATGGATGTTGCCTGGGATGGCCAGTTTAATGGTAAAGACCAGCCTGTCGGTTCTTATATATTCTATGCAACAGTACTTGACTTGCATAATAAAGAAACAAAGCTTGATGGTAAAATTACGCTGATCCGATAACCTTGTAGTCTAAGAAGATATTATTATGAATTTATATAAGAAGTACCTGATATTAGCATTTATAGCCTTAGCAATTTCTGTTGAGGCTCAGGATATGCACTTTACACAGTTTTATAACGTGCCTATGGCCTTGAACCCTGCTTATGCAGGAAAGTTCAGGGGGGACTACCGTTTGTCGGCGGTTTACAGAAACCAGTGGAAAGCCGCCAACGCTACTTTTGCCACGACCGGTTTTGGCGCTGATATGAATTTCAGATTGCCAAACAATGATAAGGATAAAATCGGTGTAGGTATTTTTGCAGTTGATGATCAGTTGGGTGATCAGACATTCAAAAACCAATACATCAACGGTGCAGTTTCTTACCTGAAAACCCTGGACAAAAAAGACAGACATAAGGTTGGGGTTGGTATACAGGCCGGTTATGTGATGAAAAACCTGTTGGATAATGATTTACGCTTTGGAAATCAGTATGTTGACGGTGTATATGACCCCACAAAACCTACCAATGAAGACATGAGCGCAACCCGAATGGGATACTTTAACATGAACCTGGGTGCTTTTTATGATTATGTGGTAAACCCAAACATGGACCTGTACATTGGCGGAAGTTTATTCAACGTTACAAGTCCCAAAGAAAGTGTGGCTGATGGTTCTGATAAACGCCTTGGTTCAAGATTTTCGTCGAATATAGGTATGAACTATCGTATCAACATGAAGTGGTCTGTTCTTCCAAGCTTCCTGATCATGCGTCAGACAGGGGCGACCGATTTTAACGTCGGAAGCGCTATAGGGTATACCATGCTTGCTGGTACTACAAACCAAACTACACTTCTGGTAGGAGGGTGGTATCGTATTAAAGATGCGATTATGCCCATGATAGGGTTAAATTACAAAAATATGCAGTTTGGGGTGAGTTATGATGCTACTACTTCAAGACTGAATGAAATTAAAAATTATCCGGGAGTGAAAAATAATGCTGTGATCGGGGCTATAGAGTTTACGCTGATTTATATCGGAAATCTTAACAGGCCTCATCCGACAGAATTAACAATTCCTTGCCGTTTCTTCTAATAGTTATAGAGTTTAAGAATTTATGAAAAAATACCTGTATATCTTTTTTGTTCTACTGCTTACGTTGCCGGCTTTGGCTCAGATGGCAGAAAATAAGACCACAGCCAAAATTGAAAAGAGCAAGCAACAAGATAAGAAGCATAAGCTCTCAACAAGACTGGTTAAGAAAAAAAGCTATTTCAATGCCATCGATCATTTGGTAGATCTGACAAAGACAGACTCTACAAACAGGGACTATCTTTATCATCTTGCTGAGACTTATTTGATGATTCGGGACTACAAGAGAGCAGAGGAAAGCTTTGCAAAAGTAGTGAAGCTTGATGGTGAAAATATTACTCAGTCGCTTTACTATTATGCTGTTTCTTTAAAGCATAATGGGAAATATGAAGATGCTGAAGGTGCTTTCGCTGATTTTGCCAATAGTAAGTTCAAAGAGGCAAAGGGCGATAAGTTAAAAGCTTTTGCTAAAAATGAAGTAGAGTCTTGTCGTTGGGCGCAGGTAAGCATGATTTCTGCCGGAAGCGTTACCATGAAAAATGCCGGTGATACTATCAATGCCAACTATTCTGACTTTTCACCTAAATGGAAGAGTAAAGATACTTTGGTGTATTCATCATTACAGGCAGATAGCGTAATCACAGTTGAAAACGGTGAAGCTCATTTTTACCATGTGAAAATGTTTCAGTCGTCACACAATTCAGGAGTTTGGTCTACGCCTGTAGAGGTGAAAGGTGTAAATACTACCTATGAAAACAATGCAAATGGTTATGTAACACCTGATGGAAAGCAATTCTATTTTACCCGTTGTGAACCTAACAGGCACAACGAAATGGTTTGTGATATTTATGTGGCTCCAATAGAAAATGGCCAGATAGGTAAAGCAAGACGTTTACCTGATCCGGTAAATATGGCTGGTTATACTTCCACACAGCCATTTGTAGTTAGTCAGCAGCAAGGAAAGAATAAAGTTGAAGTGATCTATTTCAGCTCAAACCGTCCGGGCGGAAAAGGCGGAATGGATATCTGGCAGGTTACGAAAGGGAAAGGTGGTGTCTGGGGTAAAGCACAAAGTATGGGTCGGGAGATCAATACTATCGGTGACGATATCACTCCTTTTTATGATGTAGAAAATGAAGTTTTTTATTTCAGCTCTAATTATCATTATGGTTTTGGTGGCTACGATGTTATTAAAATTGATCACAAAGGTAATAGATGGGGTAAAGCTGAGAATCTTGGTTGGGACTATAACTCCAGTGCCGATGATACTTATTTCCTGAAGTACAACAAGACTGACGGATTTTTAGTCTCTAACAGGATTGGCGGTTTTAACCTCAAAAGTGAAACATGTTGTGATGATATTTACCTGCATTCAACTGTTGAGCCGGTAAGGTTACAAGTGCGCATTGTAGGTTTATTACAAAAGCAGTTGATGGACTCAATTGAAGTGCGTAAGCCTTATGTTAAAGGTGCAAAGTCTCAGAAGGGTACCATGAAAGCGGCAGTAGCAAGGTTGGAAACAGGCTCCATGGACGTTGTTACACTGGATGGTGATACTATTTCTTCAACCATTTTTAAAAGAGTGCCGAATAATATGAAAGCAGCACTTTTACAAGGATTTTTGAGTAAAGAAGTAGGAGATACTGTACAGAGCTTTAATTTCGCATTAGAGCCCAATCAGGAATACATCGTAAGAACCAGACGTAAAGGTGTATTACTGGAAGAAGTATTTGAAACATATGATACGATCTCTTTTTCCGGAAAACTGGAAGATACATTGAAATTGGTGAAGTATAATGTGTCGAAAAAAGAAGATCAGGTAACCGTTTTGCGTATTGAACCATTGAGAAGACTTATTGAACATGTTGATACTGTAATAGTTCAAATTGGGGATACTTCTATAATCAAAACAGGGCTACTCGCTCAGGAAAAACTGATTGAAGAAAAGCAAAATGATCCAGCCTTAGCCAAAGGGAATCTGACCGGTAAGCAAGCTGAAGCAAAGCAAGCGGGCACGTTATCGGCAACAGCTGTCGATGCCCAGGCAACAGGTACCGCGGCGTCAGTTGCAGGAGGGGCAGCAAAATCGGGGACAAAATCTGCTGTAGCAAAAGAAACCGTAGCTAAGGGAACAGCGTCTGCAACAGTTACAGAAACGATAGTTACTCAGGATCCTAAGAAAGTAGCAGGAATGAAGAGTAAGACTATTACAGAAACAAAAATTGATAGTGTAAACCAGCAACGTCAGCAGGCATTCCTTGATTCAATGAAACGTGAGCGTGAAGGACAAAAGCTGATAGCTCTGAAACGTAAACAAGCGAAGGATTCAGTGGTACTTGCATTAACACAATCTAAATTTGTAGTCTATTTTGATTATAAAGAAAAAAGCTTCCTGGATGATCCCCAAATACAGGAGTTGGTGTCTTACCTGAGTCAACACAGTGAATTGGCCGTGGAAGTAGGTGCATATACTGATAATATAGGAGGAGATAAGTATAATAAGCAACTTTCGGAGGCAAGAGCCAGGTCAATAGTAAGTTACCTGTTTAGTCAGGGAATTAATAAGAAACGTATTATTGCAAAAGGATACGGACAAAGTAACCCGGTTGCTCCGAACACAAACGAAGACGGTACAGATAATCCGGAAGGGCGGAGTAAAAACCGTAGAGCCGAACTAAAACTGGTGAAATTGATATAAACAAAAACAAATCCCGCAATTTAATTGCGGGATTTGTTTTGTTGTAGAAGGGGATTTATCAGCAAATACTCTCCAATAATAGGGAAATGATCAGATCTGTCAATTTCTTTACTGACATAGAATTTTTTAGCAATAAACTTATCGTTGAAAAACTGATTATCGAGTCGTACAAAATATGGAAACCTGTTCAGCGAAAAACCGAAACCATCACCGGCTTGTTCAAAAGCATTAAATAGTTTTGATTTTAATTGCTGATAAGAGCTGCCATAGGGAAAAGTATTGAAGTCGCCGCATACCAGAAGAGGGTATTTCGTGCTATCAATAATGTCCTGCACTTTTTTGATCTGCAAATTCCTGATTGAAATTCCTGAAGCAAGCCGGCGATAAATATCACTCAGATTTTCATATACAGATACACTGTCTTCTTTATGCCATCTGATACTCATAGAGTGAAGGTGCAGATTGACCACTCTTACTGTATCTTTCCCTTTCAGTATGTCAACGAACATAATTTTATTGAAAGAGCCATATTCATCAAAATCAATACAGTCTTTTTTGATAATCGGATATTTTGAAAATATAATCATTCCGAATAAGCCTGCCTGAAAGTCAAAAGTAAAAGGCTTCATGTAATAGTATGAGAAACCTTCTGTTGTACTCAAGTAATTTATTACATCAGTTTCTTCAGTATCATGATAGCGAAACTCCTGAAGGCAGATGAGATCGATGCTTTTTTTCTGATTGCTAAGCAGTTTTTTGAATTGACTGACTAAATAAGAATCGTCTTCTGATTGAGGGTGACTTATATTAAATCGTTCTGTATTGAATGAAGCTACATTATATGAAAGTATATTTAAAGAGCTGCCTTTTTGTGTAAGGGCAAGGTCTACGGAAGCAGGCATTCTCCATGTCTCCGAAATAGGCTTCTGAAGGAAACATAACAGCACAGCAATAAAAGCAGCCAGTCTCCATTTTTTTATCAGTGAAGCTACAGCAAGCAATATGCCTAATGTTAGAAGATAAAAAGGCATTGCATAAGCAAGCAGATTAGAAATTACGCTTTCATCAATGAAATAAGAAAGATAGAATGCTAAAAGGAAAACGACAAAGGAGCAAATACCCA
>CAZNHL010000015.1:31118-60538 GCA_964572965.1 uncultured Bifidobacteriaceae bacterium
CTTTTTGGAAGTAGATTTCATCCCGACAGGATCGTTGATATACTTAAACTTAACTAATAGGAAACTGATTTCATTGTCTTTTCTTTAAAATGTTTAAACATTTATTGGTTTTGTGGAATAAATCTACACTTTTTGTATTGTTTGTGAAATGGCCTGATAATTGCTATTATGCAAACCTTTTCCTCCGGCAGTCTTAAGAACGAGTCAGTAAAAAGGGAGGAAGTGTTGATGTATTTGGGAGCCTTGTGTATCTCTGTTTTAAAGTAATTTTGGCACTGAAAAATAAGTACCTCGCACTTTACTTATATTTCCTCAAATCAACCTTTACGACTTTATACACGATTGATTTGTTGCCTTTATATTCATCGGTGTAATATTTTATAAGTATTGTGTGTTTACCAATTATTTCTGCTTCGATTAACTCTTCCGGATATCTGAAATGATTATTATTCATCCCTTTATCAATATCACCTGCCGGAAGTGAAATTTTAAACTCTTTCCGGGTTTCCAGATTATAAACGGTCAATGAATTGTAATCTGGTTCAGATGTGTCTTCGTCTTTGTAATTATTATTAGTTATGGAAATCACAAAAGGTGAATTTTTGTCCTCACTGACATAGACAGCACGGCCGAGGTATTTAATAAGTTCACCTGTATTCTTATCATGTAAATAAAAGTCATTAGGGTAACAACAGCCGGAAGCAACCCTGTTTTCTGCCAGAAAAGTGGTTTCGTATTCTGTAAAATACACATAGCCAAGTTTATGAGTAAGGCCTGTCAGTTCTTTGTGCAGCGAGTATATTTGTAATTTATTGCCCTTGGCATTTTCAAAAGTAAGCCAGGAAGAGTCGCAATTGAAGTTTCGTGTCAGCTTTGCTTTATTGTCGAAACAGATCGGATCGCAAGAAATAAATTCATTAAGGTTTGGCAGCGAATCACACCTGCAGTTTGCCGGATAGATGATCGTTTCTTTGCTTGCTTGTATTGGTGTCGACGAGGTTGGGGGTATAGGTACCGAGTCTATAAGTGGTTTGATAATGGTATCTGTGCTGGAAATGTTATTTTGAAGTTTTTGTTCACATGAGAATAAAAAAACGGTTATTAAAAAAAGTAAGAAGTGTGATTTCATTTTAACAGGGTCTAAATATGTTTTGGTATTAGAGTGTTAAGGGAGCTCCTAAACACTCTAATACCAAAACACCTTGTGACTTTACTTAAACGCCGGAATTCCGGTAATCTCGTTTCCTAGTATCAGCAAATGGATATCATGAGTACCTTCATAGGTGATTACCGATTCAAGGTTCATCATGTGGCGCATGATCGGGTATTCGCCTGTAATGCCCATGCCGCCATGAATCTGACGCGCCTCTCTGGCTATATGTAAGGCCATGTCAACGTTGTTTCTTTTGGCTAGTGATATTTGTGCAGTAGTGGCTTTGCCTTCATTCTTAAGTACGCCCAATCTCCAGCAAACCAACTGAGCTTTGGTAATTTCTGTAAGCATCTCTGAAAGCTTTTTCTGTACAAGCTGGAAAGAAGCGATAGGCTTGCCGAATTGGATGCGTTCAAGCGCATATTTGCGGGCAGATTCATAACAATCCATGGCAGCTCCCACAGCGCCCCAGGCAATACCATATCTGGCAGAATCAAGGCAGCCCAACGGGCCGCTTAATCCGTCTGCATCAGGCAATAGGTTCTCTTTAGGTACTTTCACATTGTCAAATACCAGTTCACCTGTTACACTGGCTCTCAGTGACCATTTTCCATGGATTTCAGGTGTAGAGAAACCTGCCATACCACGTTCTACTATCACACCTTTAATGCGTCCTTCTTCATTCTTTGCCCATACTACAGCCACCTGTGCTTTAGGGGAATTAGAAATCCACATTTTAGCGCCATTCAGTAAATAATGGTCGCCCATATCTTTAATAGTCGTTAGCATACCATTCGGATTGGAACCATGGTCTGGCTCTGTCAGGCCGAAGCAACCGAGCCACTCTCCGCTGGCTAGTTTCGGAAGGTATTTTTTACGTTGTTCTTCAGAACCATATTTGTAGATAGGGAACATCACCAATGAGCCCTGTACAGAAGCCGTAGAACGCATGCCGGAATCACCGCGTTCGATCTCCTGCATCATAAGACCATAAGAGATATAATCAAGGCCGCTGCAGCCATATTCAACAGGCAGTGTAGGGCCAAAGATGCCCAGATCTCCCATTTTTTTCACAATTTCAAAAGGGAAGTGGTTTTTCTGAGCCCAGTTTTCTATGTTCGGGCTGATCTCTTTTTTTACAAAGTCACGCACCGTTTTACGGATCAATTTGTGCTCTTCTGTCAGCAAGTCATCTATATTATAAAAATCGGGAGATTCAAAAGTGTCAGTCATAGTATATGTCTTGGTTTTACTCAAATTTAATGTGAACTTTACAATTGGAGGGCAAATTAGGGCTTTGTTCCAATTATACCATTCCAACGAACGAAATTAAAGTTTGTTTAGAAAAATGGAGGAGAACGGATTGAATGATAAAGCCGGAGAGGCACTAAAACTTTTACAGGAAAAGTACCAAAGAGATGGGCAGGATTTATCCACTTATCTTACAGGACTTTATCACTCCAGTTACCTTAATTATTGGGATTATATCAATCTGGATACGCTGCTTACGTTACAGCACCCTAGAACAGAGTTCCCGGATGAGATGATCTTTGTTGCTTATCATCAGATCTCTGAACTTTATTTCAAGCTTATTCTGCAGGAAATAGACCAGATAGCTGAAAAAACTGATATTACTCAGGACTATTTACTGAAAAAATTAAGACGTATCAATCTATACTTCGAGCAGATCAATGCTTCTTTTGATATTATAGGCTTAGAGTTAAGCATTGAAGAGTTTTCTCAATTCCGTACCTCATTATTTCCTGCAAGTGGCTTTCAATCCGTACAATTCCGCAAAATTGAAATTTGCAGTACGGATATGTTTAACCTTGTTGATTCGGAACGTAAAACCAGTTTTGTGGAAGAAGCTGATATAGATGAGCTTTATGAAGTGATCTACTGGAAAAAAGGTGCTACAGACCGGGCTACGGGTGCCAGGACACTCACGCTGACGCAGTTCGATCAGAAGTATTCGAATGAATTGATAGGTTTAGCTACAAAGTATAAAAAACGTAATATCCGCAAAGCATATCAGAAGCTGGCTGCCAAAGAGCAGGTTTCAGAAGACTTAATTCACGAACTGCGTAAATACGATATCAGTGTAAACGTGCGCTGGTCTATGTCACACTTAAAGGCTGCTGTGAAGCACCTGAAGAGCAACCCTTCTACAGGTGGTACTAATTGGAAAAAATACCTCCCACCACATTATCAGAAAACAATTTTCTTCCCCGAACTCTGGACTGATTCCGAAAAAGAAGAATGGGGCAAAGACTGGCTGGAAAACTAGTTTTCATTTCTATGATAAAAACACCGGCGATATTGGTTTTGATTTCTTTACTGACAACTTTGGTTGTTTGGGCAAAGCCACCTCGCCGTGAACTTAAAAACTGGTATGACAAAGAGCAGACTCAGCTAAAAGAAGTGTTTTATGTCCGTTCAGAAAAAGGGAAAACAATTCTCGATAGTATTTATCAGTCCTATTATCAGGACGGAACGCTTAAAGTTAGCGGAGAGTATAAAGATGGTAAACAGACAGATGTCTGGAAATACTTTTATGAAAACGGGTCGCTGAAAGCAATCGGGAACTATGATAAGGGCACTCAGCAAGGGCACTGGCAATATTATTATGAAAGCGGGAAGTTGAGCAGTGAGGGTAACCTGGAGAAGGGGCAGAAAGAAGGTCTCTGGTTTTTTTATTTTGAAAACGGAAAGCAAAAGTCTTTTGGAGAGTTTGCTGATGGTAAGCAAAGCGGTACCTGGACATATTATTATGAAGATGGTGCAAAGAAAGGGGAGGCTGCTTATGATGAGACCGGACTGGCTATTTATAAAGAATATTTTACTGACGGGAAATTAAAGGCTACAGGTTTTCTGAAAAATGGTCAGAGCGATAGTACCTGGACTTATTATTTTCCGAATGGGAAATTAAAAGCCAAAGGGAAAGAGCATGCCGGTTTTAAGCAGGGGCGCTGGGAATATTACTATGAAAATGGTCAGCTGAGCTCTGTGGGTAATGAAAATCATGGACAGAGGGAAGGTCAATGGAATTTGTTTTACGAGAGTGGCAAATCAAAAGGCCAGGGCAATTTTGTAAATGGAGACGGTAATTATCAGGAGTATTATGAAAACGGAGCGCTTAAGGTAGAAGGGCCTATTTCCAGAGGGAAAAATAATGGCGATTGGGTTTATTATCACGAAGACGGCACGCTAGAAGGTAAAGCTTCATTTGTTGCCGGAGAGGGTGTTTATAAAGGTTATTATAAAAGCGGCCAGTTGAAAATGGAAGGCCTTATTAAAGACGGTCAAAAGGTTGGTTCCTGGAAATTATACAAGGAGGACGGACAGCTGGCGGGTTATTATAAAAACTATTATGAGCTGGAAAACCCGCCGGGTAATGACTCTTCACTCGTAGAATCGACCCAGGGTTCGGAAGGTTTGGCAAATAAGAATACAGAACTGAAAGAAGATAAGGAACCTTCTAAAGATAAACTCAAAAGGAAAAAGATGCCCGGGAATTATTCTCTGATTTTGTCAGCCAACCCTTTTGCCATTTTTCTTAAAAGTATGCCTGTTTATTTAGAAATTTATGAAGATAAACACTGGGGTTACGAATTGGAAGCAATTACTTACAGAAGTCCGTTTTTTAATAGTCATAATAATCTACCTAATAATGAGATTGCCTCGTATGGAGCAGCGTTAGGGATCAGGCAGAAACGTTATCAGAAAAAAAAGTCAGATATAGGCCGGCCATATATTGCGCAGGGATTCAGGTATATTTACATGGATTACAGAACCCATGTAATGGATTTAAATACGATGGAGAAAAGCACCCTGAACATGACCGGTAATTCATTTGAATATACCGTTCAGATTGGTGACAGATTATTGAAAAGCTACCGTAAATCGGGCCTGGCATTTGATGTATATGCCGGTATTGGTGTAGGCTATCGTTTCTTTAGCCAAAACTGGTCTGAAAAGGTGGATTATGATATTCTTTTCAGTGGAATACCTCAGGAATCCTGGTATTTGCCACTGAGATTCGGGTTTAGTTTAGGATATAGGTTTTAAGAAAAGATTGAAAGATTGAAAGATTGAAAGATTTTTGCTATTAAATACTCAATACTATTTTAAGGATAACTCCCTTACCATGATTAAGAAATTTGATTTAGTAGTAAGCCCCGAAGTTGGCTTTGATGATGCTGCCCTTGAGCGATATATGCTTAAAGAGTTGGGGTTGAAAACAACAGATCCTGTTATTATCAGGAAATTACGCCGTTCTATTGATGCCCGCAGCCGTCACATGGTTAAGGTTAACCTTTCGGTAGAAGTTTATATCAATGAAAAACCGGGAGAGGAGATTACTTATAAACCTGAATTTGCCAACGTTGCCGGCAAGCCAGCAGTGATTATTGTAGGAGCCGGTCCTGCGGGGATTTTTGCTGCTATGAAAGCCATTGAAATGGGTTTCAAGCCAATTGTACTCGAACGCGGTAAAGATGTCCGTGCCAGACGCCGTGACCTGGCAGCTATCAATAAAGATCATGTCGTAAACCCGGATTCAAACTATTGTTTTGGAGAAGGAGGAGCTGGAACTTACTCAGACGGCAAGCTTTATACCCGTTCACACAAAAGAGGTGATGTAAGACGTATCCTTGAAATTCTGGTGGCACACGGGGCTAAAGAAGATATACTGGTAGATGCGCATCCACACATAGGAACCAACAAACTTCCGACTATCATTGCAGAGTTCAGAGAAACCGTATTGAAGCATGGCGGGGAAGTGATGTTTGATACCCGGGTAACAGACTTTATCCTCCAGGAAAAAGAAATCAAAGGTGTTATAACAGAGAAAGGAGAAGAACTTTTAGGCATTGGTGTTGTATTGGCAACAGGCCACTCAGCCCGTGATATATTCGAATTATGTCATAAAAGACAAGTCCTTATTGAAGCAAAGCCTTTTGCATTGGGGGTGCGTATTGAGCACCAGCAGAGCCTCATTGACCGCATTCAGTATCATTGCAATGACCGTGGACCTTATTTGCCTGCATCGAGTTATGCTTTGGTAGAACAGGCAAAATACAAAGGAGTAGATCGTGGGGTTTTCTCATTCTGCATGTGCCCGGGAGGATTTATTGTACCCTCAGCTACAGCACCGGGAGAAGTAGTAGTAAACGGGATGTCGCCAAGCAGGCGTGACAGTCATTATTCTAACTCAGGAATGGTGGTAGCGGTGGAACTGGAGGATATTCCTCAATTTGCGAAGTACGGAGCACTAAGTGCTTTGGAGTTTCAGAAATCAGTTGAGCAGAAAGCATGGGAGCTGGGCGGTAAAACGCAGGTTGCTCCTGCACAGCGTATGGTCGACTTTGTGAAGAATAAAGTTTCTTCATCTTTACTGGATACTTCTTATCAGCCCGGATTGCATTCGGTTTCTATGTATGATGTTTTGCCTGAACATATCAGTCACCGCCTGCGCGATGGCTTCACCGCTTTCGGGCGAAAAATGAATGGCTACCTGACCAACGACGCTCAGATTGTAGGAGTAGAAAGCCGCACTTCGTCGCCGGTACGTATTCCCAGAAGCAAAGAAACCTGCGAGCATGTAGAAATAAACCGTTTGTACCCTTGTGGCGAAGGCGCCGGTTATGCAGGAGGAATCGTTTCGGCAGCCATGGATGGTGAAAGATGTGTGCAGAGTCTTATTGAAAAATACGGGTCTAAACAATAGTTATGAGGAGCAGCTTCTTTCTTTTAATAATGCTTTTGTCGAACACCATTTATGCCCAGTCGGCATCTGACATGGTCGACAAAGGTATCTTATTTTATCAGAAAGGGAAGCTTGAAGAAGCTGTAAAAGCTTATACAGAAGCGTTAGTGAAAGATTCTACTTATGTTAACGCCTATATTTGCCGCGGAGCAGCGTACAGGATGCAGCGTAAATACAAAGAGGCCTTACGGGACTATGGTCGAGCGCAGCATTTTAAACCGGATATTCCCGATATTTATTACAACAGGAGTAATCTTTTTTTCGAAATCCGTGACCGCACGCATGCCCTGATAGAGATTAACAAGGCGATAGACCTTGATCCTTACAATAGCAATTTTCAGGTAAGTAAAGGTCTGATCCTTTTTGAATCAAACAAAAGTGAAGATGCCATTCGTATGTTTCAGTATGCCATTATGCTTGATAGTACAAATGGAAAGGCTTATACAACAATGTGTAATTGTCTTGTAAGAGATATGCGTTATGATGAGGCTTTGCCGGAGTGTGAGAAAGCGCTAAAATTGAAAGCCAGCGAGTATGCCAATTTGATGAACATCGTAACCATTTATCAGAAAAAGCAACCATTGAATAAATCCATTGAGTTGCTTGAAGATATGGAAAAACGTTTTCCGGCGCGCAAGGCAGATATATACAATCAACTAGGTTATGTGTATATGAAAGACAAGCAATACAAGAAAGCTATGCACTATTATGAGTATCTTATTAAAGAGAAAAAATATGCGTTTGAAGCTAATTATAACCTGGCTTTTTGTAATCTTAAACTAGAGAAATACAATGAAGCATTGCTTGGTTTTGACAGTGTTATTAAAGAAAATCCGGATTATAGTTATGCTTATGTGAATAGGGCTTTCTGCTACTATCAGCTCAATAAATTTGAGAAAGCTACAGAAGATTGCAACAAGGCTATAGAAATAGAACCTATGGGGGCTTACGCTTATTTTTTACTGGGTAAAATTCATCATTTGTTTAATAAAGACAAAGATGCCTGTGATGCCCTTACCAAAGCAAAGAACCTTGGCAGCAAAGAGCCTGAACTCGCTAAAATGATGCAGGAGAGTTGTCGTTAAGTGTTTGGTAATGAGTCTTGTTTCTTGACTTTATGTTCTGCGAGTTTTAAATAATCAGTACAAATGACTTTAATAAAGTTGTTAGGAGATTGCTTCTGAGCAACAGCCAGTATTGAATCTTTTTGAGCAATACTTACCTGACTATAAGAAGGAAGCGCAAGGAACAAAACGATAATAAGCTGCTTTAACAGAAGCAGTATAAGCCTAAAGGCCATCACAATCGTGTACTTCCTCATAAAATAGCTTTTTCTCTGCATCATATATTTTCAGATGTTTTTTGTCAAAATAATAAAAGCCCTTTTTCATTGCTATTACATAATCTTTATCCGGATTAATGTATTCCTGCATTTTAAGCGAAATGTCTTTGAATGCAGTTTGGTATTTATATCTGACATCCAGATTTGACGCAGGTAATGTGTCCGGTTTATTGGAGGTCGATTTATTTATTTTTCTTAAATCTGATTTTGTAATTGGTAGTGCCTTCCAGTGTTTTGTCGGTTTAAATTGATCTAGGTAGTATAACGTTCGGTAATGTTCACATAGGTCAGTAAAACCGAATTGCTCATAAAACTGATAGCAAACCTGATCTGCAGAGATTTTCTTGTTACTTATCAGTGCTAAATTAAGTTTGTTAGTTTCTTCTTTACCCGAGCAAGATGTAAAAAATAAAGCGATAAGAAGTAAGCTTATGTGTTTCATAGGATGGTTGTGGAAATTTACTTCACCAGATACTTTCTTACTCCCCAGCGTACAAGTGAAGGGAGAAACCTTTTAGCCAGATAAAGTGCTTGAGAGCTAAAAGGAAAGCGGATAAACTCTTGTTTTTTGTGTAAAGCCGATAGAATAATAATTGCTGCATCTTTACTGCTTAATGTCGAGTTGTTGACTACCTTCTCTGCACTGCTTATCACTTCCGGATCACCCTTGCTATGTTGCAGAACCGATGACCTGAAAAAAGTAGGGGTAACGCACTTCACTTTAATATTTGTATTGGATAGCTCATGAGCCAATGTTTCTGAGAATGAGATAACCGCAGCTTTGGTAACGTTGTAAGGGCTCATTTTAGGGAAATTGGCATAACCCGCAGCGCTGGCAATATTCACAATCATGCCACTGTTTTTCTTCCTGAAATGTGGAAGTATATGGTAGCTTCCCGCCAATACCGATTTTAGATTGATATTGATGATCCAATCCCAGTTTTCAAGAGAGTAATCTTCAAATAAAGCACCTTCACCAACACCTGCATTATTAAAAAGAATATCAATGTTATCGGCGGCACAGATGTCTTTCAAAAGTAACCTGTATGCTTCTGTTTGGGTAATATCCTGCTCATAGACTTTTAATAGTGGTTGTGTTGAATCAAGAGCAGTTGTTTTCAGATCAATGGCGTGTATTTTCCACCCATTATCTAAAAGTAGTTGTGTGAGTTCCAGCCCAAGACCGCTGCCTGCACCTGTTATTATTGCACATTTGTTGGGGTACTGTAAAGCCAGTTTTTTGAATGTCATTATGGTGTGTCCTGTTATACAGTCTTTGGGTTAATGTCAGATATTATTGATTTATTAATGTTTGTAACAGCAATAAAACCATACTTATTGTCATAAGCTGACTGCAAAAAAGCAATGAACTTAGGTAAATAATCTTCAGACTCTGCACTGCGGCTGTACAAGTTGTCTTTGTCAAGTAATAAGAGATTTACTTCTTCTTTTGTCAGCCAGTTTGTTAATCCACTTCCAAAATAATTCAACGACGAGCCTGTTTTACTGTGTACAATATTATGGCAACATGCCTCTGCAAAGCTTCCTGTTTTTGATCCTATATTTCCTGTAAAAATCCTGCGGCCAAGAATGAAATAAGGTTGATAGATTGCGCATTCTGAAAAAATAATCAAAGGTAAAATTCTATTTAAATCTTCAATTTCCTGAGCATAAGTATTGAAGAAGTTTTCCTGGTCTTGATTTCTCTTTGTTACAAAATCCTGATATTCTTCAATAGGTGATTTCACCCGTGATTCAATTTCTCTAAGGGTTTTGTGAGTTTTAAAATCACTGTCAAACTGATGGCAATAGGCAATCATGTTGCTTGTCCGCTCCGGGATATTATGCCGCAGAAGATACTTGCCAGATTCTGAGTTTAAATATTTACTCAATAATATTCCTTTTCCTTGTAGGTCAGGTACAATTTCTGAATAAAACTTCTCATCATTAAAAAAATGCAATGTATTCCAGTCGCTCATTATAATTCATTTTGTCAATCAGGCGGATCTTTACTTTAATTTCCAGTTATGCGCCTGTAAATAGGCTTTACAGTCATTACAAAAGCCGGTTTCTTCATCTAATGGATTTCCACCTTCAGCGTCGCGCATAAAGCAAGTCTTTACCTCACAATGAGGTAAACCTCTCGTATGACCTAATTCGTGTAGCACGACTTTGTAAAATTGTTCTTTCTTGTTGTTTTTTGAAAGTCGGTAGGTAGATACAATACAGGCGTCGCCGGGCCGGTAACCAAGCCCCATGACACCCCAGTCTTTAATACCGTCTTTTGTAGTGCTGATGTCTTTGGACGAAAGCCCTACAATGACAGAATCGCTGCCAATGGTGTTTTTTAAGAGTGAAATTAGTATGTCGGCCCTGTATCTGTTGCGTTTTTTATAGTATGATTCCTGAGGAAATGGTATGGCCGATCTTAATACAACTTTCGGGTAAATGTTGTGAATCTCTTTCAGGATGTTTTTAGCTTCTTGGTTAGGAAAACCTTCATAAGGCTGAATAACGATAACAGTATCCTGCTTGTTAAAAGGAGAACAGCCAATACAAAAGCTTAAAATTATTAATAAAAGAGTGATTTTCATTTCAGGATAAGGGCTAAGTATCTGGCAAGTTAAGGGTTACTTGTTTTAGTCAGCTTTGGTTAGCATTGTGCTATTGCAATTTTCTCAGATACTTTGGCCCGTACCACAACCAGAAACCAGTAATGGTAAACAGGAGTAGAGCAAGACCGGTAACTGTGGTATAGATCAGTTTCATAGTGCCATTTTTAATGCCTAGTAATTTGTCGAGTATCGAGCCATCGTGAATATGTTCGATGAAATCGGCACGACGTTTTTCAATGTGCAAGAGTTTGCCTGTGCTGCAATCTATCTGCAGACTCAAATATTCTTCTTTACAGCTAAATTTTGCCATTCCCTTTTCTGGTCTTAAATCTATGCGGTCAGTAGCTATAGAGAGGTCTTTAGAAACAGAATCGTGTAGCGTTTGTGTAGCAATCTTCATAAGACTGTCGAGTGGCAGCCATGTTTTTATATCTGAAGAGGTACCTTCATAAGTTTTAGCCAGGAGGAACCCGTTACTGTGCTTTTTCCATCCAAGTAATACACCGCTTATAGAAATAAAGAAAAAGAAAATGAAGAGTAAAGCCCCGGCGCTACGGTGTAGTTTGCGGGCTAAACGAAGAACCTGGGTATGTTTTTGTTTTTTAGTAACAGGAGTCGAAGCCATTAGTGAGATAAAGTAAAACCGTTTTAAAGGTAAAGTCAGATCTTGTCAAAAACAATTTTGTGGTATTTTTCTTTTATGAAATTGTCTTTATCTTTGGTTTTGGGTGTAAAAAATAAATTTATCTGATCAGGTTATCTTCCATAGTACTTCTACTGGCGCTTTTGTTACAATTTGGCGGCTATCAGTTGCTATTTCCATTAGTCAGGCAATCAGTGCGTGAAGATGTACAAGCTAAAATAGCCGAGGGTGTAGCAGATGGTGATCAGGTACGTTTTTCTTTCAAACTCAATTCAGACGAATACAAGCAGCTGGAGTGGACGGAAGACGATGAGTTCCGTCTAAAAGGCATGATGTATGATGTTATCGAAATGCAAGTAAAAGACGGTTATGTAAACATCAGGTGCTATCAGGATAATATAGAAGCAGAGCTGATGGCTTATCTGGATGCACTTGTGGACGCCAATCTGGGAAAGCTGGGCCAGGGCGCAAAAAAACTCCTCGATTATATTAAAATCATTTTTATTGCATGTGCAGAGGAAACTTTATTTAATATTTATTCTTCACTTCAGTATTCTCAACAGTTCTTTAAAATATTCAGGCAGGTACGTTTATTACCGGCTCACCTCATGTCCGTTTATCTCCCGCCCGAGGTTTAACACACCTTTTTATTTTATAGTGTAGTTATTTACCCGGGAGCCTCTGGCTGCCGGGTATCTCAACTATCACGTGTGTTTTGCTAAGCAAAACTTCTTTTATTGGGTTGTAATTATGATATATTGTATGAAATTCTTTTTAATACCTGCAATAAGCCTTGTGCTTTTTGCTTCAGTTTGCTGCGCACAAACTATTTCAGTGATTGATAAAGTCACTCTTAAGTCATTACCAAATGCCCTTGTATCGAGCGATAAGGGTACAGTACAAACAGATGAATCAGGGAAAGTGCTGGTAACCGGACTTGAAGAAAATGCTGTTATCACAGTTTCACATATTGGCTATGCAGACTTTACGGGATCGCTAGCCGACGTGTCAGCTACAGGCTACAGAATTTTCCTTTCCGAAACCACTTATGACCTTGAAGAGGTTGTGATTTCGGCTAACAAGTTTGAAGAAAAACAAAGAGAAATTCCTCAACAGACGCAGGTCATTTCAGCTAAAGACATTAGCTATATGAATCAGCCTACCATGGCAGAAACAATGACCCAGAGCGGAAACGTTTTGGTGCAGAAAAGTCAGCTTGGAGGAGGTAGTCCTATTATCCGTGGCTTTGAGGCAAACAAAGTATTAATGGTTGTAGATGGTGTTCGTATGAACAATGCTATTTATCGAGGTGGACACTTACAAAACATCATCACACTGGATGGCAATTCTCTTGATAAAATTGAAGTTGTTTATGGTCCCGGATCGGTTATGTATGGTAGTGATGCACTTGGCGGCGTAATGCATTTTTATACTAAAAATCCTGTACTGGCAGACAGCGGTTCTTTTTTAGTAAAAGGTAATGCTTATATACGTTATGGTTCAGCCATGAATGAAAAGACCGGTCATATCGACCTGAACCTGGCAGGGAAGAAGTTTGGTTCTTATACAGGAGTTACTTATTCAGAATTCGGTGATCTGCGAATGGGCGCTAATCGCAACTTTATTCAGGATATCAATAATAGTACTGTCGATAATGGTGTCTTATTTAAGCGTGAATATTATCAGGACAGAATTAGTGGTGTCGATACCATGATAAAAAATGGCAACGTACAAAAACAGAAGGCAAGCCACTATTCTCAAATCAGCGTTATTCAAAAATTTCTTTATAAACAGAATCGTTACCTGAGTCACGGACTGAATTTTCAATTTTCAACTTCTACTGATATTCCGCGTTACGATCGCCTTACCGATATGTCGGGAGGGAAATTTAGAAGTGCAGAATGGTATTACGGACCACAGCAACGTCTATTTACAGCATATACTGCAAATATAGACAGGGAAACCAAGTTCTTTGACCATGCTAGGGTAATTGTTGGGTGGCAGAATATTGTAGAGAGCAGGCATGACAGAGGCTGGGGAAAATCCAACCGGAGAAACAGGTATGAGCAAGTAAATATGCTGACAGCCAATGCGGATTTTACCAAAAAATCGGGTAAAAATGAAATCCGTTATGGCATAGAGGGTGTATGGAACAATGTGAATTCTGATGCACATGCAAACAATATCAATACAGGCGTAAAATCTTCGCTTGATACCCGTTATCCAAACGGCGGCTCGCAAATGAACATGTATTCTGCTTACCTGACAGATGCTTATCAGTTGAATGATAAACTGATAGCATCGGCAGGTTTACGCTACACGCATACTTATTTGAAATCGACCTTCAACGATACCACATTCTTCCCCTTTCCATACAATTCTGTAACACAGAACAATGATGCCATGACCGGAAACATAGGTTTGGTTTACCTGCCAGGCAATGATTGGCGTTTTGCAGCTCTGGCTTCCAGTGGTTTCCGTTCTGCTAATGTAGATGATATGAGCAAAGTGTTTGAATCAACACCCGGACGACTGATTGTCCCTAACCCTAATTTGAAACCTGAATATACCTATAATGCTGAAATGACTGTAGGTAAGGTATTTGCGAAGAAAATTAAACTGGATGTGACAGGGTTTTATACCTGGTACCGCAATGTGATTACAACTTTGCCATACCAATTGAATGGAGCAGATTCTGCAAACTATGCAGGTAATAGGAGCCGTGTTTATACAAGTCAGAATGCCAATAAAGCTTATGTGTATGGTTTGAGCGCAAATCTGGCAGCAGATATCACAAGATCGTTCTCAGTTGTATCAACATTCAATTATACTTATGGCCGTATCAAAACAGATAGTTCTGATTATCCGTTGGATCACGTTCCTCCGATATTCGGTAAAGTAGCTTTTATCTTTAAAGTGAAAAAAGTGAAAGGCGATTTTTATGCCATATACAACGGTGCTAAAACGTCCGGGAACTACAATCTGAATGGAGAAGATAACCAGCAGTATTCTTATGATACTAAAAAAGGATTTATGCCGGCATGGGTAACATTCAATATTCGTGCTGCATATCACTTTAATAAGTATTTACAGTTACAGGCAGCTGTTGAAAACCTGCTGGATACTAATTACAGAGTATTTGCTTCCGGAGTTTCTGCCCCGGGAAGAAATTTTGTACTGACTCTGAGAGGAAGTTTTTAAGCTATTTTTTATCCGGAGAGACATTTAGTTCTCTCCGGATAAAATTAAAGACAACAGGAGTTATAGTAGTGATTTTTTGAAAAAACATAGTGTAAGCATCGGCACTATAGTATATGTTTAACTCAGCCTTAAGAGTAACGGTTCTACCCTGAAGTTCGAGGGTTTTGCTGGTAAAGTAATCAAAATCAGAGAGGAGCAGGAGTAATTAAATTTGATGTTATGTGTTTAGTTTTAAAAAATATATAAATAATTCAATTTTTGGTTACATTTGAATGCATTACTACGGTAATGTAAAAACTACACTAACTATAAAGTAAACTTATACTCTTAAGGGTGATGAAGAAACTATGCCTTACCATTGTTGGTGGGTTTATCGTTTATGCTGCTTCTGCCCAGAATCAGCCAGATAAAGCCACTTTGAAAGCCTATCGAAAGAATCCTGTATGGGTTCAAATGATGAATGACCCCAATACCAATTACAATGAAGCTGTTGCAGCTTTTGATGAGTTCTGGCGCGGCAAGCCGGAACCGGAAGAAGTAATGCGCGGCGAAAGGGAAGAGGGTGAATCGGAACGCCAAGAAAGGTCTTTTTTGTCCCGGTTGTTTAAGAGCGAAGCAAAAGAAGAGCAGGAGATTCTTCAGTATGCTGAAGAATACAAGCGCTTTACCTTTTGGAGGCAGCAAAATGCCGGCTATGTAAAACCTGACGGGAAAGTAATGAGTCCCGAAGAACAGCAAGCATTGCTGGAGCAGGAATTAAGAAACAGACAAAACACTTCTAAGTAATCCCCATGAAGATTAAAAATATACTGACTTTCCTGGCAATAGTTTTGTCGGGCTTGTTCTCATATACTTATGGCCAGACTCCGGCATGGACTAATCTTGGCCCTATTCCTTTTCCGGAAAAAACTGTAGCGCAGGTACATGGTATCGGTCGCTGTACAGAGTTGAAATTCCATGCTACAAATCCCAATAAAATGTACGTTGCCAGCGCTTCCGGTGGCTTATGGTACAGTAATAATAAGGGTGGGAGCTGGACCAATCTCGGAACTGATAACATTACAAGGGTACAGTCAGCTTCTATAGCTATTGACCCTGGTAATGACCAGATCATTTACTGGGGTACCGGTGATCCTAACTATTACTATAACGGTCAGGGTGTATATAAAACTACCAATGGCGGTACAAACTGGACATTGTCAAATTCCGGTATGGGTAATAGGCTGGTGCTGGAAATACTTTTATTGCCGACTAACAGTCAGACGATTATTGCCGCTACTAATAATGGTATTTATAAAAGTACCAATGGAGGTTCAAGCTGGACCTTAAAGTCAACAGCTACACCTATGTATGATCTTGTATTCAAGCCGGGATCTAACGGACAGATTGTCTATGCTGTTGCTGCAAAAGGGTTTTACCGTTCCACAGATGCGGGTGAAACATGGACACAGATTACTTCTCCTGCATTTGTATTTGGTGCCAATGGCTGTCGTCTGGCAGTTTCTCCTGCAAGCCCTAACGTGGTATATGTAGGAAATGTGGGTGCTGGTACTCTTGGAGAGATATATAAGTCTACTGATGGTGGTACTACTTTCGTAAATGCACGTTCTGAATTGACTAAGTGTCTGGCAGGTTACGATGCCGCTGGTGGCGGACAGGGGAATTATAACTTTGATATTGAAGCTAATCCAGCCAACGCAAATGAGTTGTATGTGTGTGCACATGTCATCTGGCGTTCTACAGACGGAGGTGCTACCTGGACGCAGCAGCAGACAAGCTGGGCTTACAACCTGCATACAGATCAGCACCATATTTTGTTTGATCCATACGTTACAGGGCAACTGTGGAATGCCAATGACGGTGGGGTTTGGAGCAATACTACTCAGGGTACTGGTGCCTGGACTCCTAAGTCTGACGGGATAGCGGCTACGGAAATTTATACAGCCTCAGGCAGTAATGTGAATAAGACAGTAAACCAAATTGGTACTCAGGATAATGGTGAATTTTATTCTAGTGGCGGATTATGGTATAATAACCGGGGCGGGGATTTTAATACTCCTACAGTTTTTGATTATACAACAAACAACTATACTTATTATGCAGGTGTTTCTACTTCAGGCAGGAGAAGGTTGCCCGGCGGTGGGCAAACCAGCCTCGGTTTCCCTTTTACGCCTACAGTAGCTCCAGCATTTGGCTTTACTCCGGCTTTGACCAATATGGGCTTTGCTGGTCACGCAACAGCCTTATATCGTAGTGTTAACCTGACTGCAACAACTCCAAGTTGGACGCAGGTGGGTACGCTGGCAGCAAATATATTAGCAGTAGGTTGTTCTCCTACCAACTCTAATGTAATCTATGTATTTATGAATAATGGTAGGATTGCTGTTTCTACAAATGCTCAGGCAGCTACACCTACTTTTACAACATATGCTGGTCCGGTTGCAAGTGCTACATCAGGCAGACTGGGAGTAGGTGCTAATCCTAATATCGCTTACTTGTCTGTAGGACAAAAAATATACAGGACAAAAAATGCGGGAGCTACATGGACAGATATATCAACAGGTTTTCCTGCTGCCAATGTGAACGGTTTGGTTTGTGACCGTTTCAATTCTGCTGATGGAGTTTATGCTTCTTACTCGTTAGGCGTTTATTATAAGGATACGACTAAAACATCTTGGGTAAACTATTCTGCGGGACTTCCTATCGTATGTAACATCAATGGATTGGCTGCTTACAATGACGGGATTTCAACAGGCGTTATCCGTACATTCTTTTATGGAAGAGGTATGTGGGAAAGTCCGATGCATGTACCTTCCAATAATATTACTGTAGCTTTGACCGCTCCGGCCAATAATGCTACCTTCAGTGCTCCTGCAACTATAAACCTGGCAGCAACTGCATCAAGTACAGCAGGGGCAATTACTAAAGTAGAGTTTTATAACGGGACCACTTTATTAGGTACTGACAATACTTCTCCTTATACATATACATGGACTGGAGTAGGTATAGGAGACTATCTTCTCACAGCTAAGGCTTATGATGCCACAGGGGCTTCTTTTGGTTCTACGGTAGCAAATATCAAAGTAAGTCTTATATGTAATTCACTTGCAGGAACAGCTTTCGGTACTAGCCCTGCTTATGCTGCAGGAAGTGAGTATGACAAAGCTTTTGATGGAAATACAAACACATTCTTTGATTTTAATGGTGCTAATGGCGGTTATACCGGCCTTGATCTGGGTGTTGCTTCTGTCATTAATGGTATTCGCTTTTTCCCGAGAGGAGGAAATGAAGGCCGTATGAATGGCGGTAAATTCCAGGGGTCAAACGTAGCTAATTTTGCTAGTGGCGTGGTTGACTTATACACGATCACCAGTGCCCCTGCTTCTGGCTGGAATGAGACTTCTGTTAACAATGCCACTAGTTTCAGGTATGTACGCTATTTGTCTCCAAACAACGGTTATTGTAATGTAGCGGAAATCCAGTTTTGCGGAACAAGTAACCAGCAGCCTGTTGTATCAATCACAGCTCCTGCAAACAATGCCCTGTACCCTGCAACTCCTGCTACAGTAAATATTACTGCTACGGCTTCTGATCCCGACGGTACAATAAGTAAAGTTGAGTTTTACCAGGGAACAACTTTGCTTAATTCCGACAATACAAGTCCTTACAGTTTTAGCTGGACAGGCGTAGCGGCAGGTACTTATTCACTTACCGCAAAAGCTTACGACAATACAACTGGTGTAACTACCTCAACGGCAGTTGTTATTATTGTAGGTAATCAGAATCCGACTGTGTCAATTACTTCTCCTGCTAACGGAGCTTCTTTTGCACAGCCTGCAACGATCACTATCAATGCTACAGCGGCTGATGCAGACGGGACTATCAGTAAAGTTGAGTTCTATAATGGAACAACGTTATTGGGTAGTGATAACTCATCACCATATAGCTACATATGGACAGGTGTTGTTTCAGGAACTTATGCTTTAACGGCACGAGCTTATGACAACGCTACAGGTATTACTACTTCTACAGCAGTAAATGTGACTGTAGGTAACCAGGCCCCTACAGTTGCAATCACAACACCTGCCAATGCTTCTACATTTGGTACACCTGCTAATATTACCATCAATGCACTGGCTTCAGATGTTGACGGTACTATCAGTAAGGTAGAGTTTTATAATGGTGCAACTTTATTGAATTCAGATGCTACAAGTCCATATGCATATGTATGGAATGGTGTTGCTGCCGGTACCTATACACTTACGGCCAAGGCATACGATAACTCAGGTTTAGTAACGACATCTGCGGCTGTACCAATCACAGTAAGCAGCGGTTGTACCGGTACTGCATGGAGTGCCAGTACAACTTATGTAGGTGATGCAAGTTTGGGTGCCGGTAACGGAGAAGTTGTTTCATACAATGGGAAACAGTACCGTGCAATGTTCTGGACTCAGAATAACCAACCTGATCTTAATACAGGTGTCGGAAAACCATGGACAGATCTTGGCGCCTGTGCTTCTCCTAACCAGTCACCTGCAGTAACTATTACTGCTCCTGCAAACAATGCAATATTTACCGCTCCCGCTACAGTAAATATCACAGCAACGGCTAGTGATGCTGATGGTACTATTGCTAAAGTGGATTTCTATCAGGGGACAACAAAAATAGGAACATCAACAGCAAGCCCTTATACTTACAGTTGGGCGGGAGTAGCGGTTGGTACCTATCAGCTTGTGGCTGTAGCTACTGATAATAAAGGATCAAGCGGCACATCTTCTTTTATTACAATTACAGTAGGAAATGCTAATCAAAACCCTGTAGTGACGCTTACGGCTCCCTTAAACAATGCAGTAGTAAATGAAGGTAGTAGTGTAAGCTTAACGGCTACAGCTTCTGATCCTGACGGAACTGTTACGAAGGTGGAGTTTTATAATGGCACAACATTGTTAGGAACAGCAACAGCTTCTCCTTATTCTGTTACTATTAACAATATTGTAGCCGGTACTTATACACTTACTGCCAAAGCAACGGATAATAATAGCGGAGCAACCACATCGTCAGTAGTAACATTGAATGTAAATAAACTGCCAACTATTGCGATTACAGCGCCCGCTAATAACGCAGTAGTAGCTGTTGGTTCAAATGTTTCAATTACGACAAATGCTGCGGATACTGATGGGACAATTTCAAAAGTAGAATTCTATAGAGGAGCTACTTTACTGGGCACTGTAACTTCAGCTCCCTGGAACTATACTATTACAGGTATTGCAGCGGGAACTTATGCATTGACAGCCAAAGTAACCGACAATAACGGAGGTACAGCAACGTCAACTGTTGTGACAGTAATTGCAAATCAGAACCCAACAATTACTATTACCGCACCGGCAAACAATGCTGTGGTAGCTGTAGGTTCAAATGTAACCATCACGACCAATGCAGCTGATGCTGATGGCACAATTTCAAAAGTAGAGTTCTATAACGGCGCTGCTTTGCTTGGGACAGTAACAACAGCTCCATGGAGTTACACCATCACAAATATTGTAGCCGGTACTTATACACTGACCGCAAAAGCAACAGACAACAATGGAGGTACTGCTACATCTGCAGTTGTGACAGTAATTGCTAATCAGAGTCCTGTAGTGAGTATTACAGCACCTGCTAACAATGCTACATTCACAGCTGGTGCAAATGTAACTGTGACAGCAACTGCTACTGATGCAGATGGCTCAGTTTCAAAAGTGGAGTTCTATAATGGGGCGACTTTGCTGGGTACTGTAACAGTTTCACCCTGGAACTATACCATGACCGGAATTGCAGCCGGTACTTACAACCTGACTGCCAGAGCGACTGATAACAGAGGTGCTGTAACAACTTCATCAGTAGTGACTATTGTGGTGAACACACCTGCAAACCAGTCTCCAACGGTGAGTATTACAGCGCCTGCCAACAATACAACAATCATGCAGGGAAGCGCTATTGCCCTGGTAGCTACTGCCAGTGACCCTGACGGTACCATTGCGAAAGTTGAGTTTTATAACGGCAGTACTTTGTTAGGTACAGACAATACGACGCCTTATACATTCAATATTGCCAATGCTGCTCCGGGTACCTATACATTGACAGCCAGAGCTTATGATGATAAGTCCGCTACGGCAAATTCAAGTGTGATTACAGTAGTAGTAAAAACAACAGCAACTATTGCTATTACAGGTCCTGCAAACAATGCTGTAACCAAAACGGGTGGTGAGCTGACTATTACAGCAACGGCAAGTGATCCTGATGCGGCTATTAAGAAAGTGGAGTACCTGATAGGTACAACATTGCTTGGACAGTCCACTACGCAGCCATATACCTATACTGGTACAGTTCCTGCATCGGGTACATACACAGTCACTGTAAAAGCTTACGATGTGAACGGTACAGTAATCGCTACAAATACAGTGACTGTAACCTCTAATCAGGATCCTATAGTAAGCATCACTGCTCCGGCTAACAATGCAGTGTTAACGGCTGGTACTAACATGACAATAAGTGCCAATGCTTCTGATACCGACGGAACTGTCACTAAAGTAGAGTTCTTCAATGGAGCCACATCTCTTGGTACTGATAATTCAAGTCCATACAGTGTAACAGTAAATGGTATTAGCGCGGGTATTTATACATTAACAGCCAAAGCGACTGACAATAATGGTGTCGTTGTAACTTCCTCACTTGTAACAGTGACAGTGAAAAGTGCTGCAACAATTGTTGTTACTTCACCGTCAAATAATGAAGTAGTTACAACAGGCTCAAGTGTGAATGTAAGTGTTTCTGCGAATGACCCTGACAACGCCATCAAGAAGATTGAGATTTACGATGGTAGCACAAAAATCGGAGAAATAACCAGAAGTCCATACAATTTCAATATCAGCAGCCTGACAAGTGGTAGCCATATAATCACAGTTAGAGCCGTTGATATAAACGGAGTTGTAATTACTTCTCAGTCGGTAACGATTACCGGTAATCAGGCTCCTTCCGTAGTATTAACTTCACCATTAAACAATACCACAGTAGCGCAAGGCTCTGTAGTAGTGCTTACCGCAAACGCTACAGATATTGATGGGACAATCACAAAAGTTGACTTCTATAACGGAGTTACATTGGTCGGAACATTAACCACTGCTCCATATACATTTAACTGGACAGGACTTGCTGCAGGTACTTACAACGTGGCAGCCAAAGCAACCGATAATAACGGTGTAGCAACTACATCAGCTTATCACATACTGGTAGTTAATCAGGCATCAAGCATCGTCTTTACAGAGCCAGGTAATAATACTGTAGTAGAAGTCGGGACAAATGTTGTCGTAAAAGTAAATGCAACAGATGTTGACGGCATTACTAAAGTAGAATTGTTTGACGGTACAATTAAAGTAGGAGAGGTGACAAACAGCCCTTATGAGTTTACTCTGACAAATATCAGTGTTGGCGACCACGCATTAACAGTGAAAGTAACAGATGGTAAAGGCTTTGTAACTACTTCGTCAGTGTTGAATATTACAGGTAAAGAGTCCGACTGTGCTAAAGTAGCCTGGAAATTTGGTGCTGCTTATGCTATCGGTGATCAGGCTTCATCAGGTGGAAAACTATACCGTGCCCATGCTGCAAGTATTAATGTAGAGCCAGGTACTGATGGCGGCACTGACTGGACTTTACTTGGTATCTGTGATCTCACAACAGTAATTGACAACAATGTGGTTGAACGTTTGGTACAGATATTCCCTAATCCAAGTTCGGGTCAGTTTTATATCAGCCTTGCGAACTTCAAAGACCAGGTGTTGAAATACCGTGTTATAGATATGACTGGCCGTGAAGTGGCAGCAAAAACAGTAGGCAAAGTAGGCGGACAGCAAATGAAAGAAGAAGTAGAACTGCCATTGGTAGACAGCGGAAACTACATTGTTCAGATTATGCTTGACAATAACCTGTTTACTGAAAAACTGGTTATTATGAGTAAACCAAAAGCAAGATAAGAATCGCCTGATCTAATAAAAAGGTTCCGCAGAATTTCTGCGGAACCTTTTGTTTTTATGTATGACTGACATCACCGGTACGGTATGGCGAATCACACGGCAAAAGGAGCAGAGGTCGGCGGTTTGGAGTGATAGCTGTTTGATAGTCGTTGCTCTACTCTGGTTTTGGCGGGTTTAAAGTACTCGAACTTTAGAGTAGAACTATAGTTGTTCTGTTTTCCATGATACATTTACCATTTGGTAAATCCCTCCGGAATTATTTTGTATATATTGTAAACATGAAAGAGCTGATAGCATACATATTGCAATTTGGTAACCTGAATCAGCAGCAAATAGATTTGATTACTAAGAAAGTTACGGGAATCACACTCTCTAAAAATGAATATTTTTCTGAAGCAGGAAAGATTCCCGGACAAGTAGGCTTTGTTGTGGAAGGTGTTATCCGTGGTTGTTATTACAACAACAAAGGAGATGAAATCACACGGTGTTTTATCAGCGAAAGCAACTTAGTGGTTGATTACGTGAATTTTGAAGCTAATGTCGTTTCTTCAGAATATTTGCAGGCCTGTACTGATTGCACACTCCTGGTATTTTCAAAGCAAAGTTGGGAGGAGCTTTCCCATACCATTGTGGGTTGGGATAATATCAAAAACAAGATGGTGCAAATATGTATGTTCCAGAAATCAAGAAAAGGCCCGGTAGTTTCGCAGGATGCCACTGCCCGTTACTTGGAGTTTATGGAAAACTATCCTTCGCTTACTAATCGTGTTCCCTTGGCTTACATTGCCTCTTATCTGGGTGTTACACAACAGTCATTGAGCCGGATCAGGAAAAACATACGCTGAACTGCTTTTTACCAAATGGTAAACGATTTCATTTTTAGAGGATACAATTTTGTGTAATCAACTAAAAAGAATCAAAATGAAATCAGTATTAATCACAGGAGCGAATAAAGGCATTGGCCTTGAAACAGCAAAACAACTTTCAACACAAGGACTGTTTGTATATCTGGGTAGCAGAGATATTGAAAAAGGGCAGGCAGTTGTAAAAGAATTGACAGAAAATGGCTTTCAGAATGTAGAGGCTATTGAAATAGATGTTACCAGGCCTGCTACAATCCTTTCGGCCAGCCAGATTATTGAAAGTGAGAAAGGACAGCTCGATATTCTCATCAACAATGCCGGTATCAGCGGTGTAGTGCCGCAAAATGCCATAGCGACAAGTGTCGATCAATTCAAAGAAGTATTTGATGTTAATTTTTATGGAGTAGTAAGCGTTACACAGGCTTTTATCGGTTTATTAAGAAAATCACCTGCACCAAGAATTGTAAATGTAAGTACCAGTGTAGGGTCGCTTACATTACAAAGTGATCCCGCCTGGCCAGCTTATGATTATGCAAAATATGCAGTTTATGCCTCGTCAAAATCAGCAATGAATATGTACACGGTTCACTTGGCTTACGAGTTACGTGATACGGCTTTTAAAGTAAATGCTGTTTGCCCAGGTTATACTAAAACTGATTTTACAGGATATAACGGGGGAGAGGTTGAAGAAGCCGGAAGACGAATCGTAAAATACGCATTGATTGATCCGAATGGTCCTACTGGTAAATTCTTCAGCGAAGAAACAAATCCTGAGACTGGTGAAATTCAGTGGTAAGAGCGGTTTGTTGCAGTTGTCTTTAAATAGTATGAGATTTTACCTGATAATTTGATTGTTTTATGATTTCAAGTATAAATTAATTATATAACTATTAAATGTCTCATTTATAATTAGTAATCTGTATTTATCCGGTAGGATAATTGCAGGTTACTATCTGTTTTAACCGGAATATGAGTACTGGCTGAATTACCCCAAGCCGGGATACTAATAAGGATCTTTCATAGGCTGGATTGTGCGTCGGCTCAGGCACGATTCTGTCAAAGAATTATTAAGATTCGGCCTTTTGGCTACAGCAATATTCCTTTTGACTACATAGCTCTTCTCAATAGTATCGAATTTTGTAATATCAAATTGATACAGGAACTCTAAAAGGAAAAAAAATGGAACTAAGAAACAGTACAATACTAATTACGGGAGGTACAAGTGGTATAGGTTTAGAGCTTGTAAAACAACTTACTGAGCAAGGCGCAATCATTATTGTGACAGGACGTAGCCTTGAAGCCTTGAACGAAACAAAAAAGAAGTTTCCTCAAGTCCATATCTTTCAAAGTGATGTAAGTAACCCGAAAGATATCGAGCAGCTTTACAATGAGGTTACGTCCAGGTTTCCTGCTTTAAATATTATTATCAATAATGCGGGGTTAATGCGACTAATAGATTTGCAGGATAACAAATTGGGCCTGGAAAATATAGTTGCTGAGATTAATACCAACCTTTCCGGCACGGTACAAATGGTGCATAGGTTTTTACCACATTTAATTACCCGGAAATCAGCCGCGGTAGTCAATGTTTCATCAGGTATTGCGTTCATGTCATATTCGTCTGCGCCAATCTACAGTGCTACAAAAGCCGGAGTTCACGCTTATACTCAGGCATTGCGGTTTCAGCTTGAAGATACAAATGTAAAAGTGTTTGAAATAATACCTCCGGGTGTAAATACCAATTTACAAAATGACTGGGTGATAACGCCAAATCCGGCTATGATGATGGATGTAGATAAAATGGTAAAAGTTATCATTAAAGGACTTTTGAAAGACAAGCCGGAAATCAAACCTGCCATTATTAATGTGATAAAGCTGGCGAGCAGGCTAGTTCCAAATTTACTATTGAAGTTTGGAAATGGAGACTTTAAAAAGTTTAAGCAACTAAATAAAAAATAAGCTTATGCTAACAAGAACTTTAGTCGTTTTGTCAATCTTATCCGCAGTCTCCTGTATACATCCGAGAACATTGTATATCAGCAATAAAACAGGTGAGCCTGTTACTTTGATTGTTGAGTCTGATAGCTTAAAAAAGAATCCATCTCTCAGTGTTTCTTTTAGAGATTCTATTAATGGAAGGCATGTTGATCCGGGATATACTATTCTCAATTTCGGTAAAGGTAAATGGGAGGCTGCCGATAAGCAGAATTTAAAAAATGTGTTATCGGAAACGAAGGTTATAATTGGCAGCAGCAACAAAGCTGTAGCCTTGCCGCAAACCAGAATAAAACATTATGGCTGGTTTGTAAACGAACTGATATTCAAAATTGCGAAACCCAAACAATAACATTCTTAAAATCAGAGAAATGACACACACTGATAAAAGGGGCAGCTTGTCAATAACTTGGTTTATGTTGTCAAATGCATTACCTCCAATAGGGTTTTTTCTGTACTTAAAACACAGAAATCAATCTCCCGAAAAAGCAAATAGAGCCTTGTGGGCTGGATTGGCAGGCATTCCGATAGGAATCGCTGCAGGATACTTATTCAATACTTATATCTTTCAATAAAATGGCAAAGAACATGAAAAGGATATTTTTTGTAACCATGATATTGCTAAATTCGCTTGGTGCGTTTTCCCAATCTTTACCAGAGGATAAAATAATCGGAATATGGGAAAGCGTAGATTCTGAAGTCGGACTTAAATTTGAAATCTTTAAATCAGGAGACCGGTATTCCGGAAAGCTGTTATGGGCCTCTACTATGTACGAAGCAGATGGGAAAACTCCTAAAAAAGATTTTAATAACCCGAATAAGAGTTTGCGGGTCAGGTCGAGAAAGGATATGGTTAACATTATCAATTTAAAATATGATGATGGCGAATACTCGGAAGGGAAGTTATATAATCCCGACGGCGGCGATACGTACAGTCTGAATGCTAAATTAAAAAGCATTAATGAAATAGAATTTCGAGGATATATCGGTTTTTCCCTATTAGGAAAAACAATGAAGTTTAGAAGAATCAATAACTAATAAAATTTAAAACAATGAAAATACTTAGCATATTACTTGTTCTTGTGTCAGCATTTCTTAGCATTAAACACGGTTGGGATGCTTTTAGGCCATCAAATGTTGAGCAAGCCAAAATGATGGCTGATTTAGGCATTAGCAAATCCTTTATGCCATATTTTGGCGTACTTTCTATAAGCTTGGGGTTAATGTTGTTTTTTCCTCAGACCTTCTTTTTAAGCAATGTCCTGAATGCCATAATCATAGTCATTATTATGGCGCTATCAATCAATGCCGGAATTTACAAAATGGCATTGATGGAGATCCCATTTCTGGCTTTGCCTATGATACAGATCTGGTTGAAATATCCATTTAAGTTTTAGATCGTTTTAGTTAAATAGTAAGATAATGGTAATGGATGTGTTTTTGGGTAAAGTCTTACTATTTAAATGGACAAATTATAAGTTCTGATAAGCAAATTCGTACTATGGCAAATACAGCACCATACAGAATCAAGTCTATTACTGAAGGACACCGGCTGACAGGATTTGAAAAGCCAAACCATCCTCTTATAAGCATAATAGACGTATCTAAATTAGAAAACCGTTCAGATATTAATGCCGTGATTTTCGACTTCTATGTTGTGTCAATGAAAAGAGGCTGCAACAATCTGCTGTACGGGCAACAGAAGTATGATTTTGATGAAGGATTAATGGCATTTATGTCTCCGGGGCAGATATTGCGTGGAGAAGAAGGTGGTGTACCTTCTAACCTTGAAGGTTGGATGTTGTTTATCCATCCCGATTTTTTATGGAATACACCGCTGGCAAAGAAAATAAAGCAATATGATTATTTTGATTATGCCACTAACGAAGCTTTGTTTATATCGGCCAAAGAGGAAGCGCTGATAAATGGTATCATCGAAAATATAAGGCAGGAATACAACGCCAATATTGATAAGTTTAGTCAGGATGTAATCATTGCTCAATTAGAACTATTATTTACGTATGCGCAACGGTTTTACGAGCGTCAGTTCATTACCCGGAAAATAACCAGCAATAAAACTCTAAACCGTTTAGAAGATTTACTGTCGGATTATTTCAACAATAAAGAATTGCTTTCAAACGGGTTACCTACGGTTCAATATGTAGCTGACAAACTGAATATATCTGCCAAGTATTTAGGGAGTTTACTAAAGCAGTTAACAGGGTTAACAACACAGCAACACATTCATGAAAAGCTGATTGAGAAAGCGAAAGAAAAACTGTCAACCACAGAGTTATCAGTTAGTGAAATAGCCTATGAACTGGGTTTTGAACATTCTCAATCATTTAGCAAGCTGTTTAAGTCCAAAACAAACGTTTCTCCTATCGAGTTTAGAGCGTCTTTTAATTAAATCCGGCATAGCTAATAGGCAGTCATTTAACAGTTTGCCAAAAGGCTATTAATTGATCTTGGGGCTTCATCCGGCCTCGGTAGGCAGATTCAATCACGACGTTTTCCCGGATGGATAATTAATTTCAGTTTTATGTCGTCATATACTATCCCGATTAGTAAGATTGTGCCTGCAACTCCTAAAATATAAAGCTTCAGGGTAGAATAAAGTATTCCTCCTGAAATTCCACCTAAAAAGAAAAAGCTGATAATTGTCAGGCGTAATTTGATTGAAGAGTAGAGCTTCTGTTTTTGATCTTTTAATTTATAAAAAAACAGTTGAGATAATTCGATGCCTAAATCAGTAAAAAGTCCTGTTAAGTGTGTTGTCCTGATCGTAGCATTCGAGATTTTTGTAACTAATGAATTTTGAAGGCCCATTGTAAACAGCAGAGCAAAGGCTAGAAGATTTGGGTTTTGTGAAATCATAAATTGTCCGAATGCTGCCAATGAGAATAGTATCAGACTTTCAATGAGTATCGGAATTATATAAGTTAAACTAGGGTTTCTTTTTGCCACAGTTTCGACAATCATATTGGACGCGAATGACCCTGAGAAGAAAAAAAAGATATACAGAAAATATATAAACCCCTCCAAAAAGTTGAGTTTGAAAACTTCGTCAATTAAGAAAGCAAAATGCCCTGTTACGTTGGTTGTTAAGCGTAGAACCGCTAAATAACCGACAACATTCACCATACCTGCCACGAATGATAATAAAGAGGCAATTTTTAAATCGTGTTCGAAGGTTCTTGTATTTCCTTTATGTCTAAACATAAAATGCTTGTCTGGTTTATTTTTAATTGAGGGAGACTTAAGCGTTTGATTTGCTGCTTATACATTTTAAAGGCTACTTCATTGTCTTAAAAATGATATTTATTAATTGCTGCTCCTTGTATATTTCTGACAGGTACAAACAGCTGTGTGCCTAATACCCTTTTTTTATAATTCCAGAAAGCACCTCTCTGCTTTTGAGAGTAGCTTCCTCAAAATTTAAAGATCTTAGGTATAAGTCCGGCTCTGACAAGATAGTAGTTCAAAAAGCTACAAACAATATCTGGTGTTGTTTATTGATAATCTTTTAAATGCCTATCCGCTTCTATGAATCTTCTTATGTTTTCTCCCGCAGATAACGCAGGATTTCGCAGATAGACTCCGGTTCTGCAAAGCCTGGAAATTTAACAATCAATAAAATCTATGCCATCAGTGAGATTCAGAATCCCTGGTTAAAATGAATAAGGTACGATGAAACAGATACTCAATATCTTTTAAATGCCTATCCGCTTCTATGAACCTTCTTATGTTTTCTCCACAGATAACGCAGGATTGCGCAGATAGACTCCGGTTCTGCAAAGCCTGGAAATTTAACAATCAATAAAATCTA
>CAZNHL010000016.1:0-24787 GCA_964572965.1 uncultured Bifidobacteriaceae bacterium
CCCACGACCTCCTGAACCACAATCAGGCGCTCTAACCAACTGAGCTAAAACCACCGTGTAATTGGAATGCAAATATAGGTCTTTTGTCTGATAATACAAGGGGAGTCATTAATTTTTTAGCTAATTAATTGCCTTTATTATCTTATTAGAAGGTTTTTGTTTGTGGTTAATAGTGAATGCAAGTGTTAAATAAGGGTTTAAAACGTTCTGAAAGAGTTAGTTATTCAACTATTAATTTAGAAGTCTTACCCTCAATTTCTACAAGATATAAACCTGATGTCAGGATCGAAATATCTATTGTACTTACAAGTTCTGTTAACTTTTGCTCAATCAGCATTTGTCCAAGCGAATTTGAAATTTTTAAAGTTTCAGGAGAGGTCTTCTTTCTTTCTATAAAGAAAAGCCCATTTGTCGGATTTGGATAAACCTTGTTTAAGTTTGATGTTATTAACTCATCATCTACTGAGGTTGACAGACATTCGTTAAATATTTCTGAAAAATTTTCTGCAAATTCATCTCCGGCATTTTTAGTAATGTTTACGGACCATGTAGTCATTCCTCTTAATTCAGGGTAGCCTCCTTGCTGAAGTAATTTGTATGAGCCTGGTCTGGGACCTATTCCTCTTAAATAGTCTACAGCGTCAAAAACATCATAAGGGTCAACGTAGCCTGTACTTGCGGCGTTTTTAGTTGCCGGTAATGCTACAGTTACTTTACTTGCAGGTATTCCTGAGTATACCCCTCTGTTATTCGCGCACGTAAACCCTCTTATGACAGCCTCGGTCTGACTGACGATGAAATCAATTGTACCATCATTATATGACTTTCCATCTAAACCAACATTGGCTCCTGCATTATAAAGCTGCATCATAACTAAATCAATATCGTCACGCAGAGCTTCGATGATTGGAAGATAAGCTACCCCGTAAGCATTTGTCAGACCCGCTGATAGACCTCCTGTAACATATGCGGTTTCAGGAACTAAAGTAAGAATCATCTTTTTATTATAAGTGCTCTGATACCACGTAAGTAATTGTTTAATACCTTTAATTAAGTTGGCTATTTTAATAGAAGGAGCGTTTATTGTTCCTGTTTGAGTTAAATACATGCTGTGTTCCAGATCGATATCGATTCCATCGACTCCATAGCTACTTATGTAGTTTTTTGTTTTAGTGACAAAAGTAGCTATATCTGCATCTGTATCTAAGCTGAAAGATCCATTGGCACCTCCTATACTGAAGATTACTTTTTTGCCTTTAGCTTGTACTATAGGTATATCCTGTCTTAATTCAGAATCTCTATAGTGGTAGAAGCTAAGATCATTAATTGTGTTATTGCTACCGTTTCCGTCTCCGCCACCTGCTTCAAGAAATGAAAGACAAATTACATTGTACTTGTCATTTATATTGGCAAGTCTTACTCTGTCCCCCCAGGATGTCTGATAATAACCTACTAAGACATTACAGGGTAATTGGGCATACGACTTTTCAAATGCTGAAATTAAAAATGTAAGAACAAATACTACTGTGTAAATTGTAGACGTTTTCTTCATGAATTTTTTTGCGTTAAATTGCTTTACAAATATACTTTTAATAATTATTAAAAGGTTTGCTTATTATGAAATTGACTTTGCAGTGTATAATTGTTTGATATATAGTGAATTGTATTGTTTTTGAAAAGAAAAAAGCAAAGTTTTAAGTTGAAAAAGCAAAGTTTTGTAAATTAGAAAAGTCCCTGTTTTGATAGAAATTGTACAAAATGATTACTAGAAAAAATGTAAATATCTTTCTTTTTTTAACAGGAGGAATGCTACTAATCATTTTTTTAGGGTTATATAAGAGCAGGAAAAAAGAAATTATACCTCAAAATGCCGGGAACGGAAAACTTGTAATTGGCACTTATAAAGAAACAGGAGATTCTTCGGCCTCAAAAATCTTTGCGACTTTTAATAACGATAAGTTAGTCGTTGAATATGAATTAAGTCCTTCCTTCGGTGAGCCATTTGCTGGAGTATACATTTACGATAGTTCTAGTGCCCATGGAACTTTCGATCTTTCAAAATATGATTATCTGACTTTAAGGCTGACTTCTGTTCATGGCAAGCGTATTCCTATCTCTTTAGCTGTAGTACCTGATTCAAATATTTATCCGGAATTAAAAGAGCATATTTCATATAGTGTATTGGTTGATCATTATGGCCGTGACACAATCTATCATATACCTTTATCGTCTTTTAAAATACCAAGCTGGTGGTTCAGGGAGCACCATCTCACACATCTGAAGGAGAGTGTTCAGGATTTTTCAAATGTAAAATCGATTATTATAGGCAGCTGTCAAGCTTTACCTCCCAATGTGAAAGATGTAACATCTGTTGCACAATTGACTTTTGAGTCGTCTAACAATACTTTAATAACAGTATCGCTTGTAGCCTTGTTGTTATTAGTGGGTTTAGCATTCTACAATAACTCCCATAGAAAAGAGAAAAACAAGAGCCGCGTAATTGATTATAAGCCCTTAAAAATAGTAAAGGAGAAAAATAAAGATTTAGAAAGGGTCGTGAATTATATAGCAGGGAAGTATTCTGATCAGGAGTTAGGCTTGCAACAAATTCAGACGGCTTTAGGGCTGGGTGGCAAAGCAATTTCAAAGTTAATTAAAGATGAATATAGCTTGTCATTCAATGATTACCTGAACCAGTTAAGAATAACTGAAGTAAAGCGTTTATTGAAAGAAACTAATCTGCCTGTATCAGAAATTGCCTATAATGTTGGTTATGGTAATATTTCCCATTTTAACAGGGTATTTAAGAATTTAACCGGCCAGAGTCCAAAACAATTCAGAGAAGAAGACCCGGCCGGTTACAAATAATGATGATGAATTACCTGTCAAAAGAAAGTCTTTGTCCTTTTACACTTTCATCGAAATCTCCGTTAGCATAAACCAGATGACCTGAAACAAGTGTGTGGGTTACCTTTGACTTGAACGTATGGCCTTCAAAAGGAGACCAGCCACATTTGCTCAATATATTTTCACGGCTCACTTTCCATGGACTATTAAGATCAACAATTGCTAAGTCTGCATAGTAACCCTCGCGTATAAAACCTCTTTTCTCTATTTCAAAAAGAACAGCCAGGTTATGGCTCATTTTTTCTGCTATTTTCTCTAAAGTAATTTTACCCTGATGATAGAAATCAAGCATGGCAACAAGCGTGTGTTGTACGAGTGGTCCGCCAGATGGTGCAGCAGCATATGATTGTTCTTTCTCTTCAATAGTATGTGGTGCATGGTCGGTTGCAATTACATCAATACGCCCGTCTAACACCGCTTTGAAAATTGCTTCACGGTCATTGGCTGTCTTTACAGCCGGATTCCATTTGATGTAATTACCTTTTGTAGCATAGTCGGAATCGCTGAACCATAAATGATGTATACAGGCTTCAGCTGTAATTCTTTTATTTTTAAGCGGTGTCGTATTTTCGAACAGCTCCAATTCCTTTGCTGTTGAAATATGAAGGATATGCAGGCGTGTATTATGTTTCTTGGCCAATGTTACTGCGAAAGAAGATGATTTGTAGCAAGCTTCAGCACTACGAATCAGGGGGTGCATTTCTGCAGTAAGGTTATCGCCGTATTGATCTTTAAAATGTGCTGTATTTTGTTTGATCATCGGGTCGTCTTCACAATGCGTTGCAATCAGCATTTTTACTTTAGAAAAGATATTTTCCAGTGTTTCCTGCTGATCAACCAGCATGTCTCCTGTAGATGAGCCCATGAAGACCTTTACACCGCATACATTCTTCGGGTTTGTTTTAAGCACTTCCTCAATATTGGAGTTTGTGGCTCCCATAAAGAATGAATAGTTAGCAAGTGAAGTACGTGAAGCGATCTCATACTTTTGCTCTAAAAGCTCCTGAGTAGTGGTAGGAGGATTTGTATTAGGCATTTCCATGTAGCTTGTCACGCCGCCGGCAACAGCTGATCTGGCTTCTGAATAAATAGTAGCCTTGTGGGTGAGCCCTGGTTCTCTGAAGTGTACCTGATCATCAATTACTCCCGGGAAAATGTGCTTTCCGGCAGCATCAATTGTCTGATCGGCATTAATATCAAGATCTGTTCCTATTGTCTGGATTTTTCCGTCTTTAATTAACAAGTCAGCTTTTTGCAGGCTTCCTTCGTTCACAATTGTACCGTTTTTAATCAGGATTGTTTTCATATATAGAATCGGATTTCTTTATTGATGGCAGTGTCTTGAATGCCCCGGAGGTTATTTGTTCTGGTACTTATACAGGTGTACCTTGTTGTTCTCAAAGAAATAGAAATATTTGTCGCCAACCATTACATAGTTAATTTTATTCAGGCTTGCAGGAATAGCAACCTCTCTGATATCAAAATCATACAGGTCAAAAAATACGACTTTATTGCCTTTAACAAAGTATAGTTCGTTGTTGTAAAAACTGACAAAGTCAAGTCCTTTAAAAGGAATCTTCTTCTTGTAATTCCCCATATTGTCAAATACCAGCACTCCATAATTCTTATCAACTACAAAAAGAAGGTTTTGGTATTCTCTCATAAAGGTAATGTCATAGTCGACAGCATCCAGTAGTAAGTCACAAGGAGTTTTAAGGCTTTGTTGTGTAAACTGAAGGTTAAATTTTTTCAGAGAAAAATCAGTGTCATCAAATAACCATATGTTATTGTCGGCAGAAATAGTGGCCATACGCGCGAAACCAGAAGCAACATTGATGGCATAGGTTGACTGGTTGGTCAGATACCTGTCTAATAGCATGAATTGCTGGATGTCTCTATAGAATACAAATACCTTAAGAGATGACCATGCTTCCATCATATACACGTCGTTGGTAATTGTAGAAGAGAAGCCTAATAAGCTGTCGCCTTCAGCGCTATATTTAAAGATGTTTTGTCTTACATCAGCAAAATATAAGTTAAAATAACGGTCGCAGGTGACGTCGGTAATTTTATTTTTAGTTGTAAAGCTTTTATAAAAAGTAAAAGTTTTGGTAGTATCAGGTTCGCCCTGTGCAAAAGTAGCCAGCGAAACTGAGAGCCAGAATAAGATCAATATGATGATGCTAGGAAGCTTCAAAAGGAGTAAGGTTAAATTCTTGGCCCGACATTGTACCATAAGTGCAGGATTTTACCCATTCACCCAGATTGATATAACGGGCATTATTGCCAACGTTTAAGTCTAAAGGTAAATGTCTGTGGCCAAAGATATAATAGTCATGGTGTTCTTTGGCTTCAAGTTCTTTGGAGTAGATATATAACCATTCGTCGTCTCCGAGAAAAACCTCTTCATCCACATGGTTAGCAATACGGCTATGTCCTGACCACGTATTGGCAATCCAGAATCCAATATTCGGGTGGATCCAGCTAAAAAGGAACTGACATATTTTACTGGCAAAGAAACGTTTCAGCAGTTTGTATGTAGCATCTCCGGGACCAAGTCCGTCTCCATGGCCAACAAGCACCTTGACGCCATTGATGGAGAACTCCTGATTCTGGCGAAACATCTTTACATTCAGTTCTTTTTCAAAATAATCAAACATCCACATGTCGTGGTTGCCTGTGAAGAAATAGAGTTGAATACCTTTGTCGGAAAGCTCAGCCAATTTGCCAAGAATGCGGATAAATCCTTTAGGGACTGTGTATTTGTATTCGAACCAGAAGTCGAAAATATCACCCACCAGGAAGATTGAGTGAGCGTCCGGGGAGATAAAATTTAACCACCTGATAAGTTTCTCTTCGCGTTGGCGGCTGGTCTTAGGATCAGGCGCACCAAGGTGAAAGTCAGAGGCGAAGTAGACTTTCTTATCAGGTGGTGTATTTATTTCAATCGTTTCAGCCAAAACTAAGCTGCGCTATTAGGATCAGTAGAAATACCTTCCGCATCAAGCGTATGGTTTTCAGGGTTGTTAGTAATAGAGTCCGCCGGTGGAATTACGGCTGCTTCAGGTTTATTCATATAAGCCTGAAAGTTAGTTTCCTTATCAAACGGACGCTTACCGATCAATCTTTCCAGATCCTGTTGGAAGAGAATTTCTTTTTTCAATAACTCCTGAGCAATAATTTCCAATGCCGGACCGTGCTCTGTCAGCATTTTCTTAGTACGCAGGTAAGCATTATTGATGATTTTTCTTACTTCATCATCAATAGTCTGTGCTGTGGATTCAGAATATGGCTTTGTAAAACTGTATTCTGACTGTTTAGAGTCATAGAATGACATGTTACCGATTTTGTCATTCATACCATAAACAGTAACCATGCTATAAGCTACTTTGGTAATACGCTCTAAGTCACTCAATGCACCTGTAGAGATTTTACCGAAGATGATTTCTTCTGCGGCTCTACCGCCCAATGCCATACACATTTCGTCAAACAATTGTTCTGTAGTGTAAAGGAATTGTTCTTTTGGTAAGTACTGTGCATAACCTAATGCGGCAACTCCACGAGGAACAATACTCACTTTTACCAATGGATCTGCATGTTCCAGATACCAGCCTGCTACTGCGTGGCCTGCTTCATGGTAAGCAACAATTTTCTTTTCTTCAGGAGAAATGATTTTATTTTTCTTTTCTAAGCCCCCGATAACACGGTCAATCGCATCATGGAAGTCCTGCATTTCAATGTGTGGTTTATTACGACGGGCAGCAATCAAAGCTGCTTCGTTACATACGTTAGCGATTTCAGCACCTGCAAAACCTGGTGTTTGCGAAGCTAATTTCTTAACGTCTACATCACCATTAAGCTTTAATGGTCCTAAGTGTACTTTAAAGATAGCCTCACGACCAACCAGATCCGGTTTGTCAATTGAAATCATTCTGTCAAAGCGACCCGGACGAAGCAATGCTGAATCCAACACATCGGGACGGTTTGTAGCAGCAAGGATAATAATCCCGGAATCTGTTGCAAAACCATCCATTTCTACCAACAGAGAGTTCAATGTGTTTTCCCGTTCGTCGTTTCCTCCAGGCATTGCACCTTTGCCACGGCTACGGCCAACGGCATCAATTTCATCAATGAAAATAATACAAGGTGCTTTTTCTTTTGCCTGTTTGAAAAGGTCACGTACACGTGCTGCACCGACACCTACAAACATTTCAACGAAATCAGAACCTGATAAGCTGAAGAAGGGTACAGCTGCTTCACCTGCTACCGCTTTTGCCAGTAAGGTTTTACCTGTTCCCGGAGGGCCTACAAGCAATGCGCCTTTTGGTATTTTACCACCTAGTTTTGTGAACTTGGTAGGGTTTCTAAGGAATTCAACAATTTCCTGGATCTCTTCTTTGGCTTCGTCAAGACCGGCAACATCAGAGAAAGTGATTTTAACTTTATTGTCAGCATCAAATAGTGCTGCGCGAGATTTGCCGATATTGAAAATCTGCCCGCCAGGGCCTCCGCCTGAAGCCATTCTGCGCATTAAGAACCAGAAACCCAGTCCCATTGCAATCAGGAATCCCCAGTTTAGCAGGAAGCCATAGAAGTCATTTCTGTCGTTTTCTATACTGTATTCAATACGTTTGTTTTCAGGAAATCCTCTTTGGATATCATCCAGCCTTTTCTGGAAATAATCAGATTTGTTGATTTTGAAACGGTATTGAGGACCGGAAGAGTTTGGAGAGAAGCCTCGGTTGCTAAGTTCTTCTTTATATTTAGCATTCTCTAAAGCGTCTTCTTTTAAGTAAACTTCTACCTCATGTTCATTGACGATAGTGATGGACCGCACATCGTGGCTTTCCAGCATTTTCTCGAACTTGGGTTGCGTTATTTCAATGCTTGAGTTGCTGCGATTGAAATAGGTAATAGCAAAAATCAATATTAGAAGTGATATAATCACCCAAATCTGATAATTGTTACCTCCACTGCTTTGTGGAACTTTAGGAAGGAAAGAGTTATTCTTCTTTTTTTGGTTATCCTCAGTATTCGAATTAGGATTTTCGCTCATATTGTCTATTCGTATTTTGAATAAAAGTCGATACTCAAATTGAGTGCCACATTTACAATAACAAAAAATGCCGGTTATTGTTCGTCAGGCAAGTAAGTGATTTCTGCGTCCCCCCACAAATCTTCCAGTCCAAAAAATGCTCTTTTTTCTTTAGAGAATACGTGTGCGACTACATCAATATAATCAATTAGTATCCACTCGCGATTTTGTTTGCCTTCTTTGTGGAACGGACTATGCGTAAGTGTCTTATAAACAATGTCTTCTACAGAATCTCCGATAGCATCAACTTGCGTATCTGAATTACCAGTTGCTATTACAAAAAAGTCTGCAAAGGCATTTTTAACATTTCTTAAGTCTAGTATTGCTATGTTTGATGCTTTCTTTTCCTGCATACCTTTCACTATAAGGTCTGCAAGTAATTCTGCTTCTACGTCTTTTGCTTTCTTTCTTTTGGCCATTATCTACTAAATTAGCATGTAAATTTAAGAATTCCTTAAACAATATCCCATTGAATACTACTTATCTTGGTAAATCTGTCATGAATCTGCCAACTTGTCTGTCAACCAATGATATAGCGTTATCATTAGCCCGCGAAGGGAAGGCAAAGGAGGGATTAGTTGTCATAACGCCTAACCAGACTGCAGGAAGGGGGCAAATGGGCAATAAATGGATGGCAGAAGCCGGAAAAAACCTGACATTTTCGCTGGTTTTACAACCGGAAGCTTTTATTTTACGCAATCAATTTCAGCTGAATATGTTGGTAGCTGTAGCCGTAACTGAGGCATTAAACAGCATTTTAGGTGGAGGAATTATGCTTAAGTGGCCTAATGATATCTATTTTGTTCCGAAAGGAATGAACAAAGCCTGGAAGTTGGGAGGGATGCTGATTGAAAATATTATTTCAGGGAAAAACTGGACTTACTCCATTGTGGGTATTGGTTTGAATGTTAATCAGGAAGAATTACCTATTGAAACCGCTATTTCTCTCAGAAACATAACCGGAAAAGAATATGAGATTGATGATGTGCTGGAAAAAGTTATTCAGTCTATTGAGGAATACTACCTTAGTTATACCCCTGTAAGGGCATCTTTATTGCAAAAGTCTTATTACAAAAATCTATATCGTTATCATGAGCCTGCAAAATACCAGAGTGGCGAAGATGTATTTGAAGGTACGATTACGGGAGTTGATGATGCTGGCCGCCTGGTTATTGAGACTAAAACTACAACCCGAAAGTTTGAAATTAAGGAAGTGAGCTTTGTAGGTATATAACCCGCCGTAAGTTCTGGTCAGAATTTACGGCGGATATTTAAATTGTCAGTTTAGCGGAAATATTATTGAATAACGGTGATGGTACCTATTGTCTCTGATTTAGTTTGTAAGTCAACCAGTCTGTAAAAATAAATACCTGTTGCAGCCATGCCACCGTTTGATTCCATCAGATTCCAGGTGTCATGAACATCAGCGGCAACTTCACTACTAAATATGATTGCTCCTTGTTGATTTTTGATTTCAAACGTACCTTTTTCCGGGCATGAAGGGATTGTCCAGCTTTGTTCCGAAAGTGAAACCAGGTAATTTTTAGTGTTTTTTATGATTTTTTCTTCTTTAGGAGTGCAATCTTTGGCTTTAATTTCAACCTTGTGAAGTGTTTTGACACAACCTTGGGCGTCTGTTATAGTTACATTATAAGTTCCCGGACTGAGATACACGAAATTGCCATTTCCACCTTTTATATCATGTCCGTTAAGGGTCATGATATAGGGTGAGCTACCTCCGTTGATTTCGTTTACATGGATGCTGCCTTCTGCTGCATTTGTACATGAAGCTTCTGTACTGAATTTGACCCTAATCTGTTCATTACAATTGACAGCAGGAACAATTTTCTCTATTGGTTTTGCAACAGGTTTATCAGCTGCAATAAGCGGCAGTACTGTTATTGGTTCTGATTCAACTATGGCCGGTTTTTCAGAGTTAACAGGAACAGGTAAATTAGCGGACTGCTTAGGAGCGCGCTCTATTTTTACCGGAGCTTTTTCTTTTGTGGAAGATTCTGGTAGTGCTTTTGGCGCATTAGACAGGATAAGTTTTCTTTCCTGTTCTACTTGCGGAACTTTAGCATCTGAAATGATGGTATTGTTCGTTCCTGTTTTTTGATAAAGTAATGTACCTACAATTCCCGCAGAAATTATAGCCAGGCTTGCTACAGAAAGCACTGTTTTACTCCAGCCTTTATTATTGATATTGTTATAATCGTATTTATCCAGTTCTGCTTTTACATAGGAAAGTTCACCAAGTTTAAAAAGCTCGTCCGATCCCTGAAAATCTTCCAATAACTCCATTAACTCAGGTTCGTTTTGTAACCTTTGAGCAAAGTCCTGAGCCTCAGTAGCTGGCAGCTGGCCATTGAGGTATTGATCGATCAATTCTATGTCTTTCAAATTATTCATGTGCAGAATGACTTAAAAGGTATTTTATATGAGGATTTTCCTTATATAATTGAATTAGTTTGAGTTTGCATTTGTAATGCTGTGTTTTGGCAGAGTCTTCACTTGAGAAGCCTAGTTTTTCTGCAATTTCTTTCATGCTTAAATTATAGAAAATACTTAAGCGAAGTAACTCTTTACATTTATCACCGATAGAACTAAGTATTTTGTCAATTACCAGTGTTCTTTCTTTATTTAAAAGCGCCGTGAGATTATTGTTATCAAGCGCACTTTTTGTATTACTTACATTTACAACATCTTCGGTAAACTCAAGGCGTTTGTCTTTTCTGATCTTGTCTACCCATTTATTTTGTGCCGATTGGATAATAAAGCCGCCTATATTGATTCCTTCTTCTAAAAGCCTGCTGTCGGTTATTTTTAGATATAACTGCAGAATAACTTCCTGAAATATGTCTTTCGCGTCATCAGAACTACCGTTTCTTGATGATACAAATTTTTTAACCTTAGGATAATAAGTCTGGTAGAGGCTGGCAATAGCCTTTTCCCTATTTCCTGACTTAATTAAAGTGATGATCTCTTTATCGTTATAATTCCCCATATTCAGAGGTTTACATCCAATTTAATAAATCAGTGTGATAGATTCCTGTTTGTTTTCTCCGTATTGGATAAAATAGATGCCTATCGGTAAAATGGCTCCAGAAGAATTAGTGCCCCGCCAGATAGCAGGGGCATCAAACTCTGTTACTTTTTCCATAGAGGAGTTAAATATTCTGATCTTTTCTGTATCCGCAAATACAATTTGACCTCCATTGACAGGGTTCATTAATGCTGGCTCATCGTAAGATTTGCATTGTTGTTTCTGTACTATCGTTACTGTGTCTGTTGTTGTACAGCCATTAGTGATGTATGTTGCTTTGTATAAATATTGCCCGGGTGTAATAATTAAGTAAGGACTGTCTCCGATAGCCTCTCTTTCAAGGCTGTCTTTTTCTGTAAAGGTAGGTATGGTAATTACGCTTTTATGACAGATAGAGTCACGATTATTTATGGCATTTAAGGGGAAGTCTAATAATTTAAAGGAAAGAAGAGAGTATAAATAAGTGATTGATTTATAAGGATCAATTATCTGAATAGTGTGCGAGGAGTTGCCCTGCATTTTTTCATACACGATTTCAGGAGAAATGCCTGTTGTATCAAGAACAACGTCTGAAGTTGTGAAAATTTTTGGATGAACACCGTATGGTATATATATAGGTTGCCTGCGGATTGATTTACATTGGTTAAAACCTGTTATATGTCTTTGCCAGGTAGTTATTTTTACGCCAGTAACAATTGTGGAATCTCCGTAAACATAGGTGTTTTTATCGTCCTTATATGAAAATTCAATGCCGTAAACAGCGCCACTTTGTATATCAACTGCAAGTGATATAAGCCTTTCTCCATTTTTGTAGCCTGATTTACCGCCACTTTGGTCGTACCCCAGTGATATGATACAATCTTGCCCTTGAGAGTATCCATTGCGGCCTACACTGAAAAGGGTGTCTTTTCTGCAGACAAAGTACCTGAAAGAGTAAAAATTGCTGCTCGGGAGTAAAATCTGGACTTCTTTTGGAATGATAACCTTGAAATGAGTATCAAGTTCGGGTTGAGCCAAGTACACAGCCTGCCCCATAGCTCCGAAAGAGAGTATGAATGCAAAGAATGTGAAAATATGGTATCGAACTCTAATCATATTTGTATTATGTTGTATATATACCGTTTAATTATGGTAAAAAGTAACCAATTATTATTAAAACAGATATGAAATACCGATTTCATATCTGTTTGAGTTTAATACATTATTCCTGAAAACAGGGTTTGAATAAAGAAAGTTGAAGCTTAGCCTGCCAACAGGTGTCTGAATGTTTTCAAAAGAAATGCCATATCCAAGGCTATTGAAATGGTATAAGAGGAAAATTAGTTTATAATGCTTCCGGTACACCGTTTCTGTTATGATGTCAAAATACACATTACCACGCTTGTAGTTATATATGCCGGCTACCATTGTTTTTATATTAAAGTCTCTGCTGACTTTGTTATCGCGAGAAACATAGGCATTGATCCGCTGGTTTTTTTTCGAGGGGGCATCAATTGGTTGTAAATTCCTGTCGATCAGATGTTGGGTTGCTATTCCTATGTTAAGTGTTTTAGACTGCAGGCTTGCACCTATATCCATATCGGGCACAATGTCTGAACCTCCCGCTGTGCTTGCATTACCTTCAAAGTTGTAATTAAGTAAACCAAATCCAATCCCGGGGTTAATGGATAGTTTTTCATTTAACGGGATTTTATATCTCAATAATAGCTTTGCGTTAATCAAATGTATGTGCGGACCCTGGTTGTTGTTATAAAGTTGAATTCCTGTTGCCAGTTTGCCTTCCGAACCGATTTTAATTAAGCCATCAGCATATATTTCATTGATTTCTTTCCGTATTCCGGTGAAGCTGGCATATTTTAAGTTGAATGAACAGCGGTTTTCAAGGATTTGTCCGGCAGGGTTGAGGTAACTTAAGAAATTGGTATAGTAAATAATTGTAGAGTTGGGAATATAGCTGTCAGTAAGTTGTTGGGCATTGAGAGACAGGGTTGAAATTAAGAACCCTCCCCAAAGGATTAATTTCAAACTTTTTCTCAAAATAAATAAATGTACCACCCAAAACATAGTATGTAAAACTATTCATTTTAAGGGAATTAATATAATTCTGTTTAGAAGTTTTTAGAGATATGTCCGCGAATTTTAAAAAAAATTAAAAATGACGGTTACTTTTTACCTGGGTGGTGCGGTATACATGCGAATTCCGGTAAACTAAATTCATTGGGTGTGAATATTATTGGATCATATTTATATGATTGATTTATGTTTTTAAGAGCTAACTAATTGGTTATTTTTAATTTATAGGATAGAGTTCACGAAAAAGCCTCGAATTATTCGAGGCCTTTTTTTTATTACAATGGTCGTTTAATGCAGTTTGGTAATTTCTACCAGGCCACCGTCGGGTATGGCATCAAATCTGATTTTCTGCTCATTTACCTTAACTGTAGTTTGTTTAGTCCCTTGTTTTACGGATACACTCGTCCATGTGGCGTTGGGAACGGTAAGCTCAAAACTCAGTGGATAGTTGTATATATCATCTGCGAGATTATCCGTTAATGTGTAAGTTAATTTGGAAGCCTCATGTTGATTTAACGTCATTTGAACAGCATTCCGTTCTTTAATATAGCGGCTTACATTGGACACTGTTTCCACCCAAAGTTCATTTCGGTTTTGTTTTGACTGTAACCACTGACAGAAAGTGTCAAATGTTTCTGCTGAAACCGGGTTATATGCGTCTTTTGCAGCAGCAGCTTCAAAAAAAGGAAGTACATCGTGTGCAAGGTAAACAGACCAGCCGCCTTGTTTAATAGTAGTTTGTTCGATGTTTGTTTGGTGCGCTTCCATTTTAGATTTGTCATGCGCCGAAAACCTTTCTTCATTGCCATAGTCGATTATTTGGCCTTTTAATGCCATAAAATCCGGATTTATAGAATTGACTCCTCCATAAAGTGCTCGGGATGCAATATAATGTTTGGATACTTCGTCAATTACATGCTGATTGTATTCTACAAAAGGGTATGCGAACGTTAATACTTTAGCCTCAGGTATATGTTTTTTAATCTGCTGTAAAGGTGAAATTATCTCATACTGCAAAGTGCCGCTATTGCTGGCATTACCGTCAGATAAGCCCGTTAATTTCGGATGTGTGGCAGAATGGGCACCTATTTCATGTCCTCTCTTATGAAGGTCCTTGAATTGATGCCAGTAACCATACCTCCACGATGATTCCATAGCAGGGTTAATTGTCAGCTGATCAGTTACCAGGTAAAAAGTGCCTTTGAGGTTATGCTTTTCTAAAATAGGCGCTACATGCTGATAGTGTGAAATAAGACCATCATCAAATGATAATGAGTATGCTGCTTTGTTAAAGCCATACCAGTTTGCTATAGTTACATTGTCAGGCAGTTTTTGAACAGTTGTACCGGTGGGTGATAATGTTGCAGCATCAACGTTGAAAGAAGTTTGGGCCTGAGGGGCTCTTCTTAAAAACCGGATATTGTCAAGACAAATGGTACCGCTATCTCCGGTTTGACCCATAACCATCCAATCAAGGGCTGACAAGTCATTGGCGCTAAACTCTACTTTTTTCCCCCATCCCGGTTGTTGTAATTCTGTAAAAGGAATGATTACCGTTGTCCATTCTTTGCTGGCTGGTACTGCTTTCTTGTAATGGGCATAATCGGTAACATCTTCTAACTCGTATATCAGATTGTGTGAACTACCTTTAAAATCATATGCAATTGCTTTGATGATTCCCGGGGCGAGCTGTGTTGTATTAATAGCAAGGGTTAAAGAGATATATGGTTCCCATTTAAAGCCTCCCTTATTAAGTTTATAGCTGAATTTCAAAGCCTGGCTATTTCTAACGGTATCCATATAATAGGCAGATTTTATGTCAGCAGGAAAAAATACAGAAGCGCCCTGATTGGGCTTGTCTGTATAACCGGACCAGGTACCTCCGGGAATAGAGACTCCTGTAGCTTTATCAAAATTATCAATCAACACTTCCCCTTTTTGAGCAAAAAGCTGCAGGAAGAAGGAATTTAGAATAAGAATCAGGGAAATCTTTTTCAATCTTTTTAGTTTTTTATCAGTAAATGTAATTCAGTGTAAATACTTTCTTGGGTAAAACAGTACCTGAAAGCATACTGGCTAAGTGGCGTAGCCATACTTGGTCTTCAAAATACCACATGTGAGTAAAATAAGCATAATCAATCGGATGTAGAAATTTGTCAGGAGCATTTATTGCAATTTTATCAAAATGTACCTGACAGTTTACATCAATACAATTGTCAGGCATGTTGTTCGCAAGACCTTTCTGACCGGCTCTGGGAGCTAAGCCCAAACGTATAATATTAGAAGACTTTAGCGCCTGATCATGAATGTTATAATAATTAATAAAACGTTCACAATGTGTGAAAATATAGTCTTCGGAAGGAATGTTTTCTATGGAGTTTAAAGCAATATCACCGGCAAAAAATACAATATTAGAAAATTTAAAATTTGCTTCTTCAGGTGTGCATGCGGCATTGCGGGTCAGCAGAAAGGCCCGTTGAACAATAAAAGCACCCGTTGAATGGGCTAATAAATGTAGTGACGGTTTGTGAATATTTTGTTGCTGATTGGCAAAAAGCCAGGCAAGGTCTTTGAATAAATTATAGGCGCTGGTTCTTGCATCGCTGCGGTCTTCAAAGTAATTAATAAGTTCTTTCGCACTTGACCAGTCAAACCCTACTACAACACCATCAAAACCATGAGCTATAAGATCAGTATTGAACTTTCGTAAATGCAACAGCATCTGATCATGTGAATAGTTATAGCCATGTATATATATAACTATGTTTTTAGGATTCAATTCAAGTAGTTGCCGGATCCAGATTTGTGCCGCAGTTTTAGTGGAGGTCCCATGCAAAATATGTTCAGTCTCAATTTCCTTAGATTCATCAGGTATAACCAGGTAGTGGGGTATTCCTGGTTCATTTGTGAAATCATCGTTTTCTATTTTTCTGACACTGAGCAGATATGTCGCCATTTTTAAAAAGTATTAATAAAGGAAAACAATTTAATAAATATTCCAAATAGTAGTTATTGAGTTTTGCCATTGGCAAACAAATAGATTAATTTCGTGTTACATTTCCTTAGAAACAAACAACATTATGGTTGCTACATACACTAAATACAAAGTAAAAGATATCGGCCTTGCTGAGTGGGGCAGAAAAGAAATTGGTCTTGCTGAAGCAGAAATGCCAGGTTTGATGTCCGTTCGTAAAGAGTTCGGCCCATCTAAGCCATTGAAAGGCGCCCGTATTGCAGGCTGTCTGCATATGACTATTCAAACAGCAGTGTTGATCGAAACATTGGTAGAATTAGGTGCTGAAGTTACCTGGTCTTCTTGTAATATCTTCTCAACTCAGGATCATGCTGCTGCTGCTATTGCTGCTGCGGGTATTTCTGTTTATGCATGGAAAGGCTTAAGCGAAGAAGAATTTGACTGGTGTATTGAGCAGACATTGTTCTTCGGTGAAGACAGAAAACCATTGAACATGATCCTTGATGACGGTGGGGATTTGACTAATATGGTATTGGACAGATACCCTGAGTTGGTAGCAGCTATCAAAGGTATTTCTGAAGAAACTACAACAGGTGTGTTGCGTCTGAATGAGCGTGTACAAAAAGGTACTTTGCCTTTGCCTGCAATCAATATCAACGATTCAGTAACTAAGTCTAAATTTGATAACAAGTATGGCTGTAAAGAGTCATTGGTAGATGCGATCCGTCGTGCTACTGATGTAATGATGGCTGGTAAAGTTGCTTTGGTAGCTGGTTACGGAGATGTGGGTAAGGGGTCTGCTGCTTCGTTGAGCGGTGCCGGTGCCCGTGTAATCGTTACTGAAATTGACCCGATCTGTGCCTTACAGGCTGCAATGGACGGTTATGAAGTGAAGAAAATGGACGATGCCGTTAAGCGTGCTGATATTATTGTTACTTGTACAGGTAACTTTAAAATTGTAGTTGGCCGTCATTTCGAATCTATGAAAGACAAAGCAATTGTTTGTAACATCGGTCACTTCGACAACGAAATCGATATGGCTTGGTTGAATACAAACCACGGTAAATCTAAAGTAGAAATTAAACCACAGGTTGATAAATACACTATCAATGGGAAGGATATCCTTATCCTTGCTGAAGGTCGTTTGGTTAACTTGGGTTGTGCTACAGGTCACCCGTCTTTTGTAATGTCTAACTCATTCACAAACCAGACATTGGCACAGTTGGAGCTTTGGACAAACGGATCTAAATACGAAAATAAAGTTTATACACTTCCTAAGCATTTAGATGAGAAAGTAGCTCGTTTACACCTGGCAAAAATCGGTGTGGAGTTAGATACTTTGTCTGCTGAACAGGCTGCTTATATTGGTGTTAAAGTAGAAGGGCCATTCAAGTCTGATGAATACAGATACTAAATAGAATAAAAGCTTTATACAAAAAGACCTCGGAGCAATCTGAGGTCTTTTTGTATAAGGCTTGGTCGTTATTACTTTTTTATACTTTTCTATATACTCCCTAAAGGAAGAAGAAAGTATCGAAATATCTTGTTTTAACGCAGGTGCCTGACTTTTAGTGATGAATTTGAAGGAGAAACTGACCCTCACTATACCGCTAAAAAGGGTAACAAATTTTAATTAGTATTGATTTATTGATGTTTATAGGATTATTTAAATATTTTTTTTGTATTTTTATTGTATGTCAGGTTACATTCTTGGTTTCAGAAGTATAGATAATGTTTGTTTAACCTTTTAATTTTTATAATGAAAAAACAATTATTGATTTTAGTTGCTTTGAGCTTCATATGTTTTGGCTCTTATGCACAAAAGGTAGCCGGTTACTTTCCGAGTTACAGAAGCGGTTATTTGAATACCGTTAAGTGGGATAAATTGACAGATTGCTATTTTGCATTCATCAATGCAGGTACTAATGGCGATTTAATTGAAGGGAATTCAGGGGATCAGACATTTGGATTTGATATGACTACATTCTTGAATGTGAAGTCAATGTGTACGGCCAATAATGTACGTTTGCATATTTCGGTAGGCGGTGCAGATGGGCCTTATGCCAGAGCAGAACGATTTAAGATAATTGCAAGGAATGCTACTGCTCGTAATAATTTCGCTACCAAAATAGTGGCTTTTGCTATTACTCATAATCTTGCGGGTATCAACATTGACTGGGAGTTCCCTAATGAAAGTGTGACTAATGGTAAAGGCGGGACACCGGCTGATCATTATAACCTGATCAATGCAGTTCGTACTGCAATTAATGCTTCTTCTAACAAGACTCTTAAATTAGGAGTAGCAGTTGGAGGAGAATATACCGGTACTTACAGACATACAGATTACATCGCAAGTAATGCTGTCAGCTTAATAGATGAGTTTCATATTATGTCTTATGACTTTCCAAAAGGCGGAGGTAATACCGGTTTACCATATGATGCAAATCATCATGCTACTACTACTGATGCAATAGCTTCTGTAGTAGCCTGGAATACTCAGCGTGGAGTTCCTTTTGAAAAAATGCTGGTTGGTGTGCCATTTTACGGGCGCAGAGCTGACAGAACAACTGATGATAATATAGGTATGTATAACAGTTTTTCTAATGCTGCGCCAAGTACGATATTCAACGATGCTGACGGTGTATACACGACAGGTGGGAATACTTGGTATTACGACTCTAAACCGACATTGGATGCTAAGATTGCCAGTGCAATGGCTAAAGGTTGTCAGGGTATTTTTGCATGGGATTTAGGTCAGGACAGAGGAGATGCTTACTCTTTGCTGGGGGCAATCAAGGATAAGATGGCTACTATTTGTCCTATTCCAGATCCGAATATGGGGCCGGATAAAGGGTTCTGTACAGGTAGTGTTGTTTTAGATCCTGCTGTTCCTACACAAAGTTCTCCGGCACGTACTTTTACATGGCAAAAAGACGGTGTTAATATTAGTGGTTATGTAAATAGTACTACTGCTAATACATATACAACAAATACAGCAGGAACATATACTGTGATTATTAATCAAGGGTCAGGATGCTCAAAAACTGATGAGATTAAAGTTGTTGCAGGTTCTGGAGTGACAGCAGCAGGTGTTGCTCGTTGTGGTAGTGGAGCTGTTACAATGACCATTACTAATCCTACAGGGACTTTTGATTGGTATAATGCACAGACTGGCGGTTCAAAAGTATTTACAGGCGGTGCCGGGAATAACAATGGTAAAACTATTACTACCAATGTAACTGGCACTACTGATTACTGGGTACAGGAAAATACCGGATCAGTTGATTATACAAGTGTAGCAAAAACTACTTTTACAAATACTCCGGATCCGGCATGGAATGAAAGCTCTCAGAATGAGAATAACACAAAACCAAAGTTCGCTCAGCAACTTACTGCTTATACAGATCTTACATTAACAACTGTTCGTGTGTTTACGAATTCAAAAGCTATTAATGGTGCTAAAATTGTTATTTACAAGGCAGATGGTACTGTGCAGGCTGAAACTACTCCGGTTACTATACCGGAAACAGTGAGTTCTTATGTATTTAATGTTGCTAAAACCTTGCCGGGTACTGTAGCTGGTACAGTTTACTATGTAGGTGTGTATTCTACTGATGGTACTGCTGCTACAGGTAAAGGAGGCTTTACATTAGACAGAAATCAAAATGCTACTGCTTTTGCACAGGCTAATGTTTATAAAATTGAGAAATTTTGTTACAGATCTTTCAGCGGTGATTTTGGAATTTCCGGCTCAGAAACTACTAATTACGGTCAGTTGTTCGATTGGACAATTACTACCGGTGTAGCTTCTCCTTGCGGACGTACTAAAGTAACGGCAACAGTGAATACAGCACCAAGCCAGTCTCTTGCTGTAGCTGCGGCTGTAACTCCTATTTGTGTAAATACAAATGGTGCAGTTGTTGTAAAATCGAGTGAGAATAATGTGAACTATGATGTTTATAAAGGCGCTACAAAGGTAACAGCCTTATCTGCCGGAGGTACTGGCGCTGATTTGTCAATACCTGTTGATAAAGCAAATCTTGCGGTTGGAAACAATGTGTTCTCTGTTAGGGCATCTTCTGTAGGTTGTACTGATCTTGCTTTAACAAATACAGCTACAATAGCAGTAACAAACGTACCTGCTAATCCGGGTGCAATTTCCGGTTCCGGAAGTGTAACTCAGGGACAGTCTAATGTTACATACACTGTACCAGCCGTTGCTACTGCTACTTCATACACCTGGACTTATACTGGATCCGGAGCTACTTTTACGGCTACAACTACAACTAATTCAGTTGTTATTAGCTTTGGTAATACGGCAACAGGAGGTAATTTGTCTGTAACTCCTAAGAGTAATTGCGGTTCAAGTGCTGCACCAAGTGCTGCGTTTGTAATTACAGTTTCCCCACTTACATCAGTTGATGATGTATTGCTTGCCGGAACTTCATTAACGGTATATCCTAACCCGGTTGTTGAAGGTTCTAAAGTTGTGGTTGAGCTTGGAAGTGAAGCTGATGTTTTACTTACAGTATCAGACATTCTTGGTAACGTAGTTGCAACACTGGCTAATGGCTCTTTAGCTTCTGGTACAAGTGAATTTACATTACCACAAGTAGCATCAGGTATTTATCTGGTTAAGCTACAGGCAAATGGTCATGTTTATACTCAGAAAGTAGTAAAAGGAAAATAATCCTTTTTGATATAAGTGAAAAAGCGCCGTCGGTTAAATCCGACGGCGCTTTTTTTTATGAGTTCTGTTTTTTCTCAAAAACAATTCTATAGTGTTCCATCGTTTCGCGTTCAAAACAAACCTTATTGGGACTTATTTTAAAAACAGCTACTTTGTGCCTGAATTCCTTATTGAAGATGTAGCTCGGAATAAGACTGATATAATGCAAGGATTTTTCCCAGTTAAAAGCCCTGAATTTCTTTCTCCATTGATTAATAGTTTCAATATAGTCTAACCTGCCACTGCTGATATCAACCAGTTTAAAATAAGGTTCGGCATTACTAATAATCATCTCTTTGCCATAAGGAAGCCATGAGCCAGGAAACTGTTTCTCCATAAGTGCCAGAATATAAGCATCTGAGTTTTTGTCGGCATTAATGTCCAGTTGTTCATAAGGGATCATGTTTTTCCCGAATACCATTGTCTGCAGGTAAAAGCGTCCACCCGCAGGGAGCAAATCGTAAACTGACTTGAAAAAAGCCTGATATAGCTCCTCTTGTTTGCCCGCTTTGTAGTCTTCAACAGAACAAAAGTGTTCAAATGCCCCTAGTGAAACTATTGCGTCAAATGTGCCGAAGTCTTCTGGTTTTACATTTCTGCAGTCCTTGATATGAACATCAAAACCTTTTTGTCTACAGGCTTGTGCTTGTCCGTCCGACAATGTAAGCCCGATACATTTAGCTTCTTTGACCATTGTGGCATAATTAATAAAAGGCCCCCAACCACAGCCTAAATCAAGTACTTTGCTGTCTTTTTCAATACTTAGCATATCGGCTATGTAATCATGTTTAGCCCTTTGTGCTTCTTCAAGTGTCAGAGAAAAGTCGCCATTATACCTTGCTCCGCTAAAGTCGCCGGTTTCACCAATACTTAGCCTGAATATTTTGTCAAGAGTTGAATACGTAAAATCAAGATGTTGTTTAGTAGCCATATATTCTGTCTGATTATAAATTTTTATCTAAGACAAGAAAAGCTGCTTTTACCCCTATGTAGGGTTTGATTTTTACAGATAACCAGTTTTGCATTTCTGTCAGTGACGGAGATTGGCCGGTTATGTCGCAGGGAACTATTATTGGCTTATATTTGTGAATACTTCGGTAGCTAAATGATTTGATTTATATGGAAAATATGGGAGTTATAACCCTGTTATTAATTATTGCCAATTTTGCGTTTTCTTACAAAGGTTTCAAGGATGTTACTTTTTTAGATGCTTATAAGTTTGAAGTTGATGCCATTCTGATTAAAAAGGAATATAAGCGGCTTATAACATCCAATTTTCTTCATGTCAGCTGGCCTCACCTTATCTTTAATATGATCAGCTTGTTTTCATTCAGTGAGCTGGTTGAAACTCATTTAGGCTGGTTAAGCTTCCTTTTGATTTATATGGCTAGTGCAATAGGAGGAGACTTGCTGGCTTTATTTATACATCGTCATCATGGAGACTATAGCTCTGTAGGTGCTTCCGGTGCTGTGTGTGGTGTTATATTTGCTTCTATCGCTTTGTTTCCTGGTTTAGAAATAGGGATGATTTTTATTCCGGTATCAATACCTGCCTGGATATATGGTGTCTTGTATATTGCGTATTCCATTTATGGTGTGAAGTCGAAAAGGGATAATATCGGGCATGAAGCTCACTTGGGAGGTGCTTTGATAGGAATGCTTGTTGCTATTGTTTTTCGCCCTGAAGTTTTACAGCAGAATTATTTAACTATTTCGATAATTACTTTGCCGACACTTGTGTTTATTTATCTGATTGTAAAAAAACCTTACATCTTACTGGTTGAAAATTACTTTTATGATACACATCAACGGTATGATACTATTGACCATAAATACAATGCTCAGAAGGTAATGAAGCAAAGAGAATTAGACAGACTTTTGGATAAAATAAACAAAAAAGGGATTGATAGTCTGACAAAAGCAGAACGGCTGAAACTGGATGAATATTCTCAGGCTGTTTAAAGCTTTTACCCCGTCTGTAGTAAGAAGTCGTTCCCGATGGCATTCCGATTTAATATGTAGAGCTGATTGGATACTGATAATACAAAAAGAGAGTCCCGCAAGTTTGCTTGCGGGACTCTCTTTTTATATCTGGTATCGGTTAAACTAATGTCAGTTTTTCTTCTTTTAGAGCTGTACCATTTTTAGCAGCTATCAGTGATTCTTTGCCAAAGCGTCGCAAAGTTCTGAAGTGAGAAGCAGAGGCTGTCCAGAATGAAGTAGCATCATGATAAGGGATTCCGTTTTCGATGGCAGTCTGTTTTACTATATCAGAAATTACCTGATAGTGGGTATGGCAAATTTTAGGGAATAAGTGATGTTCTACCTGCATATTCAAACCACCACAAAGGAAAGTAGTTATAAAGTCTTTACGTCCGAAGTTGGCTGTAGTGCGCATTTGATGCTCTGCCCAGGCTTCTTCCATCATGCCTTCTTCATTTGGTTCAGGGAATTCAAGCCCTTCCACAATGTGTGCCAATTGGAATACAAGACCCAATACAAATCCTTTGGCAATTTGCAAAGAAAGATAACCGATAATAAATTGCCACCAGGTAATATTGTCTATCAAAACCAATGGTAATACAATTGTCAATACATAGTAAAGTCCTTTGAAGAAGAATAGATTGAATACTTCTTTTGCCGGCTTATCTCTGTTATCGTGACTGCCGATATTGTCCTGATAGAATTTCATATAATCTTTTCTGAACACCCATGACAAACCTGCAAGCCCATAAAGGAGGAATGCATAATAATGCTGATAGCGCATGATTGGTGTCAGTTTATCCTGAGGAGAAACCCTGATTAGTCCCGGAGCTACAACCAAATCTTCATCGTGGTCAGGGATATTGGTATAGGTATGGTGAACCATGTTGTGTGAAATACTCCATACATATGGATTGGCCCCTATAACATAGAAAATAGAACCAAGAAGCTTGTTTACTGTAGGATTGGCCGAATAAGAGCCATGGATAGCATCATGGCACACATTGAAGCCGATAAAGGCCGCAAACATACCCAGTAAAGTTGCAAGCCCCCACAGTACCATTGGTGAAAAACCTCCGAAAAGAATCAGCAAATAAAGTGTAAAAGCACCGCCTAAAAAGAAGGTGGTTTTAAAAATCATTGCTCCGTCAGCATGCTTTGAGATATTGTTAGACTCAAAATAGTCCTCTACACGTTCCCTTACCTGTGAATAAAAACCTGTGCCGTTTTTATTGTTGAATTTTAGTTTTTGCATTTTGATTGCTGTTGGTTAACAGTAAAACTCCCGCTAAATTAAATAAAATTGCTGATAATAGTTTATTTGCAACTGCATTCCCACTCGGTATCCAGATCTATAACGGTAACAACCTTGTCGTGAGTATCGCAGTCTGCTATTATTATTCGGATGTTTTGAGAGTCATGCGTTTGTCCTTCATAAGCGATGGTGGGACAAGGATGACTATCTGAATTAGATTTTAATGGATTGATTTTATTGAGAGCAATTACCTCCAGAACTTCACTTTTGTCAATATGCCTGCAATCCATTCTGCACAGAGCATGCTTTGTATATATCAGTTCTTGTGTTTGATAACTCTGCTTTGAGACAGAAAGTTTCTTTTCTTCTTTACATGAGAAAAGAAAAATGCATATGATGCTTGTTGCCCAGATCCCAAACAGTGATTTAAAAGTTTGCGGCATTGGTAATCAGCAATTCGTATCCGTTTGAAACCTGTGTATAATATTTTTTCAAAGGCCCGGGAGCAGGACCGTTTGTTACATTCCCAAGGAAATCGAAAGTTGACTTACTGCAAGTGTCTTCCAGGTAAAATCTGGAAGGACTCATAATAATCATAGAACAGATTTTGTCAGGGGAATAAGGGCTTGCCCTATCAAATGCACTGTAAGTTGATGAATTGTGACGATAAACTAAAAGCCCTCTGTACCCTGCATCCGGCACATACACATGCATTACCAGGGTAA
>CAZNHL010000016.1:24797-59165 GCA_964572965.1 uncultured Bifidobacteriaceae bacterium
CACATAACCTCCATCGGTAGCAAGGTTAAAAAAGCGCGAATCAGACAAAACGATGCGATAATTAACCTGAACGTTTGGAATATAACTTGAATTAATATTGTCTGTGTTATTACAACTCAGAAATAGTGTCAGACACAGGGTTACGATAATGCAGTTTATATATTTCATTCTTAGTTGATAGAACTGAACTGACGAAGGAATCTTACGTCGTTTTCAGTAAATAAACGAAGATCTTTGATCTGATATTTTAGCATGGTGATTCTTTCTATACCCATACCGAAGGCAAAGCCTGTATATTTTTTACTATCTATACCGCAATTGTCCAATACATTCGGGTCTACCATACCTGCTCCGCCAATTTCTACCCAGCCAGACTGCTTACAAACGTTGCAGCCTGCACCTTTGCAAATAAGGCACGAAATATCAACTTCAGCGCTAGGTTCTGTGAATGGGAAAAAAGATGGACGCAGACGGATTGTAATGTCTTTTCCGAACATCTCTTTTACAAAGTGTAAAAGCGTTTGTTTAAGGTCTGCGAAACTAACATTCTCGTCAATATATAAACCCTCTACCTGATGGAATACACAATGTGCCCTTGCTGAAATTGCTTCGTTCCTGTATACACGGCCGGGAGACAATGTTCGGATAGGAGGTTTTTGATTCTCCATTACATGTACCTGTACTGATGAGGTATGTGTACGTAATGCAATATCCGGATTTTTTTCAATGAAAAAAGTGTCCTGCATTTCACGTGCAGGGTGGTTTTCCGGGAAATTCAAAGCAGTAAAGTTGTGGAAGTCGTCTTCTATCTCGGGGCCTTCTGATAGGTTAAAGCCCATTCGTTCGAAAATCTGAACAATTCTGGAACGTGTAAGTGATAATGGATGTCTTGCGCCAACCCCGAAAGGTACTACCGGTAAGGTAAGGTCATTACCTTCAGCAGCAGCACTATCCTGCGCACTCTCTACTTGTATTTTATGTTCTTCAAATTTGGCTTCTGCCAGTTGTTTCAAACGGTTAACTTCTGCACCAAAACTACGGCGTTCTTCAGGAGCAATTGTTTTAATTTGTTCCATTAACTCGGCAACTACCCCTTTTTTGGCTACAAAAGCCATTCTGAATTGCTCTAACTGCTCTTTGTTTGAAATCGCAAATGCCTGGATTTCAGCTTCGATATCTTGAACACTTTTACTCATATTGCAAATATAAGTATTATTTAAATTCGAGGCTTGATGCTGCCTGCTTTGTTTTGCTGAAATATGCTAAGCTCTTATATGTCTGCTGCAGACATACAACTGGTTAATCAGTAAACAGTGCTGCTTAAAGTTTAAGTCTTAGTTGAGCCGGTCTTTTCAGGCTTTTCAAAAAGCTGTTTATAGGCTTCCTGGTCAAAAGCAATAGGTTTACTTGAAGCTGTAAATGAACCAAAAGCAATGACCATCGATACCAACGAAATATTGATAGTCAAAATGGAAATGATGGTAAAGGTCAGGTCGTTGCGGTATTCCGGCTGAGTGTTGAGTGTAACGATAAGAAAGATAGCAAATGTGAGCAAGGAAAGGAGCACCATAAACCTTGTAAAAAATGGTTTGTCTGGACGGATATAGATGCGGATTCCCATAGCTATTGTAGTTTGTTCCGTTTTTGATTTTAAGCGTATGTCCCCCACAGGACATACGCTTAAATCCCTTTACCTTAAACCTTTTTAAACCTGTTTTTATAATCTTGTTTGAATTTTATCAATTGAATTTTTGCTCTTGAGGTTTCAATCAGTTCTTCCAGTTGTGATTTAATAGTTGCCCCTTTTTCTAATAATGAAATCAGGTCAGTTGTCTGTCCATTATCAAAATTGGCTTCTATGTCAAACCTCTCAATATCATCAAGCAAATTTTGTAAAGTTCTTTTCAAAGGAGCTGTTTTGTCCAGAAGCTGTTTTACTTCGCTCATGTCGCTATATTTTTCTCTGAAATTCAGCAATCGATGTTCAGTTTGCTCTGGTCTGCAGATACTTTCATCTTTACAGAGTAATTGATTAAGCGTGTGCAGTAATTCCGCAAGCTCCTTATAGTTTTTTACACCTTCTATTGCCGTATCAATTCTTTCTGCAAACTCAATATCTGTCTTATAGCGCAACACATAAGCATCCCGCAGGTCGAGCGTATGGTGATCTGAATAGGGCATCGTACGCAGGATAATATGGAAATAGTCTCTTACCTGAAAATCAATAGCTGTATTGGGCTCAATACAGGCATAACTTGCCCCCATTGTTCTCGTCAGCGCTTTTTTTAGCTGTATAAAACATTGACCTGTTGTATTCATTTTCTATAGCTTGAGGTTTGGATATTTCTTAATTAAGACCGTTTAAATCGGCCTTGAATTTATGGTTGTAATTGGTTTTGAACTTAATCAGATTGATCTTCGCACGAGATTTACTTACAAGTGTTTGTAGTTCTGTTTTAATATCCAGCCCTTTTTCGATCAGTTCCATTACTTCAGGAGTGTCGTCGTCTGACAAGTTTGGCTTATTATAGTAATAGTCAATGCCACTCAATACAGAGTTCAGGTGGTTTTTAAGCTCATCTGTCTGTGAAATCAGGTCTCTTACTTCTCTGATCTCTTTATGTCTTTCATTCATGACAGAGAACTTTTTGGTAGGTTTCTCATTCAGAATGATTTGTTCTTCAGTACACAGAGAAGTGTAAAGCGTTTGTACAATAGCAGCTACATCATTATAGGTTCTGACAGCTTCAAGCGCGCTGTCTAGTGTATTGGCAAAGTTTTTGTCAAGGTTGTATTTTAAAGCAAAAGCATCGTAGAATCTGATTGTTTGCATTTTGCCTGTTTTGACTTGCTTTAATATAGCTGGCAACACAGTCTTAATGTCAAAGTCAATTTCATACTCTGGTAAAACCCAAAGATATTTCTGATCATATAGGTTAATTAATGCACTTTGTACCTGTTTGAATGTTTTGTAGTTAATATTCATTGCAGAAATGCTTTAGCTGTGATGTAAGTATAATGTAAGAAACGGGATAAAAATTCATTTAATTACAGGTTTTAGATGAACGGCCCATAAAATCAGATTAACATTCCCTTAATACCTGTAAAGCAGTTTATTAACTTTGAACAGGCAGGCTCTGGCTCAGAAGCGTACTTTTTGGTGAATTCAATAAGGGATTTGATTTTTTTTATCCACGCTTTAGCCCTAAATTTGCCGATAAACTAGAATTTCATTATTAACATCATCATAGATCAAAAATGGCTTCATCTTACGATTTGATAGTAATTGGTAGCGGTCCGGGTGGATACGTAGCTGCTATTCGTGCATCACAACTAGGGCTTAAGGTTGCCGTTGTTGAAAGATCCGAATTAGGTGGTATTTGCCTTAACTGGGGTTGTATTCCTACAAAAGCTTTGTTGAAGAGTGCTCAGGTATTTGAATACATTCAGCATGCACAGGATTATGGTATTTCTGTAAAGGATGCATCAGCTGATTTTTCGGCGGTTGTAAAGCGTTCAAGAGATGTCGCTTCTGGTATGAGTAAAGGAATTCAGTTCCTTTTCAAAAAGAATAAAATCGATATTATTGAAGGATTTGGAAAGCTTCAGGCCGGCAAAAAAGTTGAAGTAACTGATGCTAAAGGCGTAAAAACGGTTTATGCTGCAAACCATATTATTTTGGCTACAGGTGGTCGTTCCCGTGAATTACCAAACCTGCCGATCGATAAGAAAAAAGTAATCGGTTACCGTGAAGCAATGGTATTGGACAAGCAGCCTAAGTCTTTGGTTGTGGTAGGTTCCGGTGCTATAGGAGTTGAATTTGCTTATTTCTATAGCTCAATGGGTACAAAAGTGACAATAGTAGAGTTTATGCCTCGTATTGTTCCTGTTGAAGATGAAGAGATTTCTAAAGAACTGGAGAAAAACTTCAAGAAAAAGGGGATTGAAGTATTGACTAACTCTACAGTTGAAGCGGTTGATACTAAAGGAGCAGGTTGTAAAGTAAAAGTAAAAACTCCAACAGGAGAGGTTACTCTTGATTGCGACATCGTATTGTCTGCAGTAGGTGTTGCTACAAATCTTGAAGGTCTTGGTCTGGAAGAAGTAGGCGTTGCTACAGATAAAGGAAAAGTATTGGTAGATGATTTCTACAAAACAAATATTCCCGGAGTATATGCAATTGGTGATATTGTAAAAGGACAGGCATTGGCGCACGTTGCTTCTGCGGAAGGTATTATCTGTGTTGAAAAAATTGCAGGTCACCATCCGGAGCCTTTGGATTACAATAACATTCCGGGTTGTACTTATTGCTCTCCTGAAATTGCGTCAGTAGGGTATACTGAAAAAGCTGCTAAAGACGCAGGATATGAAGTTAAAGTAGGTAAATTCCCGTTCTCTGCATCAGGTAAGGCTTCTGCTGCCGGTGCTAAAGAAGGGTTTGTAAAAGTAATTTTCGATGCTAAATATGGTGAGTTCCTTGGAGCACACCTGATTGGAGCGAACGTAACAGAGATGGTTGCCGAGATTGTTGTAGCCCGTAAACTTGAAACTACAGGCCATGAGATCATTAAGTCAGTTCATCCGCATCCGACAATGTCAGAAGCAATCATGGAAGCTGCTGCTGCTGCATACGGTGAGGTAATTCACTTATAAGATTTATATCAGTAAATATAAAAAAGCGCTGCTCCGGAATTTGGGGGGAGCGCTTTTTTGTTTCCTGCAGATTTTTATAGAAAATTACTCTGTAAACTAAGCTTGTCTTTATATAGTTAATGTATTGGCTTTGTATACTATGTGCCTGATTTATCTTGAAAAGATGCTGGCAACCTAAACATTTTAAAGAATAGCCTGTTGTATAAATAACACTTTCGGGAATGAAAATCTATACACTAAAAATCACGCAGAAGCTTCCTGTTAGCATTGCTGAAGCCTGGAGCTTTTTCTCAGATCCTTCTAATCTTGAAAAGATAACGCCCACAGATATGGGTTTTGAAGTACTTGAGGATTATCAGGGAGAGGCCATGTATGCCGGGCAGGTAATTAATTATATAGTGAGACCATTGTTTGGTATTTCGATGCGCTGGACAACTGAGATTACTCATGTACAGGAGCCTAATTACTTTGTGGATGAACAGCGTTTTGGGCCTTATGCATTCTGGCACCATAAACATATGTTTAAAGAGATCCCGGGAGGTGTAGAGATGACAGACTTTTTACATTATGGCATTCCCTATGGTTGTCTTGGACGGATAGCCAATGCTATATTGGTTAAAAACAAGCTGAAAGAAATTTTTGACTATAGACGTACTATTTTGGAAGAACGTTTCGGTAAGTTTTAATGATCCGCGAGGTAAGTAGGGGAGCAACAACCATGTTCGCCTCCACAGCCGCCTTCGAGTAGCGCTTCATGTTCTCTGGAGGGTTTGTGTTTGTGTTTTTGAAGTTCTTCTTCCTCTTGTTGTAATTCTGCCGGCAAGGGTTTATTCAGTAAGGCATTGAGGTCTGGTTTTCCTGCATCAACCCAACATGTATACCAGAAACAACCCACTTCAAGGATTGATGCCATCATCTGCCGTTCTACCTGGCCGTTAAGCATTTGGTTGTAGGCAGTAGCATAAGCAGTGGAATAGGTACGCACAAGCACGTTGTTGCGGGTTTCGTATGCGTATTTCTTGTCTTCCGGGAAAGTTGCTGATAACTCCTTCTCAAATCTAAGCACGCTATCCAGTGCAGCATTAGCTTTAAAGACACCGTTCCATGCGTTAGTTAAGGGGTGTTCCAGATAAATTGCCTTGCCTGTAAAATAGTCATAGTCTTCCGCAAATAGTTCCGGTAAACGGCTTTCCCAGAAGCCATGGATACCCGTTTGCCCTGTTTGTTGTCCATTATAGTTTGATGTAGTATGGAGGGGTACATTGCTGTCTCCGATATAATGTCCTATATCTGCAGATAGTCTCAGGATTTTAGCTACATTCTTTTCTTTAAAAGCATCAGTTAAAGACATTTTTATTTTATAAATATGCCATGGGACAATTCCTCGTGCCATTAAACTGTCTAGGGTATATTTTTCCACTGCAGTCTTCCAATGGCGCGGTATTGTATAGTTTGCACTATCGCCATAAAGGTCAAGGTCTATATAGTGTCGAGGGGCTTCTGCTTCAATAATGTAGCGCCTTTTATCAGGGTTCACTGCTGTCTCTGTCAGATAGTCAATATGGTATTTATAAAATTTTACCATTTCAGGAGGTAAAGTAAACACTGCCATGCGATTTATACGCTGATGTGCAAAAAAGCCCCAACTAAAACAGTATGAGGGAAGAAATAGTAAAGCAAAAAGTAATCGGGCCACGCTGGAAGAATTTTATGAGGGAAATTTAGAAAAGTATTTTGTAAATATTATTATAAACTCTATATTTGCAATCCGATTTAGAACAAACGCATAGAATAATATAACATGGCAAATCATAAGTCAGCATTAAAAAGAATCAGATCAAACGAAGCTAAAAGGCTAAGAAACAGATATCAGTTGAAGTCTACAAGAACAATGGTTAAGAGACTGAGAGCTTCTAAAGTAAAAGCTGAAGCTGAAGCTTTGTTGAAGTCAGCTATCTCTATGTTGGATAAATTGGCTAAAAAGAACATTATCCACAAAAATAATGCTTCTAACAAGCAGTCTAAATTGACTAAATTCGTTAATAACCTGGCTGCTTAATTTTAGCCGGTAATAATATTTACAAGCCTTCCGCATTTACTGCGGAAGGCTTTTTTTTAGCAAAATTCACTGTTCTAACTTGCATTAAACCCCACGGATGTAAGTAAAGAAAGTAAATTGCACAGAATTTAAGCTGTTCTGATTTTAACTTGGCTTTATTTTTCTATGAAGCCAGAATCCAATTATCTTTCTATTCAAGCCTGGGCGGAAGAAGATCGTCCCCGAGAGAAACTCCTGTTAAAAGGCCGGAATGTTTTGTCTGATGCAGAACTGATTGCTATTTTAATAGGTTCCGGTACTGTCTCTCTTTCTGCTGTAGATGTGGCGAAGCTGGTCTTAAATAAAGCAAACAACAGTTTGCATGAACTGGCAAAGCTATCTGTAAAGGACTTACAAAAAGTAAAAGGTATCGGAGAGGCTAAAGCTATTGCTATTGTGAGTGCCTTGGAACTAGGCAGGAGACGTAAAGACTCTGAACAGGAAAAAAAGCACCAGTTACGTAGTTCTCAAGCTGTTTATGAATTGATGCAGCCGGAATTGTTTGATTTGAAACACGAAGAGTTTTGGATTATTTTACTTAACCGAGCGAATCATGTAATCAAAAAAGAGCGTGTAAGTGTAGGCGGAATTTCAGGCACTTTCGTCGATCCTAAACTGATTTTTAAAGTAGCTCTTGAACATACGGCATCATCAATTATTTTGGTACATAACCATCCTTCAGGCACGCTTAAAGCAAGTGAACAGGATCTTAAAATTACTAAAAAGGTAAAAGAGGCAGGGTTCTTACTTGAGATTCCTGTATTAGATCATTTAATATTTACAGATAACGGCTATTTCAGTTTGGCTGATAATGGTCAGATGTAGAATGTTCTTATCCTTTTTTTTCGATTGAAATATCAGTTATAATGTCTTCCCAATGAAAGAGCTTATTAACCTTGTTTACTTTTTTATAAAGAGCAATACGTTCTTCTACTTTATTGCGGAAACGACTAATGGTGTTTTTGGATAAATCAAGCATCTCTGCAAGTTCTAAAAGTGTATAATCATGCTCGTTAACAACAGTGTAGGCGAGGTAAAATGCTTTGTTTAAATCAGACCTTACTCCATGGAAAAGGGTATAAGACATAGCCGATTCAATATGGTTACATTTGGTGCATTTTCTGGAGCGTAGTTTAAAAAGCATGTTAAATTTTTCATTGCCGCAAATACGGCATTTATATCCGTTTTTCCATTTGAGCTCTTCCAGCCAGGTAAGGCAATAATTGTCGTTAGAGAAAACCTTTATAAATTCCTCATAGCTGACGTCTTTACTGACGATTCTGGCATGTTTTTCTTCCTTTATTTGTCTGTTAAGCTGGAAATTATCCCGGTCAAGAGAGGCATTCATTTCCTGTAATTGTGTTGCCATCCGTTCCAGTTTTTGGTTGGCTATTGATAAGGCTGTTGTACGTTCCTGGACTTTACCTTCAAGTTCCTGATTTACCTTTTCCTGTAATTCCTGATTTTTATTTAATTCGTCTATTACCTGTTTTTGGGCTTTTTCTTTATCATCCTTTACAATTTTCATTTTATCGGTAAAAGCGAGTGACAGAATCAATGCTTCAAAGATAATAGCTATGTTAAAGCTATATACCATATAAATACTTGCAGGCATAATATGATAGTTTCTTAATACATTAATCGTGACACCTATTACGATACAGGAATAGCCTAAAATAAAATATCGGGCAGGTTTATAACCGTCTTTGTAGATTTTGACCGAAATGTAAAAGACATACATGAATGGAAACAGGTAAATAATACGGATCAGTGCATTCGGTAAAAAGAAATAGCAGACGGTCATATAAACAAGTACACCTCCGGCTAAAATGACACCATTTTTAAAGTACCTTGGGTGATATTTGTTTATATCGAGGAAAGAAAAAGCGTAAAGTACAAATGTTAACAGAAACAGTATTTGTGCCAGCCAGTTGCCAAATAATGAGTTGAATGAGGGGTGTGATGGCCAGAAAAATTGAAAACCAAGTCCATCCTCACAAGTTGAAACGAGCATACAGCTTGCAATGTAAGTGGCATAAAACAGGAATGAATATTCTTTGAGCCTTATAAAGATGAGTAAAGAATAAGCTGCAATTAAACCAAGGAAACCATAATAAAGCCCAAGCATTAGATATTCCTTTACAGAGAAGTCAAAAATTTCGGCAATGTTTTTAATACCGAAAATGAAGGTTTCGGGTAAAGCATCTTCGCTATAAATCAGTATACTGCCACTTTCTCTTAATTCATTGGGCAGATCAAAAAACAGGTTTTTGTTTTTGTGATCAGGCCGGCTGGCAAAAGGGAATTTATAACCGGCTACTTTTTCTGCAATCAGTTGACCTTTAGAATCGAAATAAAAGATTTTTATAAGAGATGCATGTGGTGTAAGTAGCTCAAGGATAAAAGGGCCTTCCTGATGTTCTGCCATTGCAAAATCCAGGCGGGTCCAGAATTTGATTGATGATCTTGCAATTTTAGGTTGGGGGACACCCAGCATTTGAAAACCTGTAATAGGATTTAACGTGTCGGAGACTGCAAGAAGTGGTAAATCAGAAGCTGTGAAGTAATTTTTTGTTTCTGTGATAATTCGTACTTTGTTAGCATTACAGAATTCTGGCAGGAAAATAAAAAGAGTTATTATACTTAATTTTAGTAGTAATTCGTTTAATCGTAGTCTCATTAGAGAGGTCGTTAATATTTGTATTTCCGAATATTTAAATGAGTATGAAAAAGGCTTATTCAGCTTTCTGTTTAACGTTATTAACTTGGGAATCATTGTACGTAAAGATGGCGACTAAGTATATAACAATGATTAAATTTTTAAGAATGCAGAATTGATTTCATCTTTAATATTAAATTGAAAACGCAAACGGCCGACATAGGCCAAAATGGTTTACAAATAAAATTATGGGTATAAAAAACGTAATAGGAGCGGGTTTGATGGTTTTAGGAGTGTTTGCCATTAGTAAGGCTCAGGATACTAAAACCTGGTTTCGTGACGATTTTAATGATAACAGCAAAAATTGGTCTCTTGCAAAAAATAATGCCATTGGTTATGAAATCGCGGATGGACATTTGATTGTGACCAGTACCCATGATTATCAATATGCTACCATGGCAAACCTGTACATGGACCAGAACAAGGACTTTGTATTTGAAGCTAAACTGAAAGTTGAGGAACAAAAAGGTAATCGCCAGTTAGGGATTTTTATTACCAACCGCGATGGTCAAAAGAACTACTTTACAATTAATACACTTAATAAAACTTTTTGGGTTGGTACCATCAGTCAAAACGGGGAGACCATTAGTTTTTCAGTAAACGAGCCTGGCATGAATCTGGGCTGGCAAAAGTCAGATAAAATCAATGAGGCCGGTTCATACAATGTCTTAAAAATTGCCAGAAAGAAGAATCAGTTTATCTTTTATATTAATGATCAGCAGGTATTGTCTACTTATAGCAAAGGTTTCTGCTCAGATATCCGAAAGTATATTGGAATAGTAACTTTTGCTGAAGCTAAAATTGCAGTAGACTATATTGTATTTGACCAGGATAACTGGAAAAATGTGTTGGCTTATGATGCCAAACCATTAAAAGCGGAACAGTTGAGTGCTGCAGTAAATACACCGGCAGAAGAAATAAACCCGGTTTTGACAGCCGATGGTAAAACGCTCTATTTTACACGTATGCACTATCGTATGAACTACGAAGGTGTGATTAATAGTGATGTACCCAGAGATGGTGATATTTATTATTCAGAGTTCAAAAATGGTGAATGGAGTTGGGCGAAGCACCTGGAATATGGTATCAGCAATAAGGAGAATAACACGCTGGTATCGGTGTCTCCTGATGGAAATTCTATTTTATTGATAGGCGCTTACGACCAGGTGAAGCATACTACAGACCCTAAAGGCGGAGTTTCTGTGAGCAGTAAAACAAAAAATGGCTGGACATACCCACAAACTTTGAATATCAAAAACTTTACTAACAGCTCTAAGTTGGTCAATTACTTCATGGCTTCCGATTGGAAAACATTGATCCTGGCCATTCAGGGTAAGGGAAGTAAAAAGAGCCCGGATTTGTATGTGAGCTTTAAGCAGAGAGATAACAGCTGGTCCGAACCTAAACACCTGGGTAATAAAATCAATACACCTGATACTGAATTTTCTCCTTTTCTGGCGCCTGATAGACGAACTTTGTATTTCGCTTCATGGGATTTACCGGGTTATGGTGAAGCCGACATGTTTATGACCAAAAGATTGGATGAAAGCTGGACTAACTGGACAGAACCTGTTAATCTTGGGCCGGCTGTAAACAACGACGAGTTCAATGCTTATTACAAAGTGTCTGCAGACAATTTAAAAGTATATTATGCTTCCAATAAAGATGCGTTAGGGGGGTACTATTGTGATATTTTTATGGCCGATTTGCCTAAGGAATTGCAACCTGACCCTGTTGTGGTGATCAGTGGTAAAGTGTTGAGCGCTAAAACTAATGAACCGGTAGAAGCGTCAATTCTCTATGAAGTGCTACCGGAAGGAAAGGCCGTTGGAGAAACAAAGGCTAATCCTGCTACAGGAGAATATAGCGTTATTCTACCCTATGGAAAGAATTATGGCTTTTTTGCAACATTAGAAGGCTATATCGCTGTGGAAGAAAATATTGATCTTTCGGCTGTTTATGAGCATAGAGAAATGGAACGTAATATCATTATGTATCCGATAGAAGTGGGGCAGGCAATAAAATTGAACAACGTGTTTTTCAAACAGGGTCTTGCCCAGTTGTTACCAGATTCATATCCTGAATTAGACCGTCTGGTAAGCGTTTTGAAAGAGAAATCTACTATGGAAATTGAAGTGCAGGGTCATACTGATAATCAGGGAGATCAGCGTCTGAATGTTGTACTTTCTGAACAAAGGGCAGATGTCGTTAAGAAATACCTGATTACTAAGGGGGTTAATGCAAGCCGTATTACAGTAAAAGGATTTGGCGGAGCTAATCCGATTGCAGAAAACGATACGGAACAAAACCGGAAGAAAAACAGGAGGGTAGAGTTTTTGATTACTAAACTGTAACTTGATTTGGAATAGTTGAAGATTATAAGATTGGTTGTAAGGTTTAATACTTTGCAACCAATCTTTTTTATATTGAACAGATACACTATTAAACTTGTAGAATTAACATTGAGGGGAAAAATGAAGAACTTAATTACTGTAATATTCTTAGCCTTAACTACATCAGGTTATGCTCAGAATATTCAGAAACAGGATTATGAGGAATATATATTAAGGAAATACGCTGTTGATACTACAAAAATAGTTTTAAACACAACTTTGATTACAGAATACCCTAAAGCTTTAAACAATTATAAAAACATCAAAAAACTAACATTTGTTTATAATAAAGATTTGGTGACTATTTCGGATGACATTTGTAATAATTCACAACTGGAATCAATTGTTTTTACCTCAAATAGTATCAGAGAATTACCCGGTTGTATCTCTGGCCTGCAGAAATTAGAAGTGCTGGATTTACGTAGCAATATGCTATACAAAGCTCCTGATATTAGTGGATTAGTGAATTTAAAGCATATTGATTTTTCGCAGAATAAGTTAACTTCATTTAACAATGTTGGTAATTTAACTCAAGTAGAGTATCTTAATTTATCTTACAATTACTTGAGTGATGTTCCTGATGGTATCAATAACCTTGGCAATTTAAAATTTCTTGAATTAGAGCGTAATAATTTAAGGTCATTAAATATTAACCTCAAAAACTTAAAAAATATCAGGAGTTTGAATCTTTCTTACAACAACCTGGATAGCTTACCACACACAATAAAGGAGTTAAAGAAATTAAGCGTTTTAAAAGTGTCGCATAATCAATTTAAAGAGATTCCTAAGGATATATTTGAATTAACCGAATTGCATACTCTTATATTGAATCATAATAATATTAAAAGTTTGCCAAACGATATTTCCAGGTTAAAGAATTTAAGTACTCTGGAAGTTTATGAAAATCAATTGACTGATTTGCCGGAAGGACTGAGTCAGTTAAAAAGGCTTAGCACATTAATTTTAGATAGTAACCGATTTACTGAAGTTCCTGCAGTGTTGTTTTCCCTAAAGAGTTTAGGAAGCTTATACATTAACTCTAATAATATTAGTAGAGAAGAGATAGAAAAGTTGCGGAGAGCACTGCCTGATTGTCAAATTTATAGCAATATTAAATAAACTACATTGAGTATCCGTTTCAGCACACTTTACCAGAGATTCTGAATTTTACCCGCTAATTTCACTGATAGCACAGAATTTTATTGATTTTTAATTTCCTGAATCGGAGTTTTAAATCCTAAGCTGCGAAATTCTGCGTTATCAGGGGAAAACATAAGAAGGTTCATAGAAGCGGATAGTCATTTAAACTACTCTTTAAATTATTGTGCTATGAAACCCGTAACCCGAAATCAGTAAAGTCAATACTTATCCTAGTGAAAGACAGAGTGCTTTAAATAGTTTGTCATCAGTAATTATACCACCGCTGTTCAGCATCTCAAACAGTTCAATTTCTCTTTTTTTAGAATACAATTTGCTCTTAGTGAAGATTTTTAGCGATGCCGGAGGTGTTGCGGCAGCATATTGAATAAATAGGGGGTCATTGAAGTTGACAGGTTCTTCCGGATCCGCCTCCATGGCAACCAGCACCAGTTTTTCTTCCAGGCACTGGTAAATGTGTAAATGGTGGGTATCCCTTTTTTCAATAAACTTCGCTTTGCGCAAAATACCTTCAAAAACGACATCGCTGAATAATGTAATGATATCTTCAGCAGCATTAATGTTGTTTTCTTTAAGCTTTACCCAATCATCGGCCGTAATACCATTCAAAACCAGGTATTCTATAAACTCTTTTTCAAGTGACTGAAGTTCTTCGGTGGTGAGTAAGCGGTATTGTGGATGCATGTTGTTATCAGGATGAAACAACAAAGATACAAATAGCTTTTTGAGCTCAAATTTTCTCTTTAATGTGTTTTTAATGTTTTAGGAAAAGTTTAGCTTTAGTTGTTGTTAAACTACGACTCATATGAAAAAACAATTTATTCAACCTGTAGTATTTGCTGCACTGGCATTTTCTGTATTGCTTTTTTCCTGTAAAAAGAGTGATGACAGTAGTCCGGCCCCGGAAACGGCATTTTCATATTCTGCTAATGGGACAAGCAATAACTCAAAAACAGTTGCTCAACTGCCGTCAGATATTGTCACTACTCAGGATTTTAGCAGTGTAGCTATTGATGCTAAGAACGGAAGTGTATTTGGAGTAAACCTGGCGGTTAGCAATTTTGGAGTTTCAACGTTGATAATCGGGTCGGTAAATATCAAAGCACCGGGAGATACGGCCTTGGCTTATATCAATTATACCGGAGCGCTTACAGCCGGTACTTATAATCTCACTAGCGGAAGCTTCCCTAATTCAACAGCATTTTATTCCCGTAACTCAGAGACCGGTCAGATTTCAGAAAACACTACCAGAACTTTAACAGGTACACTGGAAATAACTTCTTATGACGCTTCCAGTAAAAAGATTTCGGGTAAATTTAGCTTTACTCAGAAGGTGGCTAAAGATGGAACAGGCGATGATGTAACAACAAAAGTTGAAAACGGTGTATTTACCAATATCCCTCTACAGTCTTTGACGACGCGGTAGAATATTAAACATTGTATCTAAAACCTTTGTCTTTCTGGCGAAGGTTTTTTTATGTCTAATTTTTGCTTTTTAGGGCTTTCTTCAAAACATATCCACTGTATTTTATTATTTTTACGGATTAATTAGTTTTTAATTCAATGAAGATATCATATAGTTGGCTTAAACAATATATCAATCTGGATGAAAGTCCTGAAGCAGTAGCTGCATTGCTTACAAAATCAGGATTGGAAGTTGAGAGTGTTGAGCCGGTTGAAACCATAAAAGGCGGTTTACAGGGCTTAGTTATAGGTCATGTTTTAACCAGAGAAAAACATCCCAATGCAGATAAGTTAAGCAAAACCACGGTTGATGTGGGAAATGGTGTTGTTTTGCCAATTGTGTGTGGTGCTCCTAATGTGGATGCCGGTCAAAAAGTAATTGTAGCCACTGTAGGTGCTGTAATGTACCCGACAGAAGGAGAATCTTTTAAAATTTCGAAATCGAAAATCAGAGGTGAAGTTTCGGAGGGAATGATCTGCGCTGAAGATGAAATAGGCTTGGGCAAATCTCACGAAGGTATCATGGTACTGGATACTGATTTGCCTGTAGGTACACCTGCTGCCAAGTATTTCAACCTTGAAACGGATTTTGTATTTGAAATAGGCTTAACACCAAACCGTGCAGATGCAGCTTCTCATTTAGGTGTAGCACGTGATTTGCGCGCCTTGTTAAACCGTCCGGTTTTATTGCCGGCACTTGCTGAATTTAAGGTTGATAATACAAGTAAACCTGTAAAAGTGAGAGTTGAAGCTCAGGATGCAGCTCCGCGTTATGCAGGTTTAACAATATCAGGTCTGACAGTAAAACCATCTCCTGACTGGCTTCAAAAGAAGCTGATTGCTATTGGATTATCTCCAATCAATAACGTAGTTGATGCTACTAACTATATACTTCACGATTTAGGACAGCCTTTACACGCTTTTGATTTGTCAGAAGTAAAAGGCAATGAAGTAGTGGTGAGAACTTTCCCTGAAGGAACTCTTTTCAAGACGCTTGACGGTATCGAAAGAAAACTTTCAGCAACTGACCTGGTGATCGCCAATGCAGAAGAGCCAATGTGCCTTGCTGGTGTATTTGGTGGTGAAAAGTCTGGTGTAAAAGACAGTACAACTGCTATTTTCCTTGAAAGTGCTTATTTTTCAGCAGATTCAGTACGTCGTACAGGGCAGCGTCATGGTTTGAAAACAGATGCGTCTTTCCGTTTTGAACGTGGTACTGATCCCAACATGCCGGTATATGCTTTGAAACGTGCTGCTTTGTTAATCAAAGAAGTTGCAGGAGGAGAAGTGAGTTCTGAAATTACAGATATCTATCCGACACCGATTGCTGACTTTAAGGTAGATGTTACATATAGAGGAATTAACCGATTGATAGGGAATGACATTCCAAAAGAGAGAGTAAAAGAAATCCTGGAGCATTTAGAAATCAAAATAGCTAATAGTTCAGAAGAAGGTTTAAGCTTATTGGTACCTCCGTATCGTGTGGATGTGCAGCGGGAAGCAGATATTGCGGAAGAGGTTCTGCGTATTTATGGTTTTGAAAATATTGTTCTTCCGGCTGGTATCAGTGCAGATTATCTGGCTGAATTTCCGGAGAAAGATAAAGAAAAGTTACAGGTAACAATTGCTACTTTATTGGCAGACAATGGTTTCTATGAAATCATTACTAATTCATTGACTAAGCCTGTTTATGCAGAGAAATTAGCATCAGTAGATGCAGCAGCAAATGTTGACATCTTAAATAAATTAAGTGAAGATCTGGGGGTAATGCGCCAGTCACTTTTATTTTCAGGCCTTGAAGTATTATTATATAATATCAATCGTCGTCAAAAAGACCTGAAGGTATTTGAGTTTGGTAAAACATATCACAAAAGAGAGGGCAAATATCAGGAGTATAATAGATTAGGGTTGTATCTGACAGGGTTGAAACAGTATGAAAGCTGGCTTAACCCTTCTGATCAGGTTGATTTTCATGACCTGTCTACAGCATTGATCAAAGTGTTGACCAAAGCGAATGTACAAGGGTTTACAACTGAAAAGATTAAAGACGATATGTTTGCCGAAGGTTTGGCATTTGTAAAAAACAATAAAGTTATTGCAAGAGCAGGTCGTTTAAATAAAGAAATTGTTAAATTAGCTGATATCAAGCAGTCTGTGTACTATGCCGATGTCGATTGGGACTTGGTAGTGAAGCAGTTCAACCAGAAATACACTTTTGAGGAAATATCAAAATTCCCTGAAGTTCGTCGCGATTTGTCATTAGTATTGGACAAAAAAGTAACTTTTGCTGAGATTAAAGAATCGGCTTTAAAAACAGAAAAGAAACTTATTCGTCAGGTGAACGTGTTCGACGTATATGACGGAGAAAAAATTGAGCAGGGTAAAAAATCATATTCAGTAAGCTTTATGCTGCAGGATAATGAAAAAACTTTGACCGATGAGCAAATTGATACTGTCATGAACCGATTGATCGGATCTTATGAAAAAGACCTTGGTGCAATAATCAGAAAATAAATGACTGACCCGAATCCTCTTCTTAAACGTGTGGAAGCCCTTGAATCAAAGGTGCTGTTGCTGGTAGAGGCTCATAATGAGCTGAAGTTGCGCAATGCCGCGCTGCTCAACGAAAATGAGGAGCTGAAGGGGACAATAGGACAAAAGGCGGAAGAAATTAAAAATTTCCAAAATCAAGATAAAATTAGTAGAATTGTAACATCTTTGGCTGAAGATACTCATAAGTCAACCGAGTTAAAGTTGAAGATCAATGAGTATCTCAAGGAAATCGATAAGTGTATTGCTTATCTGAGCGAATAAGCTGAAGAGCAGAAATGGAAGAACTTTCAATAAGAATAAAGATAGGTGACCGCGAGATTCCGATGCGCGTAGAGGCGAAAGAGGAGGAGTTGATCCGCTCGGCAGGTCGCCAGGTTAACGAAAAAATGAAAGCTTTCAGAGACCAGTTCGGTATCGCAGATACTGATTTGGTATTGTCAATGGTATCATTTGACTGTATGGTTGAGATGAAGCGTACTGAAGACATTAAAAATCTGGAAGCACAGCAGGTATCAGACAAGCTTTCGCAGCTTGAAGCGCTGGTTACCAAAGCCTTGACTGACTAATATTTTTATTAAAAATTCTTTCTTTAGCTCAATAATGTGGTAAAACTGCATTATTAGAGTTTATTCCTGCTCGTATTGCTCATTTTCTCAAGAATGCACCGGTTTTGCTTGTTGCCCCTTTATTTAATTACTCAAAACATGGAGAGCGTATTATTATTAATTATTATCGGAATTGTTGCCCTCGGAGCGGGTGTGGCCATTGGCCGTTTTATGCTTCAGAAGGTTTTTCAGGGTGCTGAAAAAGATGCTCAGGAAAAAGCAAAATTGATTCTTAAAGAAGCTGAAATTAAGGCTGACATTGTGAGCAAAGAGCGCATGATGGAAGCGAAGGAAAAGTACTTCAAACTGAAAAATGAGTTTGAAGAGAACATGAATCAGAAGAAAAATCTGATCATTCAGAACGAAACGAAAGTTAAGCAACGCGAACAGCAGGTTAGTAAACAGATTGAACAGAATACAAGAAGAGAAGCTGAACTGGACTCTCTGAAAGAAAATGTGTCTGCGCAAATCGAAATCATCAATAAGCGTAAGGACGATATTGAACGCGTGCATCAGCAGCAGGTTCAGAAGTTAGAGAAGATTGCTAACCTTACTGCGGATGAAGCACGTGAGCAAATGATGGAAACCATCAAACGTGAAGCACAGTCAAAAGCGTCTTCTTATATCAAGGAGATTGTTGAAGAAGCAAAGCTTACTGCAACAAAAGAAGCTAAAAAAGTTGTTATCCAGACTATTCAGCGTACTGCTACAGAACACGCTATTGAAAACTGTGTGTCAATCTTCAATATTGAAAGTGACGATATCAAAGGTAAAATCATTGGTCGTGAAGGTCGTAACATCCGTGCGCTGGAAGCAGCAACAGGTGTTGAGATCATTGTAGATGATACTCCTGAAGCAATTATTATTTCCGGTTTTGATCCTGTAAGAAGGGAGATTGCCCGTTTGTCATTACACCGTTTGGTGGCTGATGGCCGTATACACCCGGCACGTATCGAAGAGATCGTAACGAAGACAACGAAAAATATTGAAGACGAAATCATTGAAATAGGCGAGAAGACTGCCATCGAATTAGGAGTGCATGGTCTGCATCCTGAATTGATCAGAATGGTTGGCCGTATGCGCTTCCGTTCTTCTTATGGACAGAACTTGTTACATCACTCTAAAGAGGTTGCACGTATGTGCGGTGTGATGGCAGCAGAACTTGGACTAAACGCTAAAATGGCTAAACGTGCAGGTTTGCTTCATGATATTGGTAAAGTAAGCCCTGAAGAGTCAGAATTGCCACACGCAATTTTGGGTATGGAGCTGGCTAAGAAATACAAAGAACATCCTGAAGTTTGTAATGCTATCGGAGCTCACCACGATGAGATTGAGATGACGTCTATGATTTCGCCGATTATCCAGTCTTGCGATGCAATCTCTGGTGCGCGCCCTGGTGCACGCCGCGAGGTAATGGAGTCTTACATTAAGCGTCTGAAAGACCTTGAGGAGTTGGCTATGTCATTTGATGGTGTAACTAAATGCTATGCGATTCAGGCTGGTCGTGAACTTCGTATTGTGGTAGATTCTGAAAATGTAACGGATGACAAAGCTTCATTGCTGTCATTCGAGATTTCTCAGAAGATTGAGAAGGAAATGCAATATCCTGGTCAGATTAAGGTAACAGTAATCAGGGAAATGCGCTCAGTGAGTTATGCTAAATAAATAATTAAGCAGATCTATACAAAAGGGCATTCGAAAGATTGCCCTTTTTTTGTTTTACGCTATTTTGAAATAAGTCATGAATTTAGATGTTTGGATAGCCTATTTTTTAACTGAGCTTGTGTTGTCGCTGACACCGGGGCCTGCAGTGTTATTAGTTTCGTCACAAGGCCTTAAATATGGGGCAAGAACGAGTTATGTCGGGGCGCTGGGTATATCGTCTGCAAACCTGGTTTATTTCGTGTTATCGGCCTTGGGTTTAGGAGTCTTGATTATGGAAGCAGATACGCTGTTTAATATCATTAAGCTGGTTGGTGCCTGCTATCTTATTTTTATTGGTCTTAAAATGTTTGTTCTTTCTTTTCGTAAGAATGAAATTGCTGTTGCTGTGAGTTCTGAAGAAAACATGATTGCCAATAAAAACGCTTTTTTTCAGGCTTTTGTAACTCAGATTTCCAACCCGAAAGCCATTATATTCTTTGTGTCTTTATTGCCACAGTTTATCAGCAGCAAAGAAAACCTGACCTTGCAGATAACCATTCTTGCTTTAACGACTGTCATCATGGAAACAGCCATTTTGTTTTTCTATGGATGGTTAAGTGCACGCGGCCGTGATTCACTGAAGAATAGTAAAAGTTTTTCAGATTGGGTTGACAGGTTGGCTGGCGGTGTTTTAATTGGAATAGGCATCCATTTGTTATACCTTAAAACCAAAGCCGGATTATAATATGCTCTCATTTTTAAACAAGCTTGGTTTCATTGACGCATTCGTAGTTTTTACGATCAACAATGTTTTGATAACAATACTGGTCATTTTTGCGGGCAGGCTGTGGCAGAATAGAGTTAATGAAAACTATCAACCAACGTTTCGGTTTACGCGAAGGCAAATAATGATGTGTACGCTCACTAATGTGTTGAATATCGGGATTACTTATGCCGGGTTTTATCTGTGGAAAATTGGCTGGCTGCAGCTTGAAGATTCATTGTCCTGGAAAATAATACTGGACTTTATATTCTTATTTTTTGCAATGGATTTTTTACTCTATGTTTTTCATGTCGCTATTCATAAATCGGCAATATATAGCCTGGTTCATCAATTACACCATGATGCTGAAGACCCTGATCCGATTGACCTTTTTGTATTGCATCCGGTTGAAACATTGAGTTTTGGAGCCATCTGGATCCTATTGATTATGATTTTTCCATTCAATATTTATGCACTGGTATTATATATCACTTTCAATATATTGTTTGGACTGGTAGGACATTTAGGAGTAGAACCATTCTCTCAAAAGATAACAGGGAACAAGTACTTGAAATTTTTGGGGACATCCACTTTTCATCATGACCATCATATTCATACCGGCGTTAACTTCGGCTTTTATACAACTATCTGGGATAGGCTATTCGGAACTTTGAAAAAATAGTATACCGAGATGTTACTTTTCGTAATGATATTTACAGCTGAAAATTAAAACCGTTTGATTTTCTACTTTATAGACTAGTCGATGCTCTCTATCTATTCGCCTTGACCAAAATCCGGCAAGATCATATTTTAATGGCTCTGGTTTACCTTTACCTTCAAATGGAGTTCTTTGAATATCTTTTATGAGCTCATTGATTTTCTTGAGCATGTTCTTGTCTTCTGAGAGCCAGGATGTATAATCTTCCCACGAGTTTTTGGAAAAAATAATTTTCATCAGTCTTACAGTAATCCTTTCTGAACTGTTTGTCCGGCATTCATTTGCTGAATAGATTCGTATAACCTATCCGCATTTACTTTAGAACTCAGTAAATGGACAGTTTCCATGATAGAGTTATATTCTTCTAATGAAATCAATACTGCGCCTTTGCCTGTTCCCCTTTTGATGATCAGTGTTTCATTATTGTCTTCAACATCATCGAGGAATTTCTTGAGGTCGGTTCTAAATTCTGTGAAATTTGCTGCAGTCATGGGAATGGAATTACTAATTAAGTATTAAATTAAGTACTTGTTTAAGTAACTACAAGTTTTTATATATAAAAGTTTCAAAATTGAGGAATCAAAATCAGCGGTCAAGACTCTTCTTTCTCCCTTACCACAAAGAATGCGAGAACAGCAGACATTATAATGCCGATGATAAAGAAGCCGAATACTCCCTGAATGATATAGTTTTTCAGATTGAAATATTTCTCGGCTTCCTGTTCGGTTGTTTCTCCGTTTCTTACGGCATATTCAATAAAGTCCGGAAAGAAGTGGGGATTGATCAGTTTATGGAATATAAGTGCTACAACGGGGCTTAAAATGGCTACAATAATGCTGATGAAGAGGCCACAGAGAAAGGCTGCGCTAAAAGTAATTTTACCTCCCGATTGACTTTTACGCTCTTTCATGGCCAGCCACAGAATCCAGCCGGCAGGAATGAAGAACAAATTGGTCAGGATAGGGTGAAGGTCCTGGTATTTGGTATGAAGCCCTACAATGAATTCCAAAGTAATCCATAAAAGTGAGGTTCCGGAGAAGATCAAACCGTATTTCAATTCCGTTTTCATGAGTTTGCCAGTTTAGGTTAGTACAATAATACTATTTATTGAAATTACCTTTTAATTCTTTCATGAAGTCTTCCTGAGCTACATAGGGGTTAATTTTTACGTCGTGGTATTCGTAGTATTCATAAAGACCCTGATCATCATATATTTTCTGAATAATAGGCATATAGTTTTCTTTATCAATATAGAATAAGGTACGCTTTCCGTAAGCCGTTGGTACTAGAATTGTAGAACCGGGATTTAATTTTTTATTGTAATCCCCAGGGAAACCGTTTTTCTCCATAATACTATACTCATTTACATATAGTTTGTGGGCAATGCTGCGGGTAGTTTCTCCTTGTTTCACAGTATACTTTACATAAGTATATTGTGGGTAATCAATTTCAATTTTATAACAGATTCTGTCAAGGATTTTTACCTCTCCGATATATTGGAAGTAGTCACTAAAATGCGGTCCCTGATTTTTAGCAATACTGACAATAAGATTGGTGAAATAGTCGAACCCGATTTCATTAAGGGTGTGATGATTGTTTTTCCTGATAGTATTACCCATCGGGTCCAGCTGTAATGTTACAACAGATAGATTGCCCGGTTTGATTTTGGCGTCTTTATTTTTACTTTCAGGCTTCCAGAGAACTTCAGTGCCACTGTGTGGGGCAACTATTTTGAGGTGAACTATACGGGGCGAACTTTGATATCTGACAAGTTGTTCTCCGCTCTCTAACTCTCCGTCTACACGTTCTGTTTTTTTGATACGGTAAGTCAATGTCCTGATTTCCCTGACTGCTTTTTCCATGCGGCTAAGGATGTCCTTGCAGGTCGATTCATTGTCTTCAATGCCTATAAAAGCACTTGAAAAAAAGAGAAGTAATATGAAGGCTAAATGTTTCATACTGGTTATGTTGTACGAAATGTACAAAAAATGTCAAAATTTTTAGATGGTTTCATTCAAAATCATCTAAAAGCTTTTCCAGGGCCATTCCTCTGGAACCTTTAAATAAAATGAAATAGTCGGAAAATGGATTTTGCTTTAGCCAGTTGCTTAAATCTGCCCGTTCTTTGAAAAACAGACCTCTGTCACTTTCTTTTTTTTCTTTGGAAAATTCAGTACCACAGAAAATAGTTTGTTGGATAGGCAAATCCTGAGCGAGCTCAATCATTTTTCTGTGCTCAGTTTTACTGAAATCGCCCAACTCAAACATGTCTCCCAATATTACTGCTTTTTGGGGAGCAGCCATTTTGGCGAAATTCTGTACAGACAAGCCCATGGATGATGGGTTGGCATTATAGGCATCAAGAATTAAAGTATTTGTGCCTTTTGTTACAATTTGTGAACGGTTGTTTTTAGGAGCATAAGAAGCAATTGCTTCTATGGACTTTTCTTCAGGTACATTGAAAAACTTACCAAGGCAAAGGGCAATGGCAGCGTTGTCAAAATTATATTCGCCGATCAATTGGGTCGCGAATGTTTTTCCTGTTTCGGTAGTGATATTAATAAAGAAATCCTGGGATGCTATTGCTGCATAGTAGTAATTGCCTTTTTGCGGATACAAAACCGGTTTTTCGAATCTACCCGCCATACGCATCAGCAATTCATCTTTAGAATTAACAAAAACAGTTCCCTTTGTTTTTAACAGGTGATAGAATAACTCGCTGTTTCCTTTGGCAACGCCTTCTATGTTGCCATAACCCTCCAGATGGTCCATACCGATATTGGTGATAAGGCCGTGCGATGGGTTAGCTATTTCACAAAGCGTTTCAATTTCACCAATATGATTTGCCCCCAATTCAATAACTGCCATCTCAATATCACTGGTAATGGATAGTAAGGTTAGGGGTACCCCAATGTGGTTATTTAAATTGCCTTGTGTGGCAAAGGTTTTATATTTTTGAGATAAAACAGCATAAATTAATTCTTTAGTTGTTGTTTTACCATTTGATCCTGTAATTCCTATGAAAGGGATATTAAGCGTGTCGCGGTGAGTTCGCGCCAGCTTCTGTAAAGAAGAAAGTACCTCGTCAACTACTATGAACCGACTGTCTGTTGCATACTCTTTTTCATCTATTACAGCATAAGCTGCACCTTGTTCCAAAGCCTGTTTTGCATAAGCATTTCCATTAAAGTTAGGACCTTTAAGGGCAAAGAATATATTACCTTTTGCAATTTTTCTGGTATCAGTACAAACTCCGGTTGAAGATTTAAAAAGTGTATATAGTTGATCGCTCATGCTTTACAGGAAATAGGATTGCAGATAGTTAACTAATATTTTACAGTAAACTCTAGTCTTACAAGTGTATTAGGAATGATTAACCTCAAATAGCCAGCACTAAGCTCGTCTATACCAAATTGCCCGTTATGGGTTTTGGAATCCGTAATGGTAATTTGGGTTTTTTCAGTATTCCATACCCAATTTCCTGTATCCGGAAGGTAAACAGGGCTTTGACAATTGGCGCTATCGGCAGTACTGAAATAGAACTTTCCATTGACATTGAAAGTATAGATCTTTTTTTTGTCACAGCCAACAAATGCAGTAGGGATACCATTATTTGTCAGGCTTTTTTGTTGCCAGCTTTTTGTATTGTTGTTTGTAAGCCCTAATGATCTTTCAATAGGTGGTTGTGAATCTTTCTTGCAGGCAATGGAAACTAAAAATAGGAGTAGGAATGCGAGCAATGTTTTTGGGAGCTTCATCGTTGTATTCATTTAATTTGTAAATCTAAGGGTATTCAAAGTATATTCAAATATCTTTATAAGGTCAAGTGAGAATAGTTATACTTATTAAATGTCTGTTATTGTTGGTTTGTTGCCATGGGTTTGCGCAACAGACTCGTTGGGCTGTAGATGTAACAACAACTTTAACGAATGGCTCCGGTATTTTATTTAATGCCTGGACGGGTGGCCTGAATTCTTCACAGGTTTCATCTATTAGTTTGCCCGGAGGGAAAAAAGGGGTGTTTATTTTTGATAAAGCTACTCAAAAACCTTCGGTATTTGTCATTTCAGAAACTTCATCAGGCAAGGTATGGACTTATGAACCTGAATGGGAAACAGCTTTTCCTACTATGACAGGATGGGTTTTGCTCAGAGACTATGATGGTGATGGTAAAGAAGATATTTTTACTTCAGTTCCAACAGGCGTGAGTGTTTATCGCAACGTAAGCACTGCTTCTGAATTGCGCTTTCAGCTGGCGAGCAGCCTGTTATTATCTAAAGGTTTTTCAGCTGTTATTAACCTTTTTGTAAACTCCCTTGATGTACCTGCAATTCAGGATATGGATGGCGATGGAGATCTGGATATTATGTGTTTTGACTTTCCGGCAGGATCGAGTGTTCAATATCATCAGAATATTTCAAAAGAGACTTATGGACATTTGGATAGTCTTGTTTTTAAAAGAATTGATGATTGCTGGGGAGGATTTTCGGAAATAGATTGCAGTCATTATCTGTTTGGTCAGAGTTGTAAACTTAATACCCGTTTGTCTGAGCTTCGTATTGAGCATGTTGGCGGTGGTGCTTTATTGCCTATTGATACAGATAATGACGGAGATTTTGATCTTGTTGTAGGAAAGGAAAGTTGTGATAACTTAAACTTTCTTAAAAATGTAGGAACTGTCCAGCAAGCCAATTTCAGTGCCTTGGATACTATTTATCCGAAGTCAACAAGGACCGTATTTAAAACTTTCCCGGCGGCGTTTCACGTTGATGTCGATCTGGATGGAAAAAGAGATTTGCTGGTAACTCCTAATAAAGATTCTAATCCTTCACTTGACATAGATTTTAAAAGTTCTCTGTGGTATTATAATAACAAAGGCACTGACCAATTGCCCGATTTCCAGTTTGTGAAAAAGGACTTTCTGCAAAATACAATGCTTGATCTGGGAGAACAGAGCGTACCTGCTGTACTTGATTATGATAATGACGGAGATTACGATTTAGTGGTTGCGGAAAAGGGGTTTAAAGGAGTTGGGCGTTTGTATCTGCTTGAAAACACTGGTACTGCAGAAGCTCCTGCTTATACACTTGCAGATTATGATTATCTGAATATTGCCTCGAAGCAGTGGGTGAACCTACGCCCGCAGTTTGCTGATTTTAATAAAGATGGCTTTGTGGATCTGGTTTTAGCTAATACGTATAATTTTAACACAGGGGAAACTGATTTGAAATTGTTTTGGGGCAAAAGTCCTGAAGGCGGAAAGGTCGCATTTTCTTCAACATTCATTTCTCTTGATTTATGGGTTAATATTCTCGATGCTCCTGTATTTTTCGATAATGACAATGATGGTGATCTGGATGCATTGGTCGGTAAAGCAAATGGCTCTTTAGAGCTATGGACTAATGTCGGGTCTTTATCATTACCGAGTTTCACAAAATCGGAGAATGACTACCTCGGCTTTACTTCTGATGCTGTTCAGAACTTTAGAAGGGTAGCAGTAGGCGATGTAAATAATGATACTTTCATGGATCTGATCAGTGTTGATAATTTAGGAAAAATAAGCCTCTATGATCATTTTCAGAATTGGAAACCCGGTACAACAATAAATCCTGATGTAACGCTTGTTTACAATGGTCAGCAAAGGGCATATGTCAGTCCCAATTACGGTAATTATCTGAGCCCGGTATTGAGCGATTTGAATAAGGATGGTTTGCCCGAGATCATACTTGGGACAAATGCCGGAGGTTTAGTGCTTTTTAAAGGAGAAAAGGCTCGTGTTAGTAATGGTGAAGATGCGCTTATCTGGCCTAACCCTGCTACAGAATATGTCAATGTCAGTTATAAGTATGATGCTGACTTGGTAATTTACAATCTCGCAGGGCAGCGTATAAGTCAATTGAGTTTAAAAGGGGCTGAAATCAATACGTTTAATGTCGATTTTCTTCAAAGTGGCTTGTATTTGTTCCGAATCAATTCTTCTGCAGGAACAATAGTGAAAAAAGTGGTAATTTTGTAACATGCTTCAAAGAATAGGGGTTTTTCTCATTATTTTCATTTCCTTTTTACCTGTTTGTGTAAATGCACAATATAGTGCTGACAGTACCCTGAATGCACAAATCAGTGATGCTGTGTCTTTAATGGATAGTGGCGATTATCTGAAGGCAGATGGAGCTTTCAGGAAATTGCTCAATTCTAAAAAGAAGCTCCCCGACGATGTTGCTTTTTTTTATGGTAAGACCTTGTATCAGCTTAGTAATTTCGGGAAGTCTCAGAACTTTCTGAAAAAATATATTGAACTTAAAGGTAAGGAAGGTACTTATTATGATGAAGCAAATAAGCTGTTAAACAGATTGAATCCGGATTTTTGTAACAAGTGTGAAGGAACCGGGTTTAAAGTAGTAAAAATAGATTGTGAGAAATGTAGCGGAGTAGGGCATACGGAAGTAGACTGCCCTTTTTGTTCAGGTAAAGGAATAAATAAATGCCGTACCTGTGGTGGTGACGGGGTGTTAAAGCAGACCGGAAAAATGGGGCAGATGACCTTTCAGAATTGTCCGCCATGCGGAGGGAACGGCCATACTACTTGCGATGCCTGTAAAGGGACAAAGCGTTATCAGAAACAGTGTGATGTTTGTAGCGGCAAAGGTAAAGTAGATAAAAAAGTGGTTTGTAACCACCAGTAATAGAGGTGCTGTGTGTTATAAGTTACTTGTTACAGTAATTTACAACACGAAATCAATAACAGTGAACTAAAAGATATGGAAGGAATAAGATTAAATAAATTTATAAGTGATTCTGGTATTTGTTCACGCCGTGAGGCTGACCGTATGATTGAAGACGGACATGTTTTTATCAATGGCAGAGTTGCTCATGTGGGTGACAGGGTAATGCCCGGTCAGAAGGTAAAGGCAAACGGACAGGAAGTTAAACGTGATTTTGAATACAGTTATATTATGTTTAACAAGCCTGTTGGTGTTGTAAGTACAACCGACAGGTCTGACAGAGACAATATTGTTGATTACGTAGCTCACCCTGACCGTGTGTTCCCGATCGGCCGTCTGGATAAAGACTCTCAAGGTTTGATCCTGATGACGAACAATGGAGATATCGTTAATAAAATCCTGCGTGCAGGTAACAGCCACGAAAAGGAGTACATCGTAACTGTAGATAAGCTGGTCACAGACGATTTCATTAAAAGAATGAGCAATGGTGTTTCTATTTTAGGTGTAAACACGCTTAAATGTGAAGTTACCCGTGAGGCTGCCAAGGTTTTCAGGATTGTCTTAAAGCAAGGCCTGAACCGCCAGATCAGAAGGATGTGCGAGGCTTTAGGTTTTGAAGTGACCAAGCTTGAACGTATCAGAATTATGAATATCCAGCTTGGTAAGTTAAAACAAGGTGAGTGGAGAAATCTGACACCTGTGGAGATGGAAGACCTGAATGAAATGCTGAAGAGCTCCAAAAAGACATCATCCAAATCATCTGCAAGGTCAACTACAGGACGCTATAAAGCAGAAAGAGGCGAGTTCTCTGAAGAAAGACGCCCAAGTCCGGGTAAGAAAAGCTTTAGTGCTGAGAGAAAGAATTCAGGAACCGGAAGAACAATGACTTCTAAAGCCGGAACTTCTAAAACGAGTGCCGGACCTGCTACCCCAAAGCCATCAAAACCAAGAAGACCGCTTTCGGAGAAGCCTGCAAAATTCGGGACTACAGGGAAGTTTACAAAAACTGGCTCTGCCCCTAAAAAAGACAGTGGCCGTTCTTCAGCGCCTTCTAAAGGAGGAAGAAGACCCGGCGCCGGAGGTAAGCAAACGGTTGGGAAACCTAAAAGGAAGTAATATAGGTGTTAGTTGTTTGGTGCAGGTTGTTAGTCAACAAGTATCACATAGTAAAAAGGGTTGATGAAATAATCTCATCAACCCTTTTTTAATGCTAATTATAATAGAATAATTATTGTGTTTTATTACTCTCGCCCTCGTTTGAGCAAAGCGGTAACGAGGATGCGGGATAATGGCGTTTGTAACGCATCTTTCAAATTGAGTATCAACTGGTGGGCGGTACAAACGCAAACCTCGTGGATCAGCAGTTGCGGACCTGTGGGTGATACCTTATTTAATTTTTCAAACATCTGATTGAAAACCCTTTTGTGTTTGTTGTCTGAAAATTAATCAGGTAGTTAGTGCCAGCACTTAAGCCTCTCCCAAATGCCTCGGTTGCATCAAGTGAGTTGACTGTTGATGACCACCAGCTTGTATTACTATTTAATATAGAGAAGTTCCCTGATTGATTTCTCTCCCCTGCGGGAACACCATTAAAGCCGGACTTGTTATTGGTTGACATATTATAGCCCGGTGTTGAAACGGTTGAAGATGTTATCCATAAAGTTTTTGACGATAAGGATTTTGCTATTTTGGAGCCAAAAGTCTGACCATCGTCACTGAATTTGTTAGAAGATAAATAGCTGTCCAGAGTGCTCCATTCTGTCTGATTGGGAACATGCCAGCCTACAGGGCACAATTTCTTAGTGTCAACAACATACCAGTTGTACAACATACCATAAGCTTCCTGATATGAAGGCGTGTTTTGGTAATAGCACATTCCGGGTGTTTTTAATGTATTCCATTCAGTATTATTGGCAACGAGAGGAATGGGAGTGCCGTCATTAAAGTTTTTGACACTAAGGTTTTTAGCCAGCCAGGTCTGGTTCCCGATTTTGACAGTCGGGTAAAGATTATTATCGATGTCGGAGATATATCCGGCAGGTACTTTTTTAGTAATACTGTCGACCAGACTTACTTTTTCTCTGTAAAAAACATTTCCTGATTTATAAAATAGAATTGAGTCATTAGGTTGTCCGGTTTTAAATTGGATAGTATCAACTTGACTTTTAGGGAAAGCAAAAAGAGGGGCGCCTTTTTTAAATACAACAAGCGTGTCTTGTGCCTGACCTAAGGAATTTATAAAACAAAGAATAGCTAATGTTAAAATTGACTTCATTTTCATAACTCTGAACGTTACTCTTTAATAAATAAATTGGTGTATACTTGATCTGACTGGATAACACGGCAATAGTAGGTGCCGCTATTAAGTGTGTTGAGGGGTACATTAATTACACCGTTCTGGATTACACTTTTAACAACAGCAAGGCCGTTAATGTCAAAAATAATAAGTTCAGAAGGTTCTGTTTTCGCCAGCTGAACGTATAAAACATCTTTGGCAGGGTTAGGATAAACTTTAAAGCTGTTGTCTTCCAGGACGGGAGCTTTTATACCGGTAATTACAGGAGAAAAGTCCTGGAATGATACATAACGGACATTGCTCAGGGCATAGGTAGAGACGGAATAATTTGTGTTCACGTTTAGATTGCCGGCACTAAATGTGATTGATTTGAAGTCTGCCATACTAAAAGTAGTTTGGGTGCCATCTTTCTCTTTAATATAGATGTCGTTTTGGGCAGAAATATTACAAATTCCTATTCCCCAGAATAAGCAAAATGCACTTAACCGTTTTAACATTTTTTTTGTTTTTAAATGATAGTATCTCTACTCTAAAAGAATCTTCCAATTTCAGAGTAGAATTATAATAGTTAAACTTAGATTCAATTATACTACAGGTAAGGTTGTTATAAGTAACCTGTCAGAATATTTTTTTTTTAGAGTTTATTTGCTTGACCTATTGAATCCTCCAAAGTTTTATTTAAACACACCTTAATCCTTGAGAGGTTGAAAAGACTCAAGTTTATGAGTAGAGCTGTTTTTTAATAATCAGCGATAAACCTGTAACCTGCCTCCGCGATGAGCGATAGAAGTACTAATATTGCTTAAAGGAGAGCAGGCCATACCAAAACATATTTTAAGATTGAGTTCTGTCTTAATTTTCTAATCTTAAAATCTTTCAATCATCAATTAAAGATACTTATACACTTCCTTCAGATCCTCCGGAGTGTCAATAGACAGCGTGTCGATATCCGTTATGCCCAATTTGATTCTGAATTCGTCCATCCAGCGTAATTGTTCCAGTGATTCTGATTTTTCCAGTTGCGTTTGTTTCATAGAAGCTATTTTCAAAAGAATATCCTTTCTGAAACCATAAATGCCGATATGTTTGAAGAAATCCTGGTGCTTGTGCCAGTCTGTTTCTATTATGTCTTTAACAAACGGGATAGCGCTGCGACTCATGTAAAGGGCTTCCATATGCTTATTGAAAGTTACCTTTACTTCCTTCATGTCAAAAATTTCTGCCGGGTCGGTGATCAGCTTGATCATTGTCCCGATTTCTGTAGCCGGACTGTCGAATAAGGATGCCAGATCGTCGATTTGTTTAGGGGCAACAAAAGGTTCGTCTCCTTGAATGTTTACAAAAACATCGAAATCCTGTCCAATTTTTTGGGCTACTTCTACGCATCGGTCAGTGCCGGTCGGATGCTCTGACGAAGTCATTACTGCATCTCCTCCAAAGCCCTTTACATGGTCAAAAATACGCTCATCGTCAGTTGCAACCACTACTTTTGTCAGTTTTTGTGATTTAGAGGTTTGCTCATAAACGCGTTGTACCAATGATTTTCCCGCTACGTCCACAAGTGGTTTTCCAGGAAAACGGGTAGAGCCATAGCGTGAAGGAATGATACCTAGTATTTTAGCCATAGTTTAAATTCAATAATATTTATAAATTTGAATAATTAATTGGTACAAAGTAAGGTATAAGTATATCAATTATTAAACAACTCAATCACTATTTATGAAGAAAAATATCACTTCAATCCTTTTAGTAACATTTCTATCCATTGCATTTTTCGCCAATGCACAAAATGATCCTAAACAGGCGAAAAAGTTATTGAAGGAAGCGCAGAGCTACATTAAGGTAGATGAATTCCATGAAGCTTTACCGATACTTCAAAAAGCTTATGAAGCTGACAATACAAATCCTGAAATATGCTACCACCTTGGGCATGTTTATTGTCTTTTAGGGTTTAACGGAAAGGCATATGTTCCTTTTCAAACTGCTGTAAAGGCAGGTTATGAAGACCACGATGGTAATATTCAATATTATTATGGCTTATCGTTACATGCTAACAACAAGTTTGATGAAGCCATCAAGCAATTGGCCGCTTTTCGCCCGCATGCTGATCCTGAGACTGCCAGAGAAATTGACAGGGTAATTCAGCAATGCAGAAATGGTAAAGAATTGATCAAAACTCCTGTTAAAGTAAAAATTACCAATCTTGGCAGTACAATCAATTCTGAGTGGCAAGATTATGGTCCGGTGATTTCTGCCGATGAAACGACTTTGTTATTTACTTCTCGCCGCCCGGAAACAACAGGTGGTGGTAAAGATGCTGCTGATGAGCAGTATTATGAAGATATTTATATGGTGACAAAAACAGATTCTGTTTGGGGTAATCTGGTAAACCTTGGATCGCCTGTAAACTCAGAACACCATGACGCTGTAGTTGGTTTGTCTGCTGATGGCCAGAAACTGTTAATTTATCAGGCTAGCAAAGGTGCTTCTCAAATGGGAGATTTGTTTATTTCGGCTTTGGATGGCAGTTCATGGAGCAAGCCTAAAAGTTTGGGTAAAAACATTAATTCAGTACACAGTGAGCTTTCCGGTAGTATTACCGGTGATGAAAAACTGATTTTCTTCAGCTCTGACAGACCTGGTGGACTAGGTGGTTTTGATATTTATGTATCAGCTTTATTACCTGATGGTACTTATGGTCCGGCTGTTAATTTGGGTCCAAAAATTAATACAAAGTATAATGAGGATTCTCCGTTTATTCACCCTGATGGCAAAACATTGTATTTCAGTTCTAAAGGCCATAACTCAATGGGTGGGTACGATGTGTTTTCTGTACACGTAGATCCTACCAATGGAATGATTAATGAAATTTCAGAAGTGAAGAATGCTGGTTATCCGATCAATACGGCTGATGATGAAATTTATTTCGTTTGGTCAACAGATGGTAAGAGGGCTTACTTTGCTTCGGTACGTGATGGCGGTTATGGCGACAAGGATATTTATATGCTTGAAAAAGAAGAAACCAAAGCGGCTGTTGCAATCTTCAGAGGTTTTGTTTTCAGTGCTGAGACCAAAAAGGCAGTTGCAGCAAATATTACAATTACAGACAATGAAGCACAAAAGTCTCTTGGGGTTTATAACTCTAACAGTGCAACAGGAAAGTATACTGTAGTTTTGCCTGCAGGTAAAAATTATGGTATTGCAGTTGAAGCAAAAGACTATTTATTCTACTCTAAAAATATAGATATTCCTGCTTCATTTACTTATGGAGAATACAGAGATACAATCTATCTGGAGCCAATTAAAATTGGTAGCCATATTGTTTTAAGAAACGTATTTTTCGATACAGACAAAGCTACATTACGTCCTATATCTGAATCTGAGTTAGATAGATTGGTGAAAATCCTGAAAGAAAACCCAACTATCAGAATCAGAATCGGTAGCCACACAGATAGTGATGGTTCTCATGATTACAATATTAAGTTGTCTGATAACCGTTCTAAATCGGTAGTTGAATATTTAATTGCCCATGGTATCAAAGCGGACAGATTAGAGCATAAAGGTTATGGTGAGACAGTGCCAATAGCTGCGAATGATACGCCGGAAAATAAGCAGTTGAACAGACGTACTGAGTTTGAAATTATTAAGTAGTCTTAGCGTTTAGTCATTAGCGACTAGTCAATAGGGAAGAGTAGTGAGTACATGTACTCACTACTCTTCCTGTTTTAAGTAATGAAGAAACGGGGATTTGAAATGAAAGGGCTGGTTTTTATCTTATTTAATATAGCGGTAGCTACTTTTGCTTATGGTCAGACTCCCCGATCATTGAGTGAACAGGAACTAAGTAAAATAAGAGAAGAGATTGATATTCAAGCTAATAAGTTAAGGGTAAAACTAAGTAAAAATGAAAGTTACATTTCTGATTTTCAGAAGAAAGTATCAATTGATTTTGCGGTTGATACTTTTAAAATAGAGCAGTTACTGGGTAAGAAAATCGAGGCAGACTATTCAACTTCCGGAATAGTAAATGCTACTTATGACGCCTTAACCGGTTACGATAAGCTTTTAAATAAGTATTATAAGTTATTGTATTCCAGATTGTCAGTTGGTGATCAGCCGGTATTAAAAGAAGCTCAAAAGAGTTGGATTGTTACACGTGACAACGAAGTTAAACTAATTGGCGTGCTTGCTAACGATCAATACTCGGGAGGGGGTACAATACAGAGAATCTTGATCGCTTCAAAAGTACTGGATTTGACAAGAAGCAGAGTAATTCAATTGGTGAATTATTTGTCTGAAATACAGGATTTGGAATAATGATTAGAAGTTTTTTAGAATTAAACCTAACACCTAACACCTAACACCTAACACCTATTTTATCCTTATGGACAATTGGCTTACCAAACTGATTTTTATTGCAATGCTTCTTGGAATTGCCATTGGGTGGATATTCCCTGAGTTTGCAATAGAGCTGGAGATTCTGAGTAAGATTTTTTTAAGGCTGATCAAAACGATTATTGCTCCTTTGCTCTTTGCCACTTTGGTAGTTGGCATTGCGGGCCACTCCGATGCTGCGCAAGTA
>CAZNHL010000017.1:0-2032 GCA_964572965.1 uncultured Bifidobacteriaceae bacterium
AGGGTGATTATGACCTGTCAAATTCTTTTGTGATCGGCGATCGCCTGACAGATGTGAAGCTGGCGGAAAATCTGGGTGCCAGAGCCATCTTTATTACTGATAATAAAGAACAGTTATTGCCGGAGCATACTGCTTTGGTGACAAATGACTGGGATGAGATTTATACTTTCCTGCGTTTGCCTGAACGTAAAGTGACGGTACACCGTCAGACGAAAGAAACGGATATTCTGATTGAACTGAATCTTGACGGTCAGGGGAAAACTGATATGCAGACAGGTTTGGGCTTTTTTGATCACATGTTGGATCAGTTGGGTAAACACAGCGGTGCCGATTTAAAAGTGCACGTGAAAGGTGATTTACACATTGATGAACACCATACAATTGAGGATACTGCTTTGGCTTTGGGTGAGGCATATCTGAAAGCTTTAGGTGACAAAAAAGGAATTGACCGTTATGGTTTCCTGTTGCCTATGGACGATGTGCTGGCTCAGGTAGCCATTGACTTCTCTGGCCGTAACTGGCTGGTTTGGGAAGCAGAGTTCAAACGTGAAAAAATTGGTGACATGCCTACTGAAATGTTCTATCATTTCTTCAAGTCATTCACTGATACGTCTAAGTCAAACCTGAATATTAAAGTAGAAGGCGATAATGAGCATCATAAGATTGAAGCCATCTTCAAGGGGTTGGCCAAAGCAATCAAAATGGCAGTACGCCGTGATGTGAACAACACACAGATTCCGAGTACTAAAGGAATATTGTAGATGTTGGGTGATGGTTGTTTGTTGTTAGGGTTACTTCATTCAGACAATTAATTCACCATTTATAATTCACCATTTATAATTAAAAATTGGAGCTGGTAATAGTAAAATATAATGCAGGAAATATTCAGTCGGTGGAGTATGCACTCAACAGGCTTGGGATTAATCCTGTTTTGTCTGATGATCCGGCGGTAATCCGTGGGGCTGACAAGGTATTGTTCCCCGGTGTCGGTGAAGCAAGTACTGCCATGGCTTACCTGCGTGAACGTGGGCTGGATCAGGTAATCAAAGACTTGAAGCAGCCGTTTCTTGGGATATGCCTTGGATTACAATTGATGTGTAAGCATTCGGAAGAAGGGAATACTGATTGTCTTGGTGTTTTTGATGTAAACGTGAAAAAATTCGCTTCAGAAAATGTGAAGGGAGAGCGTTTCAAAGTCCCTGAAATGGGATGGAATTCTATTGGAGAATTGAAAACGCCATTATTCAAAGGTATCAAAGACGGTTCTTTTGTATATTTTGTACATAGCTATTACGCAGAACTAAGTGCAGATACCATTGCGACTACGACATACGTTAACCCGTTTAGCGCAGCTATTCATAAAGACAATTTCTACGCAGCACAATTCCATCCGGAAAAGAGCGCAGAAATTGGATTGCAGATGCTGAAGAACTTTATAGAAATGTAATAATAGATGTTAGACATTAGATGAAAGACTTTAGATAAGAGATGGAAGTTTTCAATGTAGCTTCCTTAATATTTCAATTTTAGAATCTTTTAATCAACTCAAATATAACACATTAACACCTAAGAAATTGATCGAAATAATACCTGCCATAGACATGATTGACGGAAAGTGTGTCCGTCTTACTCAAGGAGATTATAACCAAAAAACGAGCTATCATGACCACCCATTAGAAGTGGCTAAGCGTTTCGAGGATCATGGAATTAAACGTTTACATTTGGTTGACCTTGACGGTGCCAGAGAAAAGCGTGTGATCAATCATAAAGTTTTAGAAGAAATAGCTTCTAAAACATCATTGAGTGTTGATTTTGGTGGCGGTATTCAGTCTGAGGAAGATATTAAAATCGTATTTGAAAGCGGTGCAAAGCAAGTTACCGGAGGTAGCATTGCAGTGAAGAATAAGGACTTGTTTGGTAAATGGCTTGAGACTTACGGTGGCGAAAAGATTATTTTAGGTACCGATACGAAAGACAAAAAAATAGCTGTTCACGGCTGGCAGGAAGTAAGTGAAATCTGGTTGTGGGATAT
>CAZNHL010000017.1:2042-27661 GCA_964572965.1 uncultured Bifidobacteriaceae bacterium
GCCTAAAGGTATCAAGTATACTATTTCAACAGATGTTGCCAAAGATGGTTTACTGCAGGGGCCTTCATTCGATCTTTATAAAGAGATGGATGATAAGTATGAGAAAAAGCTGAATGTGATTGCCAGCGGTGGTGTGGCGCATATCGGTGATGTAGAGAAACTGAATGAAATGGGTGTTTATGGCGTTATTATAGGTAAAGCTATTTACGAAAACCGTATTCAGTTAAGTGAGTTGAAGCCATATCTGGTGTAATTTCATTGATGAAAAAAATCGTTTTTTTATTCTTATTGTTGAATGTCGCTGCTTTTGCACAAGAGCCATCGAAAGGTCTGTCATATCGTGAGAGGCTGTTGATCCGCAATAGTGAAGTGGCAGAGCAAAATATTGCTGCAATAAATCAGATCAAGTTGATCTGTGCTAATAAGGCTTTGAAAACTTCGTCTGTTATTGTACAGTTTGACGAGATACAAAAGTATGCAGCAGCTTTAGAATATGCACTGAAGAACCAGCTGCCTCCGATTCAGAGTTATGAGAAGATAAAAAGCATAGCTGGCGATATTCAGATCGCAGAAAATCTTACTAAATATAGCAGTGCTGTACTTCAGGAAGCAAGTAAACTCACCTCAAAACCAGGTAAAACTCCGGAAGCTTTAATGGTTCGTTTGCAGGATTATGAAGGTCGTTTGAAGGAGACGGTAAAGAATGAAGAAACTTTTCTGAAAACAGTAGAAGAATCTAAAAAAACAGGGAAGTTTATCTACGATGCAAGCTTGTATGAGCGTAGTGACTTACTGAGGTCTTACCTTAATTCAGGAAAGGATTTGAAAGCGGCTCTGGCTTCGGCAGATAAACCTAAAAAGTATAAGTCATTACAGACGGCAATGGATAAGTTATTGCCATTCAATTCTGCTGCAGATATTGAGTTTGTACTGAAAAATATTGATCAGAATTTCGCTGCTCAAAAAACACTGGCTACCAATCTTAAGCTGGCCGACCGTTCTTTGAACCAGATTATAGAAGGGAATTCAAATGATGATGCATGGAGGAAATTTGGGAACAACATATCCAAAGATTTCTCAGAGAAAAACTTTGACAGGTATAAATCTTTTTTTCAAAAGAAGGAAATTTATAAAGAACAATTTGCAGAGTTTGCTGCATTAAGTGGGGACGAACCTCAGAAAGCTTTGTCGAATGACGATTTCGATGTTTTATACAAGGTAATGCTGCACGAAAGGAAAGCTGAGTTTGATAGTGTTCTTTCTGTGTGGACGAAACGTAATATAAATTTTAAAAGTGCGATTTGTGCGAAGGCTTTTGCAGAGAAGGATGCAGAAAGCTGGGACGAAGAAGATCCTGCTTATGTAAGTGCCAATTTGTACGATGTTTATCTTTTATACAAAATAAAAGATAGTTATTTAGTGTTGGTTTATGACAATGTCAGGTTTGTAGATGCAGCACGTAAAAGTTTTGCTTTACAAATGCCGGTATTAAAAGAATATAAAGTGAGAAAATAGTGTGCTTTGGCATGCTGAAAATATAAATCTATTGCTTACCAAACGAATTATTCCCTGTCTCGACATCAAAGACGGTAAAACCGTAAAAGGTGTCAATTTCTTAGAATTAAGAGATGCCGGTGATCCGGTGGAACTGGCAAAGCTATATGCTGATCAGGGTGCTGACGAGCTGGTTTTTCTTGATATTACTGCAACAGTAGAGAAAAGGAAGACTTTGGTTGAACTGGTGAAACGTATTGCTTCAGTAATCAATATCCCATTTACGGTGGGTGGTGGCGTAACGTCAGTGGAAGATGCTTCTTTCTTATTGGCAGGTGGTGCCGACAAAGTTGCTATCAACTCAGCGGCGGTGCGTAATCCCGGTCTGATTGATGAACTGGCAAGAGAGTTTGGAAGCCAGTTTGTGGTAGTGGCTATAGATACAAAAGATTATGAAGGTAAAGCCATAGTGCACACACACGGTGGCCGTCAACCTACCACCATAGAGACTATTAAATGGGCCCGCGAAATTGAACAGCGCGGAGGTGGAGAGATATTGCTGACTTCAATGGATCATGACGGATGCAAACAAGGCTTTGCCTGTGAACTTACCGCTGAAATTTCTTCTAAGGCCAATATCCCTGTGATTGCTTCTGGTGGAGCAGGCACTATGGAACATTTCTCAGAAGTATTTAAAAGCGGTTATGCTGATGCTGGTCTGGCCGCCAGTATATTTCACTTTAAAGAAATCGGAATACCTGAATTGAAGGCCTATCTTCATAATAAGGAAATTCCTGTAAGAATATAATATGAGAAATGCGCTGAACCTCTTCTGGCAGTTGCTTATCCTTGCGGGTATGTCTAGTTGCGCATCTTCATCGGGAGATAAGAAAACAGAGGTGGTGTTTGAGCCTACAGAGGTAATGTTTCAGCAGAAATATAATTTCTACGATAAAGCAGAAGAGTTGCGTTATAATGTGAAATTAGGGATTGCAACAGGAGGTGAAATAGTTGTAAAGACAGATACATTGGTTAAGAATGTCCTTTCTGTGCCTTGCTACCATACTAAAATGACTGTTTCTGCAAAAGGAGCAGTTAACTGGTTTACTAATTTTCATGATGTGTTTGAAAGCTTTTCAGATACATTAACCAGGTTGCCGCTTTTATTTAAAAGGAATATTGTTGAAGGTGGTTATAAAAAAATAGAAGAAACACATTTTAACCGGAGTGAACTGAAAGCAAATGTGTCTGATCTGACAGATGCTAATAAGAAAGAAGTGAAGTCTTATACTATTTCTGCCAACATTCATGATGCTATTTCTTCTTACTTTGTATTCAGAAGCATTCCTTTTGAAGACTTGCAAGTGGGAGATACACTCAAAATGGATGTTTTCATGGAAGACAAACCTTATAACTTTGATATATTAATTTTAGGACAGGAAACTGTAAAATTTGAAAATAAGAAGGTAAATTGTTGGGTTATATCGCCATATATGGCGGGAAGCGATCTCTTTACCGGAGAAAATGGAATGAAGGCCTGGATCAGCGATGATAAAAGAAGGGCTCCATTGAAGTTTCAGGCTAAACTGCCAATTGGAACAGTAGAAGCCAAGTTGAAATCATATAAAGCATTTAGATGAGCCATGTGTTAATTCACAGAACCTCAAACATATTCAATTTTAATAAAGATGGCCTTAAATTTCGAAAAAGCAGGAGGATTGATCCCTGTAGTAGTACAGGATAATACCACAAACAAAGTATTGATGGTAGGCTTTATGAATGAAGAGGCCTTGGCTAAAACAAAAGCGGAAAACAAAGTTACGTTTTTCAGCCGTACTAAAAACCGCCTGTGGACCAAAGGTGAAACATCCGGTAACTTTCTGAATGTCGTAGATATATTAGAAGATTGCGATCATGATACATTGCTGATCAAATCTAATCCGGTAGGTCCTGTATGTCATACAGGTGCTGATACTTGTTTTTCAGAAACGAACAAGGGTAGTAAAACGAGCTTTATTGATTACCTGAAATCAATCATCAAATCAAGAAAGCAAAACCCTGATGACGTTTCATATACAGCTTCGTTATTTAAAAAGGGGATTAATAAAGTAGCTCAAAAAGTAGGCGAAGAGGCTGTTGAGCTTGTAATCGAAGCAAAAGACAACGACAAAGAGTTGTTCCTTGGCGAAGCTGCTGATTTACTTTTTCACTACCTGGTTTTGCTTGAAGCTAAGGGCTATGAACTGGACGAAGTGATCTCTGTATTAGAAAAAAGAAATTCAAAGAAATAGAATTTGTTGAAGAGAGAAATCTTTCAGATGATTTCTGGTATAACCAATTGAATATGAAGTTCTTTATCAATGATAAGCCCTTGAAGGTGGTGGCGAGTGACAATAAGATCAAGCTGAAAAAGATTGATAATATTTTTGATTCTCGTTCTGACATCGTTCCTGATAAACTTTCAGGCCGGGTATTATTCAGGCATCCGAAATTGAGCCAGGTTGAAACCTTGGTTCGTTTGATGCACAATCAGAAACTATATAAACTGGACTCTCTGGAGTTGTTGGTACACGATGAAAAGGAAGTTGAAAAACTGATTAAAGATCAATTCGCATTTATCCATGCAGCAGGCGGCTTGGTTCAGAAGGGAGACAAGTATCTGATGATCCATCGATGGGGGGTCTGGGATTTGCCGAAAGGAAAGTTTGATAAAGGAGAAACTGCACAACATTGTGCAATCCGGGAAGTACAGGAAGAATGCAATATTAGCGTAGAAATAGAGCAGAAGCTTTGTTCTATGTGGCATAGTTACACTACAAGAGGTGGTAGAAATATGCTGAAGAAAACAGATTGGTATATCATGAATTGCCTTGATGATAGCCAAATGATGCCTCAACACGAAGAAGACATTGATATGATTAAATGGATGAGTGCCGCTGAGGTACAAGAAGCTCTGAAAGAATCATACAATTCTATCAGATGGGTGTTCAAGAAGTATAAAAAAATAAAAGAAACTTACTAAGTTGGTCTTAACTATATAAGAGAGGCTTCCTTTAAACAGGAAGCCTTTTTACGTTTTGGGGTTGTCTGCCGAATTTTCAAGAGCATTGACTTGAGTAAAGAAAAATCCTTTTCTCGGTAGGCATATTGTAATCATTTTGAAAAGAATTACGCAGGAAACAAAGAACCGTGTAAAAGAAAAGGAAGCTATTTAGCTTCCTTTTCTTTTAGCTTAGCGAAGCTAATACTTTGTTGATTTCTGTGAAGTTAGGAACATCACTCGCTTTTTCTAATACTTCGGCATATTGAATGCTACCTTGCTTGTCAATGATAAAGGCAGAACGCTTTGATACGCCTTTCATACCTAAAACGAACTCATCGTACAACGTATCATATGCTTTAGAAACTTCTTTATTGAAGTCAGATAGTAGTTGGAACGATAGTTTTTGTTCTGTCTTAAATTTATCAAGTGTAAATAAACTATCTACTGAAATACCAATAACTTCACTGTTAGCAGTAGAATATTTTGCGATATCATCTCGTACACCACATAACTCTTGTGTGCAAACGCTTGTAAAAGCTAGTGGGAAAAATAACACTAACAGATTTTTGCCTTTGAACTCTTCCAGAGATACTTCTTTCTTTTCTGTATTGTATAGCTTGAACGAAGGTGCTTTGTCACCAATTTTGATTGCCATATTACCCTAAATTTGAATTTTTAATAATTATTGAGTTTAAATAATATTAGGTTACTCTTCTAACGTTTTTCTTTTATTCAGCTCTTCCTGTTCTGTACGAAGTCTGGCTCGCTCATTACTTATTTTTAGAAAATCTATACAGGCATTTAATTCAAAGCCTATTAAAATTACGAAAGAAATAATCATCATCCATAACATAAGAGCAATAAGTGTGCCTATAGAGCCATAAAGTTTATTATATGTTGCGAAGTTTGATAAATAGTATGAAAATCCAGTAGAGGCAATAATAATCAGAATTGTTGCTAAAGCAGCGCCATATGATAAGAAATGCCAGTGCTTGCCCGCAGATGGTCCCCAGCGATATATAGCAGCAATAGATATATAGAGTGTAATGATTACTGTGCCATACCTGGTAATGTTGATCAGAATGATAGAGAGATGGTCATATAAAATCCCTTTTGAAATAATAAAGCCAAGTACAACTTCTCCTATAAGGAGCAAAATAGTTGATAATATAAGAACAAAAGTGAGTACGATAGTGAGCATGAGAGCATACAATCGTTTAGTGATAAAACTACGTTTTTCAGAAGCATGGTAACATTTGTTAAAAGCTTCCATCATAGAGTTAACGCCATTCATTGCAGAGTACAGCGCCAGAATAAAACCTAAAGAAAGCAATCCGCTGCGGGGGTGGGCAATAATGTCATAGATAGTTGTAGCAACTGTATCATAAAGGCTTTGAGGCATCAGGCCTGGTAAATAGCCCATTACTTTGGCTGTCATATCCGGAATAGGGATATAAGGAATTAAAGTGAATAAGAAGATAATTCCCGGGAATACAGAAAGCAAAAAGTTAAAAGCCATATCATTGGCTTTAGAAGAAAGATCGTCTTTCTGAATTTGAGAGAAGAGTAGCTTTATAAGCTCGGGAAGATGTATTTTATGACGGGTTACATGTACCTTATGGTACCGGTCATTCATGTCCGTAATGAGCTTGGATTTTAGAAAATATTCCCGGATTTTTTTCATCTCTTATTGATTGAAATGAGATTCTATCGATTTTAAAATATTGTCAGGTGCCATGCGTGGCCTGCCTGATTTCATGTCAACGAAAACAAGTGTCGTTTCTGCTACATTCAGTAATGTTTTTTGCTCATTATAAACTTCATAAGTAAAATGAAACCTTGTAGTCGGCATTTGATTGATAATGACCTTAATAGTAAGCAGGTCATCGTATTTGGCCGGACGTATATATTTAGTTTTCATGTCCAGTACAGGAAGCATAACACCGCTATCTTCAAGTTCTTTGTAAGAAAAGCCTAAAGCACGTATCGTTTCAACACGCGCTACTTCAAAATAAGTAGCATAGTTGCCATAATAAACATAACCCATCTGGTCTGTTTCAGCATATCTCACCCGTAATTGTACTTCGTTAATGAACATCTTATTCTGCTTTTGTATGGGAATTTTTTGAGTTTATTATTGTCTGTCAATTCCCCATTGGTCAAGCGTATCGTGATATTTTTTGCTGATTTTTAAATGTTCATCGTAGCTGCTTGCAAAAGCATGGTACCCGGGCTTGTCACCGCGGGCACAGAAAAACAGATAATTGTGCTTTTGGTAATTTAATACAGCATCAATTGTTGCAATGGATGGCAGACAAATAGGGCCCGGAGGCAAGCCTGTATGCTTATAAGTGTTGTAAGGACTGGTGGCAGATTTTTGAATATGTCCGTGCAATACACGCTTGATTTCAAAGTTTTTCAGTGCAAACTTCACCGTAGGGTCAGCCTCAAGGCGCATTCCTTTTTTCAACCTGTTTATATAAACACCTGCAACAGTCGGTTTTTCGTCATTTTTATTGGTTTCAGATTCAACAATAGAAGCTAAAACAGAAACCTGTAATGGTGTAAGGCCAACTGCCTGTGCTTTTTCTCTACGTATTTCTGTCCAGAATTTATCATATTCCTGATTCATTTTGGCTAAAAAAGCTTGTCTGTCCAGTGTCCAGTAAACCTCATAAGTATTCGGGATAAACATGGCCATGATAGTAGTAGTATCAAAACCATAGGTACGGCAAAGGCTGTCGTTATTTAATGCTTCAAGTAAGCCTGTGTTTTTGAATTCAAATTTTCCGCCAACTTTATTTGCAAGGTCTTCTTTCAGACGAATATTGTTGAAAGTGAGTTTGATAGGTGTTTGCCGTCCCTTAACCAGCATTTTCAAAATAGTGAAGTTGTTGGAGTTGCGTGGGATGAGATAACGCCCTGCATGTACACTTTCCGGGTATTTCAGGATTTTTGATAAAAAGATAAACGACAGTTTATCATGAAGAATATCATGCTTTTTTAATGAATCAAGTACCGTTTCGTATGTTGCCCCTTTTGGTACATAAAGAGAAATGTCATCCTTGTCTACCTGTATGTTAGCAGTGAATAATATCTGGTAACCATAAAAAGAAAATGTAGCAAATATGAGTGATATGAAAATAATCACTCCCGCTTTAATATTAATATTGTTCATATTTCGGATTGATTCTGGTAAATATGTTTAGTTATTATACTGATATACAGAGCAGAGATTTAAAGTGTGTTTTAACCCTTGCTAAGTTTCATAAGAGGATTAGTATTTTTTATGCTAAATTAGCAAATCTTAGTTTTTTATTCGGGATTAAGTTATGGATATTTCAAATAATTATGCTGTTATCCTGGCTGGTGGAGTAGGGAGTCGTTTTTGGCCATACAGCAGGCAGAAATTTCCAAAGCAATTTCATGATATTTTGCGTGTTGGAAAGACCTTGCTGCAACAAACTGTTGAGCGGTTTGAGGGGGTTTGTCCCAAAGAAAATATTCTGATTGTGACCAATGAAGGGTATAAAAGTCTTGTGAAAGACCAGTTGCCGTTTTTGGACGAACACCAGATATTGTTAGAATCTGTGGGGCGTAATACTGCTCCCTGTGTGTGCTATGCTGCAAATAAACTTTTTAGTAAAAATAAAGAAGCTCGCCTGATTGTAGCTCCGTCTGATCATATCATTTTCAGAGAAGATGAATTTAAGGAGAAAGTAAAAAAAGTACTTGACAGCATTGTAGCTCAGCCGGACATACTGGTGACCTTCGGAGTGCAGCCAAGCCGCCCTGATACAGGCTATGGCTATATTCAGATTGATAAAAATGCCGCCGGTACCCTGAATGAAGTAATCAGGTTTAAGGAAAAACCGGACTTGGATACAGCCATTACATTTTTGAGAAGTGGGGATTTCGTATGGAATGCAGGCGTGTTTGCATGGAAAGCTTCAACTATCATAGAGTGCTTCAAAAACTTTTTGCCGGAAATGCAGAAACAGTTCGAATCAGTTAGTTATTATACAGAATCAGAAAAAGAAGCAATAGATAAGGTTTATCACGACTGTGAAAGTATCTCTATCGATTATGGAATATTAGAGAAAGCCTCTAATATTTTTACAATGATCGGCGATTTCGGCTGGTCAGACCTTGGTACATGGAAGTCGTTGTATGAATCTTCTGATAAAGATGAAAATGATAATGTGCTCGATGGGAATATACTTGCCTACAAGACTTCTAACTGTATTATTAAAACCCCGGCAGATAAATTAGTAGTTACTTATGGCCTTGATGGTTTTATAGTAGCTGAGTTTGAAGGTGCTTTAATGATCTGTAAAAAAGAAGACGAGCAGAAAGTGAAAGACATTGTCGGAGATCTGAAAAAACAGAACTTCAACGAATATCTGTAAACGAACTATTATCAGTTAAAAATAGTATTATCTTTGTAGCCCTCCTTACATAGATTCTAAGGAAGGGAAATAATGGGGTCGTCTGGTTTTGACGGCATGAGTGGTCGTGTGTATAAGCATGTCGGGAGTTGGAATGACCTCCTGTTAAAAATCGTTCCGAACAATAATTGGCGAAGAATCTTACGCCCTAGCTGCTTAATCAGAGATTAACTAGTTAGTGTCTCGCCCCTTCCAAACTCTGCCGAGGGGGTATATGAGGCATCATCATGCAGAGTCGCTTGGTGTTATGGTGTTAGCATCCGGTAGTATCAATACCTAAGGAATACGATTGGTTGGCTGTTGACCGGTCCTTTCCCGACATCTAAGAACAGCTAAGCATGTAGAAGGCACATCGGTGACCTTGACCGGACCAGGGTTCGAATCCCTGCGACTCCACAAAAAGCCACGATTTAAATCGTGGCTTTTTTATTTGATTAGCTTAAACTTTTTATAATTAAGGGCATTATGTCATCGCCATCTTAGTCTATACTTTTAACTGTAGGGTTCATTTTTGTCTTAAGGTGCTGTGTCCTAAAGCTTCTGATGCGCTTCTTGCATCTGAATCGGCATTTAATGCCACTTTAGCTTTTAATCTGTATCTTAGAGTTATGGATTTCTATCAGATTGCTTCGGCTTCCATTATCGGAAAATCTCATCAAAGGATGTTATACAACAATCAGGATGCGTATCGGGTACACCACGAGGAAGGGTTTATTGTAGCTGTAGTTTGCGATGGTTGTGGCTCTTCCGTTGCCAGTGAAACGGGATCGAAGCTTACTGCGGAATTTGTGGTCAATTATTGCGTACAGAATTTTCGTTCTTCTTTTAGCGGAGAAGTGCTGCTTGATGCAATTCTTGGGTTTTACAAACAATGTGCACTGCAAGTTTTATCAACAGATCCTGCCAGGTTTATAGAAGATCATTTCTACACTACAATCGTGGGGTGTATTATTTCAGATACAGGAACTGTACTGTTTTCTGCGGGTGATGGGGTGATAGTAGTAGATGAAGAAATAGAACTTATAGATCAGCAGAATATTCCTCAGTATCTTGCCTATCACCTGACGCAACAGAAGCAAGTAGAATTCAAAGTAAGAGTGCTTCCCGGAAACAAAATTACCCGATTACTGATTGCCACAGATGGCTTGGAAGATCTTTGGAATGAGGGAGAAGAAGAGAAGGCTATAAAAGCATTGTTCTCCAAAGAACATTTTCGTAGCGACGTTGCACTTGAAAAGTACCTTTGCAAGCAGGAAAACCTGTCCGACGATACCACAGTTGTGATGATTTCACTATAGGTAAATCTTGCAAGTTCCCCTTTGGGAGATTGACTGTAGAAGTGCTGGAAACGTTTCGTAACATGCATGCTACGCTGCTTTATAATAATGTGGACAGCTGTGATCCACCTTTAACCATACCTTCTATAGCCTTTATAAATGGGTTCATCATTGATAGAAATTACAATGTTCCCGGCAATCGTTTTACCGCTTTTCAAAACATAGCCTGAGTTTTGCTAAATTTGCTTTTATTCAAGTATACTATGTATTTATGCTTTTTGATCATTCATTAAATCAAGTTATAATATGAAGCTTATATTTTCCATAGCGTTTTTAATCTGCGTGTCTCTGACAGGGTTTTCTCAATATAGTAAAATGGAATCAGGGTATCAGAACATTGTGTCAGTTTACTTTACCTCAGATGAGCATGGCTATATTGGAAAAAATATAATGTAGAATGTGGTGATGGGATAAAAAGGTGTAAATTTATTTTCAATATTTAATGCAAGATGTTATTGTGATATTGAAGATTTCAGGAGTAAAACTTACAGGTGTTGCACCATGATAAATTTGTATTTCATTTTTATTCATTTTAAAGATTAGAGCAAGTGATGCCTCGGCAATATCAGATATTGTTGAGGTTTTTGTTTTTTCATCAAATTTTGCGATTTCCTTTTTTATATAATATATATTTTCAATGATACCTTCGTTTTGTTTAAATTCTTTGAACATTAAAAAGTAATTATTATAAAAAATAGAGAATCTTATATAGTTATTGGCTTTATCTAAAACTTTGCAATATTTCATAAGATTTTCATCAGTATTAAAAAATGTCTTTATTTTTTCCAATACTGCTTCATTTAATTCGTAGCTATCAGCATATTGTTTGATAGTTTTATCACTCCACATAAAATGGTATTTATTAGTTTCTTCAAAAATAACGTTTTTTATTTGGATGATTTTCAGTTTCAACATCTTAATTTTTTGTTTTAATTTCATTTCACTATAGCATTTCATTTATATATCAATCAGCAAGTTTTCCGTATATGAAATAAAAATGAGATTATTCCAGGCACATATTGTATTATATTTGGAAAATCGAAATATTTTTCGTATATTTATGATATGGAATTATCAGATAAACTAAATACATTAAGACATCACCAACAGGCTGAGATTCTTAAACTTGTAAATAAGTTTATAGCTAATAATTCCATATCTCCTTTACAAAAATTACCTGAAGACATTTGTTGTTCTGCTTGCTCATCTAAAAACTTTGTTAAAAATGGTTTAAGAGGGGTAAAACAGAGATATAAATGTAGAGAATGTGGGTTTTCATTTACTTCAACTACAAATACATCAATTCATTACCTTCATAAAACAGATGTTTGGACTGATTTTGTTGATTTATTATTGAAATCTCCAATCCCTCCGACATTAGTTGAATTATCGAAACAATTAAGTTTATCTACAAAGACGGCTCATGTATGGAAACATAGATTATTGGCTTCTCTTAATCAATCAGATGAAATTAATCTCGAAGGTGAGGTTGAAATGGATGAGGTGTTTTTGCCATTCTGTGTAAAAGGTAAATTGGGCGATGAAAAAACAGATAAAATCATCAAAAAAGAGATTGAACATTTAAACAATAAACAAAATGTAATGTTCCTTTGTGTACATAACAGGAATAAAGATTTTGATTTCTTACCTATAAAAATTCAACAAAAAGGTGCTTTAAGTATTGAAACTATTGCGCCTATATTTAATCAATTGAATATTAAGAAAGATACTGTTGTTATTACTGATAAAGCAAGGGCAACAGTGGCTTATTTCAAAAAAAGAAAAGATTTAAAACACGAAAGCTTTAAATCTAATGGTGCAAAAACAAGTTTTATTCATAACAATAATATCAATTCTACAATGAGTATGTTTTATACTTGGAGTAGAAGATTTAGTGGTTTTTCAACCAAATACATATGGAATTATTTGAAGTGGTTCAGATTCCACAGGAAGTTTATACAAACAAACGATTTAGATGAAATGATAAGTAAAACCATTTCAGATATAGCAGGATTTAACAGATATATATTAATTTCTAAATATTATGAAAGTTTGATTTTTTCCAATTAAAATGAATTTTTAAATTATCAGACTAATAGATATTGTCTAATCATTTTATTTCTTCCCTTTTAATTGGTTGATAATGTCTTGTTGATAAACTATTTTTTCTTCCAATAAAGCTATCTTGTCAATATAAAGCTGTTTTTCTGTTGAATTAATGCTTTCATGATTTATTCCAAAACTATTTGTAGTCTGTGAATAATTATGGAACACATATTTTTCATCAAAACCAACTAAGGCAGAAGGAGTTATTTGTAGAATTTCAGCGATTTTTTCTATTTTATCAAAATTCACATCAACTTCATCCCTTTCTATTTTGGAATAGCCTGCCTGAGTCATATTTAGCTTTTCAGCCATATATTCCTGTGTGAAATTTCTTAACTCTCTAATTTTCTTGATTTTCGTTCCAATTACCATAGTATCAACCATCTTCTTAGACAAATTTAATGATTAAAAGCCAAAGTTATGAAATATAACTAATAATTATAAAACATAACTAATAAGAATATTCACGTAAGTAGCTTTACTGTAAGTTTACGTAAACTTAAATTGTAAAATACAATGAAAAAACTCATCATTCTAATCAGCTCACTGTTCATCAGCTTATCTACATTTGCCCAAATTCCAAACAATGGCATTGTTGGCTATTATCCCTTTAATGGTAATGCTAACGATATTTCAGGAAACAATAACAATGGGGTCACTGCAAATACAACTCTAACAATAGATAGATTTGGAAACGCCAATTCGGCTCTCAACTTTAATGGTACGAATAGTTATCTACGAATTGCTAACAATCCTATAAAAATTGACTTTTCTAATTCATTCACTCTTTCTATGTGGGTTAAAGTTGATAGCACCAATTCAGGGCAAAGACAAAACATCTTATCTATTAGACATGATGCTAATGCGAATGACTTAGGTTCTTGGGATTTCGGTTTTATAAACGATACTATTTACACCTCTTATTCTTCAAAAGCTAAGTTTACAACCAAAAGAAAGTTTTGGGAACATATAATATTCACATATGATAAGACAACAAAGAAAATCACTTCATATAATAATGCTATAATTACAGGACAGGATGTAATTACAAATACGCCTTCTAATAGCTCTCCAATCCAAATAGGAGCGCAAATGATGGTAAATAATCCATCTCAACTTTATAGATACTTTAAAGGCTCTATTGATGATATATTGGTTTATAATAGAGTTTTAACAAATGAAGAAATAAAATCAATATACATTGATAATGCTATTTGTTATCAAAAGACTCAGGTTTCTGACACTTTAAAAATTACATCATTAGCAACAACAGGTTTAAATGATTTACCGCTGAATTTCGGAACAGTTAAAGTTTATCCTAATCCAACATCGGATATTTTAAACATTGTTTATGATAATCCATCAATAAATTATAGTATTAAATTGACTGATAACTTAGGTAATGTGGTTTATGCATCTCAACTGAATGAAGCCAATACACAATTGAATATCTCATCTTATAGTAAAGGATTATATATGATTCAAATCTTAAATAATACAAACAACATATTAGATACCAAAAAAATAATCTTTCAATAGTATGTTATCAACTAAAAATAAAATTCAACTTGTATCAGTTTTATTAAACGATATAAAAAATGACGTTGCTAATTACCAAAAAGATAGTGTGTTGGAGAATATTGCCATTTTAAACGATGAAAATAGTTTTAGCTTATTTGTCAAAGATTCAAACAATGACATCATTTTAACTTTTGACGAAAAAGGTAATATTATTACTACATCTAAAAATGAAGAAAATAATAAAACAATACGAAGAAAGTATCTAATAAACTGTATAATATAGTGTTCAACAAATAAAAAAGGATGCAGAATAAGCATCCTTTTTTATTTGTTATGTTTTGAATATATTTCTAATTAGTTCAAAAATCCCATCACCACAATCTACATTATATTAATTGGAAATGATAATATAATTGAAACCAAGGATGGAGGAGCCAGCTGGTCAGTGATCTATAATAACGATCAGGAAGTTACAGCGATACAATTTGTGAATGAAGATACGGCTTATGCAATCGGGGCATTTGGTGAGTTTATTAAAAGTTTTAATGGAGGGGTATCCTGGAGTGAAAATGCGCTTAATAACCCCGGTAATAACCCAAGTGCTTTGCATGATATGTCTTTCGTTAATGGGAAAACCGGGTTTATTGTAGGTCAGCTGGGACGTTATGGAATTATATATAAAACTACAGATGCTGGTCTTAATTGGACAACCCGAAAATCCATACTTAATTCTAGCCTTTTGGATTGTTATTTTTTGAATAAAAATGAAGGATATGTAGTTGGGTCAGAGTTTGATGGTTCATACAGAGGTGTTTTTTATAAAACCAATGACGGAGGAGTTACATGGAACGAAAAATTGATTACACCGCCGGGTAATTCGCTTATCTTCAGGGGAGTTACTTTTATTAATTCCAATAAAGGATTTATAGTAGGGGAGGACATTACAGGAAGCAACCAGAGAATGGTGGTTTATACAACTAACAATGGTGGCGCTACCTGGGCACCTTCTTATTTGGGTTCAGAAGGTGAGTTGCTTGCTATTCAGTTTATTTCTTCTGAAATAGGGTACATTTCCGGGGCAACTTTTGGTACCAGAGGGTGTGGTGAAAGCAGGATTTTCAAAACTACAAATGGAGGTGATACATGGACATCTGAAAATACTGGTTCAATAATTTATGCTACTCCCAAATTACATTTTCCATCTCCAAATACCGGTTATATTTTTGAAAGATGTTTTGGCCCTAATGTCAATGGAGCCTTTTTTAAAGTGATGCCACAGGTTACAACTGACATTAAGCCGGATTTGATGAAAACATCTGTTAATATTTATCCTAACCCGGTAAGCCAAACCATGACCCTTGAATCTGATGATGATATTCAGGAGGTAACTTTCTATTCAATAGAAGGGAAGGAACAATGCCGATATCCGATATCTAATACTTCTAAAGTACAAATAACAATTCCGGAGTTGTCTGCCGGTTGGTATTTAGTAGAAGTAAAAACAGGAAAGGGCAGTTCCATGTATAAAATTAGTGTAATTAAAGGAATAGAATAATTCAGTTACCCGGAGAAATCCTTCTTATGGTAACGAGAATGAGCATAGCATTTGTGAAATGCTTATAAACAGAAAAGTCCCGCAAGTTTTTGCGGGACTTTTCTGTTTATTATAATTCAATATTGACTAATGAGCTAAAAAGAACTCATGGTAGATCAAACTTGCAGCTCCTAAAATACCAGCCTCATTACTCAAAGCTGCAGGCATAATTTTAAGGTTGTCTGTGTAGTAAGATGTGATGTTTTGTTTGATAGTTTTTTCGGCAGCAGGCACAATAAATTCAAAAGCGCCGGCTACACCACCACCAAGAATAAAGCTCTGTATATCCAAAACTCTCATTACGTTTACCAATGTTTCTCCTAAGAAGCTACCTACCATATCCCAGATATGTAAAGCCAGTTTATCGCCTTTTTTAGCAGCGTCATAAATGGTTTTAGGGCTTAGGTCAGCAGCACCATGTAGTACTGAATCAGCAAATGCAGCTTTTGGAAGGTTTTCTTTTGCGTAAGTAGCAATCTGATTTAAGCCGATGTGGTCTTCAAGCGTAATACCTGTGTGCGTAAGCATGTGGCCGATTTCACAGGCATTACCATAAGCACCAAGGAATAACTTGTTGTCAATGAAAACACCACTACCAACGCCTGTTCCTAAAGTAACAAACATGAAATTGTCAATGGTAGTGTCAGGACCGAATATTTTTTCACCTAGTGTTGCACACTTTGCGTCGTTTTCAATTTTTACTTTGGTCCCCGGGCTAAGCTTTTTTAATTGCTCAACAACATTCTGAGCCTTTACATTAGGAATGTTAGCCATGTCAAGAATTGAATGGCGGTCTTTAGATACAAGTCCCGGAAAGCCTATACCAACTCCTTTCAGAGTAGGGTGTTTCTTAGAATACTCATTGATAATTACCGAAATGCTTTCAATAAATTTTCCATCTTTTGCTGCTGCTACAGTGTCAACAACTTTTCTTTCGGTTATTTCACCGAAAGCGCTAACAAGACCACATTTGATAGTAGTGGCGCCAATATCTATTCCAAGTACCATTGAATAAAGTAAAGATTGAAGACCTTTAATATAATTTTAAAACGTGAAAGTATGAAAAAAATAACTTTCACCAAATTATTTTGCAACAGAGGGGAAGATTCTCTGTCGTGTTTTACTTCTAAAGTTCAGTTTTTAAGAAAATAAAAGAGATTCAGTTCTTCATACTGCCTTATTTCGTAAATTTACGATCTAAAATCAAATATAATGACAGCAGAAATCCATACAGAAAAAGGAGTGATGAAAGTTCTTTTCTTCGAAGAAGATGCTCCGATAACAGTAAAAAACTTTACAGATCTTGCTAAAAAAGGCTTTTATGATGGCTTAACTTTTCACCGTGTAGTACCTAATTTTGTGATTCAGGGCGGTTGCCCAACCGGAAGAGGAAATGGTGGACCCGGCTATTCTATCAAATGTGAATTGGACGGAAACAATCAGTATCATGATCGTGGTGTTATGTCAATGGCACATGCAGGAAGAAATACAGGCGGTTCTCAATTCTTCATTTGTCATAACAGAGCAAATACTGCCGGCCTCGACAGGCACCATACTTGTTTTGGGAAAGTATATGAAGGCTTGGACATTATTGATGAAGTAAGACAAGGTGATAAAATAGTTAAGATTGTAGTTGTTGACTAATCTTGAAAAATATTTTTATTATTCGGGTTACCTTATAGCAGTTAAAGGTATTTATGTATAGAATGTTTTGCTGACATTCATACACCTGCTTAATAACAGAAAATTGAAAAAGTCCCGCTTCTGGCGGGACTTTTTGTTTATAGGGAATATTTATAAAAGATGTAACCGTTTATCCATTATTGATGTATAACAACGGGTGTATTTAAATGGTTGATATGTTGGAGGATGTTCGGGGCGTTGTCAGTCTTACAGAGATTGAGGAGCTTGCCGTTTTTGTAGAGAAAAATTTCGGATACGATTTTTCTGAATATACGCTCACTTCTTTTAAACGCCGGCTGGAACGCTTACTTGAGTTGTTTCAATTCTCGTCGGTAGCAGATTTAATAACAAGACTTGAGAAAGAACCGGCTTTTATCAGGGATTTTATTGAGGAAATTACCGTAAATGCTTCTGAAATATTTAGAAATCCCGGTTTTTGGCTTTCTCTAAAAGAAGAGTATCTGCCTCAATTGCTCAAAGAAAAAGAAAAAATCACTATTTGGATTGCCGCTAGTGCCGCAGGGGAAGAAGTATATTCATTGGCAATATTGCTGAAAGAAAATGGCTGGCATGACAGAGTTTCTGTTTTGGCAACTGATTTAGATGACGTAATCTTCTCAAAAGCCTTCGCAGATGGTTACCAATGCCGGCAGCTTGAGAAAGAATATAGCCGGAATTATGAAAAAAGTGGAGGGCAGTTGTCCCTGAATAAATATTATGATCAGAACGGAGCTTATGCTGTTATGAATAAAGACCTGCTGTCAAATACAAAATTCTTAAAGCATGATTTGGTAAAAGACTTATGCCCGGGGCAGTTTGATATGGTTTTTTGCCGGAATGTGATGATTTACTTTAATGGCAGTTTACAAAACCGGGTTTATCAGCTTTTGCACGAAAGTATTAACATAAACGGATATCTGGCAATTGGAGCTAAAGAGTCTATGGTTTGGTCAGATATTGCCCGTAAGTTTGAGTTGGCTAACAAAGAAGAAAAGATTTTCAGGAAAATAGCGCTTTAATCCTGATTATTCCCTTTTTTGCAGAACTTTTGAATATGAGCACTGTAAGGGATAATATTGGTACTTTTAAAGCGATTGTTATTGGAGGGTCTGCCGGATCGTTTCAGTTAGTAAATAAATTGCTGGCTTCTTTGAATACAGAATTTTCAATACCATTAATCATATGTTTGCACCGCTTAAGAGACGGTACTTCAGCCTATAAGCAAACCTTGTCTCACAAATCTGTTTTGCCTGTAATAGAACCGGAAGACGCTACTTTCGTAAGAAGTGGCAACGTTTATATTGCACCATCCAATTTTCATTTGGAGGTTACACAGAATTATCAATTCTTATTGTCGTCAGAAAGCCCTGTAAATAATTCTAAGCCAGCAATTGATATTACGATGACAACAGCTGCTTCTGTTTATCAGAATGAGTTATTAGGGATTTTGCTTACCGGTGCAAGTAAAGACGGATCTGCAGGTATGAAAGCAATTCAGGAGAGCGGTGGTTATACCATTGTTCAGGATCCGGATAATAGTGATTTTCGTTACATGCCTGAATCTGCGTTGAAATTAATAAAACCGGATCAGGTATTAACTTTTGAAAAAATAGTTGAGTTTTTGAATAAATTATGATTGATTCTATAAGTTCTTCAGGGAAAAGAGCATTAGCTATCATCTATCTCATAGGAGCAAGCTATAGTGGGTTGTTTTTATTGATGGACGGTTTTCATATGCTTGAGACACATCATGCTTATATCTGGAAAAAACCATTTATGATTTTGTCTTTTCTGGCATTGATTATTGGTGCTGTAGTAGTCTTTTATTGGGGAGGTTTTTTTAATGATGAAAGTCAGGAAGAGATTCCTTTAGAAGCTATTGTAAGACCAGACCAAAGTGCTGAGTTGACAGATAACGATGAACCGAGGTTTTCGGAGAATGAGCTGGCAGCATTTGTAAGAGATTATGAAGCTGACAGGTACCTGGATTCTACAGAAAACGAGCAACTTATCTCTGCATTTTGTCGCAAGGTAGAAGCCTGGCAGGCTGTAATGTATCTTAAAAATGAATCAGGGAAATATCAGTTGCAGGCTGCCTTTGCATTAACAGATAGTGTTGAGGAGATAATAGAAGCCGGAGAAGGACTTACCGGCCAGGTTATTGCCACGAAACGCCCAATAGCCATTAATGATATTTCAGAAGACTTTCTGAAAATTAAATCGGGCTTAGGCGAATCCCGTCCTGCCCAGCTAATAATTGTACCGGTGCTGGATGATGAAAAAGTGGTAGCTGTTATTGAACTGGCAGTCTTTATCAATTATACTGAATTGGAGCAAAAAATAATTATGAATGTAACAGGTGCATTAGCACAAAGAATGTTGAAAAACCTGCTTAAAAATACGAGTTTATAGTATGTTTTTATCCCTTTCAATAAAACAGAAAATCTGGATTGCTTTTACTTCACTGGCCATGATTTATGTGTTCAGTGGAATTTTTACGATCTATAGTTTACAATACAATCAATTAAGACTGAGGGAAATTTCAGAAGAAATTGATCCGGCAATTAATATGCTGGAAGATCTTAATTTTATCGTTTCGCGCTCCCGGAATGTAGCGACCAGGTATTTTTACGGACAAGGGGGAGACCATGACCGGGATGAATTGATAAGGCTTACCCGCAAAGATTTTCTGAAAGTAAAGGCAGATGTAGGGCTGTTGGCACAGAAATGGCCTAACGATACTTCACTTAAACACATTCAGGTACTTATTCCTGTAATTTCTAAAGCACTTAATAAACAAGTTGAAGTTGTTGATATGGTGCTTAAAAAAGAAGATGGCACAAAAGTTAATAAACTGATGGCCGAAGTGTTGCCGGTTAATACTTTAATTATAGATAAACTTCAGGATCTGGAAATTCAGAAAAGAGGAGAAAAAAAAGTGTTGGAAAAGGATCTCATTGAGTCTTCAGAAGATCTTGTAATGATGATTATTGTTTTGAGCATCATGATTACAATTGGAGGTGTCTACCTGGCTTTCATTATGTCTAATCGTATTATTAAGCCGATCAACTATATTTCCAATATTATCGGTATGCTGAGTAAAGGGTTATTGCCTCAAATACATGAGGTTACTTTTGAAAAGGAAATAGGTGGAATCATGGGTAACTTGATATTGCTGAAAGATGGTTTGAAACATACAGTGGAATTTGCCAATAATATAGGTTCCGGTAATCTGAATGCAGAATTTATACCCTTGAGCGATCGTGACCAATTGGGACATTCTTTGATCCACATGCGGGAAAGCTTAAAAGATGCTGCCGGAAAAGATGATGAATACAATGAAACAGTAAGTCTTGTTGCCGAAGTGTCTGCCATATTGAGAAATTATCATGAATTGGATCGTATGGCTGATGTGCTGCTGCCCTTTTTATGTAATAGACTGGAAATGGTTCAGGGGGCATTTTATATTACACTGCCTGACGATAGTCATACAATTCACCTGACAAGCATATATGCTTACGATCGTAAGAAATTTGTTAAAAGAGATTTTAAAACAGGAGAGGGTTTAATTGGACAGGCTTTTAATGAAAATGATCTTATTTATCTGACAGAACTGCCGGAAGATTATATAACTATCAAATCGGGGCTACTTGGGGCTAAAAAGCCGGCTGCCCTTGTTTTGTTGCCATTAATATCAAACAATACTGTTTATGGGGTTCTTGAATTTGCTTCATTGAGTAAGGTTTCCGACAAAATCCTGAAGCAAATCAGAGATCTAAGCGAGATTATAGGTCAGACACTTTTCAACACGCGTGTAAATGAGCAAACAAGACAATTGTTGCTGGAGTCTCAGAAAATGAGTGTTGAGCTTAAACGCAGGCAGGAAGAGCTTCATAAGAATGCCGAGGAAATGAAGGAAACCCAAAGACAGCTGAAGCGTTCGAATATTCTTTTGGAAGACCAGGTAGATGAAGTGAAGCGTTCCAATAAGAAAATTCAGGTATTGCTTGAAAACACTCCCGGTATTATTACCATTTGTGATGAAAAAGGACAAATCAAGTATGTCAGCCCTTCGGTGATTAATGTATTAGGGTATATGCCGGAAGAGATCCTTAATACAAATGAGACACTTCGTATCCCGGAAGAGTACCGGGATGTTTATAATGATATGCTTACAACAGTACTGGAAAATCCTTTTTATTCTAAAACTGTTCAATATAATTACCGTAAGAAGAACGGTCAGGTTATCTCTATAGAAGCTACGGCCAAAAATATGCTCAATGAAGAAGCTATTAAAGGTTTAGTAATTAATTCGAACGATATTACCCAGCGGAAGCGTGCAGAAAAAGAAAGTCGTTTAAGAGGACAAATGCAGTCGTTGTCTGAAAACTCACCGGACTTGATTTGCCGTTTTTCTAAAGACAGAAAGATATACTATATCAACCCTGTTATTGAAAAGTTGTTAGATCGTAGCCCGGCTGAATTTATCAATAAGTCTATTTTTGAGACTTATCTGAATGAAAAAGTAGTTGCAGAGTGGGAAGAGTTGATACGGATAGTCATTGAAAGTCTGCAAACTGCACATAAAGAAATGATTTTTCCTGCAATCAACAGGGATCTTATCATGTCTGTAAATGTCATACCGGAATTCAATGAAGAAAACTCGCTGGAGTCAATATTACTGGTTTCAAATGATGTAACAGAGCGTAAGAGACAAGAACTAGAGCTTCAGCATAAAAACCAAAAGATTACTGACAGTATCAATTATGCAAAAAGAATTCAGAAGTCCATCTTACCCGAATCTTATGCATTGCAGGAATATGTGCCGGAGTCATTTATACTTTATAAACCTAAAGACGTAATCAGTGGTGATTTCCCTTGGATAGCTGTTGAAGGTGATGATATTTTTATTGCTGCCGTTGACTGTACCGGACACGGGGTTCCGGGGGCTTTGATTTCGCTTGTGGGTTATTTCTTATTAAATGACATCGTGCGGGGGCAACACGTATTTGAACCCGCAGAAATACTGACAAAACTAGACGAAGGTGTAATGCATACGCTGCGCCAGGATATAGCCGGATCAGAAATAAGGGATGGTATGGATATGTCGCTTATCAGAATAAACAGGAAAAAGAATTTTGTGCAATATGCCGGAGCTCACAGACCGCTTTATCAGATTAGTGATGGAGAGTTGATTACCTATAAAGGGAATAAATTGCCTATTGGTGGCGGTAATTACAATAACATAGAAAAGGTGTTTTCTCAATATACTTTGGATGTCAGACCAGGAGATGTTATTTTGGTGGGTACAGATGGCTATGCCGATCAGTTCGGAGGGCCCGACAATCGGAAATTTACCCCGGCAAGAATGAGGAATATTCTACAGGAAAATTATAATGATTCAATGGATAAACTATCAAAAAGATTTGAAAAAGACATTGATGCCTGGCGGGGTGATATGGAACAGACAGATGATATATTGCTTATAGGAATGAGATTTTAAGTCTCATATTTTGTAATTGAAGAGATATTTTGATAGATTTTAGAAGTTTTTATGAAAGAGAATTTGAGTTTTGTATTCGATATAAATAAAAGTCTTAACCAACATAATGTTATAATGGTTTATCGCGGGGAGTTTACACATGATGTAACCAAAGCGGTACTCAATATGACTGAGCGTAAGCTTGATTTTATTGGAGAAGAAGAAGGCACCAAAAAGAAAGTGTTTAATGTGATGGTTGAATGTTTGCAGAATATCTGTAAACATGCAGATGATGTTCCTTCTGATCTGGATGAACGTATTAAGCCACTTTTCATTATTGGAAAAGAAGAAGAAGAATACGTGATCATTTCCGGTAATGCAATTTATAATGAACACGTTGATGCTTTATCGGAAAAGCTTCGCAAAGTTAATGAACTTGATAAAGATGGCCTGAAAGTGTTTTATAAAGAAGTTTTGACCAATGGCTCAATTTCTGATAAAGGTGGTGCCGGGCTCGGGTTTATAGATATGGCACGCAAGTCGGGCAATAAACTTGTTTACTATTTTGAGAAAGTTGATGAACAAATCTCTTATTTTGTATTGAAAACTAAAATTTCTAAAAAGAAATCGACTTTAGCATAGTTTAATTAATATATGGATATTTTAAATGTAGTAGGAACCGACGAAACTCCTAAAATAACCTTGAACCCAATTGAGGGGATTTTTGAGATTTCAGGAAGATCACTCCCGGAAGATAGTGCAGAGTTTTATAAGCCGGTTATTCAGTGGCTTGAAAAATACAAAGCTGCGGCTTATTCAAGATGTGAGTTTACTATCAAACTTGACTATTTCAATACATCGTCTTCAAAGATGATTCTCGATATTTTACACAGCCTTCAGGGAGTAAAAGAATCAGGAAAAGATACCAAGGTGATTTGGTGTTTTCAGGAGGATGACGAAGATATGGAAGAAGCAGGTCAGGAATTCTCTGAACTGGTCAATGTCCCGTTTGATTTCAAATCATACTAATTAAAAACAGAGGCAGGAATTTTAAGGGTTCCTGCCTCTGTTTTTTAAGTTATATAGAATTTTGACCCTTATTCATTTGCCTTTTTTTGAGGTTTATCGTTTTTTTTAGAAAAAGCCTGTTAATTATAAGATTCAACAAATCTTTTTTTGTGTAGGGTCGTACTAGGGCATAAGAATCTAAATTAGATTTTTAGACTTAAGCTTACAACAGCTAAATAGTTCTTTCTGGGAAAAAGAACTTTCCGCACAAATATTAAAATTAAAATTAGGATAAGAGTATTATGGAAGAAGTTGGGATTTCTGATTTGAGAAGGCTGATACCTATAATTAAAGAAAAGTACAATTACGATTTCTCCAATTATGCCTCTTCCTCTTTCAAAAGGCGAGTAACCAGGATTTTAGAACTTAAGAATATCAGCGTTGATACCTTAATTGATATGATCACTACAACGCATTTGCCCAAAGAGGACTTCTTGCATGAGATTACAGTCAATGTTACTGAAATGTTTAGGGATCCAAGTATGTGGAAAGCTATGCGTACTGTAATCCCTCAATTGATGGCTGGCAGGGAAAAAATCAGATTGTGGCATGCCGGCTGTGCTTCAGGTGAAGAAGTTTATTCAATGGTTATACTTTTGAGTGAACTGGAATTACTTGATAAGGTTGAAATTATAGCCTCAGATATTGATAAAAGTATTTTAGAAAGAGCTAAATCAGGTAAGATTTCCATCAAGAATATGGAAATAAACAAAAGCAATTATCTGAGATTCAGTGGGTCAGCAGACTTCGGTAATTATTTCACAGAAACAAAAGAGTGTTTTCAGATAGATAAAGCACTTCTCAAAAATGTTTCTTTCAGAGAAATTGATTTAGTAAGTGCAGTTCCGTTTTCAAAGTTTGATTTAATTTTATGCAGGAACGTGATGATTTATTTTAATCAGGTTTTGCAAAACAATGTACTTAATCTTTTTTATGATAGCTTATTTATGAATGGCAATCTGACGATTGGTACGAAGGAGTCTATTTCCTCATGTGATGTATTTAATAAGTTTACATCAGTTAATGCAGAGGAAAAGATATTTAGAAAATACAAGTAGGAAGGTTTCTCATCTGGGTATATTATGTTTAAGGAAACAGATTTAAAGAAACCTTATAAGTTGGTTGTGATCGGAGGGTCTGCCGGAAGCTTAAAGGTTCTGAGTAAAATACTTAACGCAATCCCGTCGGACTTTTCTTTGCCTATAGTGTTGTGCTGTCATCGTTTAAAGCATGTTAGAAGCGGCTTCGTAGAAGCATTAGCGCTTAAAAGTGCCAAAGAGGTGATTGAGCCGGAGGATAAAGAAATGATCAAAAAAGGGATGGTTTATTTAGCTCCGGCAAATTATCATTTGAGCCTGGAGGTAGGTAAAACTATTGCGCTTTCAACGGAAGAAATGATTAATAATTCAAGGCCGTCAATTGACATAACTTTGGAGTCTGCAGCTTTTGCCTATACAGATAAGTTAATCGGTATTTTATTGACCGGTGCAAATAAGGATGGTGCAATGGGTATGAAAAAAATTAAAGACAAAGGAGGGCTGACTATTGTACAGGAGCCTTCTGAATGTTTTATAGATACAATGCCTAAGGCTGCTCTGAGTGTTACACCGATTGATTATGTCCTGAGAACTGACCAGATTATCGAATTTTTGAAGCAATTGGACAGGTACCAGAAGATTAATTAAAGCTTAACATGTATAAGGGAGTATATTTGGTGTTTCTATGGAAATTTGTGAACATTTAAGATAGACTTTCGTACTAGGCATTGAATTTAAAAAAAGGCTTTTAAAGCAAATCACTCAATAAAATTGGCAATGGGTGAATTTTGGAAAACTGTTTGATA
>CAZNHL010000017.1:27671-44539 GCA_964572965.1 uncultured Bifidobacteriaceae bacterium
TGTTTGATATAATAGGTTCTGCTCTGGACCCAGACTATGTGATTCTCAGAGTTAAAATTGTTAAACGACTGGCATTTTGTAGCTATAGTAATAAATACTATGAAAAGAATATTAGTGATTTTAGGTCCCATAATTAATGTGGCATTTGTGCTGGGAGTGTTATTAGTTGCATATCGGTTGGCAATACCATCTTCTGAAAAAATCTTCCTTCCGGGCGAAAATGAATCTCATTTGTTTATAATGAGTGTGTTGGGACTGGGTCTTGTTTCAATTTTTTTCAATTATACTAAACACAGCTCTGCTGTTGTTAGCGAAGTGGTTTTTGTTGATCGAATTTCAGAAACCAAAGAGGTTGATGAAACTCATGAAGAAAGCGAGGTATCTCATAAAACCGATTTTAGTACAGAGCTAGAGGGCCTGAAAGTAATACTGTCTGGTAAAGATGAGGTGGCACAGAAGGCAGACAGAGCATTAGCAATGATCTGCAATACATTAAATATCGGTCAGGGAATTGTATTTAAAACAATCAATTCAAAACCAGTAAACTCATTGGAAATATGCGCAACCTATGCCTTTGTTAGTGATCAGGATAATAATAATGCTATCAAATTTGGAGAAGGACTGGTAGGGATGGCAGCAAAAGAAAACAGAGAGTTATTTATTGACGATGTACCGGACGGATATATCACTATATTTTCCGGTTTAGGTAAATCGTCGCCAACACATTTGGTTATTTTACCGGTAAGCACCGGTAGAACAGTAACTGCTATTATTGAATTGGCCTTGTTTACAGAGGTTTCCGAAGAACAGAAAATATTCTTAAATGAATGTGCCACTAACTTTAGCATCCTTTTTCCAGCTGAAGGCAATACTATAGAAGAGAATAATGAAGAAGAAATTGATAATACTAATTCAGAAGCTATATGATCGTCAACACTAGAACCAGGATATGTTTGTTGGTATTGGGAGTAGTATCACTGGCGATTGTTTTTTTAATGTTTTATTCTTCTGCGGTATTCAGAAGTGAAATTCTTGAACTTAAAAGTAGCGGTTTAGATACAACAGCTCTGAAGGCTTCTTTACATACAATCAATATATCATTTATTGTAGTTGGTGTTTTGATTGTACTGGTTGCTACTGTTTTATGCTTGATAATGTCTAATAAACTGGCAGCTAAAATTACTTATATTAATGAGTGTTTGTCTCTGATGCAAAACGGGATATTACCTAATGAAATCAAGTCTGATTCTAAAGATGAAATAGGCCAGATTGCTGCTAAGCTGGATAGTATTACCAAAAATTTAAGAAATACAGCAAAATTTGCGCATGATATCGGTTTAGGGAATTTCAATGAAGAGTTCCGTACCCTAAGTGATGAAGATGTACTTGGTCATTCATTGATCAATATGAATAAAGCGCTTGAGGAAGCTGATAAAAGAGAGATTGAAAGAAACTGGATTGTTAACGGTGTTGCTGAACTTGGAGAAATACTTAGAAACAGCAACAAAGTTGAAGATTTGAGTAATGCTGTTACCAAGTATGTTATTGGTAGAATAGGGGCGGTACAAGGCGCTTTTTACATTGTAGAGTCTAAGCAGATTCATTTAAAAGCAATGTATGCTTATAATAGAAAAAAGTTTGAAAAACAGTCTTTTGCTTTTGGAGAAGGCCTTATCGGACAAGCAGCGATAGAAGAAGCAATGGTTTTCAGAAAGGAAATTCCTGATGACTATGAATCAATTTCTTCGGGGATTTTAGGAGATAAAAAACCTACCTGTATTTTAATCTATCCTCTGATTGCCAATGAAAAGGTGTATGGAGTATTGGAATTCGCAGGTTTACGTACTTTTGAAGATAACGAAATCAAATTTGTAGAAGAAGTAAGCCCGATCATTGCCCGTACAATATTCAATATTCAGGTTAGTGAGCGCACCCAGAGACATTTGGAAGAGTCTCAGAGTATGGGAGCTGAGTTACAGCAGCAACAGGAAGAACTTCGTCAGAATGCAGAGGAGATGTTAGCTACTCAGGAAGAGCTGAAACGTACAAATCAGCGCCTCGAAGAGCAAATAGAAGAAGTTAACAGGTCACAAAGAAGAATGCAGTCTTTGTTAGTGAATGCGTCAGAATTGATCACTATTTACGAGAAAGATGCTATTGTGAAATATGTGAGTCCGTCAGCTAAAAATATTCTTGGATACGATAGCGAAGAATTGACAGGCGTAAAAGAAGACTTACACCTGCATGAAGAGGATAGTGCAGAGTTTCATGGCGTTTTGAAGGACCTTGTTGATAATCCGAAAGAAACACTGACAATTCAATATCGTTATAAAAAGAAAAACGGCGAATGGATTTGGCTGGAAGCTACCGGTAAAAACTTGCTCAACGATCCATCGGTTGCAGGTATTGTTTTTAACTCCCGCGACATTACTCTGAAACGTAAAGCAGAGGTTGAAGAACGTATGAGAAAGAACATGCAGGCACTTTCTGAAAACAGCCCTGACTTAATTACAAGGATTAGCTGCGAAGGCGAAATTGCTTATACTAATCCGGCTATTGAAATTTATACAGGTCACAGACCGGATGAATTTATGAATCAGGATTTATACCGCCTGGGAATCGAAAACGGTCTGGTAAATACCTGGAAAGAGATTCTTCAGGATGTAAAAGTCAGAAATGAAAAATATAATCTGGAAGTTAAATATGCGTCTCCTATTGGTAACAGGGTAATGCAGGTAAACGTAATTCCTGAATATACTGACGATGAAATGGAATCCGTGCTTGTCGTTTCGCATGATGTAACTGAGAGAAAGCAGATCGAATTGGAAATACAGGCTAAAAACAAGAATATCAACGAAAGTATTAACTACTCGAAGAGAATTCAGAATGCCATTTTGCCTGATAATGCCCATATTCAAATGGTATTTCCAAAGTCGTTTATGATGTACAAACCGAGAGATGTTGTCAGTGGTGACTTCCCTTGGTTTGCACACAAAGACAACGATTACTATATAGCCGTAGTTGATTGTACCGGGCACGGAGTACCGGGAGCTATGTTGTCGCTGGTTGGTTATTTTCAATTAAATAACATTGTCGATGGTGCTTCAAAAGGAAGTAATTGTGGTTTAATTCTGGATCAACTGGATCATAAAGTAAATGAAACATTGATTAAGGGTACAGGCCAGGGGGTAGCCATAAAAGACGGAATGGATATCGGTTTCTGTAAAATTAACCTTGAAAAAATGAAGGTTGAATATGCAGGGGCTCACAGGCCACTATACTTGTTAAGAGACGGAGAAATTCAGGAATTCAAAGGTGATAAGTGGGCTATAGGTGGCGGTGTTTATAAAAACCAGACACATTTTACCAATCACGAGTTTAAAGTGAAAAAAGGAGACGCAATTTTCTTCTTCTCTGACGGCCTGCCGGATCAGTTCGGAGGGCCTTTAAACAGAAAAATGGGTTCTGAAAAAGTGAAAAACATTATTGAAGAAAACAAAGGGTTGACAATGAATGAAATGAGTGTGATTTTTGAAAGGGAATTCGATGAATGGAGAGGCGAAAGTAAACAAACTGATGACGTTCTGTTAATTGGAATCGAGTTTTAGAATAAGTAAAGAGCAATAACAGTAGAAAAGAGTATATGTATTAAACGTACGGAGTCCATTATTGGCTTTGTCATAATCCGAATCAAAGATGAAATATGTTTATGAACTTCATAAGATGATGTGTAACAAGAATCTGAATCTTGTTTATGAGGGAGAATTTACACAGGAGATAACAAAGTCAGTGTTATCAATGGCAGAGAAAAACCTGGATTACATGGGTGAGGAACTGTCTATCAAAAGGAAGGTATTCAATGTGATGGTTGAGTGTCTTCAGAATATCTGTAAACACTCTGATTCTGTTGAAGTAACAGAAGATAAAGGTGCAATATTCATGATAGGCCTGGAGAATGACAGCTATGTACTTACATCAGGTAACTTCATTTATAATGAGTACGTGCCGGCGCTTGAACAGAGGTTGAATCAGATTAACAGTCTTGATAAAGAAGGATTAAAAGATCTTTATAAAGAGTTAATTAAAACCGGGTCTATCTCAGATAAAGGCGGGGCGGGTCTGGGCTTTGTTGATATTGCAAGAAAGTCTGGTAAAAAACTGGAATTCGACTTTGAAAAAGTGAATGACAAGTACTCGTTTTTCTCATTCAGGTCAACTATTGACCGTGGAAACGAATAAATTTAATTAATTAGGAATAAAAAAATAATATTTATGAACACATTAAATATATCAGCAACAGAGGACACTCCATTGGTAATGTTGGACAAGGCAGCAGGGATATTTGAGATAGCGGGACGTTCCTTACCAGAAGATGCAGCAGAGTTTTATGCGCCAATAATTGACTGGTTAAACGAATATTCAAAATCACCTAATCCATCAACTATATTAATCTTGAAGCTGGAGTATTTCAATACAGCTTCTTCAAAGTTGATTTTAGATACCCTTGGAAAAATAGAGAACGTAGCAGGTATTAAAATTATCTGGTACTACTTTGAAGGTGATGATGATATGTTAGAGGCTGGTCATGAGTTTGCGGAGTTAATAGAAGTTCCGTTTGAATTCAAAGCATACTAGTTCGTCGAAAAAATCTGCCACTGTATAAAGAAATCCCGTAATGGGTTTTAGTTTTGGTTCAGTGGCAGATTTTTGAAGAGTCATAAGGTTAACTGGTTTTTAATACATAATCGCTCAACCTGATATTTCCATCTCTCGCTGTAGCTATGAACCAGTAACTAATAAAATAGGAATAAATTATAATAACATGTTGAATAAGATTTTCGCATCTGTAGTAGTCACCTTCTTTTTTTCTGTTTCCAGCTGTTTTAGTCAGACAGAAAAGATAGAAGCGGCATTCATCTATAACTTCACATCATTGGTCAATTGGCCTGACTCGTATCATAATGGCAACTTCGTAATTGCCGTTCTTGGTAATTCACCAATTACTAAGGAGTTAGAAGAAATTGCTAAACAGAAGAAAGCCGGAACACAAACGATCGTAGTTAAGAAAGTGAGTTCTGTGGCAGAGGTTGGAAACGCTCACATGGTTTTTGTGTCGGATGGTCAGATTTCAAAATTAGCAGACTTAGCCGCCACCTCATCATCTACATTAATAATTACTGAATCTGAAGGAGCAGCCAGCAAGGGAAGCATGATTAACTTTGTGCAGGTTAGTGATAAATTGAGATTTGAGCTGAATGAATCTAAAGCTACCTCTAAAAGCTTAAAGTTAGCGCCGACTTTATTGAAATTAGGTATCCCAGTTAAATAGTTTTTTACAAATTTTATCGCCCGACTAATGAACCTGAAATTAGGAAATTCCCTTAAAGGACGACTTATTGTTCGATTTGGTACACTTATTATCATATTTATTCTTTGTGTAGGAGCTACGTACTTCATTCTGAACAGAACGATTGATTCTAATGACGAAATAAACACAGTATATACTCCTTCTGTGAAGAAAGTGCAGGAAGCAAAGCTGATGATGAGCAGAGCAAATACACTCATCTCTAACTGGGTTACTGTAGCGTCTGATAACAATAATGCAGATAAGAAAAAACTGTTAGAGTTAATGAACACTGAGTATCCTCAGATGATCAAAAAACTCAGAGAACTGTCTTCTAAATGGACAGATGCTGATAAAGCCAGGTTAGATTCAGTGGAAGAACAATCTAACCTATTATTCAAACAGTATAAAGAACAGATCATTGCAAAACTAAACAGCTTCGAAAGTTATAGCGATGTTATGATTGTTATGGAGGTTGCTCCTCTTATTGATAATCAAGGATCTATTACAGCGCAATATAAAGTAGTTAATAAATTTATGGATGCCTTAGTCGATTCTCAGTCTAAGAGCGCCATTATCGCTAGCGATAACCTTTCTACAAATCTTAACCAGTTCAAATATCTTGTAATTCTTGCAGGAGTGCTTGTTTTGATCCTTGGTTCATGGATTGCCCTTGCTACAATAAAGAATATCGTAGAACCGATTGATAAGGTTAAAAATAGCCTTAAGCTGATGGGTAAAGGGGAAATCCTGCAGGAACATTTGACTACTTCAACTGACGAAATCGGTGAAATGTCTGCAGCACTGAACTATCTGAGTGATGGTCTGAGAAAGACTGCTGATTATGCAGAGAAAATAGGTAATGGAAACCTTGATGCCACATTTGTTTCTTTAGGGGAAGAAGATTTGCTGGGGAATTCATTGCTTGAAATGGGCAAGAAGCTTAAAACTTTGAATGAAGAAGATAAGCGCAGAAACTGGGTTACAGCTGGTTTGGCAGAATTTGCAGATACACTCCGCAGCAGCAATGACCTTAAAAAACTGAGCGACATACTTTTGTCAAATCTGATAAGATATATTGGCGCAAACCAGGGTGGTATATATTTGGTTAATGAGGCCGATTATGAAGAGCCAAGATTAGAATTGATCGCTTATTTCGCATACGAAAGGAAAAAGTATTTAGAAAAAGTGATTGAACCCGGAGAAGGCTTACTTGGTCAGTGTATGCTTGAGCGTGATACAATATACCTTACAGATGTTCCTGATGGTTATATTCAGATTACTTCAGGCACTGGTGCAGCTACTCCGCGTTGTATTGTCTTACAACCAATTATGAACAACGACGAGTTTATCGGGGTGTTTGAAATAGCTTCATTCAAAGTGTTGGATAAGTATGAGATGGAGTTCCTGATTAAACTCAGTGAAAGTATGGCCAGCGTATTCTCATCTGTTAAAATCAACCAGAAAACTGTGAAATTGCTTGAAGAGGCCCGCATGAGCCAGGAAAGTAAACGTGAACAGGAAGAAGAGTTGCGTCAGAACCTCGAAGAACTAAATGCAACCCAAGAAGAAATGAAACGGAAAGAGTTCGATTACCTGAGAAAAATTGAGGCCTTGGAAGAGGAGTTGGCAAAGAAAAAATAGCAGCGTAATAAGTTTTTTAGTCTTTTTAATCACATAATTATTATTAATGGAAAAATATCTAATAGCTATTTTCATAGCTAGCGTGTCTTTGTGTGCCTATGCGCAAACAGATTCAACAACATCAGACCTTGGAGAATTACCCACAATTGATCTTACAAATTTAAGTTTGGAAGATTTGATGGAAGTGAAAATCGTTTCAGCTTCTAAGAAATCAGAAAGCCTCTTCGATGCACCCTTATCTGCAAGCAGCATCAGTAAAGACGAAATCAGAAAAGCGGGCTGCACCAATATTATTGATGCATTGAAATTGATGCCGGGCTTGATTGTACGTGAACATACAAATGGATATGCAGATGTTCACATCAGAGGTTTGGATAATGTCCCTCCGGGAGCCTATATGAGCCAGGCTAACAACTCAACTACATTGGTAATGATTGACGGACGCCCGGTGTATAACTATTTTAATGGTGGTACATTCTGGGAAACATTACCTGTAGATCTGAATGATATTGAAACAATAGAGTTGGTGCGTGGCGCTTCTACTGCAATGTATGGCCCTAATGCTGCAACCGGTGTAATCAATATCATTACCAGAAAACTTGAGACTAATGGAGTTCACGGAACTGCTAATGTAATGGGCGGAGGTACAGGCGGAGGCCTTGGAAATACCGGGATCATAAATGGTTCAGTAGGCTATAAGAAAGATAAATTTGATGTGATTGTTTCAGGGAACTATCAGCAGAGACAACGTTTTGAGGATAAATATTTTGGCTGGCAGCAGGGAGAGAAAGTTTCTTCTGATCAGTTGCTGACTTATTCATCAGGAGCGCCAGTGTCAGACAGTAAAGGAGTTTCCAATTATGCAGATCGTTATCCGGATCCGTCATTAGCTCAGGAAAAAGTAGGTTATAATGCTTTTGTAAATTATGCAGTATCTGAAAAAGTAAAGACAGGCTTAAGCGTAGGAGGGCAACAGTCAACTGTTCAGGGTGCTTTTTCGGAAAATCTTTCCACTCCGCTTAGTACAAGAAAGTCTACTTCTAATTATGCTAATTTAAAGGGAGAAGTTTATGGCTTAACTGCTCAGGTTGCTTACCAGTTTGGTACTCAGGATGCCTCTAAAGGTTTTTCAGGTTATAAGTATGATTTTAGTACATTGGATGCAACAGCAGAATATGACATTACTTTTAAGCGTTTTAGCTTCAAGCCGGGTTTTAATTATCGTTCAGCGAGCTACAGTGATTCAAAATATAGTAACGCAGCTTTAAGAGAAGGATTCTTGAATGGGCAGCAGACATTGAATGATGTGGCCGGTTCTTTCAGAGTGGAGTACGATGATAAAAAAATGTTAAGATTGATAGGGGCAGTTCGTGTTGATAAATACAATGCTCCCGGTAAGGCCTATCCTTCGTATCAATTTGCTGCCAATTTGAAAGTTAATGAGGCAAACCTGTTGAGAGCAACTTATTCACGAGCATTTCGCGGGCCGACAATGCTGGACACTTATGCAAATCAGTCTTTAAATATTGGAAGTAGCCAGGTTGCCCCTGGGGTTTTCTTGCCTCTTTATGCAAGTTATGTCGGTGATAATAATTTGAAACTGCAACAGGTTGATGTATACGAATTGGGGTATAGGGTAAAAGCAACTGATTTCTTACACTTTGATGTTGATGGTTTCTATCAGGTTTCGGAGAATTACAACACTTTGGTACAGGTTGGGGCAGCCGTTCCAAGGCAAGATTTTTCAGGGGTAGATGTTGCCGAACACATTGTTAATATTAATCTGAAAGCGGAACAGGTGGGGGCTACTATAGGAGCAAACTTTGTGTGGAAAAACTTTCAATTGAAACCTTTTATTACGCTACAGCAAACATCTCTTACAAATGTTCCTAAGGCTCAATATGCTGATTCTATTAATATTAAAGTCTCAAATATTAGTAATTACAATGGTTCTCCTTCTGCTTATGGTGGTTTCTTTGCTAACTATACAGTAAAGAAGAAGTTGAATTTCAATGTAACCGGCTATTATTTCGCACCATTTACTTATACAGGTTTTGTGTCATCACTTGATCTGAACCCTACAGTAAAGAGTCATGGCGTTGTAAATACACATAGTAAGTTCTCAACGAATATACGTATCTCTTATAAGTTCTTTGGCAAACTTGATTTGTTTGTAAATGCGAGAAATGTGTTCGATCAGACTTCTCAGGAGTTCGCTCAGACCGATATCACAAGAGCTTTATACATGATTGGGGCAAACTTTGAGTTTTAGTCTTTAATCTAAATAACAAAAAAGGGATGGCGACAGTCATCCCTTTTTTGTTATTGTAATAATACTTATTGAGTATCCATTTCATCGCACCTTGCCTGATTCGTTTAACCAGAGATTCTGAATTTTGCCCACTAATTTCGCTGAAGTGGCCGGTGGTTTAAAACAGCGTTATTAGAGTGAGATGACAGTTTAGATTATTGAGAAATAAAAAAAGCCTGACGAGAGAAACGTCAGGCTTTTAATGAAACGTCTGCTATTGACTATTGCAGCTTGCTAAGAACAATGTAACTGAAGTCAACCTGTGCGTTTGCAAGAGTTGAAGTTGCTCCGGCAGTAAGTGCACTAACCTCAATCAAACCAATTCTGTTATCAGGAGTAATGAATGCATAGCTCTTTCCGGCTAGGATATTTACCTTTGGTGATGCATTTGTGAAGTCAGTTGTGATAAGGTCTGCAGTTGTTGCTGTTGCAACAGTCAGATTACTTGCCACAAGCCTTAAAGAGCTGCTACCGTTTTTAAATAAGGTTGCCTTCCCTTCTTTATGAGTATGAGGGGCATAGGTCGCAATAGCAGAGTCCGCTGAGATAAGCATTGGGCTTGTACTTACAGAATCAATAGCATAGGCTAAATCTCCATATGTTGACAAGTTTGCTAATTGAGTGCTGGAAGTATCTGAAGTCTTATCAAGTCTGGTCGATAAGAAGTTTTTCCACATTCCCGCAGCAGCATCTGTTACTGCACTGTTTTGAGAGAAGAGAGTAGCGTTTTTTACCATCAATTCTCCTGCGCTGTAAACAGTTTGGGTAATGCTATTTTGTAAATTATTACCATCGTGCACTAAAACAGCCGCAGTGAAAGTAGAAGTTACATTGTACACTTTTACAGAGAACTCTTCTTCGTTTCCACTAATGAAATTATCTCTTTTTTGTACAACCGGAATCCATCCTCTTTGTTGATACCAACCGGTTTTATTGACAAACTCATAAGAGGCAGAGCCATTGTAGTTAAAGTCAATTTGCTTAATACCACCTGCTGCTTTTATCTTAAAAGTCAGTATAACGGTATCAGATACGGTGGCAATGTTTTGTCCGCTCCTGATTGCTTTAGTATTGCCGGCAACGCGCACAGCTGCACTTGATGATAATTCCGGTATCGGATTCGTATTGTCAGGTTTTGTACAAGAGACCAGGAATAAGCCTAATGCAGCTGTTCCCAACATTAATTTATTATATATAGAATTCATGGTTAATGCTCTTTTTAGATTAGAATTTTAATGACATAGTTACTAATACAGATCTAGGTGCTCCAGGAATATTCAATTGACCGGCAGCATAAAACGTAGGTGTTCTATAAGTTTCATTGAAAATGTTTCTAACCTGTAATTCTAAACCAAGATTTTTAGTAATACCGGCAACTACGTTGAAGTCAAATAGCTTATTACCGGCTAACAAACCGTTATAAGCAACTCCGTTACGCTCTCCTTTGGTGTAATTGTCGATCCAGCGACCTACCAGTGTAAATGAGATTTTTGCTCTGCCATCTAATGTGTAAGTAGCAGTTCCGTTAACCTTAGTAGTAGGCACATTGGCAGTAGTTATTGCTGTTTGGTTAGCAACAGTTCCTGCCGGTAATATTGCTTTAGCATAAGCATAATTACCTCCGATTTTAAAGTTTTTAACAGGAATTACACTTAAATCAGCCTCAATACCGGATGCTCTGATCTGACCAGGCTGGTTAACGTAAACAGCAGCAGAACCAAGTTTCCCTAATACATTGTCAGTTGAGTTCTGGAATCCTGTTACGCTGGTACTAATGAAGCTTGTGTTATAAGTAGCTCCAACTTCATAAGACTGGATTGTTTCCGGTTTAATATTTTCAGGAACAAGATTTGCGTCAGGTTTTGTACGGGTTTCTTCATTCAAGCCAACTTCTTTGATCAAAGGAGCTCTCAAAGCCATACCATACATTGCTTTCAGGTTGAACGCATCAGTAACTTTTTGAACTACAGCAACACGTGGTGAAAACTGATTGTACTGGTTGGTTAAGCTTCCGTCAACAGCAGAAGTAACACGACCCATATCCAAACGTCCGCCGGCAGTGATATTCATACCCTTAAGGATATTTACATTTTGCTGGATTTGAGCATATGCAGAATAAGTACTGAAGCGACTTGAACTAACCAACGTTGAAGGCGACAAATCTAATGGATAAGAAATTCCTGGTGTTTGAGCAATTGAATAGGCATAAGACTCTGGTGAACCGGTACTATTACGAGTATCAATATTGACACCACCAATAATGTTGGTTTTTTCAAACAATTGGTATTTTAATTCACCCAGAAATTCGCCATTATATACACGAACATTGTAGTTTGAGAAAGTACTTACATTACCATTGGTGAATGTTGTCATGTAACCGCCTACATAAGCTTTCTCATTTGATATGTTACCTTTTAAGTAAGAGTTGAATACCAATTTCTTACTTAAATCTCTTTGGTATTTCAAATACGGGGTTAACTCTTCAAAAGTAATTTGGTTAAGTTCGTAGGTCTGGTTTTGTTGTTCCATCCAGAAATCGCCCAAACCACCGGTTTTAGAGCTATAGATGAAACCGGCACCTAATCCTTTTAATACACCTTCAGTGATTTTATGAGAACCATTCAGGAACAAACTTGTAGAGTTGTCATAATATAGCGCATTTTGGTCAGGAATACTGTTAGGTGCTCCAAGATAAGCTCTGCTGGCATCTTTACCATAATAGCCTAAACTCAAACGGCTTGTACCTGCGTCAGACTTATGATAGATGTTTGACATAATTCTGCGGTTGAAATTGTTACTTCCTGCTGAAATTTTTGTTTCAACCTTAGTGCCATTTTCTTCCAGGTCTTTAGAGACAATGTTGATTACACCGGAAAATGCACTGATACCATATAAAGCTGAACCTGGACCTTTCAGGAACTCAACCCTTTTAGCAAAGTAAAGAGGTAAGTCCTCTTCTGCATTTGCCCGGTTAGCTCTTGTATTACTGAAAGGAATACCGTCAATCAATACAAGGTGCTTGTTATTGTCAAACCCATCGGCTTTCTGACCTCTTGTTTCAAAAGTCGTTTCCCCGATTCCTTTGAATGCACTATAACCTGAAGTGATACTAGCAAGATCTCCTAAGGTATAGTAACCCAGTTTTTCTATGTCCTTAGACGAATAAGCAGTGATAGAACCTGGCGCATCAGCAATTGTTTCTGCCTTTTTTGATGATACAGTTACTGACATGTTCATCAATTCTTCAATAGATAAGTCTGATAGTGCACCGACAGATGCTGTATCTGCCATTATTTGAGCTGGTGTTGAAACTACTGTGACTGAATCTGTTTGTGATTGGGCACTGGTTGTGATAAGGCCTAAAGCACCTATAAGGTATAGAATGCTTTTCCTCTTAAACGGTAAATGTTTTGCCATAATTATATAGTGGGTTAAATGTAAGATTGCTGGCTTATACGAATGATGTTCCTGCTAGTTACGGGCAAATATATGTCTTATAAATGATATTTTTGTTATGGTATTGTAAATCAAAGGTTTGATGTTATTTTTCATAGATTTTATTGTTTTTTATCTATAATTTCGGCGTTTTAGTCGAAGAAACAGGAGGTTTAGTTAAGGCTTACGTACAGGGTTTCTGATTAAGGATTGACTGGTAACAGTAAAAAGTAACAGGTTTTTTTGATGTAAGATATCTTTTGTTTTTCTTTAAAAAAGAAAGTGTTTTGACTAATTAATTGGAATGAGAATAGTAGCGAAGGGGTATATCGAAGAGCTCAAAAATGAGATTGAAAGTTTGAAAAGTGAAAGAGGAGCTGTTGCGAAATATCTTGATAAGCTAAAGGATGGTCATCTGGATGAATCTTCAGTTGATGATGGTAACCTGCTAATGGTTTCATTGAAAGAATTCAGTGAAACTTTGAAAAAAATAGCGTTGGAAGAGAGTCAGCGTAATTGGGTCAACGAAGGGCTTGCCAGTTTTGCAGAGTTGCTCAGAGGTGACACAAGTGACCTTGCCACATATTACAATAAGATATTATCAACCCTTGTTAAATACTTGTCAGCTAATCAGGGTGGATTATTTATCTTAAATGAGGATAATGAAGAGGATAAATACCTGGAACTTGTGGCATATTATGCCTATGAGAGGAAAAAGTATCTTGAGCGCAGGGTTGATATAGGAGAAGGTTTGGTCGGACAGATTTTCCTTGAACAACAAGGTATGATGCTGACTGATGTTCCGGACAATTATATAGAGATTACCTCCGGGGTCGGCCATGCTACTCCCAGATGCATTTGTCTGATACCTCTTAAAGTAAATGAAATAATATTAGGTGTGGTTGAAATAGCTTCATTCGATGTTTTAGAGCCGTATCAATATGCTTTTCTGGAGAAAATGGCAGAGAACATGGCTTCTGCTATTTCTACAATGAGAGTTAATTTAAGAACCCAGTCTTTATTGAAAATTTCTCAGCGTCAGGCGGGAGAGATGCGCGAACAAGAAGAGGAGCTAAGACAAAATATGGAAGAGCTCGCGGCTACTCAGGAGTTGATTGCTTCTCAATTAGAAGAAACTAAACAGCTGAAAATAGCACTGGAGGCCAGGGAGCGGGTTTTTAATATTACAACTATTTTGTCAGAAGCGGATCTTTACGGAACTATCACTTATGTGAATGATAAACTGTGTGAGATCTCAAAATATTCCAGAGAAGAACTTTTGGGTAAAGGGCACAATATATTCAGACATCCTGATATGCCAAAGCTTATCTTTGAAAAGATGTGGACGACCATTAAAGCCGGAAATGTATTCAGGGGTATTATTAAAAATAACGCAAAAGACGGCTCAGTTTATTGGGTTGATGTTGCAATTACTCCAATACAGGATGCTAATGGGAAGACCTATAAGTACATAGGAGCAAGGTATCATATTCAAAACGAGGTTTTAGCCGAGACTATGTATCAGAAAATGATGGATGATCTCATTAAAAGCTAATTTCCCTGAATCTTGTAAGTCGAATCCCTGTATGATTTTAATTCTACAGGGATTTTTTTATTTATCAGATAGTAGTATCTTTGTGTAAGTAAATATTTCTAGTTAATAAAAATTACTATTTAAATTGCATCAGGCGCTGACATTGGAAGAAGTAAAGCAGAAGATTTCTGCAAGTGGCTTAAAGGCCACCCAACAGCGTATTGTTGTCTATGAAGCATTGTTAAAGCTGAATAATCACCCGACAGCTGAAAATGTTTACGAATCTATCAGGCCGGCCAATCCAAGTATTTCATTGGGTACTGTGTATAAAACACTGGATACATTAGCTATTGCAGGACTTGCAGACAAAGTGATGACTGATGAAGGTTATTTGCGTTACGATGGTAATATGCATCACCATGGGCATATCTATTGCAGCAACACGCAGGAGATCATAGATTTTGAAGATGATGAGCTTCATGGGATTTTAAAAGACTATTTCACAAAAAAGAAAATCAATAACCTGTCAGTTAAAGATATTAAAATCCAGATTTTAGGTGAAAAGCTGGATAAAGAAAGTAATGTAACTTATCAGGTTTGATCTTGCCGGTCAAACTCATTTATACTTATTAATTCACAATTTAATAATTAAAACATATGTCATTAGTAGGAAAAAAAGCACCTGTATTCAGTGCAGCGGCTGTAGTAAACGGTCAGGTTGTAGAAAACTTCTCTCTTGCTCAGTATTTGGGTAAAAAAGATGTTGTTTTCTTCTTCTATCCGTTCGACTTTACTTTTGTTTGTCCAACTGAGTTGTTGGCTTTTCAGGAGAAACTGGCTCAATTTGAAGCTAAAAATGTAGCTGTAGTTGGTTGTTCTATCGACTCAGAGTTTACTCACCTTGCCTGGGTTAACACTCCAAAAAATAACGGTGGTATTCAGGGTGTAACTTACCCATTGGTTGCAGATACCGCAAAAACAATTGCATCTAACTTTGGTGTATTGGCTGGTGAGTATACTTATAACGAAGAAGGTGAAATGACTTTCGAAGGCGTTCCTGCTGCTTACAGAGGTACTTTCTTGATTGATAAGGCTGGTGTTGTTCGTCACTGTGTAATCAACGATCTTCCATTAGGACGTAACATTGATGAAGCTTTGCGTATGGTTGAAGCGCTTCAGCATCATGAAGAGCATGGTGAAGTTTGTCCTGCAAACTGGAACCAAGGTAAAGAAGCAATGACAGCTACTGCTGAAGGCGTTGCTGCTTACTTATCAAATAACTAAGTTAGAGTAGTCTTTATAAATTAAAAGGGAGTTGATCGCATGGTCAACTCCCTTTTAATTTATAAATCTGATGTCTGGAATCTAAACTCTAAACTCTAAACATCTCAATTATGCCTGATGAGTATTTTGCTCGTAGCTGTTAAATAAAATCTGAAGTTCGTAAAAATGGTCTTCCGGTATATCGAAATAAACAATTTCTAGGGTAGAGTCGTCTCTTTCTGTTAAAGCTTTCAGGATACCTTTAAACTGAGGGAAAAACGGCATTTCACTGCGCATAAGGCAGAATTGAGTAATTCTCAGGCTATTAAGATTGTGAGTAATGCTTGCATCAATTACTTCATTCGTAAACTTTTCAGCCTGCTCTTCCCCAAAGAAAGTATAACGTTCAACGAAAGGGCTAAGCATCAGATAGCTGTCGCCATTTTGGATAACACCTATCTTTTTTGATTCATTGATAGAAGCGCAAGTATCAATAATTGTTTGTTTATCACCTTTATACAATTGGCTCACAATTGAGAATTCAGAAGCGCGTGCAGCACAACTGATTACATCAAAAGAGTATTCGTCATCTTCCTGAATGCGCGAAAATTGTGCCTTTTCAGCATCCACTTCTATGCGGCTAGAGTCAATAATGACCTGTAGTTTTCCTATTTTAAATTTCGCTTTCACTGTATTATCGTCTTTGTTCAAAGATATAAAACCCTGACTAAATTACCCTAAAATGAGCAAGTAATTGTTCTTTATATGAGAAGATTTTAATCCGGGGTCTCATTTTAGAACTTTATTGCTATTCTTCCAGGTAATCCATGTCTTTCCCAAATGTTTCTTCCATAGTAAATAAAGAAGCATAGGCAATCAGCATACAAATAGCACCTACAATTAATGCAGCACTAGTCATGCCCATTCCCATGCTTTTATTGAAAAACTTAAAAGAAAGCGTAATTGGCACTGTTGCACCTCTTACAAAGTTAGGAACAGTAGTAGCTACCGTAGCACGGATATTTGTGCCGAATTGCTCCGCTCCTATAGTAATAAATATAGCCCAATAGCCAACAGAAAGACCCAGCAAGAAACACATCGTGTACATGGTGGTTACTGTAACTGCGCCAAGGTTTAAATAAATCACAGAAAGGATCAGAGAAATGTTGATGAAAATGAAAAGTACCTTTTTTCTGCTTTTTAATACCTGGCTTAAGACTCCGGCCATTACATCTCCAATTGTAAGTCCCGCATAACAGAACAATACTGCAAGGTTATCTTTCACAACACCTTCTATATTAAATGTCTGACCAAATTGTTTTGATAAACCGATAAGG
>CAZNHL010000017.1:44549-58993 GCA_964572965.1 uncultured Bifidobacteriaceae bacterium
GATACATTTCATGTATCTTGAAAAGCGGTTCCAGTTGGTAAAAAGACTCAAGAAATCACCTCTTGAAACAAGGCTTTCTTCTTTCGTTTTTGCAAACATACCTGACTCTGCCACACTGATCCTGAGCAGGAGTAAAGCGAATCCCAATGCGCCGCCAATCATATAACAGGTTCGCCAGTCTAAAAATTCTGCAACCAGACCTGCAAGTATGGCGCCTAGTACACCTATGCTGGCAACAAGCATTGTGCCCATTCCCCGGTTTTCTTTTGACATGACTTCTGATACCTGTGTAATACCTGCACCAAGCTCACCTGCCAGGCCAATTCCTGCAATAAAGCGCAGTAAGGCGTAAGTAGGCACATCCTGTACAAAGGCATTGGCAAAGTTAGCAGCCGAATACAGGAAAATTGATCCGAATAATACCGATAAACGGCCTTTTTTGTCACCTAGTATTCCCCACAAAATACCGCCGATAAGCATCCCGGCCATTTGTGTATTATGGATAAAAATATATTCGTTAGGTACATTGGCTTCGGCAACACCAATGTCCATAAGACTTTTAGTTTTTACTACAAGAAAAAGCAGTAAATCATATACATCAACAAAATAGCCAAGCGCGGCAATAACTACGGATGCATTGAAAAGTTCTTTGAGACGTACGTCTTTTAATTCCATTTTTACATGTTAAATCAGGCAAAAATAAGCATCCATTCCGAAACGAGAAGTTTTTTGTAAATAATATCTAAAAAATAAGGGCCATGGGCCCCAAAAAGTAATTAAAAAATACCGCAAAAAAATTATCTGTTAAGGCTAATCCGATAGGTTGGTTGGTTATCGTTGGATTTCCCGTTAGAGTTTAGTTTTACAATCAGTATAAAAATCATCGCTAAAAGTAATTTTAAAAATATTGGCGATAAATTGAAATTTCTTGATGCGGTTTGAGTGTAAAACATGACTTTACTGATACTTAACTTCTTGACATTCTTTATGTATCAAAGATAAGTGATGAACAATGGAAAGAGGTTTTGTAAAAATTATCCTTTTATTAAGTTAGTGTTTAAGTTACTAGTCATGAGCGATTAGTCATGAGCAATGAGATCGAGTGAGTAAATTTATCAAACTACTTGATCGGAATATTTACCTTCTTTTTCTTCTGGCTTTTCCCTCGTTGCTCTTCGCTAATGACTCTTTGCTCATGTCTAAATCTATTCCCTTTTGTCTGAAATTATGAGTAATTTTGTGAATAGCCTCAAAACGTGATTACTCAGGAAACCATAGCACAGATTAAAGAAGCCGCAGACATCGTGGATGTGGTTGGAGAGTTTGTGCAGTATAAAAAACGTGGTCGTAACCTGATGGCATGTTGCCCCTTTCATGGGGAAAAAACGCCTTCTTTCTCTGTATCTCCCGAAAAAGGGATCTATAAATGTTTTGGCTGTGGGGTATCCGGTGATTCGGTAAAGTTCGTCATGGAGCACGAACGCTATACCTATACAGAGGCATTGCGCTGGCTGGCAAAGCGTTACAATATTGAAGTAAAGGAAGACCGGAACATAGATGCAGAAAAGCTTCAGCAGGAAAACTCCGAAAGAGAAAGCTTGCTGATTGTTCTTAACTATGCGAAGAACTTCTACCAGAAAAAACTGACAGAAGACCCGACCGGTCAGGCAATAGGGATGAGCTATTTCAAAGAGCGTGGCTTTTCACAGGAAACCATTGCTGACTTTGAGCTTGGTTATTCCATGGACGAGTGGGATGCTTTGTATAAAGATGCGCTAAAGCAGAATTACAATGCAGATCACTTAGAAAAGGCCGGTCTTGTTATCAGAAAAGAGGAGGGGAAAATATTTGACCGCTTCCGTGGCAGGGTTATTTTCCCGATTCACAATGTAGCCGGTAAAGTAATTGCTTTCGGTGCGAGGATCCTTAAAACGGATAAAAACCAGCCTAAATACCTTAACTCTCCGGAGACTGAAGTGTACCATAAAAGCCAGGTGCTTTATGGTATTTATCAGGCTAAAAATACAATCAGAAGTGAAGAGAATTGCTATCTGGTAGAAGGCTATACGGATGTGATTTCTCTTTATCAGGCAGGGATCAAAAATGTAGTGGCCAGTTCCGGTACATCACTTACCCAGGAGCAGATTAAGCTGATCCGCCGCTTTTCACAAAACGTAACGGTACTCTATGATGGTGATGCCGCTGGTATAAAAGCTTCTGTACGTGGAATCGACATGATTCTTGAGGAGGGGTTGAATGTGAAAGTCGTTTGTTTCCCCGATGGAGAAGATCCTGATAGTTATGTTAAAAAACTCGGTTCAAACGAGTTTAAAAATTACCTGAAGGACAAAGCACAGGATTTTATCAGTTTTAAAACTGAGCTTTACCTGAAAGATGTTCAGAATGATCCGATCAAAAGAGCAGAGGTAATCAGGGAAGTGGTAACCAGTATTTCGAAGATTCAGGATGGCATTACGCGTGCGGTATATTTTCAACAATGTTCCCGTTTGCTGGATATTTCGGAGTCAACATTAATTTCAGAATATAATAAGCTTAAACTTCAGCAGAAAAAACAAAAAGGCAATGAGGGTGATGAAGAGCTGATTGCAGATCTGATGCAGCCTGTTGTGCAGGAACAGCCCAGGGTCGCTACTAACTCACTGCTTTTACAGGAAATAGAAGTTGTACGTTTATTGGTCAATTATGCCAATATCGTTATTAATGAAGAAGAAAAGCTGACACTGTTCAGTCACCTGGTAGTTGAAGTGGAAGACATAGACTTTGAGCACCCTTTGGCAAAAAGAGTGATGGAAAAGTATATCCTTGTCTTTGAAAAAGGCTTTATTCCTACCTATGAGTATTTTCTGAATGAGGAAGATGATGTGGTAAAAAGCTTTGTGATCGATCAGATTACAGATAAATATTATTTGAGCGAAAACTGGGAAAAACGTCATCAGGTGTTAGTGCCGGCTAAAGATCAGGAATTGCTGGAAGTTCTTACAACGGCAGTTTATCGACTGAAATGGCGGAAAGTGCAGCAGATGAGTAAAGAGATGCAAAGACAGCTTGGAGATATTACTGACCATACAGAAATGGAGAAACAGCTGAAAATTCTGATTGCATTAAAGGAACAGGAAAAACAGCTTGCAGCCTTCATTGGCAATGTAGTAGCAAAATGATCTGGAGTTTTTGAACTGAAATAGCGTTGTAAAAGTTATATAGGTAGATGTTTAATACACATACATGTTATGAAAACTTCACCCATCGTTTAAAAGAGCGAAGTATGAAATACGCAAAGCGTTTTGCGTAAAGGGACTTCTGGTAAAGCTGGATCGTCCCTTTTTTTATGCTTAAATTGTTGAGCCAATTAGGTTTTACCCAGTGTTTTTAGTTTAAAATTGTTTCTCATGTCATTACTTTTATCCATACACCCAAATAATCCACAACCAAGATTAATAAGCCAGGTTGTAAATACCCTTAAAAATGGCGGAATTATCATTTATCCAACCGATACAATTTATGGTATCGGCTGTGACCTGCATAATCCGAAAGCCGTTGAAAAAGTATGTCGGCTGAAGGATATAAACCCTAAAAAGATGAACCTCTCTTTTATCTGCCATGACTTAAGCCATATTTCAGAATATGCGCGCCAGGTTGATAATCAGGTATTCAGGTTATTGAAAAAATCGACACCCGGCCCATATACTTTTATTCTTGAAGCAAGCAGTAAAGTGCCAAAGATTGTTGGCCAGTCAAAGAAAACCGTGGGTATTCGTGTACCGGACAATGCTATCATAAGAAATATAGTTCAGGAATTGGGAAATCCGGTTTTGTCTACTTCGGTTAAAAGTGATGATGCTATTCAGGAGTACCTGACTGATCCGGAAGAGATTTTTGACCAGTATGGAAAGGTGGTTGACATTGTGATTGATGGTGGTTTTGGAAAAAATATTCCATCAACGGTATTAGACTGCAGCAACGGAGATGTAGTGTTGGTACGCCAGGGCTTGGGTGAGTTTGAAGAATAGTTATAAGACTTTAGACATCAGACGATGGATTTTAGACAACTAACATTGATCTCATATCTATCGTCTAAAATCTAGTATTTGTATGAGACCAGAATTACATATCCTTATCGGTTGTGCCGATGCACGTGACTTTAGCCAGATTCAGCGTGAAGCCATTCTTGAAAAAACTGAAGAATTCAGGCTGAAAGACGTTGATATCAACCTCGAAATATTACGCGTTGCCGGATCTTTTGTAACACCCGATGTAGTATCTGATGTGAAGCGTGCCATTGAGACCTTTCAACGTGAACATATTACTGATACAAGCGATGTTTCCTATTATATACATATACAGACGCATGGAGAATTAGATGCTAATTCTAATAAAAGCTATTGCAGCCATGTGCACGAAATGAATATTGTGCAAGGCTCTCCTTTGAATTGCGGGATGATGTATGCGACGGCTGTGGCCATCGAAATCGAGAAGATATTATTAGAAGAACAACCGCTCATTAAGTCTTTGACGGGCGAGTTCAGGATTGAAAAGGATTCCGATATCGTTCGTATGCTAAAAGAGGTGTATGGCTATAGCGGTTATCTGGCAGGCGACTGGCTGAAAAGTATTGCGACTTTACGAACTCACCCGCGTGAACAGAAATCGATTCTTAACAGAGCAATCAATGCTGACCCTGATTTGAGTAAGTTAGGCATAAAGATCACCATGGGTATTATGGATTATTCTATTCATGGACTTATCAGGATTGATGATGGTTTGCCTGAAGCAGCATTCTGGGATGAAGTCCAGCTGTTGACAAGAGAAAAAGCACAGGATAAAACGACTTTCCTTCGCCTTCAGTCAGAAAAACAACAACCGCTTGCGGGGCTTATTTCTATGTCTGATCCCAAAAGGGCTTCCAGATATACAGCGGCCAACTATTATTATACTGTTAACGGAATCAATACCCAGGGCTCATACCTGCCTAATACCATTTTTAATATTTCAGGAGGGAGTTTTGATTTGCCGCATTCAACATTTGGACCCTACCAGATTGGCGGTTTCTTTTATGCGGTAAAAGATCTTGAGTTGAAAGACTGGATGGTGATGGGTTATGATCAAAAGCAAACAGACCGTATTCTTGCTAAAATCCTTCACGATCCTATCATGAACATGATCGTTAAAAGATATAATGTAAATCTGATTCCCCTTAACCAGGAAGAAATGGAAGTGAGTGTAGCACAGGAAGAGTGAACGGTTTAAATATTGAAGTGTCTTTCTGAATTCTATTGCCTCATATCTTAAATCTAACCTCCTTCATCTCACAGTATTTTAGTAACTTGCCTTTCAATATGATCGGCAAGTTTTTCTATACAATTTCTATTCATGTCTATGCGGGGCTGATCCGTACGGTGGCTCCTGTAAATAAGAAAGCCAAACTGTGGCTTGATGGCAGAAAAGGCGTTTTTGAGCAAATGAAAGTTGCTTTTGCTACTAATACTGCAAAAGTATTATGGTTTCATTGTTCTTCTCTTGGCGAGTTTGAACTTTCCAGACCTTTGATAGAGAAGTTTAAAACAGCACAGCCTGAGTTTAAAATATTACTGACATTCTTCTCGCCATCCGGTTATCAGGTTCGAAAAGACTATGAATTTGCAGATTGGGTCTTCTATTTGCCAATTGATACTGCAGAAAATGCTTCAAAATTTATAAGCATCACAAAGCCTTCCATGGCTTTTTTTGCGAAGTATGAATTTTGGTACTATTATACAAAAGCCCTGAAAGATCAGGATATTCCTGTTATCTCTTTCTCTTCAGCATTCAGAGAAAAGCAACTGTTCTTCAAACCATATGGTGGTTTTTACACCAATATCCTTCATCTGTTTACCTACTTCTTTGTTCAGGATAAAACATCGGCAACATTGTTGAAAGGAATTGGAATAAACAATATTCAGGTTGTTGGTGATACACGTTTTGACAGGGTAAAAGAGATATGTGATCATAAAAAGGACATTCCGCTGGCAGCTGCTTTTAAAGACGGTAAATGTGTGTTTATTGTAGGGTCTGCATGGCAGGAAGACTTGAATGTGTTGGTTCCATTTTTTAATAATACCTCAGATAATCTTAAAATTATTATTGCGCCACATGAGATTCATGATGAAGAAATAGAAGCGCTGAGAAAGAGACTGGATAAAAAGTCTGTCAGGTATTCACAGGCAACAACAGACAATATTGTTGATGCAAATGTACTGATCATTGACAATGTAGGCATGTTGTCATCGCTTTACCAGTATGCTGAATATGCGCACATTGGCGGTGCTTATAAACAAGGACTGCATAATATTCTGGAAGCTGCCACTTTCGGTATGCCTATTTTCTTCGGTCCGCAAATTAAGAGATTCCCCGAGGCTCAGGAGCTGGTACGCAGAGGTGGGGCTTTTACGATTGAAGATACGGAAGCGCTGACAAACAGATTTAGTGTGTTGCAGAAGTCTGAGGCGCAAAGGCTTGCCTGTGTACGTGCTTGTAAAGAATATGTAGCCGAAAATATAGGAGCTACAGATAAAATTATCGCTTATTGTAACAATATACTATGCAAGGACTAATCCTTCGTACTACCGGTTCTTTTTATGAAATCCTGGGAGAAGACCATAAACGCTATACAGGTGTTCTTCGCGGAAAAATAAAACTGGGTGAATTAAAAGTGACCAACCCTATAGCGGTTGGTGATGGGGTATTGTTCGATACGCTTGAAAAGGAAGAAGGGAAAGCCGTGATTCATAGTATTGTACCACGCCATAATTACATGGTACGTAATTCTACTCATAAAAAAGGGCATGGTCATTTAATTGCCGCAAATATTGATCAGGCTGCATTGGTAGTTACTTTGATGTTTCCGCGTACTTCGCTCGGTTTTATAGACCGTTTTCTTGTTACCACAGAAACATTCAGGATTCCGTGTCTGATCATTTTTAATAAAACAGATTTGTACGACGACGAAGCCTGGGAATACAACCGCAGACTTGCCAAATTGTATGAAGACCTGGGTTATAAATGTCTCTATAGCTCTACATGGGAAAATGATGGTATTGATGAGATAAAAAAACATCTCAAAGGGAAAAAAACATTGTTCTCCGGTCATTCAGGAGTAGGGAAGTCCTCTTTGCTCAATGCAATTCATCCGGACCTTGATCTATATACAGGAGAGGTGTCAGAAGCCAATGAAAAAGGAACACATACAACTACCTTTGCAGAGATGTTTCCTTTAGATGAAGAATCTTATATCATTGATACGCCGGGTATCAATGAGTTTGGAGTAAATGAAGTTGAAGACAATGAGCTGGCACATTATTTCCCTGAAATGCGTGCGTTGCTAGGGCAGTGCAAGTTCAATAACTGTATGCATTTAAATGAACCCGGCTGTGCTGTTATCCAGGCGGTAAAAGACAGCAAAATTGCCTTGCCTCGTTATGAGAGCTATAAGAGTATCTTAGCACATGAAGATAACAGGAGGTAGTGATTTCTATTGCTTTAATTTTTTGTACACTTAAAAATCAGTTCTCTCTGGCCGTCTCCTAAAGAATAGTAGTTGTTTTCCTGAGGGGAAAAATGGGTACGGTAATCAATCATTTCAACTTTGAAACCGGCTTTTTGCAGCCTTTGGGAAAAGTCTGATCCGTGTAAGCGGACTAAGTCTTTCTGACCATAATTCTGAAGACGTTCCTCTTCTGTTTTGAAGCTTGGGTTTTCTAAAGTATGCGGATTTTTTAAGTTAATTAATGAGAGAATAAAAGCCTGTCCGTTTGCATTAAGCACTCTTAAAAGTTCACTTACTGCTTTTTCTTCATCAGGAATATGTCCCAGTACATGTGAACAAATGATATAGTCGAACTTTCCGTTGGAGAAAGAAAGCTTGGTCAGATCTTCCTGATAACTTGCAAGATTTGGGTTCAGGTCTATATCGATATAATTAGGGTTCGATAAGAATTTTTTCTTCAAAGCACTCTCCGGAGATACATGTAAAACTGTCGGGTTCTGATTAAAGATGCTTGTCTCGTTTTGTAAGTAGAAGTATAATAATCTTGTACGTTCCAGTGAACTGCAAAAAGGGCATTCTGCATTTGTACGCAATACAATGCCGTTTCCTTTACTCAGAAAGGAGCGAAAGCCATGATTACAAAGATTGCACTTGAAATTGTTTCCGGCCATGAAAAGTGATTTTATCTTTTTTAAGGCTGTAGCAATTTCCAGACGGCTTTTTTCGCTTATACTCTTTTTGTAAAGTTGCTTAATCATTTGTTACGCTTGATAATGTTTTTATTAATGAACGACTTTAGTATATAATAAAAGTATTCATGTTTAATGATATTTTCGGCAGTATAGCCGTTATGTTCCATCTTGATTCTATGTAAATGCTGCTGATGCTCATCTCTTTTCAGGACTGATGTCCCGAATGACAGTAAGATGGATTCTGCATGGTACATGAAATTAAAAAACTCATTTTTTATATTTTCATCTCCGAAAGGAAAGGAGAAATATAAGTCGTCGATAGAGAAATCTCTTTTGAGAACTATATTAGTTTCTTTTATCTGTTTTTGTTGCTCTTCAAATGAAATTGAATTGAAGTTTAGGTGGCTTTTGCCATGGTTACCTATCGTAAAGCCAAGCTGTTGCAATTCTTTTACCTGCTTAGTTGTAAGATAAGGCTGATGTGTATTTAAATATTCGGTAAAGTCAATTTTCAGTTCAGCTGCTATTTTATTAATAGTTTGTGTGTCTGTAAACGTAAGCTTTTGTAAGCTGCCGAATACGTACTTTGTGCTGATTTCTAATATCTGAGCAACAACCTTAAGATCAGCTTCCTGTTTGATGTGTTCCAGAATTACGCCAATTTTATGACGATAAAATAAGTCTTTATTATCCAGAAAATCGGAGTTTATAAAGAATGTTGCATGTATCTTTTTTTCAACCAGAAAAGGTACTGCTTCGTGGTAAAGTTCGGAAAGACCATCGTCGAAGCTTAGATGAAAAACGGGTTTGCTGTTTTTATGTGTTAACTCTGAAATGGGGACAGAATTGTAATGTTTTGTTATAAATGACAAGTCTCTGATAAAGTCATCTTTGGTTCTGTAATACCCGAGATTGTTGATATGGGGCTTAGGACTGTTTGTGATGCTGTGGTAATAGGGTAATAACACACGCTGTTTAGTAACTCCTTGGAGAAACTCCAGGGGTAAAGCGTTCGAAATGGCTTTTGTTTTATGATAAATAGAGTAATTCAAGATTTAAGAGCTCTTTTAAGCTTGAATAGTAAATTGTTGCTTTTGGAAATGATGGAATAAGGAGTATGCTGTAGTCCGAAGTCTCTCAGATATGGGTCAACGTTTTCAACCATTGTACCTGTAAAATCAAATGCTAATTGCTTTTGAGAAGCAATTTTTACTGCATCCCAGTAAAGAAGGCTCAATGCTCCTGATTTGTTGAACTTGGGGTTTGAACCGCTTATCAGTGTATACAGGCATTGGTTATCCCAGATCATAAATAAAGATGCTGCAATCTCACCGTCATACATGGCATGGGTGAGTTTGCAACATTGCTGCTGCTGACATGCAGTAAAGATTTTCTGAAAAACCTTTGACGCATTTTTAATAATGGTGTTATTATCGTTTTGAGTAACTTTTGATTGGTTGAGCAATGGCAGGATGTCATCAGATGCTTCAATCGTTAGCTTATTTTCTGCTTTGCGCAATGTGCCACGCATCCCGTCATCCATGTTTTTCCATACTGAATCCGGGTCGACCGGAGCCTGCTGAGCGTAACTATAGTAAGAGGTTTGTTTAAAACCCTTGAAATAGAAAGGCTTCCAGTTTGTATAGATAGATGCAAGATTAATTGTCAGGTCACTGAACGGTGGCAATTTGTCAATGAGTTCGGTGATTGTTTTTTGCTCAAAACTCAGTTTTGAAACAGATTTTTGATGAGCAGGGTATTTGAGCCATAACCCGGAATAGCGCGTAAACGGAGCTACTGTAATAATAGAAAAGCCCAGCTTCGTTTTATGATGGTAAGGTATAGCCCCGATAATAGAACCGTTTTTTTCTGCAAGTACCACATCCCAGTTTTGATCACCTACAATGGTGTCAAACCACCAGTCCTGTGCAAAAATGCATATGGAAGTTTCTGTCCTGCATAATTGGCGATATGTATCTTTTGGAGTCAAAATTTATAAATGGGCTGTACTTACTCTTTGTCTTATAAAAATACGAATAATTAACAGATGCAAACTCTGTTTTAGCTTTATACTAAGAATGCTTTTTTGAATTTTTGTAGAGCAAACTGTTTAATAAGTACGTGATCCCCGGAAAGTACAGAACACTGGCATACCATTTACCGCTTTCATAAAGGAATTCCCGTGTGGCATAAAAGCCTTCATATTCGTCGGTTTCACTGTTATTATAAACCCGTTTCAAATGAGGAATCTTAGAGGTATTGGTATATTCAAGGGTGTATTTTACAGGCAGGTCTGCTTTTTTTATCATTATAAATGGCCAGAATAATGCCGCAAGAGCAAATATTGATGTGTAAAATTCAACCTGCGTTACCCAGGCATTGAAAAGGTGCATGCCAATAAGTGAGGCAACCCAAAAAGGAATTAATTGTGGCCTGAGGACAGCAACAACGCTAAATGTCTGAAGAAAAATGACAAACAGGATCATGACCTGCCACAGTAGCGAGAATTCAAATACTTTGTATAGCGGCCCTAAATGAACATCCCAGCCGATGTTGAGAGAAATTACATTATACAACATGGCATTAGGGTATAGCCAGAGTGGCAGCGCTTGTTTTAGCACCAGGTATTTAAGTAAACCTATTACCTTCCATATGCCGGCAAATGTATAAGTCGCAAATATACCCGTATAGAATAATTTTGTCAGTGAGGCCAGTGTAGCATCATTTTCTCCTTTTTGTGCCCAAGGGAAGAAAATTAATAGTATGTGCATCAACAGAAACAATTGCCCGACATGTGCATTAAAACCATAGCCCCATTTGATAAGGTTAATCCATATAAGCGTTAATGCCAGTAAAGCCTTGATCCATACGTTACTTTTATAAAGGCTGAAAATATTACATAATAGTGCTGTTATCCAGATCACGGCAAATATTGCTACACCCGGAAAAGCAGGCATAAATAGTTTGCTGAAATAAACCATGGGACTATAGAGCTCAGCCGGCCTTATTACCATTAAGGAGTAGAGGTATAGTTCATATAACAGCCACACTAAAGTGAATATGCGTAAGCTCTTTTCGCCATAATAATAAGCCGTATTGAAACGGAAATTAAGATTTGAATAGTAAGCAGGGCTTAATGGCCTGTTATTTGGTTGTAAGAATGACTTTAATGGCATGTGGATTCGGGTTTTGTTGAACCTCAGAAGGGCGGTAATATTCCTCTATTAATTGAAAAGAATTGCAATCAGGGTAAAGGAAATGGCATAAGGTTTGGAATTTTTTTTGAGAGGCTGCAGAGTCAAGAGGTTTGCAATAAGCAATGTAACTCAGGAGATAATATTTGTCATCTCTGTTGAGTCCTTTTTCGGTACTTGTGTTACTCTTTCTGACATATTCTCCGTCCTGATAAGTATATATCCGGTAGGTAAGGCATGTGTCAGAAATACCATGAGGCTGAGTGAATAATTTCCAGCTTGTGAAAGGATATAATTCACCCCATTTGTCACTAAAAGCCCTGTTTATCGGAATGGCGGCTGTGCATACAATAACCAGGAGTATTGTTGCTTTTAGCCTCACTTCTTTGCTCATATTTACTTGTTAAATATTGTAATTCATGGTCTGGGTATTTACTGAAGCCGTTTGTAAAGCCTATAGACAGTAAATACAGGTATTCTTAACTTCGCCAAAAATACAAATAATTGACTAAGAGAATCTGTGTTTGATGTTTTTTTAAGAAGAAGAGCATATTTGTTTACTAATGCATAATCTTCTATAAAAAAGCTCTGTCTTAAATGATAGCGGATGCAAATTGCCAGTGCCTCATTTTCTTCTTTATTTCTATTCAGAATAAGTGCTTTTTCGCACACTATCAGTGTAGATGCCAATAACTTGTTTTGCCCTTTTTTATAGAATTGTGTTGAAAGAGAGCCGGCAACGATTCTTTTTTGAGTTAAAACCCTGTCCTGATAATAATAGAACCAGTTTCTGGATGAACGTACCCAGAAATCAAAGTCTTCATAACTTAAAGATTCGTCATAGCCATTCAATTTTTCGAGAACAGTCTTACGCATCATCATGGTTGGCGTAGAGATAAAGTATTTTAGGAAGATGTCTTTATAAATGTCACCTGATGGAACTTCCGCTGCTGCTTTTCCTGTGGAATCAATTTTATAATGAGTGTGAAGGAGTTGGCCTTGCTCAGAAATAAACTGACTGTTTCCAAATACCACACCATAAGTCTCTGGTAAGGTTTCAAAAAGGGTTACCTGTTCTGTAATTCGTTCAGGTAACAGTATATCATCGGTGGCGAAATCAATAACATATTTCCCTTTTGCTAAAGCCAATGCTTTGTTGAATGCTTTGCAATTGCCAATGTTTTGAGGCAGAATCAACGTTTGAATGTCAGGAAATTGAATCGCCAATTGTTTTATCTTCGCCGGACTATTATCCCTGCTGCCATCGTCAACAAGAATGATTTCAGTATTCTGATAGGTTTGGCTGATTACCGACATAATGGCCTTTTCTACAAACCGTTCATGGTTATAGCAGAGGCAAATGACCGTAACTAAGGCTTGTTCAGGCATGTTTTCCAAAGATCAGTTTTCTGTATATGAAGAACAATGTTGCTGTATAAATAATGTATTGCAGCAGTTCGGCATACATTACACCAATTAAACCAACTTTTTTCGCAAAGAAGTAAGAAGCTGTAAGGTAAATTGCATAAGAGAAGATTTCTAATACAAAGAATAATAAAGACCTGGCCTGGGCATACATCACAAAGCCAATTCCCCATGAAATGAATTTCAGATAATCTGTTAATAACTGGATCGAAAAAAGATCCTGAGCCTGAGTGTAGCTTTCCTGATAGAAAAGTGTCAGTATTTCAGTCCGGACAAGGAAAATCAGAAAGAAAGCGGGTAATAAAAGAAATGAGGTAATAGAAAGGTATTTTCTTAAAAACGAACCTAATTCGGCCGGTTTGTCTAAAAGAGAAGAAACATAAGGGAAGAAAACAGAAGACATCATGGCCAGGTATAAACCGGTATAGCCGTCAGAGAGTTTGATAACAGATTGCCACAGGTTTGTTTGTTCTTGTCCAAAGTGTCCCAGTAATCCATCTCTGATAATAAATAGGGTAACCTTGCCGAATAAGGCAATACTGATGCCCATGACAAGAAAACGTAACATAAGCCTGAATTCCTGCCAGATAGCATCCTTGTCAATTGTTTTGATCCAGTGTTCTTTTATAGCGAAATAAACCAGAATCAGAATTGAGGGCAGGTTATTCGTTGAAATAAGAATAAGAAGAGAGGTAATTGAAATTGTTCCGCCATTCAATAGGATACAAGTAAAAGTAACAGCCGGGCAAAGAATGATTAATAAAGCATACATTCTTAATCTGCCTTGTCCCAGCAGTACATTATTCAGTAAGCTAAAACCTGCCTGAAAACTAACTGCCAGCACAAATAAAATTCCAATATTTCCTGTTAGGACCCCGGATTCAAAATGCCTGAAAAGGAAATGATAAGAACTTAATACTACTCCTATTGTTATTAATATAATAATAAATTGAGGTATGAATAAGACCAAGGAATAAAATTGTTTCATGTTGTAGCTCAAAGTTAAACACATTTTGAGTCAACAAATAAAGTCCTTTCACCTGGGGACAGAGAGGGAACAAGTATCACTGCTTCTATAAAATAACTGCATGGCTAATCATAACTATACATGTACATTTTCATACACATTTGGAATGAGACTGTTTTTGTCGTCCTCTGTGGATCTAATTTATTTGTGTATACATCTAAAACACTCAAAGTATGCAAAAGTCATAAAAATTTTGTCTGATAGTAAAAGGGATACACATGCAATGAGAAATGCATATTACTTTTTTTTATATATATTATTATCTGAAATTGTTGTAGGCATATTTATTAAATTCTAAATTGAAATTGAGACAGATTTTCAAAGTATTGTTAATTACTTTCGTTTGTTGACATTCGATTCAATAAAAAACTACTCCATACTCAAAGTAAATCTATAAATAGTTATTAATTTTTACATTGTTAGTATATAACTAGTTCAAACTGTAAAAATTTATTATTTATGTCACATATTCGTCAAGTGTAAACTTGAGGTACTTTTTTTAATATATTATTATAGTACGCACGCAAATCGCATATTATTTTTAAGACTATATAAAAATGTGAGAT
>CAZNHL010000018.1:0-19559 GCA_964572965.1 uncultured Bifidobacteriaceae bacterium
ACACCTTCTGCGTTTATCGGGATGCAAAAGTAGGAATTATATCCGGATTTACAAGGGAGTATCTAGCCATTTCTGTAAAATAAATCTCACCAAGTTGGCTATTCACTCTTTATCAGAAACTTATATAAGATAATATTTTCAACTTTTTTTTGAATTTGATTTGAGTATAGCTTATTTAAGCTCCTCAACCAGCCACAAAACCCATCAAAACTCCTATTAGTTTTCTGAAGCTTTTCTGTTTTCTCCAATATTTCTACAAAAAAGGAGGCCCGACAAAATGTCGGAAGCTCTCAAAAACTTAAAACATCTTGCTATTTTATTACTTAGTGACAAAAGTAATCGCCGCTTTTTTCAGTTTTCTTGTAAACCTGAATAAAACTTCATATCCATTAGATACAGGAACAACCAAATCTCTGCCGACATCAGTCCCATTGATTTTAGAATTACCTATAATAATTACTTCAGATTTTGCAAAAGCCATCTTACTACCTTCTCGTTATTGATATAAATAAAAATGACTATCCGCTTCTATCAATCTTCTTATGTTTTCACGCAGATAACACAGAATTTCGAAGATCAGGATTTAAAACTCCGATTCTAAAAACCCTTGAAAATTTAAAAATCCATAAAATCTGCACTATCAGCGAAATTAGCAGGCAAAATTCAGAATCTCCGGTTAAGCGGATCAGGTAAGGTGTGCTGAAACCGATACTCAATTAAATAGATTCTGCTACTCAATATCTGTAAACCGGTAAATACTTATAGTATAACCTGAAAAGAACTTTTCCTTTTGGCATTTCTTTACCGGCAATGAATATTTGGCTGGCTTGCCTTTCCCTTTTGTACTATGGTTATCTATGAAGTAAACATCAAACTAAGTAATCCTCCGAAGAAAAGACAATAGTGAGCTATAGAGTAAACCTTACTGATTTGTCCAAAACGGGTAGTTCTAAAAAGAAAATGCCCGGATTTCTCCGGGCATTTGAAATATCAACTAAGCAATACTAATCTATGAAAGCATACTGGAAACTGTAGTAACCTGTTTCGCCATCTTCTGATTGATCTTTGTTATAATTCAGAATTTCTACTTTAACCACTTTACCACTGGTTGTTTTTACAAATATTACTTTTGATGGCAATGGTGTAATAGTATGTCCCATCATATTGTATTTGTACCAGCCGTTTCCACTACCTGATGGAATAGCATTCCCTTTATTATTATCGTTTTTATAGCCGTCTTTAGGAGCTGAAGCTATTTTAGCAAAATCACCATCTGTGATCTGAGCTGAAGCTTTCGCGTTTACACTAATCGTAGTACGATTGAAAGATAAATCCCAGGCATCGGTAGGTTTCACCTGCTTATCTTCAGAGAAGCTAAAATACACCGTTTCGCCACCGGCATTCAGGTTCTTAAATATTTTTACTTGCTGTGCTTCCACATTATAAAAAGTTAAAACTGACAATACCACTAAAAAGGTGTACTTAACCAATAGTTGCTTTACTCTCATCTCTACATTTTTTATTTACAATAGAGCAAAGCTATTAGTCTCTGATTTGGAATACAATACCGAAATTCCAGTAATTTATTCAGACTAATAGTGTAAAAGCTGAAGAACAAATACGAAAACTGACACTACTGCCATTAAGCTAATAATCAAAAATGCAATCGCTTTACCGTGAAGCTCTTCATTGGGAGAATTTATTAATTCAAATACTTTAAATAGCGTTTTCGTAGCCCTCCATGAAAAAACGATAAAAAGTGCCAGGTTTAAAATCAGACCTGCTATCTGAGCTCCTTTAAAATCTATACATATTAAATAAGAAAGCAGGATAGCCAATAAGCCGGAAGTTCCCCCCGATACCAATGCTGTCTTGGCTTTCATTCCTATAAAGGCAACAGAAACGATACCGCAAAGAATTAAGAATATTCCGTAGAATAAAAGTAGTGTAGTAACTATATGGTTATGCATAATAAATTTGAATACTTTGAAAATGCAACTACTTAGGGCAATCGGATTTCCGAAGCAGCATGTCATTACCAAAAGTAACTGTTTTGAGACTTTTAAAAGACAGCTTAACACCCTCCTCTTTCATTTCCCCGTGCCCTTCCACAAAGTCAACACCTTTTCTTAAAAAAGCAACTTCACGCACAGATTCTTTTCCTTCTGAATTAAAGGTATAATCGGCAATAATGGTATCTCCTTTCAAGACACCATTCAGCAAACCCTGGTTCATGTCTTTTTCATTGTATTTGTAAACCAGTTCTCCCGTTACAGCTTTATCGACAACATTGAGGTGTAACATAATTGTATCTACATTGTGATAGGCATAACATTCAGAGGTTGATTTAACAGAGTCTTTGATATCGGTCAACTCTGTTTTCTCTGTAGGAGTAGGTTTACAGGCGTTTATCCCAAAGCCAGCAACTATTACAAATAAAACTATATAGGTCTTCATAATTTTCAGATTTTAGTTATTCTTGTTTCAAAACTTTCTCGCATAGAGAAGGTTTATCTATAATTTACAGGCGACATGTACTTCGTAAATACTCTATAAGGATAAATTGATAATGTTTAGTATCGCAACACCCTGCCTTTTTTCAGCTTAAGTTTAATTTACTAATTAAAAACGACACAAATAAAAAATGGTCTGCAAATACAGACCATTTTTATTCCGGAAAAATCATTTTACTACCATTTCACCTTAGACTGCGGGTCAAATGCATCGCGAAGGCCATTTCCGAAAATATTAAAACAAAGTACAAGTAAACAAATACAAGCTGAAGGCCAGATAATCAGGTTCCATCCTCCTTCTGTTCCTATAGAATGGAAACCTTCATTGATCATCATACCCCATGACGGTGTCGGGGGTTGAACTCCAAGTCCCAGGAAGCTCAATCCCGCTTCCATCATAATAGCCGAAGCAAAGTTAGATGTAGCTATTACAATGATTGGCCCTAAAAGGTTAGGTAAAATATGTACAAAGATGATTCTGGTATCTCCGATTCCTAATGCCTTGGCTGCTTCAACAAAAGTCTTTTCTCTGATAGACATTAACTGTCCGCGCACAACACGGGCAACTTCAACCCAACTGGTCAGACCTACTGCCACAAAAGATACCCAAACAGCTTTGCTTTGTAAAGCCAGACTAATGGCAATTACAAGCATTACACCCGGAATAGACCACACCACAGTCATTAACCATAGAATAAACTTATCTACGTTTGCTCCGAAGAACCCGGCAAGCGCCCCCAGGGAAATACCCACAGTCAGGGAAATAAGCATGGCAACAAAACCAATACCTAAAGAAATCCTAGTTCCCAGAATCAGACGGCTCAAAACGTCTCTTCCTGCTTTATCAGTACCTAACCAGTATTTACGATGGTCAATATTCTTCTCTTTAAATTCAGCCAGTAATTCCGCTTTAGTAGTCTGTACAATATCTTCTTTATAATCCAGGTAAATCACCTTCTCTCCTTCTACTCTGAAATTAGAGCCGTCGGGACTCAGTTTTGTGGACTGTCCTACAAAGATTGGCTTTACTATACTTAATAAATTGAAGTTTTGCTGTTTATCGACACGTCCATATGGAATGGCCTCCACTTCCATGTCATTTACTTTGTAAGAGCGCACTGGTAAGATTGTATAATTACTCTCAAAACCATAAAACATTCCTTTGAAGAAGTTGGTATGAATATCTTCACCACTTTTGCGGATCCTTAATATATCTACCTCAAAACCTGCCGGTTCTTTTTGAATCTGCCACGCACCGTCGTTGGAATCGGGCGTATTATCAGGCATTACGGCATAACCCAAAATAGCAACAATATGGGCTATAATGATAAGCACCATGCAAAACACCGCTGGCTTATTGGCAAACAAGCGCTTGCGGATGTAGTATCCCGGGGTTTTTATATGTTGTGTAACAGTAAGCGTCATTAAATAGTATTGTGAGCCAGGAGACCTTTCTTAGAAGCAATGTACTCATATTTTTTATAATCAGCTGCTAGTTCTTCCCTGCTTAGGTTAAACTCATCGTCGCTAATCATAATTTTTAACCACCCTTTATCGAATATCTGTAAAAGAACTGTTTTCACATCTTCTTCAGGCCAGTTGAGATTTCTACACAAACTATCTGCAGTCTGCATAAAATACAACTCATCAATAAAATTATACTCCTGATCCGTCATTTAGTTAGTTATTCTTCCTTTCCAGCTAAACTTGCCAAACCTTCCTGCCAAACCAAAAAACACCACATAAGGTGGCATTAATAATTGTAATAACAAGAAAGCGCCGTCGTCAAATTTTCTCCGGTAAAAACTGCTTACTGAATGTAAAAATAGATAATCTACACTTAATTTAATGAGTATCCCTATTAAAAAATATAGAGGACTGACAGCATTGAAGAATAATCCACCGATTGACAGCAGAACGGCCAGATAAACAAGGAATACATTTAACGCTACCAGCCTTACTCCAAGGCCTTTATAAACACCGAATTTCGATGCCCACCTTTTTCTCTGAGCAATAAAATCTTTAACACTTGTCTGGTATTTTGTAAGCACTAATGCTTCTAAATCTTTGATAAAATGAACAGAATGCGAAAAAGTCTCAGTCATTTTCATCATCAACAAAACATCATCACCTGATGCCACCCCATCAAGTCCTTCGTAACCACCAATTTGTCTGAAAGCGGCCTTCTCAAAACAGATATTGGCACCATTACACATCGTAGGCATATTATAAAACAGGCTTGCAGCACCACTTCCTGTTAAACCGAAAAACTCCATACGCTGAATTCTGTTGAACAAATTACTAGACGACAGAAAATCGACCGGACCTGAAATAAACTTCGCTTCAGACTTCTGATAATAGTAAGAGAATGCTTTTACCCACGTATCTAACAGTCGACAGTCAGCATCAGTCAATAAAATCAAATCTCCTTTAGCCTGATCAAGACCTTTTTTCAAAGCAGCTTTCTTACCCAAAACCCCTTCTTCCAGTTGATAAAAAGAAAAGTCAAAATCATACTTTATTTTAAGCTCCTGCAAAACAGCAATTGAATTATCTTCCGAATGATCATCAACAATGATCACCTCGAAGTTCTGATATTTCTGAAATGAAATATCTTCAAGCAGCAAAGGCAGGTTATTAGACTCATTGCGGGCAGCTACCACAATGCTCACTTTTACGTTATCTGACACTTTACTCCCCGATTTTCTAATCTCCAAAGACTGCCAGCCCACACGAAAGTACAGCATCATGGCACTATAAAGGAATATGGCTATGAAAAAGAAAATTGTGATCATTTGGAAAAGATGCGCATACGCCAGACAAAAAACAAGCCGATGATGGTCGGGAACAGAATATTTATGATCCAGATCAACAGACTTGCCAAAATCACAGGACCTTCTGCAAGGCCAAGCCCGGCTCCGCCAAGGAAATAGACGGCAGACATTTCCCTGATTCCCAAATCACTCAAAAAGTTAAAAGTAGGAACCACAGACTTCATCAAAAACACCAGTGCAATTCCGGCGACTAACAACAAAAAATGAGTATCGATGAACAATTTCAGCACCAGATAAAATTGGACAATAAAAACCAGATACCGTAAAAAAGACAAGCCTAATACAATTGAAAGCTCTTTTAGGTGATATTGCTCCATTACTTCCAGATACTGATGAACCGGCTTCATGAACTTCCAGCGTTCTATCCATACTACTACCTTATCAGTATTAAAAAACAGCAGCAATGATAACAACAATACAACAGCCAGTACAAGTCCGGAAATAATTTGCTGGTTACTCTGCAAAACATCCATTGAGAAGAAAACAATACCCCCAATAAAGCCCATCAGTAAAGTAACGATCATTTGTGAAACGTGTCCCACAAATAAAGGCCCGATGGCGGTAGCTCTGTTTTCTCTTGTCAATTGCCATACACGCCCTGCATAATCGCCAAGACTGTGCGGCGTAATAAAAGCCAGTGTAAGTCCGGTTAATACACCTTCTAAGGACTGCCAGATATTGACCTGTTCTATTTTACTTACCAGCAATTTCCACTTGGCAGATTCCAGCAGCCAGTTGACCGGGAACAATAAAATAGCAATGATTAAATAAGGGGAGAACAGCTTTTGACGGAAATTAACAAATTCCACAGCAAAAGAGGCTTGCGTTTCTTCGAGGCGGATTACTTTAAAATAGAGATAAGAAAAGGCCGTCGCCAGAATTGCCAGCTTGATGAAGAGGGCAATTTTACCTTTATTTGCTTTAATGATTGATAATGGCATGACGGGAATTCAGAAAACCGCTGAAATCGGAGAGAAAATAATTTTGGGTATTGACCCTGGTACAAATGTAATGGGCTATGGCCTGATTTCCGTCAGAGGAAACAAAATTAGTCTGATCCAATACGGCGTTGTCCATCTTTCAAAATACGATACTGAAAATGATCACTTCTTAAAACTACAGAAAATATTTGACAGGATCCTTTCCATCATTGTTGAATATATGCCTGATGAAATGGCCATTGAAGCACAGTTTTTCGGAAAGAACATCCAGTCGATGCTTAAACTTGGCCGTGCACAAGGTGTAGCTATTGCAGCAGCTTTGTCCAGAAAGATCCCCGTGGTAGAATACGCTCCCAAAAAGATCAAGCAATCTGTTACCGGAAATGGCAATGCTTCCAAAGAGCAGGTAGCTGCCATGCTCCAAAGAATACTGAATTTCAGTGAAACACCGGAACTACTTGATGCTACCGATGCATTGGCCGTTGCCCTTTGTCATCATTACCAAAAAGGAATTCCCCAGGGTAACAAAAAAACCAGTTGGGGTAATTTTCTCAAAGACAATCCGGACAGAGTAAAATCGAAATAATATTCCTACCGTCCTCCTTTGGTGGCTTCGGCTTCACTCAGTCACCCGCTAACAAATCCGAAGGCTGTAACCTCAAACTCTGATTCTCTTCGGAAGAAAAACTAAAGAAGGTTTATAGAAGCGAATAGTCATTTAATATTATACGAGTAGCATACTTAGTATACCGCCCAACATGATCATTTTAGTAGCAAAACTCAATTCTGAAAAAGACTTTTTGGTATCTGCTTTGTAGAGCGTGTATGTAAAAAGCGCGAGTATGATGGACAAGAAAAAGGCCAGTGCTATAATGGTGGTTGACTGCACCTGATCGACTGACCAATACAGGAAAAATACGAAAGCTATAATGATGAGATAAATGAATTGCTTTGATTTTCGTACGCCTAATACGACAGGTAAAGTACGGCAACCAAAGGCTGCATCACCTTTCATGTCTTCAATGTCTTTGATTACTTCCCGAATGAAATTGGTAAAGAAAGCAAACAAACCAAAGAGACCAACCAGGAAATAATTTCTGTCGAAATACAGAGCTACCAGATAAACTGAAAGCAGGGTAAGCAAGGCAACCACGACGTTTCCCAATAGAAATGTTTTTTTTAGCTTAGCCGAATAAACCCACAAAAGAGAAATAGAAGTCAGGTTAATAAGGGCGATCTGCTTACCGACAAATAACGCCAGCGCTAAACCCAAAATATTGAGTGTAAAATAAAGGAGTAATACATAGCGTCTCGGAATAAGGCGACCGACAAAAAGCTTTTTGGGTTTGTTGACGGCATCTATTTTCACATCGTGGTAGTCGTTAATAACATAGCCCGCACCGGCAACCAGGCTTGTGGAAATAATTAATGCCCAGAGCCCTTTGTCCAATACGAAAACCAGCCAGTCGTTTTTGGGGCCAATCAGAAAAACTGCAGTAAAAATTTGTGTAACGGCCAGCATGATCAGATTAGGAAGGCGTATCAAGCCTGCCAATGCTGTCAGATAGGTTCTCTTTCTAGTGGATAATATGGTTTGTGTAATCTCCAACCTTATGCATTTGCTATTTGATGACTTAATATCCATTTTTTCTGCACTTTCATTACGCGCTCAATTACTTCGCGAACAGCTCCTTTCCCTCCTTCTTTCATAGTGATATAATCGCTGATGGTCAGGATATCTTCTGCCGCATCTGCAGGACAAGCACAAATACCTGCCAGTTTCATTACATCATAGTCAGGAAGGTCATCGCCCATGTATAGTACTTCTTCCGTGTTGATATTGTTGTCTTTTATATAAGTTTCAAAGACTGTTACCTTATCTTTTATTCCTAAAAAGATGTCTTTAATGCCTAAAAACTCCAATCTTTTTTTGACTCCATCCTGAAAACCGCCGGAAATGACAGCTACTTTAAAACCCTGTCTTAATGCCTGTTCTATGGCATAACCATCTTTGATATAAAAGGTACGAGCCTGTTCGCCGGAAGCAAGACACAAAACTGTTCCGTCTGACAAAACTCCATCTACATCAAAAACAAAGGTACCTACCTTTGAAAAATCTATCTTCTTTGCCAAGGTTAATAATAATTATATAAATTTAACGCCGGAACACCCTTCTGGCTTGTTCTGGTAATTTCCGAAAATTTAAACTGCAAAGCAATCATGAATTATTCCCAAACATGCATTAACAACCTTATGATTGTAAGAAAAAATGCACTTAGAGTTATAGAAGGTCTTTCTGATGAACAATTGCTAAAAATTCCGTCTGGTTTCAATAATAACCTTTTATGGCAATTGGGACATATTGTATGCTCAGGGCAAACACTGAGTTATAAGTTTTCTGGTCTGCCGATTGGTATCCCAGAGCAATACCCTGAAATGTTCGGAAAAGGAACTTCGCCAAAAACGTGGACAAGCCAACCTGATATTGCAGAAATAAAGCGGCTGATGATTTCAACACTTGAACAAACAAGTATAGATATTGAAGCAGGAGTATTCAAAGAGTTTACTTCTTATCCTACTTCCTTCGGAATTGAATTACAATCTTTTGAAGAGAGTTTTATGTTCCGACAGGTTCATGAAGGTTTGCACTTAGGATCTATGATGGCCTTGAAAAAACTGGTATAACAAAAAAGGTACAGATTAATCTGTACCTTTTTTGTTATACCAGTTTGCAATTACTCAATCCAAAGCTTTTCGCCTTTTTCTGTGTTAAGTTTTACAACTACAACATTGTTGATCATTTTTACAGAGCCAAGATGAGGCCATACAGGCATTGGAGCAATAGAATCCTGAATGGCTGTCAATACCCCTTTATCATCAATCAATTTATAATACGCAATGTCGTTCCATGTGAAAAAATTTTTAATACGGTAGTTGCTTCCGTTGTCCCAGCAGAACAGTGACCCTCCAAAAACTTCCGACTCAGGCAAGCGCATTCTATCATGGTGAGAAAATGGAAGCCCTCCATGAAAATAAACATAATTATTATTTTCGTCGAACTGAGGATAAGTTGCTCTAATGGTGAAATCAATTTTACGAGCCAAATCTTTATCATGGTTAAAAATCCTATTATTGGATATAAAGAGTTGCGTAATAAAATATATGTTTATCAAACACACCACTCCACAAAAAACAAGGATGATTTTGTTTTCCTTAAAATTTCTGATGAAATGTACAATCACAAAAGCGAAAACGATACCAGATGTACCATAGAGTCTCGGAGGATGGTAACCATTGGTAATCAGAAATGATAAACTAAAAGGAATAACCAACAGAAGCAATAAAACCCCAATACGATAAACCATATTTACTTTCTGATATACAAACTGACCTATCAAAACCAGACTTATAAGAGTAATAATAATATATAATTTATCTCCATAATACATGTTCCCTGTCAGGTTCTTACGCAAAATCTCATAGGATTTCAACAATTGGTCTTCAGAACTTCCTGACAGATAGGAAGACAAATAGCCCTGCTCCACGGGAGGACATAAAACTTTCACTGAAACATAATATAATACCAAACCTAAAATGACCATTCCTCCGAATAGAAACATTTTTTGTAACTCTAATTTCAGATTAAAATTATCATTATAGGTATTTTGAAAAAACCACATAAGGTAGCATATCACAGGAACTAGCATAAGTGCCTGATACATTGCATTGGCCCCCATAAACAGAACGGAAGCCAGTACAAAATAAACAATGGACTTCAGAGAAAAAATGCCATCAGTACTCTTTATGAAAAACCTTACAGAAAGAATTGCCAGTAAATATCCAAATGCTACGGCATCGGCCTGAAGCGTAAATACTAACTGATAAGCCATTTGAGGAAATGTCAGAAATAATGCACAAAAAACATACTTTAGTACTCCTTCCAAACGAAAAAGCTTTACTAATTCAATTGACGCCAAACTAAGGAAAGCTAAGCTAAGCAACAAGGTAAAATATGGAATGTGGTTATGCAAAAGATGGCAACGAAACAGATTAATACCCCATCGACCTAAAGACAGTAAATAATCCGGAGGTATTGGAGTTTCACTATCAATAGTCAGCGAGAAATTAGTCAACGCAAAACCATAGGTAATTAAACAGACGAAAAATGAAAACAACAATAATTTAATTATTTCAGAAGATAGTTTGAATTCCATAGAATGATATAAAGATAAAATTATAGATAACCTCTTTAAGTTTACGAATAGTTATAATATCAGCGCATCAACACTATTATTGCTGGTATTTAATATTCTCTCGCTATTTTAAAAAGGTCATAAGGTATTCTTGTTAAGTCCCTGAAAGTAATTTTCGAGTCACCTTTTTCAGTCCAAGTCCGTAAAGGAACTTCAATGATAGATTTGCGAGCCCTCTCCAGCCCTACTTTCTTAATAACTCGTCCTATTACTTCAACATCAAAAATCCATTTGCTTATAAATTCCTTTGCAAAAACCTCAGGAATAATATCCGATTTGATAATTTTAGCACCACATTGAGTATCATAAACAGGTAACTTCAATATGAGACTTGCCATTGTAGCAAAAAAACGTCCGAAATAATGACGACTGGGATCTCTCTGTATATTAGCCCCTAAATGTTGCCAGCGAGCTCCCATACCAAGCAAAATATCCGGTTTTGAAGTTACCTCATTAAAAATCACGATTAACTCTTCGAAAGAAGTTGCCAAATCGGCATCTAAATAAGCAATGTAATCAAACTGAGTATTAGCTGAGCAATGTATAAGAGCTTTTCTGACGGCCTCAGCTTTTCCGCTATTCTTTTGAAAATTAAGTACGCTTACATAATCAGGATAATTATTTGCAAGTTTTTGAAGCATCGGGTATGTTTCATCACTACTTCCATCATTAACCAGACAAATAAAATACTGCGGTGATTTTCTATTCAAGAAATCTATAAATTCTTCATAAGGAAACCTTATTGCTTCATTATAACAAGGCACTACGACACAAAGAGTCTTTGTTGTTTCCATATTGCATATACTTTCCCTACGAAAATCTTCTATTAACATGCGGGGCACAAATATATATACTTTACAAGTATATTCAATGTTGTTAAAATAAAAAGCTCCTGCAACCTTTTACTCGTAAGTTTCCATAATGCTCTCTGTGAGTACCTGGTAAATTGTCTGCAACTCCTCATTCCCTTTCAAAAAAGCAAGGTGTGTACTAATGGTACTTGTATCTCTTCGTACTGCCGGCCCTGTCTGACTTTGTTCCGGGCTTGTTATGAGAGCTTTGTCAATAGTTTCTATGATTAGTGGCTTTAAAATATCGAAGTTCATTTCTTCTGTTACAACAATATCTTTGGCAATTTTAATCAGATGATTGCTGAAGTTACATGCAAAAACGGCTGCTACATGCAATGCTTTTCTCTGCTCAGAATTAACAATGTAAACGCTTGAAGAAAGGCTTTTTGCTAACTCTGCCAATACTTGCACTGTTGCTTCGCTGTCGCCTTCTATACAGATAGGCAATTGCTCAAAGTTTATTTTTTTGTGCTTAGAAAAAGTCTGTACCGGATAAAATACGCCTCGATCGTTTGGCAGGTATTGTAATACAGATAACGGCTTTGCTCCTGAAGTATGCGCAACAATGGCTCTTTCGGGAAGTACGATTTCGCGTACTACTTCTTCAATAGCATCGTCTTTGACAGCTATCAGGAATACCTCTGCCTGGCTTTTTGAAAAATCAAGCTCATTGGTAGCCTTGGCATTGTATGAACCTAAAGTAAGCTGCTTTGCATTTCTAAGGTCTCTGCTATAAACTTCTACCACAGGATGCCCGGCATATTCCAACGCTTTTACCAAATGTGTTCCCACATTGCCTGCTCCTATAATGGCTATTTTATATGATCGTTTATGCATAATGTTGGTGGTTAGTTGTTGGGTGCTGGTTGTTTGATTTACGAACAACTAACACCCAATAACTATCAACTATTCTAGTCCTTTATCACGCATTGCTTTGAAATCGCTGTAACGACGGGCAATTGCCATACAGAATCCGATCACTACTACAAATGTTCCGATCCAGAGTAAATTAATCAGTGGCTTTTCAGAAGCTTTCAGAATTACCCAATCTTTCTGCGTCAGCTGAGTTCCGAAGGTAAATGTCTGGTCTTTCGGGTTGATTTCAAGCAAAACTATTTTCAAACCTAAATCATGTACAACTTCAGGTATACGCCCAACCATTTTGTCTTTTATGATATAAGTCGGCATCACTGTATAGTCTCTCGTTTTCTCCAAAACCCTCACCCGTGCTTTCACCGCTGCATCTTCCGGGCCTAACTGAATTCCATGTTCTTCGATGTTCATAACACGATCAACACCTTCAAGCAATGCAACATGATCGTTTACAAAGAATGTATCACCAACATGTACCACTTGTTCCTGCATCTCACTCCATTTTTTTTCTTGTTTAGGATCAGGTACAGATGAAACGTGCGTGTATAGATCGCTACCTAAGAAACGCTTGATATCAGGAGAAGCGATAAAACCCATTTGAGGGTTTACCTGTGCACGTGGATAAAGCGTGAAAGCTTCTCCATCGCCTTTCTGATACTTAATTTCATAATAAGTATTTTCTGCAGAAACTTTCAGGGTATCTCCTTTTTTGAAAACCACTTTATCGCCGGACTTCAGGTCTTTATTTGTGATTGCCTTGAAAGCATCGTCTGTCGGACTTACTTCTTCTTTGTTTATATAACCGGGAAATCCATCCGCTTCAACTCTTGGTCCTTGGTATGTGAGGGTAAACTCACCCATCTTCACTGGCTGATGACGGAACAGCAAAACATTCTCTTTGTTCATATCATCGGTAAACTCTTTAGAATAAAGTAGACCGGAACTATTCAGAGAAACGATTTTAGAATAACCGCTTGAATATAAAACACCGATCAGCATCAGTGCAACACCCATATGTGTAACTGCTCCGCCTGAAAGTTTGTAATTGCTCTTCAATAAATTAGCAAGAATGAATCCGTTGGCTACAATAGAGAAAACGGAACAAACTAACAGTATGAAATATTTCAGGTAAGTAATCAACACATCCGTTTTTGTCATTGACGGTGTTGTTTCAAAAATAATCAATCCGGCAGCCTGTAGAGAGAACATGACAGCCAATGTAATTACCAGAGAGAGTATCACAGGTTTATATAATACTTCTTTTGCTTTCTGTGCATCCATTTTCTTCCAGTAGAAGAATTGTCCAGCACCAGAGAACAAAGCCACCAGCATCATAAACCAGATTTGCCAGTCGCTGTAAAACTTCATTTGATTAGCCGGAGGCGCTGCTTTTGAAACAATACCTACCGATTTCAAAATAGCATTATAAACAGGGATCGAAGTAGTAACCAACACCTGAAATGAAGCTAGGCAAAGTGTAGTTACTCCAAGGAAGATCCAGAATTCTCTTGTATAAACAGAAGCTTCTTTTTCGTCTGATGGCAAATACTTCCATGATTTGATCACGAAGAACAAAGCAATGAGCACAAACGCTACCAGGTAAATCAATAACTGACCAGATAAGCCTAAATCTGTGAAAGAGTGAACTGATGCGTTTCCAAGGATACCACTTCTTGTAAGGAAAGTAGAATAAAGAACCAGCAGGAAGGTACTAATCACCAAAATGATAGATGTTCTTAAAGCTGTTTCGCTGTTCTTGAAAATGATCATTGTGTGGATAGAGGCCACCAAAATTAACCAAGGGATATAAACAGCATTCTCTACAGGATCCCAGTTCCAGTAACCGCCGAAATTTAGTGTTTCATAAGCCCAATATGCTCCCATTAAAATACCCACACCCAGTATTGCAGCTCCAAGCAAAGCCCAAGGCAAAGCCGGACGGATCCATTCTTTGAAATCTCTGATCCACAGACCTGCAATACAGAAAGAGAATGGAACCAATGTTAATGCAAAACCAAGAAACAATGTCGGAGGGTGAATAACCATCCAATAGTTTTGTAACAATGGGTTCAGGCCGGTTCCGTCTTTAGGGATAAAATCAATATTCATTTTAAACACCGGTGCATCTGCCATAAAATCCCTTAACAGGATAAACGGAGAACTTCCAATTTTGAAGCTTTCTCCCAATACAACGCCCAGAATCATTGAACACAAGAATGCCTGCACCAATGCAAAAATAGCCATTACAGGAGCTTCCCATTTCTTATTAGTAAAAATGATGATCGTACCTAAAACAGCATTCCAGAAAATCCAAAGAAGGAAACTCCCCTCCTGACCTTCCCAAAAACATGAAATCATGTAGTATACCGGCAGGTCATTGGAAGAGTGCTCCCAAGCGTAATGGTATTCGTAATAGTGTCGATAAATGATGGTAAAAAGGGAAATGATAATTCCCAATACCGCCAAAACGTGTATACCAAAGGTAATACGTGCAAACTTAAGCCAGGCTGACTGCTCTAGTAAAGCATTATCGACCTGCTTATTTGTAGCAAAAATGAACCCTAATGCGGCAACAATAGCGGTGATAAATGAAGTAATCACCAAAAAGTGCCCGAAATCTCCTATGAATGTGTGAACCATGTTTCAGTGGCAGGTAGTGAGTAGTGGGTCATGAGAAAAAGCTCTGCCCTACGTTCTACCAATAATAACTCGTTTGTCAATAAATGAAAATACTCAATACTAATTAGCTTTAATTTCTGTTTCCGTATACTTCGACGGACACTTCATTAATATCTTGTTTGCAATAAAAGCATCTTTCTGCACACGTCCGATAATTACAATCTGCTCTGAACGGTCAAAATCTGCCGGCTTTGGACTACCGTAAATCACGCGCATCTCAACCTTATTGGTATCAACCAGCATAAATTCGAAGTGGTTAGGGTCAACTTCCGGCTGGTAATACATGTCAATTTTACCGTTGCGGTCTTTTTTCAATTTGCCAACAACATGTACTTCGCCCTTGTCACCGTCTTCCGCTAACTTCTTCGCTTCAGTAAAAGTTACATAGGTACTGGCATTTCCTGTGGTGGAGATAATCACTCCAATACCTATGGCAATTACTACAATGGCAATAATGTGTGATATTTTCATCTATTTCTTGTCTTTAACTTTTTTCTCAACATGATTTAATTTTCTCTCGAGGTGCACCAAATAACCAATTAACCCAAGAAAAATTACCAATATCACACTAACTACTACATACAATTTCCCATGATCTTGCATCATAGGAACCTCCGTACTCGTTGCGGAAGTTTCCTGTGCAAAAGAAATCATAGAAATAAGCATACTAAATGCTACCATCAAGAGTGTCTTCATAATTCCTATTTAATCTATATCATCAACTATTAAATCCAGACGCTTTGTACGAATACGTAATGTTGTAATCCACACTCCAAGTAAAGTCCAGCCAATTACAGCCGGATAAAAAACCATACGCATATTATTATCCAGATCATAAGAGCTGAATCCCGGGTTGCCCCCATTTCCGGGATGTAGACTATCCGTTAAACGAGGCAAAATAAATATTGCAGGGATAAATACTGCAAAAGCAAATATGTTATAAATAGCCGTTACCGTAGCACGTCGTTGTTCGTCTTCAAATGAGCTTCTCAAAATCAGGTAAGCAGCATACATCAACATACCTATTGCCGCACCATTCAGTTTAGGGTCATTTGTCCAGTAAGTACCCCAGGTGTTTTTTGCCCATAAACAACCAGTTACAATACCCATAGCTCCAAAAAGGAAGCCGGCTTTGGCAAATTCTTCCGAGTAAATGTCATCATGCAAGTTTTTCGTAGACAGGTAACGAATACCATAAATCATAGAAACCAATAAAAGAATTGTCATCCCAAACCACATAGGCACATGGAAATACAGGTTTCTGATTGTCTCGTTCAAAATAGGCATTGCAGGTACTTTTCCGGTCAGGCCGGACAAAAGTGTATAGACCAACAATATTACCGTTAAGGCTTTCCACCAATGTTTTTTCATTCTCTTTCTATAAAAGCTTAATCTATTAACTCCTCCACAAATACGGGAATAACACATAAGACAAAACGCCTACAATTGCATTGATTGCCAATAAAACCCCTATTTCATCAAAACTCAGACTCTGATCCAGTCCATCAATGGCACTTTTTGACACTTTAATCAGCATGAGTAACATGGGTATTACCACCGGGAAACTCATAATCGCCATTAAGGTGTTACCGTTGTTTGTTTTAGAAGCAATACCCGAAATCAGAGTAAGGCTTCCTGCAAAACCTAGCGACCCAAGTAAAAGGTTCAAAATAAACAACGACAGGTCTTGCACAGGATTGTCCATTACCAATGCATAAAAACCAAATGCCAGCGCCGACAGCACTAACATTAAGCAGGCATTGTAAATCATTTTCGAGATAATGATTGCCTCGGGACTGCAAACAGAATAATAGTAGACAAATCTACCGTATCGTTCCTGCATAAAGCTTTTTGCAACAGCATTTACGGCTGTAAAAAGCAGGATAACCCAGAACAGTGCGTTCCACGTCGCAGGTGTTAATTGCCCCCTCTTCAGTCCAAAACTCATAAAACACACGAAAACGGTGCTTACAACATAAAGGATAATACCATTCAATGCCGAACGCTGACGCCACTCGAGTATGAACTCTTTTTTGAGCAAAACAGGTATTTCTTTTAGAAGGGCCATTCAGCTTGCAAAATTACGCTTAGAATGGCAGAAAAAGAACTAAAACTTGGTTTATATAAGCCTATTTAGAGAAGATCTATTTACGATGGTAAGTAACTGTTAGTCAAACCTGTTATTGGCATACTTTGCCCTGCCAAAAATATCTCCTGTCAGAAAAGTACGGTTCTTTTCTGCCTTGTAATTCTGATCCAGTAAAGTTGCTCCGAATTGGCGGTGAACAAAAGTCGGATCGTAACCAAACAACACTAACAACGTTGGAAAAATATCCTCATGATGGCAATCATTTTTATGCCCCGGTTTAAATGGAAAAGGATAATTGGCATATAACCACAAAGGAACCTCCGCCTCACTTTTAGAAACATCGTGCACTGTCGCGTGAGGTACACGTATCCCTTCTGTTACAATATCCTGTCCATGATCGGACGTGTAAAGCACTAATGTACTGTCTTTCCCTTCAAGGTTCACAATCAGCTTCTTCCAGAACTCGTCTACATTCCAGCGAATTGAATTATGATAAGTATTCTTCGTAAGTTTTTTATCCCTCAGTAAACTGCTACGATCTAAAGCCGGAGTAAAGACTGCTTCGCTTTCCGAATATGTTCGGGCATAAGGCCAGTGGGCACCATGTTTTACTACATAAGCAAAAACCGGCTCTTTTGAAGCTGACAGTTCTTTCAGCACATCTGCGATAATTCCATCTCTATCTTCATATCTCAGTCTGTCTTTCTGCAAATGAGCGATCTGAATAATACTATCGATAAATGGCGTATCATATGAAGTCAAAAAGTTTTGCAGCTGACCATCTGCCATTTGCGCATCAATAAGGAAAGTCTTATAACCTGCTTTTTTAGCATATTGATAAATGCTTGGCTTCCTCAACATATTCTTGTCAGGCAACTCGCTCATTCTTGCACCGCTGGTCAGTGAAATATTGGAACCGGCACTATAATTTGCATAAGAAACAGCCTTCCCGAAGTCTATCAGTTTTTCTCTGTTCTGAACAAGGAAAGGCGTTGTAGCATCTGCATTTCCATAAAACTGTAAATCGCCGGCAGTGATACTTTCATCCACCAAAAGAAAAACTTGCTTCAGCCCCTTTACAACAGGTTTCTCCTTTACTTCTGCACGTTCGCCGACAGGTAACTGGTTAAACTGATAATGCACCAGAATAATTGGAATACGCAGCATAGCAGGAAATTGATCTACTACACCAACGGTACTTCCTATTTCATGATAAACTAAAACAATACCTAACGGCACCAGCCATAGCGCTTTCACAGAAGCTCTGAATGTTTTCTTCCAAAGGAGTAAACCACCAACTGCAACAATAAACATGGTCAGCATGGTACCGAAAAAACCAGGGATAAAAAACTCCCAAAAGGCATTACCGGCAAAGTTCATATTAGAGGAAGCCATCAGCCAGTCATTGTAAATGAAATCATAACCGGTGATAAAGCGATAACAGCTATTGATAAAAATCGTTGGGATGAAGGCAATCCAGGCAATTATGCGAACCCAAACGTTTTCTGAAAAAAGCAAAGCAAGACAAGTGAAAACCGCCAATGCAAAAACCAGCAGATAAATAAGTAAATCGACCAAACTATATTGAAACAGAAGTACTCTTAAGATAAACCACTCCCTGCCCGGGCGAATATCCAGTGTAACTGTAAAGATGGCAAAAATACTAATTGCCAATACCCATTTCAGTACTGACTTCTGCTTAAGAAAACCGAACATATTTAACTAAAATTTCCTCCTAATTGGAACCCGGGCATAAAAAAACACTTTTTCCCAATCAATGAAAAATACATAGGCAACTATCCATGGATGGAAATAACTACTGATACCAAAAAGGGCTACAGTTCCCCAATGGAATAGCATGCCACTGATCAGGATAAAAGGCGCCCAGTTTGGCTTAAAAAGTATTACTGCAAAACCCAGTTGAATCGCTAAAGCAATGGTAGGAAGCACCACACAGAGTCTCTCGCTACCCGATACCCAAAGGCCAATATTTGTCTGATGTTCCAATAAATATGCTTTGAAAGTCATTGCACTTACCCAGTCCGGCCCCGAAATCAATAGTTTCTCCAGGCCAGCCATCAAATAACAGCTTGCCACAACCACCCTGATAAGCTGCACCGGCCAACCTACAGCTCTCCCTTTCTTAAAGAAACTCCACTGCAAAGGCATAAGCATACAGATATAAGTCAGCAAAGCCAATCCGTGATTGGTTTTGCCAAAAGAATAATTCCACCCTTGGAATAAAACAAACAGTACAAGAACTATAGTTGTTGCAACTGTAGGGAACAGGCTCGTTGCTGAGCATAAGCAGGCCATTGCAAATACAAGGCATAACACTGTTACCATTGAAGGTGGCACCAAAGGGACATGAAAGATTCTTAATAAAGGAATCGGACGATAAAAACTCTTTGCATTATATAAATGCTGGTAATCCCAATAGAAGTCAAACATGTAATACAGGATGGCTGCATAGCATACAAATGAGTATACGCGCAGGTTAAAATAGCTCTCTGGTTTTAGCCAGAA
>CAZNHL010000018.1:19569-29089 GCA_964572965.1 uncultured Bifidobacteriaceae bacterium
AAAAGCGGGCTTATACAAAACGAATACAGCCATTAAAGCCAATACCCCAAAAACTGTAATTCTCCATACTACCTGAGCTGTTCTTGCCAGAAAAAAGTCTATATCAAAACGATGCTGTTCTGTATAGAATCGAGGGTATAGCCATTCAATAAAGAAGTCAAGCCTACTTAACTGACCTTTATAGGCAGCTATTACTTCAAACTGGATCCATGAGTAGTATAGTATAGGCAAACAGCTCAAAAGCAGTATACCAACCAATATCAGAATTGTCTTTTGTTTGTTCATAGTATTCTGTATTGATAAACGGTATGAGTATCTTTTTTCGCTGAAGGTAAATCAATTTCTATCCTTTTCAAGAGAATGGTATCTCCTGCTACCCTTCCGGCTGCACGTCCGAGGTCATCCAGCAATACCCTTGATCTTTTCTGATAGAAATTATCACGTGCTAAGTAATTGAAACTTGAGGGAGACAAACCAATAGACTCTGTATCGAGTAAATTCTCTTTGCCATGAGACACTGCCACTACATAAAAATACTCCGTTTGCACGTTGTTGTGCACGGGTTCAGCAAACATCCCGAACCGCATAAAGGGAAACAGGTCTGTTAATAGCATAAAGGGCAGCCATAACAGCAGCAAGAATGAAATTATAAATACTTTCAAGGTTAATGTTTTAAAAGTGTACGAAGACTCATCCGGACAATCTCTCCCATATTCTTACATTTCAGAAACTCCGGATCGTGATAATGTTCAGCCAACTCCTGTTTTAATGTTTCTGTATGCTCGGGTAAAGAAATATTATCTTTAATAACGGCGTCACCTAACTCTTTAATACGATAACGAGAAGCTGACATGCGCTCTGCAAGTCTTGCCCGCTCCTCAATTTGATATTGATGCATTGACTCCGGACTGATCAACTTCATTCCTTCCGCAATGATCGGATTATTCTGTTTGTAATACTGTGGCAAATATACATTTTTTCTGCCCTCATAAGACTGTTGATCGAAATCAATTGCACGAATCCTGTAGTGTACGTCATCCAGATCAAAAATGATTTGTACTACGTAGTTATTTGAGTGCATATCTCCCAATAAACGGATAAAACAACGCTCATTGAATTTGATAAACTCCTTCGCAAAGCGGCCTTTATTGGTTGTTTTATTATTCAGGTAGTTTTTAAAGAAAACATCTCCGGGAATCCCCAGAATATGTTCCTCAATTAAAGTGTCATTGTCTGTGAAATATGAAATCGGGTTGGGAGAAAGCAGATGCTCAAGCTCAAGACCATAAACCCGCGATGCATCCGCGACCTTGATATAGAAATAGTCAAAAATGTCGTTAAACCGGTTTACAATCCTTATGCGAAAAGGATTTGTATTTCCATAAAGGCAAAGGTCAATCCTATCTATATACAAGTGCTCTATGACCGACATGTCACCGTCTGATTTCAAAATAGCATAAAGCTTTTTCAGACTCAGATGAATCTCGTGCATGTCGTTTTGCGAATAAAAAACAGTTGCCCAAAGCGTATCTACTCCCTCTTTATCATATAAAGGAATAGAGTTTTCATAACGTCTTAAATCTGCATACTGAATAGGCATAGGCATTTCACGCCCGTACTCAATCAGGTAATCCCTTAACGGTTTGGTGATTTTAAATGGTATTTTTTTATTCGCAATCATATTCGTTAAAGCAATATAACGAAAACAGCGAAAAATAGCTGCTAACTAGTAAGACAAAAGAAAACCACGGACAAAATCCGTGGTCATCAAAAAATTTACTCACTAAATAAAATGCCTTATCCGGCGATTTGCTCTCTTGCTTCTAGCTGAAATTGTTTTAGAAATTCCACCTCGGCACTGTCCGCCCAATCCCTGAAAGCTTCGTAATTTGTATGATGGTTTGGCAGATAATCTACCAGTTTACTTAAATCAAAAGTCTTGCTGATAATGCCTGCCCCTGCTTTTCTTGCATCAATGGCATTACACTCCTGCTCATATTGTCCTTCCGTCGGAATTAACAAGGCTGGTTTACCTAAGTACATTGCTTCACAAACAGACTCGAAGCCTGCGCTGCTTACGTAACCTTTGCAATTTGCCATATACTGAAGGAATTTCGGGCCGTTCAATTTATGGAAAGTCAGGTTTTCGTGATGTTGCACTTCTTCTGTCTCCTGTTTCCCATCCCAGAAATAATGTACTTTCACATGGCGATTACTCTCATGCCATTTCTTCACATCAGCACCATAACCGGGATTAACGGAATATGCCAACAGGTAATCACCTTCGCTTACCTGTAACTCTTTTATCTCTTTTCTTAGCAATGGAGGAACCGGATATACGTTTTCTTTCATATTCGCCTTTAGCGGATAAAAAGACAATGCCAGTCTTTTCTTCGCTCTGAAGCCGGTCAATCGTGTGTTGATTTGTAAAAACAGCCATTCCATACCTCTGCCTTGCGGATATTCCGTTTCCGGATGTTGCACAAGGAACTGGTGAGCTACGCTAACGAATTTATGCTTATTAGGATGAAAGACGTTATAAAGACCAATGAGCAAGTCATAAAAATTAATGATATAGTCTGGCTTTATTTCATCCATTCGTTTGCCGAAACGCTTCATTTCAGAAAAATACAAAGCCTGTCTTTTGAGATTATGCCAAAGTGTGGCAGTAATATCTATCGACTTGTCATTTTTATCAGTAATAAAATTAGGACTCTGAAAAGGAACAACTGTTGACTTGATACCGTCAAAAAAGAAAGCAGGAACTTCACGTCTGTCGCTGCGCCCCAGCCATACTTCTTCCACCTGGTGACCATTACGTACCAGCATATCATAAAGTGCAATAGCCTGAGTCATATGACCACGGCCTTCTCCCTGCACTATAAAGACGAAACGAAGGCTTTTGAAAGACATGCTATGTAAAGTTGTTGTTTTAAAAGTTCAGTAGAAAATTTTATCTGATTATCTTCTCTTATTTGTTGCTCCACTTTATCTGATTTTATCCTTTTAGTTTCATTGTAATAAACCAGATTCCATTCGCTGTCCCAATCCTCCACTAAAGCACTCAAAGATTCTACCCAGTCTCCCGAGTTCATATACTTCATCCCATTGAGGTCTTTCATTTCCGGATGATGAATATGGCCACAGATAACACCATCACAGCCTTTTGAACGTGCAAGTTCCGACAATTTGTCCTCGTAGTCCGATATATAACTAACGGCCGACTTTACCTTAAGTTTGATACTCTGAGAAAGTGAATAATAAGGCAGACCGCGTTTTACACGATAGTTGTTGTAATATTTATTGATCCAAAGTAAAAAAGTGTAGCCAACATCACCCAGCTGCGACAACCATTTCATCTGAGAAGTGATAGAGTCAAAAATATCACCATGTACAACATAAAAGGATTTATCTCCAGACTTTAATACATAATCCCTTTGAATCGTAAGATTGCCAACCTTCATAGGCAATACCTGATCTAAGAAGTCATCATGATTCCCTCTCAGGTAAATTACCTGTGTATTGTGCTCTTCAATCATTTTCAGGATACGCTGAAAAAATCTGGTATGCTTACGTTTCCAAGCTCCGGATTTGCGTAACTGCCAACCATCAACAATATCTCCGTTAAGAATCAATGTCTCACAGGAATTATATTTCAGGAAGCGGTTCAACTCTTTAACCTTGGAGCCACTGGTACCAAGGTGTACGTCTGAGATGACGATGGTTTTATAGTAGTTTGTCAATTCTCTTAGCTTTTACCCAAAGTTAGCTAAAAGGGGCACAGAGAATGGCTAATGAATTGTTAAGAAATTGAGATAAAATACTATTGTTCAGTCTATTGTTTAAACAAGAGCTTAACAATTGAATAATGTTAAACCCCAAAAACAGAAGGCAAAAATTTGCTCCAAAATTATTGTATTAAAGATTTTTGTGGAGGAAATATGTGCTGGAGGAAATTTTATTTTCTGCAAAACCAATGTTCCGCTAACTGTCAAAATCTACGGGAACACTTTTACCCGGTTCCTTCTAAAAAATCTGTGTCTAATACTTTAAAAAAATCTGCGAAAAACGTCTTTAATCACTTATCAATCTTTCTCCAACAATTAACACCAGAAATCTAACAACAAATGTTAGTCTGCCTTTTCTATAATATAAACGTCCTCACCAGGCTTTTTCATCAGGTATTTTTCGCGGGCAAACTTCTCCAGTAGCTCAGGGCTGCTGAATAACTCTTCCCTATCTTGCTTCACTTCTGCAATTTTCTCTTCGTAGAACTCTTTTACTTCTTCAAGATCATCCTTCTTACTACCCATACGCCATTGACTGATAAAATCGTTAGCGTCGAAAAACAACATCCAAACAAAAAAGGCTAATGCTGTTACAAAGTAGAAATTACGAAATATAGGAGGGAGTTTACTTAGCATGATAAAGCTCAGTGTAAAATAAATTCGTTGCGTAGCAAAGATAATAATTATTTACAGGAAAAAGCCAAAAAGCTAATTATCACAATATGCTTATATTTTAAGCAAAAAAAGCATTCCACCTTAGGGCGGAATGCTTAAAAAGTTTCGGCCTGATTAGGGCCAAAAGGGAATTACATATTTCTTCCTGGGAAGTAAGCTGTTTCACCCAATTCTTCTTCAATACGAAGTAATTGGTTGTATTTAGCCATCCTGTCAGAACGAGAGCAAGAACCAGTTTTGATTTGACCACAGTTCAATGCTACCGCCAAGTCAGCGATTGTGTTATCTTCAGTTTCACCAGAACGGTGAGACATGATAGATTTGTAAGCATTTTTATGAGCCAGGTTTACAGCGTTGATAGTCTCTGTCAAAGTACCGATTTGGTTAACTTTCACCAAGATTGAGTTAGCAACACCTTCTTTGATACCTCTACCTAAACGCTCAACGTTAGTTACGAACAAATCGTCACCTACCAATTGAGTAGTTTTGCCAATAGCATCAGTTAGTTTTTTCCAACCAGCCCAGTCATCTTCAGCCATACCATCTTCAATAGAAATGATTGGGTATTTCTTAGACCACTCAGTCCAGTATGCCACCATCTCATCAGAATTTTTCTTCATTCCGTTTGATTTGTGGAAATGGTAAAGGCCTGTTTTCTCATCATAGAATTCAGTAACAGCTGCATCCATTGCAATCATTACCTGCTCACCTGGCTTGTAACCAGCTTTTTCTACAGATTTTAATACGATTTCGATTGCCTCTTCATTAGAAGGGATGTTTGGAGCGAATCCACCTTCATCACCAACGTTTGTAGAGTATCCTTTATCTTTCAACACTTTTGCAAGGTTGTGGAAAATTTCAGAACCCATACGCATAGCGTGAGTGAAAGACTCAGCACCTACCGGCATGATCATAAATTCCTGAAAATCGATAGAGTTATCAGCGTGAGAACCACCGTTGATAATATTCATCATCGGAACAGGTAAAGTATTAGCGTTAACACCACCAATATATCTGAACAATGATTGACCAGCTTCTTCAGCAGCAGCTTTAGCCACAGCCAATGAAACAGCCAAAGTTGCGTTAGCTCCCAACTTTGCTTTGTTTGGAGTACCATCAAGCTCTAACATGATCTTGTCGATCAGGTTTTGCTCGAATACTGAACAACCAACCAATTCATCAGCGATGATATCATTTACGTTTGCGCAAGCCTTTAAAACAGACTTACCCATATACATAGACTTATCACCATCTCTCAATTCTACGGCTTCGTGCTTACCGGTAGATGCTCCGGAAGGAACAGCAGCTCTACCTAATACACCATTTTCAGTGATTACATCTACTTCAACAGTAGGATTACCTCTTGAGTCAAAGATCTGACGGGCTACGATATCTTCGATTAAAGCCATTTTTTAAAATAATTTATTGTTAGACATTAAATACTAGATAAAAACAGAAAGCGCGTGCTTTCACAAAATCCATTGCGAATTTAAAATTTTAGTTCAGAGAAAACAAACTTATTATCGACGTAAGGCTAAACACAACCTTAACATAAAGGAATGATAACTAATTAAGTTTAAGAAGTCGCTGAAACTTCTCTGTATTGGTAGGATCAAGCTCTCTTATAATATCAAACACCTTCTGTTTCTCTGCCGGAGGAGCTTCTGAAAACATACCAATCAGCTCATTGTCCTTCGCCTGGAAAAAAGACCTTATCAGAATGGTTCCCGGCTTAATCATATTCACTTTTTTATAACTTTCTAATACCCCAAGAATCACTTGACGTGCCTTCTCAACATCTTTGCTCATTTCGTCCAAGCCCATACGGTGATAAGTATAAAAGCCTTCTCTGACCGGTGTCAGCTGCGGGCTGATCAGGTTATCCATCAATGAATAACGGGTATTGGTTCCATCCAGACTCCTCCATCCTTTTCCAGGCGCCTGTTGTGCGTTGTTCACAATAGCCTGCACCCTTTCCAAATACGGTGTTCCACCAAGTTTCGCAAAACTATCGGCATCATATGCCAATACCAGATATGCATAAAAAGTCATCAAAGAAGACAAGCTGCTTATATAAGTATTCTCATTATAATCAATTTGTTGCTGACCCAATATATAATCGAACTCAAAATTAGGGTCAATAAAATTCAGGATAACAGATTCATAATTGGTGCCATAAACCGGTCTCGAAGCCTGAATCTGAAGAGTTGCTAAAAAATGGGACATTGAAACCGCCTCTTTAATATTAATCTGCATATTAATATTAATACGTTCTATAGGATTATAAGTCAGATTAGTCCACTTCCTCGAATTAAGAAACTGGGCAACAACATTCTTAAATTCATCGACCAAAGCTTTATCGACAATACCGCCTGTTGCCGTACTTGTCAGCTGGTCAGTATTTACATTAAGAATACACTTAAACTCCTGCGCCCGAACCGTAAAAGTTGCCAGTATAAAGACAACTATATATTTAATAGAATTAAACTTCACCTTGTTCCGATTTAGTTCTGATATTTTTATAAACCTTGATAGCGAGCATAATCAGGACGGCAAACAATACCAGTCCCAAAAGTCCCCACATAAAATCCACTGTATTTTTCAATACAATAATAAACACGATAGCTACCAGAAAAATAGTCGCTACCTCATTCCACACCCTAAGCTGATTGGACGAGAACTTAATATCATCCTTTTTACACTGCAGGTATAGCTGATGGCAATATAAATGATAAACTGCCAATCCGGCAACAAAAGCCAGTTTCAATTGCATAAAGGGCAAACCCCACCAATCAAGGCTGATCAGCATCCAGAAACCAAATATGAAAGTAAGAATCATAGAAGGCCAAGTAATACCATACCATAAACGCGACTGCATCAGCAAAAATTGCTTTTTCAGAATACTACGCTCAGGTTCAGTCTTTTCATTTGCCTCCCTGAAATAGATAAACAACCTTACAATGTAAAACAAACCTGCAAACCAGGTCACCACAAAAATGATATGTAAAGCCTTTATGTAAAGCATCAATCTCGATTTACTGCAAAATAAGTCTTTTTTAGGCTAATTGAAAACGAGAAGGTTTTAGTTTATGTATTGCCTGCACCCTATTACCAATATCAAGTTTTGCAATCTGTACTTCCAGAGACAGGTTGACGGTTCGTTGATCAACCCATAAAAGTAAATTTAATTCTTGCCAGTTTCTTATTTCCACCTCCCCGCTTTGCGGCCTGCGGAGGAGACATTCTGATACATCACTAGAAGTCGAAATTTATTGCTCCTTATATTCATCAACACTCAAGAACAGACAACTATTTCCAAATCCAGCATTATTGATTCTGGCGAAGCCACTCTCCTTCCCTGGCATAGATGGAAATAGCGACCTGTCTTAACTCCAGGCAATAAAAAAAGCGGGTGATGTTCATCTGAATATCTACCCGCTTTGTGCTTTTCATTACGCACATATTTTTTCTTCGATTTCACTACCCTTGTCTTCAGGGTTTGTGAAGCTGCAACCTTTATGGACTGCAGGCTTTTAGCTGTCTTTTCCATGATCTAAAGTTAAGGCTTGTTTTAGGAAAATGCAATATATGTAGAGACGCGATGCATCACGTCTCTACATATATTGCATTTTTCCTGGTCTGTGTGCTACAAATCAGGATCGCAGGAAGTAAGAACAATGATTTTACCCATTTCCACATTCGAAATAATCCACAATCATTTTTGAAACAATCACTGCACCAATTGAGAACAAACTATATAGGACAAAATAAAATTTCCCTATAACCCTCCTTTTACCTGACATCTTTTCGTATTGTGGGAAATATGTTTTCCATGGCTTAAACAAATAAAAATAGTTAAAAATCATAGCCATTACCCCCAAAAGTAATGCAATAATTATTACACCATCTTTTGAAATTTTAACATCACAATATGCTAATTGTAATAACCCAACTACGCTTATAAAATTTGCACATTGATAACAACTAGTCATAATAAAGGCCGTAAATTCTGGATCATCATTACTTTTAAATTGTCTATTGAGAATTGCATTCCAATAATAAATTTCTTTCATGTTTTTCAAATTAATGTCCATTCACTCTTAATGCATCAATTTCCAGAAGGAGTACTACTCAAGAACTCATTTACACTCCCTGCTTCTACGGCAGCGAGCAAGGCGGTACTTGCTGTTGTGTTCCATGTATAATTCCCAGTAGCTACCGGAGTAAATTCACCTGTTTCAAAAGGCCTATCAAATTCATCATAATTTATATAAGTAAAAAATGCTATTTAAGCGATTATATTACATATGAAAACCTTTTAGAGAGAACATCTTTTAATCATTAAAATGTATATCCGGCCACTATAATTAGATCAAAAAAAAAGGAACAGTATTACATAATCGCTACTGACACTTTTTTAAGTCCCAAAAAACTTACACCTACTTACACCACTAATGATTTTTACGCGTATGGGCAGGTCTTTACTACCAATAAGCCTAGAAACCTACCGCCCCTTTGCTGCTGGATTTACCAAAGTGATGATGGCGGACAGGCCTGGCTCCCGAAAGCATTCGGAACAGACTAGCTTAGCACCCAGAAATATTATATAAATGACATGTAGCGACGCAATGCATTGCGTCGCTACATGTTTAAAAATTGTTGGTAAATCGATTCTGAATCGTTTCCGTTTGGGGGCGATTATCGGTAACTTTACGTTAGCTTAACATTAGTCCTATGCAATTCTCCCACCTCCACTGCCACACACAATTTTCTTTGCTCGATGGTGCTGCATCTATCCCAAAAATGATCGCTAAGGCGAAGGCGGATAATATGCCGGCTATTGCCATGACTGACCATGGAAATATGTTCGGGGCATTCCAGTTTGTGGCAGAAGCATCAAAGCAAGGGATTAAACCAATTGTAGGTTGTGAGCTTTATCTGGTTGAGGACAGATTCAAGAAGCAGTTTACTAAAGAAGATAAAGACAAACGTTATCACCAATTATTGTTAGCCAAAAATCCGGAAGGTTATCAAAATCTGACAAAGCTTTGTTCCCT
>CAZNHL010000018.1:29099-47138 GCA_964572965.1 uncultured Bifidobacteriaceae bacterium
ATATGAAACATTATTATTTATCACACAGTCCGAATTTGGATTTATTGAAGGACAATACGGTAAGTATCCGCGTGTTGACAAATCTTTGATTCTTCAATATCACAAGGGGCTGATTGCTACTACTTGCTGTATTGGTGCGTCGGTACCACAGATGATCCTGAAAAAAGGGGAAGCTGAAGGGGAAAAAGAATTTAAGTGGTGGCTGGATCTGTTCGGAGAAGATTACTACGTGGAGCTGCAACGCCACGATATTCCGGAGCAAATTAAGGTAAATGAGGTATTACTAAAGTTTGCCAAGAAGTATAATGTAAAGATTATTGCATCTAACGACAGCCACTATGTTGACCAGAAAGATGCCAATGCACACGACATTTTACTTTGTATAAACACTGGAGAGAAACAGAGTACACCTACAATGAAAGAGTTTTCAGATGATGAGAATTCTATGAAGGGTAAGCGCTTTGCTTTCTATAATGACCAGTTTTATTTCAAGACAACAGAGGAGATGTCAAAACTGTTCAGCGACATTCCCGACTCTATCGACAATACCAATGAGATTGTCGACAAGGTAGAAACGCTGAAACTGAAACGTGACATCCTTTTACCAAACTTCCCTATTCCTGATGAATTCAGACTACATACTAAGTCTGAGTTTCACAAAGACAGTGAGCTAAAGCCTGATGTACTTAATCAGTGGGAATACCTGAAGCACCTGACTTTTGAAGGAGCAAGGATGCGCTACGGGGAAATTATCCCGTCCACCGAAGAACGTCTGAACTTTGAACTGTTCACCATCAAAACAATGGGCTTTGCGGGTTACTTCCTGATCGTAATGGATTTTATCAAGGCCGGTCGTGATTTGGGAGTGTTCGTTGGACCGGGCCGTGGTTCAGCTGCCGGGTCTGCGGTAGCTTATTGTATCGGTATTACCAATATTGATCCTATCAAGTATGATTTGCTGTTTGAGCGTTTCCTTAACCCAGACCGTAAGTCAATGCCCGATATCGATACCGACTTTGACGATGCCGGGCGACAGCAGGTAATTGATTATGTGGTTCAGAAGTATGGTAAAAATCAGGTAGCTCAGATTGTCACTTATGGTACCATGGCAGCAAAAATGTCTATCAAAGACGTTGCCCGGGTACTGGATTTACCTTTGGATCAATCAAATGGTTTGGCAAAACTGGTACCTGATAAGCCGGGTATTTCCCTCAACAGGGTAATGACCGCTCCTATTGACGGTGAAAAGTCCCTAAAAGATAAAGAAGGCTTACAGGCGGAAGACCTGGAGAACGTTAAGTTGCTCCGTGAGATCATGGCTGATGAGAAAGATCCTCGTGCGAAGGTATTGAAGGAAGCTTTGATTTTGGAAGGGTCTGTACGTGGTACAGGTATTCACGCTGCAGGTATCATCATTGCTCCTTCCGACCTTTCTGATTTGATCCCGGTAGCCACTGCCAAGGATTCTGATTTATTGGTAACCCAGTTTGAAGGAAAGATTATTGAAGATGCCGGTGTTATCAAAATGGACTTCCTGGGTCTTAAGACCCTTACCATTATTAAAAATGCACTAAAACTTATCAAGAAAAACCACGGTATAGACATTGTAATCGATGACGTGGATTTAACTGATCAGAAAACATACGAGCTTTTCCAACGCGGCGAAACTAACGGTATCTTCCAGTTTGAAAGTGGCGGTATGCAAAAGCATATGAAAGACCTGAAACCCGATCGTTTCGGTGATATCATTGCGATGAACGCACTTTACAGACCGGGTCCGATTGCTTATATACCTAACTATATTGCCCGTAAACATGGTCGTGAGGAAATTGTGTATGACCTTCCGGAAATGGAGGAATACCTGAAGGAAACTTATGGTATTACAGTTTATCAGGAGCAGGTGATGCTTTTGTCTCAGAAAATTGGCGGCTTCAGTAAAGGGGATGCAGACGTTCTGAGAAAAGCGATGGGTAAGAAAGACCGTGCTACACTGGATAAGATGAAAGCTAAGTTCATTGAAGGTGCTGTAGCCAAAGGTCATGCTGAAAAAACGTTGGATAAGATATGGACCGACTGGGAGGCTTTTGCTCAATACGCTTTCAACAAGTCTCATTCTACCTGCTATGCTTTCGTTGCATTCCAGACGGCTTGGCTGAAAGCGCATTATCCGTCTGAATACCTTGCAGCCAACTTAACAAACGAGAAAGACAATATTGAAAAGGTGACCTACTTCCTTGAGGAATGTAAACGCCAGAATATTACAGTACTTGGCCCTAATGTAAACGCTAGTGACGTCTTTTTCAATGTCAATAAAAAAGGAGAAATTTTATTTGGCCTTGGTGCCATCAAAGGTACCGGTGAAGCTGCAACACTGGCCATTATTGAAGAAAGAGAGAAAAACGGAGAATTCTCCGATATATTCAACTTTGCCGAACGTGTCAATTTAAGGACTGTGAATAAGAAAACATTTGAAGCCCTGGCCAATGCCGGCGGCTTTGATTGTTTCCCTGAAATGCACCGCGCACAATTTTTCCAGATTCTGGATTCTAAAGACAATGTTGTTGCGCTTGAAAGGATTATCCGTTATGGTAACGCTGTACAGGAGAATAAGTTCAGCATGCAGAACTCTCTCTTTGGGGCTAATTCAGAAGACACCAGAATCCCTACTCCTAATATTCCGGAATGTGACCCTTGGGATGACCTTACCCGTCTTCGTATCGAGAAAGATGTCGTTGGACTTTACTTATCCGGTCACCCATTGGATATGTATAAATGGGAGTTAAACACTTTCTGTACCTGTGGAATGGATCAGATTTTATCTGAGAAGTATAAAAATCAGGAAGTGAAAGTTGGAGGTATTCTTTCTATGGTCAACATCAGAAAAAATGCCAAAGGAGACAACTGGGCCATTGTAACATTGGAAGATTATTCCGGAAGTATAGACATTATGCTTTTCAGCAATGATTATATCAAATTTGCCCCCTATCTGGCAGCAGGAAACTTCCTCTATATAAAAGGCAAAATTCAGGGAAAATGGAAATCTGAAGACCAGTTAGAGTTTAAACCATTACAGATGTCGCTATTAAGCGAAATCCGTGACAAGAATACTAAAGGCCTTCATGTAAACATCAATCTACCTGCCTTACAACAAGATACAATCAGTTCCCTAGACAGCCTGTTATCTAAATACCCAGGCCATTGTACTGTGAAAGTGAGCGTTTTTGATGAAGCTGAAAAAATGAGTTTGGAAATGACTTCCATGAAAGTGAAAGTAGCTCCTGACAATCAATTAATGAAAGAATTGGAACTGATAGATGGCATTTCTTACAAACTTTACTAAAGGAATAATTTTAGAAAAAGGGGAACGAATTAAATATGAAAAAGGTTAACTTTGAATAAATCAACATAGACGTTTAAACTCAAATTGTATGGGTAAGGCACTAGAAATAACAGATGCAAATTTCGAGCAAATTATTGCTTCAGATAAACCGGTATTAGTAGACTTTTGGGCTGAATGGTGCGGACCATGTAAAATGATAGGTCCATTAGTTGAAGAACTGGCTGCTGATTATGAGGGAAAAGCAATCATAGGTAAAGTAAATGTGGATCTTAACCCACAAGCTTCCGCAAAATTTGGCATCAGAAGTATACCAACGTTATTAGTATTTAAAAATGGCGAGATTGTTGACAAACAAATCGGAGCTGTTCCGAAAGCGGCTTTAGCTAAAAAGCTTGACGCACAAATCGCATAAATAAAAAATCCCGCTTACAAGGCGGGATTTTTTATTTATATAAACCCTTCATGAGTTCAAAACTCTTGGAGGGTTTTCTCTTTTACTCCAAACTTGACAATCATGTAAGCTATGTTATAAGGCACAAAAAAACCTTCACTAATTAAAGTGAAGGTTTTCTATATAAAACCTTTTCAGGTATTAATTACTCAGCAGATTCAGCTGCAGGTGCTTCAGAAGAAGCTTCAGCAGCAGGAGCAGCTTTTTTAGCGCCACCTGCTCTTCTGCTTTTCTTAGCAGGAGCTTTCTTAGCAGCAGATTCAGTAACGTAGATTTCGTTGAAATCAACCAATTCGATCAACGCGATATCCGCGTTATCACCTTGTCTGTTACCCAACTTAATGATTCTGGTGTATCCACCAGGTCTAGTTGCAATTTTCTCAGCTACAGGTCCGAAAAGTTCTTTTACAACTTCTTTGTTCTGAAGGTAAGAGAATACAGTTCTTCTTGTGTGAGTTGTATCGTTTTTTGACTTAGTCAACAAAGGCTCAACATATTTTCTCAATGCTTTAGCTTTTGCTACCGTAGTAGTAATTCTTTTATTAAGAACTAATGAAGAAGCTAGGTTAGCAAGCAGCGCCCTTCTGTGCGAAGTCTCTCTACCTAAATGGTTATTAGTTTTACCGTGTCTCATGATTTCTTTCTGTGAAAAAAGCGGATGCAAATTTAACAATTAAATTGCATCCGCTCAAATATTTATTAAATATTATTCTTCGTCTAGCTTGTATTTACCCAAGTCCATACCGAAGGTAAGGTTCTTATCAGCCATAAGCTGCTCAAGTTCCGTCAAAGACTTCTTACCAAAGTTTCTGAATTTCATCATGTCAGACACTTCTAAAGAAGCTAAATCACCTAAGGTCTTAACATCAGCAGCTTTCAAGCAATTGTAAGCTCTTACAGAAAGATCTAAATCAGCCAACGGAGTTTTCAACAACTTGCGCATATGAAGGATTTCCTCATCTACTACCTGCTCTTCTTCTGGCTTAGACTTCTCGAAAGTCATCGTTTGATCAGAGAACAACATGAAGTGCTGAATAAGGATATTCGCTGCACCTTTCAAAGCATCTTCAGGATGGATAGATCCGTCAGATTCAATTTCAATTACTAATTTCTCGTAATCTGTTTTTTGTTCAACACGAGTATTCTCGATATGGAACTTTACATTTTTGATTGGTGTAAAGATCGCGTCGATAGGCAACAATCCGAAGATTTGTTCTGCTGGTCTGTTCTCTTCAGCAGGAACATAACCACGGCCTTTCTCAATTGTTAACTCAATATCGAAATTGATGCTTTCATCCAAGTGGCAAATAATATGCTCAGGATTCAAAATCTGGAAGCTCTGAGTAAAATTATTAATATCACCTGCTTTGAAAACATTCTTACCTTTCAAAGAGACAACGATTTTATTGTCAATTGCATCTGAGACTTTCTTGAATCTAACTTGCTTTAGGTTCAAGATTATTTCACATACATCTTCAACTACACCCTGCACTGCTGAAAACTCATGCAATACTCCAGGGATTTTGATGCTCGTGATTGCATAACCTTCTAAAGAAGAAAGAAGAATTCTTCTCAAAGCGTTACCAATCGTAACACCGTAACCTCTTTCAAGCGGCTTGAATTCAAACAGACCAACAAAATCATCTGCTTTGTCCATTACCACCTTATCAGGCATTTGAAATGCTAAAATTGACATATAACGTAATTTTAAGGTAAAACCAAGGATTACTTAGAGTACAATTCGACGATCAACTGCTCGTTAATGTTCTCTGGGATTTGATCTCTTTCTGGTTGTGCTATCACTTTGCCAGTCAATGCAGCTGCATCGAATTCTAACCAAGCGTATTTCTTAGCACTTCTCAAAGATACACTTTCAACAATAGTTTCAAGTGTTTTTGATTTTTCCCTAACAGAAACCAGATCTCCTGTTTTTACTGTGAATGAAGGAATGTTAACTAGTTCTCCGTTAACAAGGATGTGTTTATGCAAAACCAATTGTCTTGCAGCTCTGCGTGAAGGTGCAATACCTAATCTATACACAGTATTATCCAATCTTGCTTCCAACAAACGTAAAAGGTTCAAACCTTTGATACCGTCTTTTTTAGCAGCTTTTTGGAAAGTATTAGAGAACTGACGCTCTAAAACACCATAAGTGTATTTTGCTTTCTGCTTTTCAGTTAACTGAATTGCATATTCAGATTGCTTTCTTTTTCTGCCTTTACCGTGCATACCCGGACCATAGCTTTTTCTTTGAAGAGCTTTTGCTCCTCCAAGAATAGCTTCTCCGAATCTTCTTGAAATTTTAGCCTTAGGGCCTGTATATCTAGCCATTATACTGTATAAAGTTTTATAAGGTGTTCCTTTTCAGAAACACCTTATATTTTTTTATTAAACTCTTCTTCTTTTTGGAGGTCTGCAACCATTGTGTGGTAATGGAGTGATGTCTTTGATAAGAGTCACTTCTATACCTGATTGTTGGATTGTTCTGATAGCAGATTCACGTCCTGAACCAGGACCTTTCACAAATACTTCAGCTTTTCTCATACCTGCATCGTAAGCAACCTGAGCTGCTGACTGAGCTGCAGTTTGTGCAGCGTATGGAGTGTTCTTTTTAGAACCTCTGAAACCCATTTTACCTGCAGAACCCCAAGAGATTACTTGTCCAGTAGAATTAGTTATAGAGATAATAATATTGTTGAAAGAGGCTTTAATGTGAACCTGTCCTACAGGTTCAACAACTACTACTCTCTTTTTTGCTTTATCTTTTCTTTTTTGTGCCATTATGGTAAGATATTATAATATATCAGTTACTATTTAGTAGCTTTTTTCTTATTAGCCACAGTCTTACGCTTCCCTTTACGAGTACGCGCATTGTTTTTAGTATGCTGACCACGTACAGGTAAACCTTTACGATGTCTCAAACCTCTATAGCAACCGATATCCATCAGACGCTTAATGTTAAGTTGCACTTCAGACTTAAGTACACCTTCTGTCTTGATCTCCGCAGCGATAATGTTACGAATGGCTTGAGACTCTGTGTCATTCCATTCTTTAACTTTTTTATCTAAGCTAACTCCAGCTTTTGCCAAAACTGCTTGAGCAGATCTGCGGCCAATACCGTAAATATAAGTCAAAGCAATCTCGCCTCTCTTATTATCGGGAATATCAACTCCTGAAACTCTTGCCATAATAGTATATTAACCTTGTCTTTGTTTGTACCTAGGATTCTTCTTGTTGATCACGTACAGCTTACCTTTTCTTCTGATTATTTTACAGTCTGCACTTCTCTTTTTAATGGATGCTCTAACTTTCATCGCCTGTATTATTTATACCTGTAAACTATTCTACCTTTACTCAAGTCGTATGGAGACATCTCTAAACGGATCTTGTCTCCTGGTAAAATTTTAATGTAATTCATTCGCATTTTACCAGAAATATGAGCGATAACCTGATGTCCATTTTCTAAAGAAACTCTGAACATGGCATTGGATAACGCTTCCAATATTACTCCATCCTGCTCTATTGATGACTGTTTAGACATATTTACTTAATCACTTGTTCTATGTAGTCAAATGTAGTTAATACTTCCGGTTTCCCTTTACGTATTGCTACTGTATGCTCAAAATGAGCTGAATACTTTCTATCCACTGTTCTGATTGTCCAGCCATCCTTCTCTTGAAGAACATTGCGTTTACCCATGTTAACCATTGGTTCTATCGCAATTACCAAACCATCTTGCAATTTAAGACCTTTTCCTCTCTTTCCATAATTCGGTACTTCCGGACCTTCATGAAGATTCTCTCCAATGCCATGTCCGACAAGTTCTCTAACTACTGAGTAACCAAAATCCTCAACATAAGACTGCACTGCAAAACCTATATCTCCAATTCTGTTTCCTTGTAAAGCGACGTCAATTGCCTTGTATAAAGACTCTTTCGTTCTCTTTAAGAAGAGAGAAACTTCTTCTGGTACATTTCCTACCGGGTGAGTGTAAGCACTGTCACTATGTAAACCGTTCAGCTTAACGCCACAATCTATAGAGACAATATCACCCTCTTTTAAAACATATTTACTTGGAAACCCGTGAACTACCTGTTCGTTTACAGAAACACACAAAGTAGCAGGAAACCCATTATATCCTTTAAAAGAAGGTATACCCTTATGATCATTTATAAACTCAAAAGCTCTGTTATCAAGTTCCTGAGTGGTAATTCCCGGCTTAATTAGTTTTGCTACTTCAGCGTGAGTTCTACCCAAAAGATCACCACTGATCTTTATTAATTCAATTTGCTCGTCAGACTTATAATAGACCATTACCTAAACAATAGCCACATCTTCAGCTCTGCCTTTTACACGACCAACTTTCATCATACCTTCATAATGTTTCAAAAGAAGGTAGCTGTCAATTTGCTGAAGTGTATCAAGTACAACCCCTACCATAATCAGAAGAGACGTACCACCATAGAATACAGCGAATTCTCTTGTGATGTTAACTGCTGCAGCCAAAGAAGGCAACACAGCAACCAAACAAAGGTAAATTGCACCTGGCAAAGTAATTCTTGAAATAACAGTATCAATATAGTCTGCAGTAGCCTGACCTGGTTTAATACCAGGTATAAAGCCGTTATTCCGCTTTAAGTCGTTTGAAATACTATTCGGATCTACAGCAATTGCTGTATAGAAATAAGTAAACACAACGATCAAGAAACTGAATACCGCATTATATTGCCAAGACGTAAAATCTGAGAAAGTTGCTCCAATATAAGATGCCATATCTGATGAATCAGCCCAAGCTGATGCAACCATAGCAGGTAAAAACATTAATGATTGTGCAAAGATAATCGGCATTACACCAGAGCTATTAAGCTTCAAGGGAATATATTGTCTTTGTCCACCATAAACTTTATTACCAACAACCTGTTTTGCATATTGAACAGGAATTCTTCTTGTAGCCTGGGTAAGCATTACTACTCCCATAATTACAAAGAACAATGCCACGATTTCAATGATAAAGATGAAGGCTCCATTAACTCCTCTGTTGGCTGCTTCTGAAATAATAGCTGCAGGGAAACGAGAAACAATACCTATCATAATTAACATAGAAATACCATTTCCTATGCCTTTCTCCGTGATCTTCTCACCTAACCACATACAGAAAACTGTACCTGCAGTAAGAATCATTACAGAAGAAATAGAGAAGAAAGTTCTGTCGATACCAGGAACGATAGATTCTGCCGGAATTGTGGCAGCAACATAAGCACCTGCCTGACCTATCGTAATAAGAATAGTCAGAACACGTGTCATCTGATTAATTTTCTTTCTTCCTGATTCACCTTCTTTTTGCAACTTCTGGAAATATGGCACTGCCACAGTCAAAAGTTGTAAAACGATAGAAGCTGAAATATAAGGCATGATACCTAAGCCAAAGATTGAAGCTTTACTAAAAGCCCCTCCAAGGAAAGTATCTAACAAACCAAATATCCCGCTAAGATCTCTTCCGGCAAAGCTTGGATGTGTAGGATCGACACCAGGTAAAACGATGTAAGACCCTAGTCTAAAAATCAATAAAAAACCCAGGGTATTGAGAATTCTAAAACGTAGATCCTCAATAGCCCAAATGTTTTTTATAGTCTTGATGAAGTTATTCATATTAGATAACAGCTACAGAACCACCTGCTTTTTCAACAGCTTCTTTAGCTGCTAATGTAAACGCGTGAGCGTTCAATTCTACTTTAGCTTTAAGCTCGCCTCTACCTAAGATTTTTATCAAATCATTTTTAGATGCAAGACCGTTGTCTCTCAGGACTTGGAAGTCTACTTTAGAAACACCAGTTTTTTCTACTAAAGACTGAATAGTGTCAAGGTTAATGCCTTTGTATTCAACTCTGTTAATGTTGTTGAAACCAAATTTAGGCAGACGTCTTTGAAGAGGCATCTGACCACCTTCAAAACCAGCTTTCTTAGAGTAACCTGATCTTGATTTAGCACCTTTATGTCCTCTTCCGGCAGTTTTACCACTTCCGGAACCAACACCACGACCTATTCTTCTACCGTTTTTTACAGAACCTGTAGCAGGTTTTAAAGAACTTAAGTTCATAATTATATCGTTGTTACTTCAACCAAATGACCAACTTTCTTTACCATGCCTTCAATCTGTGGAGTAAACTCTACTTCTACAGATTTATTGATAGAACCTAATCCTAAAGCTTTAATAGTAGCTTTTTGATCTTGTGGTCTGTCAATGACACCTCTTTTTTGAGTAATCTTAACTTTTGCCATTTCCTTATCCGTTAAAAACTTTAGAAAGAGCTACACCACGTTGCTTGCTGATTGTATAAGGGTCTCTCATTTTCAACAAAGCATCGAAAGTTGCTTTAACTACGTTGTGAGGGTTTGATGAACCTTTTGACTTAGCCAAAACGTCTTTAACACCAGCACTTTCCAATACTGCACGCATCGCACCACCAGCGATAACACCGGTACCAGGAGCAGCAGGCTTCAAAAGTACAAAACCTCCTGAGTATTTTCCTAACATATCGTGAGGAACAGTACCCTTAAAGATAGGAACTTTAATCAAGTTCTTTTTAGCATCATCGATCGCTTTTGTGATCGCGTCAGTAACTTCATTAGCTTTGCCCAGACCATAGCCTACAACGCCTTTTCCATCACCAACTACTACGATTGCAGAAAAACTGAATCTTCTACCACCTTTCACAACTTTAGCAACACGATTGATTGCTACAACTTTATCTTTCAGATCAAGCTCACTAGCTTTTACTGATCTAATATTCGATTGTGACATAAGTTCTTAGAATTTAAGGCCTCCTTCTCTGGCACCGTCAGCCAAAGCTTTGATTCTACCATGATAAAGGAAACCACCTCTATCGAATACTACTTCAGAAATGCCGCCAGCTAATGCTTTTTCAGCTAATTTCTTTCCTACAGTGTTCGAAATTTCCACTTTAGTACCTTTTTCGTTCTTCAGTTCAACTGAAGAAGCGCTAGCAAGGGTTTTACCGGCAAGATCATCGATCAACTGAGCGAATATGCCAGAATTACTTCTGAAAACAGCAAGTCTTGGTCTTGAAGCAGAACCGCTTACTTTACCTCTGACTCTGTTTTTGATCTTTTGCCTTCTTTGAGTTTTATTAACCGCCATATCTATGATTACTTAGCAGATGTCTTACCAGCTTTTCTTCTAATTACCTCACCCACGAATCTGATACCTTTACCTTTGTAAGGTTCAATCTTACGCAATGATCTGATTTTAGCCGAAACCTGACCGATCAACTGCTTGTCGTTTGATTCTAGAGTTACAATTGGGTTTTTACCTTTTTCTGTTTCTGCTTTCACAGCTACTTCTTGAGGCAAAACCATCATAATGTTGTGAGAATAACCTAAGCTCAATTCTAGAACCTGACCTTGAGTTGTTGCTTTGTAACCAACACCCACAAGTTCTAACTGAGACTTGAATCCTTCACTAACACCAACAACCATATTGCTTAATAAAGATCTATAAAGGCCATGTAGGGCTCTATGTCTTTTTTGCTCAGTTGGTCTTGATACTACTACCTGGCCTTCTTCAACAGATATACTGATATCCGGATCTACAGCTTGTGTTAATGTACCTTTTGGGCCTTTAACCGTAACTAGGTTGTGAGCTCCAACAGATACCTCAACTTTTGCAGGCAGCTGAATAGGTTTTTTTCCAATTCTGGACATGGAACTATTTTTTTAATAAACGTAACAAAGAACTTCGCCACCGATATTGTTTACTCTTGCATCTTTGTCAGTCATAAGACCTTTAGATGTTGAGATCACGGCGATGCCCAAACCATTTAATACTCTTGGTAGATTCTCAGCACTTACGTACTTTCTCAAACCAGGCTTTGAAATTCTTTCTAAAGCAATAAATCCAGGTTTTTTAGAAGTCGCTGAATATCTTAGTGCTACCTTAATAACACCTTGAGGATCACCTTCTTCCTTCTCAAATTTATAGCTCTGAATATAGCCTTTGTCATAAAGGATCTTAGTCAAATCCTTTTTAAGATTCGAAGCAGGTACTTCAACCACTCTGTGATGAGCTTTAGAAGCATTCCTCAACCTTGTAAGGTAATCTGCTATTGGATCAGTCATTGTTGATAAATTTAAAGCAAGCCCGACTAATTAATCGGGCTGCAAAGGTAGAAAATATTTTGATATAATATTACTCTATGAGAAAATATTTTACCAGCTTGCCTTAGTTACTCCAGGAATCTTACCGGCTAATGCCATTTCTCTGAATGTAACACGACAGATACCAAACTGTTTCATGTAACCTTTTGGTCTGCCAGTCAACTTACAACGGTTGTGTAATCTAACCGGTGAAGCATCCTTAGGAAGCTTATCAAGGGCAGCGTAATCGCCGGCTTCTTTCAAAGCAGCCCTTTTAGCAGCATATTTGGCAACTAATTTTTGCCTTTTAAGTTCTCTAGCTTTTGCGGATTCTTTAGCCATAACTATTTCTTGATATTAGCGAACGGAAGTCCGAATGCTTTCAATAATTCATAACTCTCTTCGTCAGTCTTAGCAGTAGTGACAAAAGTAATGTCCATACCAGAAATTCTGCTTACTTTATCGATTGAGATCTCAGGGAAGATGATCTGCTCTTTTACACCTAAAGTGTAATTACCGCGACCGTCAAAACCTTTCTCATTGATACCTTTAAAATCTCTTACACGTGGAAGTGCAACAGTCATAAGACGATCCATGAATTCATACATCTTCTCGCCTCTCAACGTTACTCTGGCACCGATTGGCATATCTTCTCTCAACTTGAAGTTAGAGATTGCCTTCTTAGACTTAGTAGCTACTGCCTTTTGACCGGTGATAGTTGTCAATTCATCAACACCTACGTCAACTAGCTTCTTATCAGCTACTGCTATACCGATACCTTTGTTCAAAGAAATTTTAACAATCTTTGGAACCTCCATCGTTGATTTATACTGAAACTTCTCCTGTAATACAGGCACAACGTTTTTCAGATAAATATCTTTTAATCTAGGATTAGCCATTATTTAATTACAGCTTTGGTTTTCTTAGAAATTCTCTGAAGCTTACCTGCCGCGTCAGCCTTTCTGCCAACTTTGGTTACTTCTCCATTAACAAGCAATGCAAGATTGCTGATATGAATAGGAGCTTCTTTCTTAATAATACCGCCGTTTGGATTAGCAGCACTTGGTTTAGTATGTCTTGAAACTATGTTCAGACCCTCAACGATTGCTTTGTTCTTATCAGTTACGATTGACAAAACAGAACCTGTTTTACCTTTATCGTCACCAGCAATTACTTTAACAGTATCGCCAGTTTTGATGTGAAATTTATTCGCCATGATTTACAGTACTTCTGGTGCTAGTGAAACAATCTTCATGAATTGCTTTTCACGCAATTCACGTGCTACCGGACCAAAGATACGTGTTCCTTTAGGCTCATCGTTATTGTTTAACAATACCGCAGCGTTATCCTGGAATCTGATATACGATCCGTCTTTTCTCTTAATTTCTTTTTTTGTCCTAACGACAACAGCTTTGGATACAGTACCTTTTTTTACGTTTCCTGAAGAAACTGCTGACTTTACAGTCACAACAATTTTATCTCCTACAGAAGCATATTTTCTTCTTGTACCACCAAGCACGCGAATAACAAGTACCTCTTTTGCGCCGCTATTGTCTGCAACGGTCAATCTTGACTCTTGCTGTATCATAATTATTTCGCTTTTTCAATAATTTCAACTAATCTCCAGCGCTTGCTCTTGCTAAGAGGTCTGGTTTCAGAAATTTTCACAAGGTCACCAATACCACATTGGTTAGTCTCATCGTGAGCAAGGAATTTCTTAGTTTGTTTCATGAACTTTCCGTACATGCCGTGTTTCACTTTACGCTCAACAGCAACAGCAACAGTTTTGTCCATTTTATTACTAACAACCTTGCCTGTTCTTTCTTTTCTAAGATTTCTTTCCATCTTCTTAAATTTCAAGATATTATCTAGCAGCCAGTTCAGTGCTCAACTGGGCAACAAGCTTTCTTGTTTGTCTGATTTTCATTGGATTTTCGATTGGAGAAATTGAGTTCGCAAACTTCAATTTAGCCAACACTTCCTTTTCAGCAGCAATTTTTGCTGACAACTCAGCAGTAGAAAGCGATTTAATTTCAGTAGTTTTCATTATACTAATGCTTTATCTCTACGTACTACAAACTTTGTTCTTACAGGAAGTTTTTGGGCAGCCAATCTCAAAGCTTCTTGTGCTGTTGCTGTATCAACACCACTTGCTTCAAACAAGATAGTACCTGGTTTAATCGGAGCTACCCAATATTCAGGAGCACCTTTACCTTTACCCATACGAACCTCTGCAGGTTTTTTCGTTATTGGTTTGTCAGGGAAAATACGAATCCATAACTGACCTTCACGCTTCATACCTCTTGAAAGAGCAACACGAGCTGCTTCAATCTGACGGCTTGTGATAAAGCCAGTCTCTAAGGTTTTGATTGCATACTCACCGAAAGAGATAGAAAAACCTCTAGTGGCAATGCCTCTATTTCTACCCTTCTGTTGCTTTCTGTATAGTGTTCTTTTTGGTTGTAACATACAATCCGATATTTATATGACCTTTTTGAGATCAATATATTTTGAACAAATTATCTTCTTTTATTTCTTCTTCCGCGATCGTCAGACTTCTTATTATTGTTATTAGAAGAACCTGAACTAGCTTCGTTAGACGTCTGACCTACATTTGGAGAAAGATCTCTTTTACCGAAAACTTCACCTTTGAAGATCCATACTTTGATACCGATTTTACCGTAAACAGTTTGCGCTTCAGAGATTGCATAATCAATATCAGCTCTCAATGTGTGCAATGGAATACGACCTTCTTTGTACTGATCTGTTCTTGCCATCTCAGCACCACCCAAACGACCAGATAATTTAATCTTGATCCCTTGAGCACCTACTCTCATACTACCAGCAATTGACTGCTTCATAGCACGACGGTAAGAAATACGACCTTCCAATTGCTGAGCGATTGACTCACCTACCAATTTAGCATCCAGTTCAGGGCGCTTAATTTCAAAGATATTAATTTGAACATCTTTGTTTGTAAGTTTCTTCAACTCTTCTTTAATCTTATCAACTTCGCCACCGCCTTTACCGATAACTACACCTGGGCGAGCAGTATTGATAGTTAAAGTGATGCGTTTAAGAGTTCTCTCAATAACAACTTTAGCAATACCACCTTTTGGGATACGGGCAGCGATATACTTTCTTATCTTTTCGTCTTCGATAAGTTTGCTTGCAAAAGTTTTACCTCCAAACCAATTAGAGTCCCAACCTCTTACAATACCAAGTCTAAAACCAACGGGGTTAACTTTCTGTCCCATTTATCTATTATTTAAGAGTTCTTAGTAGCTTTAGTTTCCTTTGGAACGAAAGAATCAACAACCAAAGTAATGTGGTTTGATCTCTTTCTGATCCTGTGCGCTCTACCTTGAGGAGCAGGTCTTAATCTTTTAAGGATACGACCGCTATCTACGAAAATAGCTTTTACAACCAGGTCAGCTGAATCGATATCAGCATCGCTATTCTTCTGTTGCCAGTTAGAAATAGCTGAAAGCAACAACTTTTCAATTTTAGCAGAACCTTGCTTAGAGTCAAACTTTAGAATGCTCAAGGCTTTGTCTACTTTCTGACCTCTTACAAGATCAGCAACCAATCTCATCTTTCTAGGTGAGGTAGGTACGTTATTTAATTTTGCTACGGCTTCCATATCAATTATCTGCCTTTATCTTTTTTAGCTACGTGACCTCTGAAGTTTCTGGTTGGAGAAAATTCACCCAACTTATGACCTACCATGTTTTCAGTCACAAACACTGGAATAAATTTATTTCCATTGTGTACTGCAAAAGTATTTCCTACGAAATCCGGAGAGATCATTGATCTTCTAGACCAAGTCTTGATTACTGTTTTCTTCGCGGAATCATTCATAGCTTGAACTTTATTGTCAAGTCTATAATCGATATATGGACCTTTTTTTAGAGAACGTGCCATCTATTTCTTCCTTTTGGAAATGATTAAATTATCAGAATATTTATTAACACTTCTGGTTTTCTTACCTTTAGTGTATAAACCATTTCTAGATCTAGGGTGACCACCTGATGAACGACCTTCACCACCACCCATTGGGTGATCGACAGGGTTCATAGCAACACCTCTAACTCTTGGTCTAATACCTCTCCATCTGTTTCTACCTGCTTTACCATCGAAAGTGTTCATATGGTCAGCATTTGATACAACTCCGATAGTTGCAGTGCAAGTAGTTAATACTAACCTCATTTCACCAGAAGGCAATTTGATAGTAGCATATTTCTCATCACGGCCAACCAACTGAGCATAAGTACCAGCAGATCTAGCAAGAGCTCCGCCTTTACCAGGCTTTAACTCAATGTTGTGGATAACAGAACCCAAAGGAATTTCTCCTAAAGGAAGTGAGTTACCTACTTCAGGAGCAGAACCTGTTCTGATAATAGTACTTGTCCTACCTGAACACCATTTGGTGCAAGAATATATCTTTTTTCACCATCTGCATAATATAGCAAAGCAATACGTGCAGTTCTGTTCGGATCATACTCAATTGACTTCACAGTAGCAGGAACTCCTGCTTTGTTTCTTTTGAAATCAATAATTCTGTATTGTTGTTTATGACCACCGCCAATGTAGCGCATCGTCATTTTACCATCGTTGTTTCTACCGCCGGATTTCTTCAAAGAAACCACAAGAGATTTTTCAGGTGTGTTTGTTGTTACCTCCTCGAAAGTTGGTGCAACTCTGAATCTCTGTCCCGGTGACGTTGGTTTTAATTTCTTAATAGCCATTATTACAAAGAAAGTCTAATTAAATACCACTGTAGAAATCGATAACTTCACCTTCAGCTAACTGAATGATCGCTTTTTTGAAGTTATTTGTCTTACCAGAAAGAACACCAGATTTTGTAAATCTAGACTTAGCTTTTCCAGCATAGTTCATCGTTCTAACTTCTTCTACGTTAACACCGTAGGCTTTTTCAACTGCCTTCTTGATCTCAACCTTGTTGGCATTTCTGTCAACAATGAAACCAAATACTCCTTTTTCGTTTTGAGAAGTAATCTTCTCAGTTACTAAAGGCTTTTTCAGGATGCTCATTGTATCTTAGCTTAAAATTCCTTCAATTTTTTCAACTGCACTCACAAGAAGAACAAGCTTTTCTGCCTTCAATACATCATATGTATTAAGATCAGCTGCTTTCACAACTTTAGAGTTTTTAAGGTTTCTGCTAGACAAGAAGATATTGTCATTTGCATCACCAAGCACTACCAATGTTTTGCTGTTTGCAAGAGATGTATTATTCAACAAATCTACATACTGCTTAGTTTTTGGTGTTGCAAAAGTAAAATCTTCCAAAACAACCAGGTTGTTCTCTTTAGCTTTGTAAGCCAATGCTGACTTTCTTGCTAATTGTTTTACTTTCTTGTTTAGCTTGAAACTGTAGTTTCTTGGACGAGGTCCAAAAACTCTACCACCACCGACAAATACCGGAGAAGTAATAGCACCAGCACGAGCACCACCCGTACCTTTTTGCTTTTTAATCTTCTTGGTAGAACCAGCAACTTCGTTTCTTTCTTTTGACTTGTGAGTTCCCTGTCTCTGGTTAGCCAGATACTGTTTCACATCTAAATAAATAGCGTGATCATTAGGTTCTCCTGCGTAAATCTCTTCAGACAATTTTACTTTTTTGCCTGATTCTTTACCGTTGATGTTTATTACTGAAAGTTCCATATTACTTTTCCAATACAACGTAAGAATTGATAGCTCCCGGGATTGAACCGCTTACCAGAATCAAATTCTTTTCTGGCATCAATTTAACCACTCTCAGGTTCTGAACTTTTACTCTGTCGTTACCCATACGGCCTGCCATACGAGTTCCTTTAAATACTCTTGCAGGGAAAGAACAAGCACCGATAGAACCAGCGTGTCTTTGTCTGTTGTGCTGACCGTGAGTCTGGCCACCAACCCCGCTAAAGTTGTGTCTTTTTACAACACCTTGAAAACCTTTACCTTTTGAAGTACCGATAGCGTCAACATAGTCGCCTTCTTCAAACTCAGCGATTGTTACAACTTCGCCCAATGCTACAGCTCTTTCGAAAGTTTTGAACTCTACAAGCTTCGCTTTAGGAGTAGTTTT
>CAZNHL010000018.1:47148-56901 GCA_964572965.1 uncultured Bifidobacteriaceae bacterium
TTTGCAAAGTGACCGGCCAAAGCAGCAGAAGTTCTCTTCTCCTTCTTATTACCGAATCCCAACTGCACAGATGCGTAACCATCGTTAGCTTCAGTCTTCACCTGTGTTACTACACAAGGTCCGGCTTCAACCAGCGTAACAGGAATAACTCTTCCGTCTTCCTCGTTATAGACACTGGTCATGCCTAATTTTTTGCCAATAATTCCAGACATTTTACTCCAGTATTAAGTGTAAAACTGTTAAGATACAAATAATCCCAACAACCCATTTTAAAAACGGACTGCAAAGATACAGATTCAATTCAAATACGCAAAATTTTTCAACAGAAGATTATCAAATAAATTGATATTTCTTTTTTTCTGTGGGCTTACCAAATGCAATCCTATCAGTGGGCGATAGTGACGCTGTCTTGGCCTATGGTCTCTCAGGATTTTCCTGTGCGTATTAGAGACAAAAAATCCCGATTTTACTCGGGATTTTATTCTTTCAAATTGCTCCCCCTCTTGGGCTCGAACCAAGGACCCCATGATTAACAGTCATGTGCTCTAACCAGCTGAGCTAAGGAGGAGTTTGATTTAGTTGTGCAAAGGTAAGACGATTTACTATACGACGCAAGGACTCCTCCCAAAATAGTTTGATTTTTTTCACAAAAAGTTACCCTCAATTTATTAAGACCAAAGTAAACTGCTGATATATAACAACTAACATTAGAATCTCAAAGGATATATTTTTGGTATTTATTTTGCTTAAACACTGTAGACATATAAAATCTGCCATATTCTAAAATTTTATACGTCAGAATACGTTAACTCAAAAAACAAAAAGCATGATCTCGAACAGAAAATTTATGATTGGGATTGCAGCATCTGCCCTACTTGGGGGCGGTGTGGCAATGGGGGGATACAAATTATTCTTTAGTGAACCCTATTATCAAACAATGGAACAAAAGCAGCAATACTGGTTGTCTAATTATAATAGCGATACCGGCTCTTTTATAGTTCCTGAAGGTATGAACTTTATTCATGCAGCAGATCAGGTAAGACCTGCTGTTGTACACATCAAAACTTTTTATGAAGCAAAGTCTACTGTTAACGGAAGAAATACTCCTTTAAATGACCCTTTTCTGCGTCAGTTCTTTGGAGATGATTTCCCTCAACAACAGCAAGGCCCACAGGAAGCCTCAGGCTCAGGTGTCATTTTGTCAGAGGACGGTTATATTGTCACAAATAACCATGTCATCGAAAATGCAGATAAGATTAAAGTTGTATTAGATGATAAAAGAAGCTTTGAAGCTAAGTTGATAGGCAAGGATCCAACTACTGACTTAGCAGTTCTTAAAATCGAGGAAAAAGGCTTGGCATTTGTTCAATATGGTAACTCTGATGCAGTACGCGTAGGAGAATGGGTTTTAGCTGTTGGTAACCCTTTTGACCTTACCTCAACTGTAACGGCAGGTATTGTAAGTGCAAAAGCGAGAAACATCAATATTCTTCGTTCTAAAGAAAGAATGGCTATTGAGTCATTCATACAAACAGATGCTGCCGTAAACCCGGGAAACAGTGGTGGTGCATTAGTTAATCTCAAGGGTGAACTGGTAGGCATTAACAGTGCGATTGCCACTCCGACGGGTTCCTATGCAGGTTATTCGTTCGCCGTTCCGGTAAATATCGTTAAGAAGGTCGTTAATGACCTGATGCAATACGGAGAAGTCCAAAGAGCTTTATTAGGTGTAAATATCCAGGACGTAACGGCAGAACTTGCCAAAGAAAAAGGACTGAAGGAAATTAAAGGTGTTTATATAGCTGGTATCAACGAAGGAAGTGCGGCAAAAGATGGAGGACTCCAGGAAGGTGATGTTATCTTTTCTATTAATGACCAACCTACAAACACCTCGGCAGAGTTGCAGGAAAATATTGGCAGGCATCATCCGGGCGATAAGGTAAAGGTAGTTTATTTCCATAAAGGGGATATTAAAACAACAACAATTACGCTTAAAAATAAAAACGGCAACACCAATATTGTTAAAAGCGGTGATTCTGTAAAAGAAGTATTAGGGGCGAGCTTAACTCCTGCCACTAGTTCTGAAAAGCAAAAACTAAAAATTAACAGTGGTGTTAAAATCAGTAAGCTTGGTTCCGGTAAATTAAAGGAGGCCGGTATCAAAGAAGGTTTTATTATTACTCAGATTGACAAATATCCGGTTAATACTCAGGAAGAAATACTTTCTGTCATAGAGAAAGCGAAAGGCAGCGGTGTTCTTATTGAAGGAATTTATCCGAATGGACAGAAGGCTTATTACGCTACCGGTTTCTAAGGATCCTAAAAACAATGGTCAAAAGGGTTGAACGTAAAGTTCAACCCTTTTTTATGCCTGCTCGTATTTGAATAGATAAACCCTAAGCTTATGTATGGAATTATCAACAAAGCTATAGAAAAGCATGTTATAGAAACCTATGGAGTCATGATATGGCAAAAGGTTTCCCAGACAATCGGTATCCATAAGAAGGTTCTTTTCTGTGATAATACCTATCATGAAGAATTATGCTATTCTATAGCACAAACAACGAGTTTAATTACTCACCAAGAAGTGAGTCAGGTAATACAACGATTTGGTCATTATTTCATTACAAAGACAAGCAGAGAAGAAATGGGAATCCTTTTAATGGATGGCGGCAGTTCATTCAAACAACTTCTTCTAAACATCCCAAAATTGGAGCAAAAATTAGCCTTGGTTTATCCCCGTATTCATTTTAATAAACTAGAAATTTCTTCGATCAATTCTCAACAATATAAGATTAGTTATTATCAAGACAGAAAAGAGGCTGTCTCATTACTAACAGGCATCCTGAACGGAATGGCATCTTTGTTTTCTAACCAAATACAAATTCAGATTTTACTGACCGAAGAAGACCACACTGAAATGATAATAATCATTGATAAATAAAACCCAAAATCCTGATAATAAAAAAAGCCCCTTTAGAGGAGCTTTTTCTTTCTAAACAAATAGAAACTAGACTTTGATTTCTACATCAACGCCGCTTGGCAATTCAAGCTTCATCAATGCATCAACAGTTTTTGTTGAAGTAGAGTAGATATCAACCAAACGCTTGTAAGTGCAAAGTTGGAACTGCTCTCTAGCTTTCTTGTTCACGTGTGGTGAACGTAAAACTGTATAGATCTTCTTTTCAGTTGGCAATGGAATAGGGCCGTTTACCACTGCTCCTGTTGCCTTAACAGCTCTTACAATCTTCTCTGAAGACTTGTCAACCAAGTTATGATCGTAAGACTTAAGTTTAATTCTAATTTTTTGATTCATCGTCTATGAATATTATGCTTTCGCAGTACCTTTAATTTTAGCAACAATTGCTTCAGCCATGTTATTTGGAACCGGCTCATAGTGAGAGAACGTCAATGACGCTGAAGCTCTACCTGAAGTGATAGTTCTCAAATCAGTTACATAACCAAACAACTCAGACAATGGAACGTCTGCTTTAATGATTTGTGCACCGATTTTAGCATCCATACCTTTCATCAAACCTCTTCTACGGTTCAAATCACCAGTAACAGGACCAGTATATTCATCCGGAGTTACTACCTCAACGTTCATGATTGGTTCAAGCAACTGAGGACCGCACTGTTTACCTGCTTCTTTGAAGCCCATACGTGCTGCCAATTCGAATGACAATGCATCTGAATCGACATCGTGGAATGACCCATGGTAAATTCTAACTCTTGCAGAATCAATTGGGAAACCTGCCAATACACCATTTTTCAATGATTCAGCAAAACCCTTTTGAATTGCAGGAATGAATTCTCTTGGAATAACACCACCAACGATTTCGTTAACAAATTCCAAACCGTCTTTTTCGTCAGACCGTGGTCCAAGTTCAAATACGATATCACCGAATTTACCACGACCTCCAGTTAGCTTTTTGTAAACATCACGGTGTTCGAAGTTTTTAGTGAAACGCTCACGGTAAGCAACCTGAGGAGCACCCTGATTGATCTCAACGTTAAACTCACGCTTCATACGATCAATGATAATTTCAAGGTGCAATTCACCCATACCTCTTAAAATTGTCTGGCCAGTTTCCTGATCCGTTTCAACTTTCAAAGTAGGATCTTCTTCGATCAACTTAGTGATTGCGTTAGTAAATTTATCAACATCAGCCTGTTTCTTAGGCTCAATTGCATAACCGATAACCGGATCAGGGAATACCATTGATTCCATTACAACTTTACGTTTTTCATCGCAAAGTGTATCTCCCGTTTTTATATCCTTGAAACCTACTACCGCACCAATATCACCGGCAGACAGTCTTTCAATCTGGTTCTGCTTATTAGCGTGCATCTGGAAGATACGAGAAATTCTCTCTTTTGAACCTGAACGCGTGTTGTACACATAAGAGCCAGACTCCAATACACCTGAATATGCTCTTACGAAGCAAAGGCGGCCTACAAATGGGTCAGTTGCAATCTTAAATGCCAAAGCAGTAAAAGGCTCATCTTCAGAAGCTTTGATAACCACTTCCTCTTCTGTATCCGGATCAGTAGCTACCAGGTTCTTTTTATCTAACGGCGAAGGTAAAAGAGCCATTACATAATCCAACATTGTCTGAACACCTTTATTTTTGAAAGATGAACCACAAGTCATTGGAACAATTTTCATATCAATTACTGCCTTACGAAGAGCAGTCAAAATTTCATCCTCAGAAATAGAGTTAGGATCTGCGAAATACTTCTCCATTAATGTATCGTCGTACTCAGCTACAGCTTCAAGCAATTGCTCTCTGTAGTAAGTAGCATCTTCCATTACATCGTCAGGAATTGGAATTTCAGTGAATGTCATTCCTTTATCATGTTCATTCCACTGAATACCTTTGAAGTTGATCAAATCAACCACACCTTTGAAAGTATCTTCGCTACCGATAGGAATCTGCAATGGTACAGCGTTGCTGCCCAACATTTCTTTTACCTGCTTACACACGTTCAAGAAATCAGCACCTTGTCTGTCCATTTTGTTAACGAAACCAATTCTGGCAACGTTATAATTGTTGGCAAGTCTCCAGTTAGTTTCAGATTGAGGTTCAACACCATCAACAGCACTAAACAAGAACACCAATCCGTCAAGTACACGTAAAGAACGGTTTACCTCTACGGTAAAGTCAACGTGCCCTGGTGTATCAATTACGTTAACGTGATAGTTATCACCTCTATATTTCCAGTTAACGGTAGTAGCAGCCGAAGTAATAGTAATACCTCTCTCCTGCTCCTGCGCCATCCAGTCCATAGTAGCCCCACCATCGTGCACCTCTCCTAACTTGTGGTTTACACCCGCGTAGTACAGGATACGTTCAGAAGTGGTAGTTTTACCGGCATCAATGTGCGCAGCAATACCAATATTTCTAGTAAATTTAAGATCGCGAGCCATTTGTTAAAATCTGAAATGTGAGAATGCTTTGTTTGCTTCTGCCATTCTGTGAGTATCGTCTTTCTTCTTCACAGCTGCACCTTCACCTTTAGAAGCAGCAATGATTTCATTCGCTAACTTTTCAGTCATCGACTTTTCACCACGTCTTCTAGCGTAAGAAATCAACCACTTGATACCAAGCGTTGTTTTTCTTTCAGGTCTTACTTCAGTAGGAACCTGGAAGTTAGCACCACCAACACGTCTACTTTTTACTTCAACTGATGGCATAGCATTGTTCAAGCCTCTTCTCCATACTTCTAGACCGTTCTCATTAGTTTTTTTCTCAACTAATTCGATCGCATCGTAGAATACGTTATAAGCTACAGACTTCTTTCCTTCATACATAAGGAAGTTTACAAATTTCGTCACCAAAGTATCTTTAAACTTTGGATCAGGCAGAAGATATCTCTTCTGTGGTTTCGCTTTTCTCATTTCTTAAATCTCCTGTTTAAATGATTATTTCTTGCCTTTACCTTTAGTTGGAGCAGGAGCAGCGCCAGCTTTAGGTCTTTTAGCTCCATACTTAGAGCGGCTTTGTTTTCTACCGTTAACACCTGCAGTGTCAAGGGCACCTCTAACGATGTGATAACGCACACCAGGTAAATCTTTAACCCTACCACCTCTGATCAACACGATCGAGTGCTCTTGTAGGTTGTGTCCTTCTCCAGGGATGTACGCGTTAACCTCTTTACCGTTTGTCAATCTAACCCTTGCTACTTTTCTCATAGCAGAGTTAGGTTTCTTTGGCGTAGTGGTATAAACCCTTGTACATACACCTCTTCTTTGCGGGCAAGAATCAAGAGCTGGTGACTTCGATTTGAAAGTCAACGTCTCTCTTCCTTTCCTTACTAATTGCTGTATTGTAGGCATTTATGGAAAATATTTAAAGTGTTCTTTTTTTGGGACTGCAAATTTAGCTAAAACGAAACTTTTTTCAAAATTTCATTTGATTTTCTGAGATTTAGGCTTCTCCAACCGCTCCTCCGAAGTTCATTGGGAATATTGGCTCTTCAGTTACTTGTCTTATTTCACCGAACATTTCCTCATATCTACCCACATTTTCTTTCAAAGCAACCATTAATCTTTTCGCATGCTCAGGAGAAAGTATTATTCTTGACTTTACCTTTGCTTTAGGTAAACCCGGCATCAAACGGATAAAATCTATAAAGAATTCACTGTTCGAGTGAGCTATCAAAGCTAAATTAGAGTAAGTACCTTCGGCAATGTCTTCTGGTAATTCGATGTTAATCTGAGAACCAGGTTGCTCTTCGTTATGCTTTTTGTCTGCCATGATCTTCAAAAATCAAGGGTTGAGGTTCTGACGCCTCAACCCTTTCTTTAGTATTAGCTTTTATTTTTAGATTAGATCACTTGATCTTTCTCTTTTTTTCTTTGTTGGAAAGCTTCTTTAGAAGTTACCAGATTTTCGTACTCGTCTTTTGATCCAACAATAATCTCATTGTAATCTCTCAAACCTGTACCTGCAGGGATCAAGTGACCTACGATTACGTTTTCCTTCAGACCTAGTAAGTAATCTGCTTTACCTCTGATAGATGCTTCACTCAGTACTTTTGTAGTTTCCTGGAATGATGCAGCAGAAATGAAACTTTCTGTACCTAAAGATGCCTGAGTAATACCCTGAAGTGTTGGAGTAGAAACAGCAGCCATTGCATCACGCACTACTACCAGTTTCATATCACGGCGCTTCAAATTAGAATTCTCATCTCTAAGTCTTCTTACTGTAATAATCTGACCAGGCTTCAAAGTTTCAGAGTCACCGGCATCTTCAACTACTTTCTTATCAAGGATAACATCGTTTTCCATACGGAAAGTCAATTTATCAACCACTTGATTTTGTAGGAAGTTAGTATCACCTGCTTCGATGATCTGAACTTTCTGCATCATCTGACGAACGATAGTTTCAATGTGTTTATCATTGATCTTCACACCTTGCAGACGATATACTTCCTGAATCTCGTTAACCAAATACTCTTGTACTGCAGTTGGCCCTTTGATACGAAGAATGTCTGTCGGAGTGATAGCACCATCAGTCAATGGAATACCTGCTCTAACAAAATCATTATCCTGAACTAGAATGTGTTTAGACAATGGCACCATGTATTTCTTCTTCACTCCGTCTTTAGACTCGATGAAGATTTCACGGTTACCCCTCTTCACACCACCATAAGTTACCACACCGTCGATTTCAGAAACAACAGCAGGGTTAGATGGGTTACGAGCTTCAAACAATTCTGTTACCCTTGGAAGCCCCCCTGTAATATCGCGGGTTTTACCAATTGCTCTAGGGATTTTAACCAAAATCTGACCCGCTTTGATTTTCTCTTTATTCTCAACAGACAAGTGAGCACCTACAGGTAAGTTGTAAGTTTTTGCTTCACCAGCTTTTGATGTCAAGATCAAGGCAGGGTTTTTCGTTTTATCTTTTGTTTCGATGATTACTTTCTCTCTGTGTCCTGTCTGCTCATCAAACTCTTCTTTGAAAGTAACACCATCTTCGATAGAATCGAATTCAAGTATACCGTCAAACTCAGCCAAGATTACCGCGTTATATGGATCCCAGAAACAAAGTTCTTCACCTTTCTTAACTTTCTGACCTTCTTTAACTTTAAGGATTGCACCGTAAGGAACGTGGTTAGAAATAAGGTTTTTGCCAGAAGCATCATTGATTTTCACCTCTCCTGAACGACCTAATACTACATCTACTGCAGCTCCTTCGTTATCTGTTGAAGAAATGAAACGGATATCTTCAAATGCAACAACACCGTCAAATTTAGCTTTGATGTTTGCTTCTACCGCAATGTTAGAAGCAGTACCACCCACGTGGAATGTACGAAGTGTTAACTGAGTACCTGGTTCACCAATTGACTGAGCGGCAATTACACCAACAGCTTCACCTTTTTGAACCATCTTGCCTGAAGACAAGTTACGTCCGTAACATTTTGTACAAACCCCTCTCTTAGATTCACAAGTCAATACTGAACGGATTTCAACCGTTTCAATAGCACTTTCATCAAGAGTCTTAGCAATATCTTCAGTGAACTGCTCTCCTGACGCTACGATCAACTCATTAGAAATCGGATCATAAATATCGTGAACAGAAGTTCTACCCAAAATACGCTCAGATAAAGGTTCAATGATATCATCATTGTCTTTCAATGCTGTTACCTGCAGACCTCTTAAAGTACCGCAATCAACTTCATTGATCACCACATCCTGTGCAACGTCAACCAAACGACGAGTTAAGTAACCCGCATCGGCAGTTTTTAATGCTGTATCGGCAAGACCTTTACGAGCACCGTGAGTAGAGATGAAGTACTCGATTACATCCAGACCTTCTTTGAAGTTAGAGATAATCGGGTTTTCGATGATCTCACCCACACCACCCTGAAGGTTTTTCTGTGGTTTAGCCATCAAACCTCTCATACCACCCAACTGACGGATCTGCTCTCTAGAACCACGTGCACCTGAGTGCATCATCATGTAAATAGAGTTAAATCCTTGTTGGTCGGTTTCAAGTTTACCCATCAAAGTCTCTGTGATCTGAGAGTTGATACGAGTCCAGATATCAATAACCTGGTTATAACGCTCGTTATCAGTGATAAGACCCATCAGGTAATTAGACCAGACAGCATCCACATCTTCTTTCGCCTGAGAGATCAATCCGTCTTTGTTGTCAGGAACCATAATATCTGCCAAACCGATCGATAGACCACCTTTGTATGCAGACTGGAACCCTAACTCTTTAATATCATCCAAGAACTTAGCGCACTTAGCGTAGCCAGCTTCTTTGAATACTAATGCAATGATCTGCTGAAGTTTCTTCTTAGTCAACAATTCGTTAACGAAACCAACTTCTGCCGGAACAGACAAGTTGAAGATCACACGACCAGCAACTGTTTCGATGATTTTGTTAACTAACTGACCGTTTTCTTTAACAATCGTCTTCACTTTAATGTGAGCGTGCTTAGAAAGACGTCCTTCGTTAATTGCAATGATTACTTCTTCGAAACCATAGAAAGTAGAACCTTCACCGGCAATTGGATATTCCGGAGTAGATTTTCTTCCTTTAGTTACGTAGTACAGACCCAACACCATGTCCTGAGATGGTACCGTTACCGGCGCACCATTGGCAGGGTTAAGAATGTTATGTGCAGCAAGCATCAATACAGACGCTTCCAATACAGCCTCATGACCTAGTGGTACGTGTACCGCCATCTGGTCACCGTCAAAATCGGCGTTGAATGCCGTACAAACTAACGGGT
>CAZNHL010000019.1:0-31143 GCA_964572965.1 uncultured Bifidobacteriaceae bacterium
CCCATTCTCTTCAGGATGCCATTAGCAGTTACTGGCTCTGGGAAAATAAGCTGAAAGAAGCAGATTCCTTGAAAACTAATTAATAGAAAAATCAGGATGGACAGTGTTCATCCTGATTTTTTTGCTGTATGCCTTTCTGTTTTCTCAAAATGGATGTTGGCTTAATATTTGTTAATTAGGTAAAATCAGTTTGCTGCAAATGAAGAAAATTTTAATCATAGCTTTTACACACCTAAAGAAAGACCCTCGGGTAATACGTCAGATTCATTTTCTTAAACAGGATTATCAAATAACCTGTATCGGTTTATCAGATCCGAGCGTCGAGGGGGTGAGTTTTATTCCTGTACCTGATAAAAGTTCTGGCCTGGTGCCTATGTTCGGGCGAATGCTCAAAATGATTTCAGGGGCAGATGAGCAGGTAATTGCTCAGAAGTACAAATTGGATAGTTTAAAAACCAGTCTTGCTAATCAGTCTTTTGATTTAGTCATTTCTAATGATATAGAAACTCTGTCTTTTGCATTAGATATTGCTAAAGGTGCCAAAGTGTTTTTTGACGCACATGAGTATTATCCAAGACAAAGGGAAAATAGTCTGATATGGCGTTTGGTTTTCCAACCTCATTACGACAGATTGTGCAGAAAGCACCTGGCCAAAGCAGACCAGATGCTGGTGGTATGTAAAGGGATTGGAGAAGAATATAAACGAGTTTATGGTGTAGACTCGGTAGTGTTTACCAATGCTACTGTTTTTAATGACTTGGAACCACAAGAACCAGCTAATGATGCCGTAAAGTTGATTCATACAGGAATTGCCGTAAAAGCCAGATATATTGACAGAATGATCCAAATGATGGATTTTCTGGATCATAAATTTACGCTCGATTTATTGCTTGTACCTTCCGGGTTCTTTTCGAAATTCTATTTGAAAAAACTGGAGAAAATGGCTGCGGAGCGTCCGGGTAGGGTAAGGTTATTACAGCCGGTTCCTATGGCGGAATTACCTGAAGTGATGAATAAATACGATATTGGCGTGTTTTTGCTTCCTCCCTTAAACTTTAATTACAAACACGCGCTCCCTAATAAGTTCTTTGAATTTGTTCAGGCTCGTCTGGCAATTGCTATTGGTCCTTCTTTAGAAATGAAACGCTATGTTGATGAATATCAGTTAGGTGTTGTCAGTAAAGATTTTGAACCTGAAAGTTTGGCCATGGGACTTAATGGACTTACAAAAGATGAAATAATGAGATTCAAGCAAAATGCTCATTTGAATGCAAATACATTGTCTGCCGGAAAGAACAAAGAGCTTTTACTTCAATTAGTATCTAAGGCCCTAAATTAAGATTATGTGCGGGATAGCCGGAATATACCACTTAGATAACAGAACTGTTGATAAAGGACAGCTGAATACAATGGCTAAACTCATTCGCCATCGTGGACCTGATGACGAAGGTTTTCTTTTAGTGAATACTGCTAATAGAAGTTTGCAGCATTTGTCAGGTACAGATACTGTTCCTGAAATACGTTCAGCAATTCCTACTTTAGATACAGCAGAACAGGCTAATCTGGCACTTGGTTTCAGAAGATTGTCTATTGTTGATGTTAGTGCCCACGGTCATCAGCCGATGTCTGTAAAAGGCGGAAGTGTATGGATTACATTTAATGGGGAAATATATAATTACATTGAATTAAGGGAAGAGCTAATCAGTAAAGGATATACCTTTGCTTCGGCAGGTGATACTGAAGTTATATTAAATGCATACCTCGAGTGGGGGGAAGCCTGTCTCGATAAACTGGTAGGGATGTTTGCTTTTGCTATCTGGGATAACGACAATCAAAAGCTATTCTGTGCAAGGGATCGCGTAGGAATTAAACCGTTCTATTATTATCAGGATGCTAATAATCTTTATTGGGCATCTGAAGTGAAACAGTTGACAAAGTCGGGTCTTGTCAGAGCTGAACTAAATGAAGGCGTACTGGGGCTGTTCTTATTACAGTCACGCCAAAATGTATCTGAAGAAACATTTTTTAATAATATAAATGAATTACCTCCGGCTCATAAACTGGTAGTAACAGGGAAAAAAGTAACTATTAGTCGCTACTGGGATATCAACCCTGCTAATAAATTAAATGGCTACAGTGATCAGGAATATGCAGAACAGTTTTTAGAATTGTTTTCTGATGTTGTAAAACTGCATTTGAGAAGTGATGTCCGTTTGGGTATTGCACTTAGCGGAGGTTTGGACTCAAGTAGTATAGCCTGTGTTGCCAGCAATATTGTAAAACAGCCAATCAATACTTTTTCTGTTTTCTATGAAGAACATAAAAAGTATGATGAGCGCGAATTTATCAATGAGGTGTTGGCTTTAGGAGGTTTTGAACCGTCTTATTTTACTGCCACAACTAATATTAGTACAGACGAAATTGAGCAGTGGACCTATTTCCAGGACGAACCATGTTTAGGAGGAAGTCCTTTTTCTGCTTATAAGAATTATGAAAATGTTCGTAGAAATAGCATAAAGGTGGTACTGAACGGCCAAGGTGGTGACGAACTGCTTGCGGGATACTTGTATTACTATAAATATTATTTTGTTTCCTTGTTGAAGGAAGGCAAAATAGGGCGGTTTATGGATGATTTCAATGCTTATCGTCGTACTTATGGACATTCGGCTGCTGAGTATATGAATACCTTTGCAAAGGTGATGATGCGAGTTGTTCTTCCTGATTCTACCATGAAAAAGATGGAGCACCTGGAAAATTCTAATTCAGGGTTTTATGCTTCCTGGTTATCCGACAAGCTTCCAAAAGTGCCAGTGTCTGATAAGTTTTCAAATCAGTTAGATAATAACTTATACAATACGCTTACAAGTTATTCAATTCCGCATTTGTTGCATTGGGAGGATAGAAACTCAATGGCACATTCTATTGAAAGCCGTGTGCCATTCCTGGATCATCGACTGATAGAGTTTGCATACAGCCTTCCTGTAGAGCAAAAGATAAAAGGCAATGAGACAAAGTATATTCTGCGTCAGGCAATGAAAGGGGTTCTTCCTGAAAAAATAAGACAGAGAAAAGATAAGATAGGTTTTGGTACTCCGACAGATAGCTGGACAGATAAACTGTTGCGAAACTATATTACAGATGTATTCAGTTCGCCTGAGTTCAAATCTCGTGGCGTTTTCAATGCAGATAAAATCCGGAAAGCATATACAGAAAAGTCAGGAAGTTTTACGTCAGGAGAAATCTGGAAAATCCTGTCTGCAGAAATCTGGATGAGGGCTTATTTATAATGAAAATTATAGTACACAATCAAAAAAGAATCATTTGATCCTTAAAATAGGATATTCTTTATTTAGAGATCGAAGCGTATTTTGAGCCAGTTTTTTTATCTTTGAAGGTAAATGTAGGTTTGGTTAATTAACCAAACCTACATTTACCTTCAAAATTATTTATTTAGGCTCTATAATGAAGCTCCTTTTTATTACTTCCTGGTATCCTGATGAGCAGAATCCGGTACAGGGAATTTTCGTGCAGGCGCAGGCACGTAAATTGAGTACTACCCATGATGTTACCGTGGTTTCTTTTAAAGTTGATAAAAACAATTTTAGCCTGCGCCCTTCTGTTCATGTTACAAAAAATGAAACAGGAAGACTGACAGAATATCGTTTAGTTGTAAGTCGCTTTTTGCCTGTTGTAAATCAATTCAGTTATATGTATTTGGCTTATCAGTTTATTAAGAAGCTGATGAAAGAAAAGACTTTTGACTTGATTCACGCGCATGTGTCATATCCTGCCGGAGTTGTTGCTTTACAACTGTCTAAGACATTCAATATTCCTTATGTGTTAACAGAGCATTCAAGCCCATTTGAAAGCCTTTTCAGAAGCCGCATACATAAATTTTTGGCTCTTAGTGCATTGAAAAGTGCCGGAGAGGTAGCTGCTGTAAGTGCTTATACTGCTGAAAGAATTAAGGCGCACACAGGAAGAACAACGGAGGTTGTTTATGAAATTGTTTCTACATCTTCTTTTAAACCTGAAAGTAAGCTCAAGTCAGATAAAATAATTATTGGTTTTGCGGGTATGTTAACAAGTACCTCAACAGATCAGGATAAAAAGGGATTAGATATTCTTCTGAAGGCATTAGCTGCTTTAGAGCGCAAAGACTGGGTACTATGGCTTGTTGGTGACGGACCTTTATTGGCCATTTATAAAGATATGGTTGATAAATTAGGACTGACTTCAAATGTACAGTTTAAAGGAGTTTTAAAGCCGGATGAAATGCCTGCTTTCTTTCGCGAGATTGATTTCTTTGTGCTTTCTAGTCGTGATGAGAGCTTTGGTATCGTATTGATTGAAGCAATGGCCAGCGGGAAACCTGTTGTTTCAACCAAATGTGGTGGGCCGGAAGAAATTGTGACAGAAATATCTGGCATCTTGTGTGAAAAGGAGAGTGTGAGTTCGCTTTCCGGTGCAATTAACAATATGCTTGATACCTACACAGAGTATAAACCAGATCTTATTTGGGAGTATGTTGAAAATACATTCTCAGAAAGGGCTTTTGCCATAAAAATTGAGAAGATTTATTTAGATTTATTGTCCAAAACAAATAAAACGAAGACACACCTTGAAAAGTAATCATCTTTCTTGTTCTTCTTATAAGAAGCCGTTCCTCTTAACTTTATATCAGAGTTTTTACCAGTTATATCTTAAATATTACTTTAAGGGTCTAGGGACTCTTGTAGGCTTTTTTTATAAACAAATTCGTCGTTTTGTACCGTTACCTTCTGGTATGGTGCTCACGAGGACTATTGACGGAATAAAGATGCTTGTAGCTCCCGCAGTGGATAAGGGTGTTGAAGAACCAATTTTCTATGAAGGAACTTATGAAGCAGGATCTTTGCACGTACTTAAAAAATGCTTACGTGAAGGCGATAGTTTTATGGATATCGGAGCCAATATTGGACTTATGTCCATAACGGCGGCAATTAAGGTAGGAGAGAAAGGTAAAGTATATTCTTTTGAACCAGATAAGGAAACGTTTTTGATGCTTTACAACAATATAGAATTGAATGGTTTTACTAATTGTTTTCCGCAAAATTTTGGATTAGGGACTGTTGCAGAAGTAAAGCGTTTATATAAAGCCAATCATAATCGTGGTGGGGCTTCATTGATCAGTACCGGAGAAGATGAGGAATTTACGGAAGTGGTCATTGAAACTTTAAATGACTTTCTTGTAAAGAATCAGATTAGTTCAATAAGAATGGCAAAGCTGGATGTTGAAGGTTGGGAAATTGAAGTGATGAAAGGTGGTTTAGGACTGTTTCAGGGAAATGATGCACCTATTTTATTCATGGAATATACCCGTAAGTTTCATACAGACGAATTACCTAAATTGTTATGGGATTTAGGCTATAATATATTTGTACTCGAAAAAGGGAAAGATAAATACTCTAAACTTGTTGCTGTTACTCCTAGTAGTACACTTAAATATCAGGATAATATTTTCTGTTTTAAAGCAGAACATTTGGCTGAATCTGGTCTGAAAAAACTCTTCAGGTAATTAGTTTCTTTTCTTATTAAAAACTCCTTTTAAGTGCCTGATTTTTTCTTTCGCATTTGGTGTAAAGAAGATAAGGACTAAAAGAAATATTAGTAGTATAGCTGGTTTAACCGTAAACGTAGTCAATAACCCTGCTGGAATAAGAAGAGACAGGATACATAATGTAACCCCGGTTCCTATAAGTAGAAACAAGCGGCTAAATTGGTAGGGAATAGGGTAGCTTTTTTGAGAACGGTACAGAATGATACTGAATAATGAGATCTGGCAAACAACACTTGATATTGCAACTCCAATAAATCCCAGTTCTTTAATGAAAAGGTAGTTGAGGAGTACATTCAAAACTCCTGCACAAATGTTTACCGCTGATAAGAAAATGGTTTCTTTTTTTAGTGTAACTCCAATGCCAGCAATGTCTTTCATAAAGTTGAATAAAATTGCTATCAATACGGGAATAATGACCCAAGCTGCTGGATAATAAGCACTGTTTTTTGCGAGGAGATGAATAATTTCTTCTCCGAATAAACCTACAGCTACCACTGCCAGTAAAATCAATGAACTATAATTTGTCATAATGTCGCTGTAATAATGGCGGGCATTAGGTTCATGCTCCATCTTAAAAATTGAGGGTGTCACCGCCAATTGAATTGAGGATACAAGAAATACTTTGACAAAGTTAGCCACTTTCAATCCTAATGTATAAATGCCTGTAGCTTCAATTCCTGCCATAGTTTTGAGCATGTAAACATCCGCAAACGATGTCAGAATTACTCCCAACCCTGTAAAAATGTAAGGTAGAGAAAAGGCCAGCATTGGTTTGATGACAGTACGCTCTATTCCCCATTGTAACTGTTTCAGAATAAAAGGAAGTGTTATTAAAAAAAGAGGGACGAAACCGGCAAGCTGGGCCCAGTAGATTCCGCTTATGCCCAGTTTTAAATGGACAATGAAAATAACCGTAAGAGTGAGACTAGTGCATAAACGACCTATGTTAGCAAATACATAGAGCAATGGTTTTTGATTTAGCTTAATGATAGACAGAAAATATGAAGCTATTACTTCGAGGCTTGTTACAATCATTAAAAGGTTCCATACAGGTTCTAGTTGAGCTATACCCGTGAGGGCGAATGATAAGGGAGTGTTAAAAAAGATTGTGGCTGTAACAAAGATTGCCTGAAACGAAAGTAACATCAGTAAAACACTAAACAGCATTTTACCTTTCGTTTTTTCAATAGTTTTATCCCAGAACCAGCGCTCTACTGCATAGTTGAGACCAAGGCTCAAAATAGTGAGTAAGACCTGAGAGGTGACATCAAATAAACTGAGGGTACCAAATGCAGGAACCGATAACTTTGCTGTATAAAGAGGGACAAGTACGAAGCCAACCGCTTTGACCGAAAAATTTCCTAATCCATAGATGATTGAGTTTTTTATTGTCTTGGAATGGCTTTCACTCATGGACTTTTTTTATCCAAATATAGCTAAAATAAGTTTTAGCGACATTTAATCATTAAAAGTAATCAATGAGGAAATAAGAATTGCAGAATCTTCTGTCATGTGTTCTTTAGTAATCAATGACTCTACATTGTCAAGAAAGTCTTCATAATCAGTCAGACCGGCAATGGATAACGCCTGCTTACGGTCATGACCACGTTCAACAAGAGATTTATATTCCAGATATTTTTTGCGAAGTTTGCCAATATCTGATTTCAAAGGGGATGAAAAGTTAAGATTCATAGTTAGCTGATTATAATAAAAAAATATTGTTGCTTTTTATAACGGAAAATTAGTCATTTAGTTTTAAGTCAATATTACATTAGCTTAAAGAATAAATATACTGCTATCGATATGAAGATTGTTTTACTGGATAAGAAGACCCTTGGAGATGTTGTTGAATTGGAGCAACTCAAAGGCTTTGGAGAGTTTGTGAGCTATGAAACTACTGATTTATCATTAGTGGTTGAGCGCATTAAAGGAGCGGAGGTGGTTATTACCAATAAAGTATTGATAACAAAAGAAGCAATGGCTTCGACACCAGACTTAAAGCTGATTTGTGTTACTGCAACAGGACTAAATAATGTTGATCAGGAAGCTGCGGTAGCATTAAATATTCAGGTAAAGAATGTTTCTGGATATTCTACTGAAAGTGTAGCCCAGCATACTTTTGCGATGCTATTTGCCTTTCAAAACCATATTATGACATATGACCAGTATGTTAAAAACGGGGACTATGCCAGAAATGATGTTTTTACGAATATTCTACCAATGAATGAATTACATGGTAAAAGATTCGGCATTATAGGTTTAGGGGCAATAGGGAAAAGAGTGGCGGAAATAGCTACTTGTTTTGGAGCAGAGGTTGTTTATTATTCAACATCTGCAAAGAATAATGATCAATTATACAAACGCCTGGAGTTAGATGATCTTTTAAGCACCAGTGATGTGATTTCTATTCATGCACCATTGAATGCCGCTACGGCAAACTTATTGGCTTATGATCAGATCAGTAAGATGCGCCCAGATGCTGTTTTGATTAATACAGGGCGTGGTGGTATTGTCAATGAAGCAGATCTTGCTAAAGCAATAGATGAAGACCTGGTTGGTGGTGCATGTTTTGATGTGTTTTCGAAAGAGCCAATAGAGGTAAATAACCCTTTTTTGAAAGTTAAAAACAAGCACAAACTATTATTGACTCCGCATGTTGCCTGGGCAAGTATTGAGGCAAGAAAGACTCTGATATTAAGGACGATAGAAAACCTGAGTCATTAGTCATAAGTCAATAGCGATTAGGGTGGCAATCACTATTGACTAAATCCTATTCGCTAATTTATTCCCAGTTTATCTTAAGGGTTCTTCTGTATAATTCTATAGGGGATTCGGCGTCTTGAGCAGGAACGGTATATATCACTACAATATAGAGAGGGTGCTTAACCAGTGTTGCTGGAAGGCTCTTTTGTTCTTCAACCAGATAAAAGCTCTTAATAGTACGTCTGAATTCCTTGTGACCATTCTTAACAACAACATTATTGAAGCGGTGTTCTCTGTTATTGGTAAAAAACCAGTAACTCGGCGATTCATTGGAAATCATAATATCCTGTTCCTGATTTTGTAAACCTTCAGCCATTGCCGTTGTTTGAAAACCTGCTAATAGGTCCTTTGCAATTTTCTTTTTAGCGGCATCATAAGTTGTACTGTTGAAAGAAGCGTTTATAAGTATACTCATTGGTTCAACTGAAGTAAAAACTAAGTTGAATGCTCCTTTCTTAATAGTTACCTCATCATTTTTAACAGGAATGGCTTTGCCGTTTTGTTCAACTCCCAACGTGAATACATTCTGATCATTGTCGTCTGCGAAAGACAGGGTACTTGCTAGAAAGAGTAATAGATAGATTATATAGTGTTTCATATATGATTAACATTTATTCCTATTGGAGTATTCAAATAAACAGCTTTTTTGCTCATTTACAAGAATCAGAATAATTAAAAACAGAACAGCCGGATCGGGTTAAACCCGATCCGGCTGTTTTAACAGATAACTTTTGGTGCTGAATTATAACACTACGTTTACAATTTTGCCCGGAACAACAATTACTTTTTTCGGCTTTTGACCTTCTAACCACTTCGCTACCTGTTCGTTTGCCAAAGCTTCTGCTTCTATTTCTGCAACAGGTTTTCCTAACGGGAATGTGATTTGGGCACGAACTTTCCCATTGATAGAAATAGGATATACGTGATTGCTTTCAGTAATAAATTCCTCTTTAAACACAGGGAATTTCGCGTATACAATGCTCTCTTTGTTGCCAAGCTTTGACCAAAGTTCTTCGGCAATGTGAGGAGCATAAGGAGCAACTACAAGTAACAAGTCCTGAAGAATGGTTTTGTTGCTTGATTTTAACGTGGCAAGTTCATTCACGCAGATCATGAAGTTACTTACAGAAGTATTGAAAGAGAAACGCTCGATATCTTCTTCTACCTTTTTGATAGTTTTGTGAAGTATGCGCAATTCATCCTTAGTAGGATCAGTATCTGTTACTACCCACGTTCCTTTGTCGTCATAGAAGAGTCTCCACAACTTACGAAGGAAACGCGCTACACCGTCAATAGAGTTGGTATTCCATGGCTTGAATTGCTCCAATGGACCAAGGAACATTTCATACAAGCGTAATGTGTCTGCACCGTATTTCTCTACTACATCGTCAGGGTTCACTACATTGAACTTTGACTTTGACATTTTTTCAACCAGATGATCGCAATGAATAATTTCATAACCTGTTTCGTCAAGGCTGAATTCAAACTTTGCATCGTGCAGGTCAAGACGGGTACGTTTGATGTCTTCTACCTTGATATTATCACGGCTGTCAACAAGGTTTACGTCAACATGCAACCAGATGAAATCCTTTTCAAGATCAAGCGTGTTTTCTTTAGCGTATTCTACCAGTTGGTTTTTACAGATAACCACATTGGCATTTTTTTCTTTACAAACAAGGTTAGAGCGACCTTGAATCATACCCTGGTTGATCATTTTCTGAAATGGTTCTTTCGATGTGATCAAACCGTAATCAAACAGGAATTTATTCCAGAAACGAGAGTATAACAAGTGACCCGTTGCATGTTCAGAACCACCAATATACAAGTCTACAGTGTTCCAATACTTTTCAATATCGGCATCAGCAAACGAATTGGCATTTTTCGGATCCATGTAACGAAGGAAGTACCAGCTAGAACCGGCCCAGCCAGGCATTGTGCTCAATTCGTACTGATAATGTTTACCATCGGCAGCAGTATATTTCCAGTCTTTTGCACGGCCCAATGGAGGCTCGCCTGATTCTGTGGGTTTATACTCGTCAATTTCAGGAAGCAACAATGGCAATTCTTTTTCCTTTAAAGGATATGGTAAACCATCATTGAAGTAAACGGGAATCGGTTCTCCCCAATAGCGTTGACGGCTGAAAATCGCATCACGCATACGGAAGTTTACTTTTCCTTTACCGATTCCAAGCTCTTCTATTTTTTTGATTGAAGTTGGAATCGCTTCTTTCACAGTTAAGCCATTCAGGAAACTAGAATTGATCATTGTTCCCGCTTTCGGGTCAAAGTTCTCTTTAGTTATATCACTGCCTTCGCCTTCCTGTACTGCTGTAATCGGCAGGCTGAAATGTTTGGCAAAATTATAATCCCTCGGATCAGAAGAAGGGACAGCCATTACAGCTCCTGTCCCATAACCAGCAAGTACATAGTCTGCAATCCACACCGGAATTTCTTCATTGGTAAACGGATTCATTACGTAAGAGCCAGTGAACACACCCGAAATCGTTTTTACGTCACTCATACGGTCACGCTCAGAACGGTTTTTGGCCATTTCTACATAGTCTCCAACAGCAGTTTTTTGCTCAGGAGTTACAAGCAGGTCAAGAAGTTCGTGTTCAGGGCAAATAGAAACAAATGTTACACCGAAAGTAGTATCAGGACGGGTAGTAAATACAACCAGTTCCGCATCTTGACCAATAACTTTAAAGCTCATTTCTGCACCAAATGATTTATTGATCCAGTTGCGCTGCATGTCTTTTACCGGCTCGGGCCAGTCAAGTGTTTCAAGGTCGTTTAAAAGGCGGTCGGCATAGGCAGTAATGCGCAAGCTCCACTGTTTCATTTCTTTACGGACTACAGGATACCCGCCACGTTCAGATACTCCGTCTTTTACTTCTTCATTAGCCAATACAGTTCCCAATGCAGGGCACCAGTTTACGGTTGTGTCGGCCAGGAATGCAAGGCGGTATTTAAGAAGTGTTTCCTGTTGTTCTTTTTCAGAGAATGCTTTCCATTGTTCACCAGTGAAAGTAGCAATGCCTTCGTCTGAAGCAGCATTTACTGTTTTGTTACCTTCTTTTTCAAAAGTAGCAATCAGCTTTTCAATAGGTTCTGCTTTGTCCGATACTTTGTTATACCATGAACCAAACAGTTTCAGGAAAATCCACTGAGTCCATTTATAATATTCAGGCTCACAGGTACGTACTTCACGGCTCCAGTCAAAAGAAAAGCCGATATTGTCTAACTGCTCACGATATTTTGAGATGTTTTTTTCTGTAGTAATAGCAGGGTGTTGACCGGTCTGGATTGCATATTGCTCTGCCGGTAAGCCGAAAGCGTCATAACCCATTGGGTGTAAAACGTTAAAGCCTTTTAATCTTTTGTAACGGGCAACAATATCAGAAGCAATATAACCTAGCGGGTGACCAACATGCAGTCCCGCTCCGGACGGATAGGGGAACATGTCAAGTACATAATACTTTGGTTTTGTAGAATTAAGTTCTGGTTTGTAGATAGATTTCTCTGCCCAGGACTTTTGCCATTTTTTCTCGATTTCTCTGAAATGATATTCAGCCATTTGTTAAAATAATTTAGTGTTGAGCTCAAAAAAACTTTTCAACACAAGGGTTATAAATGAGCAAATACACAACGGTATATACTGAGTATAACCATTGTGTATAAATATGTTATGGTTTGCAATCTGCAAAGACTGTAAAATTGACTATTTGCCTTTGTATTCTTTATTCAGGCCTTCAAGTACATCTTTAGTGATATCAAGGCTATCGTCAGCGAAAAGAAGACCGGCGCCGCCAGTTTTGCTCAATACAAACTGATAATGTGTTTTTTCGCAATACCTCTTCATAAATGCATTCACAGTTTTGAAAAGCTGGTCATCGATGCGTTTTTCTTCCTCCATCAATTTACCCATTTCCCGTTCTCTGTAAGCAAGTAAGTCATCTCTTTGTTTCATCAGATGCCCTTCAGTATTTTGCATCTCTTCAGCAGTTAAAAGGCCTTTGCTGCCTTTTTCCTGATATGCCTGCACTTGCTTTTGCAGATCGTTTTGTTGGTTTAGAACCTGAGACTCTACTCTTTTGCCGCGTGATTCTAGATCTGCCTTAGCTTTTTTAACAAAAGCATAATTAGCTAAAAGTGAGTCAGTATTTACAAATACAATTTTGGAATTCTTAACTTCAGAAGGAGTTACTTCAATTGTGACAGTACTGTCTGATGAAGAATCGCTTGCTGTAGCTGTTGTAGACGGACTTTTGAAATGCAGGTAGTAAAGAACCGCTACTGCAATTGCCAAAACTACATTGATACCTAGGGAAACATTTTTATTCATAAAAAATATTTTATAATTCAGGAGCAAATATAAAATATTTCCTGCATTTAACTGCTATCAATGAGGATTGAAGACGCCTGAGTTGAACATTCTTGAAAGATTTTTGTTTATTATGATAGATATGTCTTAAATGGCATTAAATTTGCAAATATTACGGAAAGATTTTAAATATAATTTTACAATATAAAAATTATGAAAAAAGTAATTCTAGGGCTTGCAATGTTCGGTTTTGTAGCTGGTACGGCGCTTACTGTATCTGCAATCGATAAAGACAAAAAAGAGAAGAAGACTTCTTGCTGTTCTAAAAAAGACGAGAAGGCATGCGATAAAAAAGATGGAGAGAAGAAATCTTGCTGCTCTAAAAAATCAGACAAGAAATCTTGTGACGCAAAGAAAACAGAAGAGGTAAAACCTTCTGAAAGTTCTAAATAGGTTAGTTTAGGGTTTAATTTGAAAAGGTTCCGGCATTTTGCCGGAACCTTTTTTATTTATTGGCCAGTCGTTTCGTAAAATTTCCAAGGTTTTTTAAGAATCGGATAGCCATTTTGAGGATTTCAATTAGAATAATTACAAATAAGAAAAAGTTCTTGACCATGGAGTATGCTCTATGGTTTATATTTGTATTATAATTAGGAATAATAGTATGAAAGGAGAACTGAAAGGCTCTTTTTCATGGTTGTTACTAAGGAGTATAAGAACTATAAAGTTTTAAATGAATTTTATGTCTACAGGCAAAACATTATTTGACAAGATTTGGGATGCACACGTGGTGAAGAGCCAGGAGGGCTTCCCTGATGCCGTGTTTATCAACACGCATTTTATTCATGAAGTAACCAGCCCTCAGGCTTTTGAAGGTCTCCGTAAAAGAGGAATTCCTGTTTTTCGTACCAACAAAACAAGAGCAACTGCTGATCACAACGTTCCTACAAAAGACCAGCACCTGCCTATCAAGGAAGCTTTGTCTCGCCATCAGGTAGAAATGTTGTCAAAAAATACTGCCGAATTCGGTGTTGAACTTTATGGTTTGGGTCACCCATACCAAGGTATCGTTCACGTAATCGGGCCTGAATTGGGTATTACTGTTCCTGGTATGACTATCGTATGTGGTGATTCTCATACATCTACTCACGGTGCTTTCGGTTGTATCGCTTTCGGTATCGGTACTTCAGAAGTGGAAATGGTTTTGGCTACACAGTGCGTGTTGCAGTACAGACCAAAGAGAATGAAAATTGAGGTTAACGGTAAGTTAGGTAATGGCGTAACTGCAAAAGACATCATTTTATATATTATTACACAGATTTCGGCTGCAGGCGCTAACGGCTATGCGGTTGAATTTGCAGGAGATACAATCCGCAGACTTTCTATGGAAGCACGTATGACTATCTGTAACATGTCTATCGAAATGGGTGGACGTTGTGGTATGATTGCTCCTGATAAGATCACATTTGACTATGTAAAAGGTCGTGAGTTTGCCCCAAAAGGTGCTGATTGGGAAAAGGCAGTTGCTTACTGGGAAACGCTTTATTCTGATGCTGATGCTAACTTTGATAAGGTTTACAGTTTCAAAGCAGAAGATATCACTCCTTGGTTAACTTACGGTACTAACCCGGGTATGGGTGTTGGTGTAAAAGGTACAATCCCTACAGTAGAGTCCATTGAAGAAAACGATAGAACTTCTTACAAAAAGGCTTTGGATTATATGGCTATCGAGCCAGGATCTAAGTTGGAAGGTAAAAAAGTAGACTACGTATTCATTGGTTCTTGTACTAACTCTCGTATCGAAGATTTGCGTGAAGTTGCTTCTTTTGTAAAAGGAAAGAAAAAAGCAGAAGGTGTTGAAGTTTGGATCGTTCCTGGCTCAAAACAAGTAGAAAAACAGGCGATTGCAGAAGGAATTGATAAGGTATTTAAAGAAGCCGGATTTGATTTACGTGAACCAGGTTGTTCTGCATGCCTTGGTATGAATGAAGACAAAGTGCCTGCTGGTATGACTTGTATCTCTACTTCAAACCGCAACTTCGAAGGTCGTCAGGGACCGGGTGCTCGTACATTGCTGGCTTCTCCATTGATGGCAGCAGCAGCAGCGGTAACAGGTAAAATTACTGACGTAAGAGAACTTATTTAAATTGTGAATGGTAAATGATGAATTGTGAGTGATGGCAAAAGACAATATCATTAAAAATAAGAGTTTTGCCTTTGCGCTGAGAATTATCAAAATGTATAAATTCTTATGTGATAATAAAAAGGAGTTTGTTTTGAGTAAACAGTTGTTACGTAGTGGTACCGCTATTGGAGCACTGGTAAGAGAAGCCGAACAGGCAGAAAGTAAGGCTGATTTTATTCATAAAATGGCTATTGCTCAAAAGGAAGCTAACGAAACTGATTATTGGATAGAGTTATTGTATCAGTCAGAATACATAGAAGAGAATGTTTATAATTCAGTAATCACTGATATCAATGAATTAAGTAAACTTCTTGCATCAATTATCATTACAGCAAAAAATAATCGAATACCCAAAGTCATTAACAATTAACCATTCACCATTTACAATTGAATAACATGGGAAAAAAGACATTCACAAAATTGGTATCAGGCATAGTGCCGTTGCCAATTGACAACATAGATACTGATCAGATTATTCCGGCTCGTTTCCTTAAAGCAACTACACGTGACGGTTTCGGTGATAATTTGTTCTGCGACTGGAGAAAAAATCAGGACGGAACGCCAAAGTCCGATTTTACATTAAATCAGGACCGTTACAAAGGCAACAGAATCCTTGTAGCAGGTAATAACTTTGGTTGTGGTTCATCACGTGAACATGCTGCCTGGGCAATTGTTGATTATGGTTTTGATGTAGTAGTTTCATCATTTTATGCCGATATCTTCAAAAATAATGCATTGAACAATGCTTTGCTTCCGGTACAGGTAAGTCCTGAGTTTTTACAGAAGATTTTTGCCGAAGTTAGCAAAGATGAGAAGGCACAGATTTCTGTAGATCTTGAAGCCCAGACAATCACAATCGTAGCAACAGGTGAAAGCCAAAGTTTCGATATTAACCCATACAAAAAGATGTGTCTGATGCGTGGCCTGGATGATATCGATTATTTGCTTGACTTAAAGCCGGAAATTGAGAAATACGAAAAAAGCAGAGAGTTTAATTTCTAATTAAACCCTTCTTAGAGATAGAGTCCCGTCATTAGGCGGGACTTTTTTTGTTTATAATCGACAAATTATGCTAAATTTGTCGAGTATATATGACAAATTATACTAAATTTGTCGAGTATATATGACAAATTATGCTAAATTTGTCGAGTATTTAGATCAAGGTCTCGTATAAATAGTTTATGAGTGTAGCTTACAAAAGATATCTTGCAGATCAGATAAGGCCTTGGCTGTTCATGAACAAGGTCGTGATGATCTATGGCGCAAGGCAAGTTGGTAAAACCACCGTTGCCCGAAACCTGATTTCTGATAATACTGCCAATGTTTATCTTAACTGTGAGTTGGGGCAAGTAAAATCATTACTGGAAGAACTGAATCCCGTGAAAGTTAAGAACATGGTAGGAGATGCTCAGATGGTTGTACTGGATGAAGCTCAGAAGGTGGCAAATATAGGTACTGTTTTGAAACTACTTGTAGATACTTATCCGGCTATACAGTGGATTGCTACAGGTTCAAGCAGTTTCGATTTATCTAATCAGGTGAATGAGCCATTGACAGGTCGAAATGTGAAATTTGTGATGTATCCTTTGTCTCTGGTTGAAATGGAAAAACATCACAACCGCATAGTTTTGCATGAAAGACTGGAGGGTTTTCTGCGTTTTGGGATGTACCCCGATATTGTAGACAGGCCGGAAGCCCAGCAAATTCGCCTCTTGGACGAACTTGCTACAGATTATCTCTATCGTGATGTGCTGGAGTTTCAGGATGTGCGTAATTCAAGTGTTCTTTTAAATCTCTTAAAGGCACTTGCATTGCAGTTGGGGCATGAGGTTTCGTACAGAGAACTGAGCAATATGTTTGGCTTGTCTGTTGAAACAGTTCAACGCTATTTGATGCTTCTGGAACAATCGTTTGTTATTTTCAGGGTTGGTTCGTTTAGCCGAAACCTGAGAAAAGAATTGGTCAAAAGTAATAAATACTACTTCTGTGATCTGGGAATACGTAATAGCTTGATCCAAAACTACAACCCGCTTTCTGTTCGGACAGACGTTGGTGCACTTTGGGAAAACTTCTGTTTATTGGAACGCATGAAGTGGAATGCCGCTCACGATACTCGCCCTAATTTGTATTTCTGGCGTACTTATGACCAGAAAGAAATTGACCTGGTAGAAGAGTCAGCAGGGGAGTTGCGTTGTTTTGAGTTCAAGTGGAATGAAAAAGCTAAAACCAAAGTACCGAAAGAGTTTTTGACAACTTATCCTAACAGTTCCTTCCAGACAATTACACCTGGAAACTACTGGGAGTGGTTTGGTACGAAATAGTTTTGTTAAGCTTATTGATATCATTACCTTCAAGCTCAGGTAACTATGCCGGTGGCTGAGCGAAGCCGAAGCCATGGCCTGTCTCCCTTTGGTCTACCCTAATACCTTTGTCTGAATTTGTGGGAGCAGGTGAGCCGCTCGTGGTTCTTGCTTATTTGAAAGTAGTTCTTTAAAATTGCCAGAACTATTTTTTAGCTATGGATATCACTTTTGGTAGTAATGGGTATGTCGTACCTGATCGCATTTTTGAATTGAGTATATATGATTTTGAAGATGTATTTGTTTTCAACGAAAGGCGACAGGAAATCTTTCAAGAGTTTCTAATCCTTTACCACCATATTAGTCAATTGAGATTTGAAGGGATAGTTTGGATTGATGGCAGTTTTGTCTCCAGAAAAGAGAACCCTAGGGACTTAGATTGCGTTTTCTTCGTTAATGATAGTGTTTATGTGAATAATGTCAATTATTTTCGATCTTTGAGAAGCAACTCTGTGCTTGTTGATGCCTATTTCGTTAAATGTTATTCGATAGGTCATGAAAAAGAGTTTCTGACGAATATAGATAAGGTAGAATGGATGAATCTTTTTTCATCGGATAGGAAGAGAAATAGAAAAGGTTTTGTTCAAATAACATTCTAGTTATATGGAAATTAAAGATGAACTACAAATTGAGATTTTTCATACGCTGGAAAAAATCAAGCAAATAAATGTTGTTATTCATACCCATGAAAAGCAAGAAGAGCCAGATAAACTGGCTATTGAGCAATATTTAGATGTAAAGCATAAGTTGGCTTTGCAATTAGTTGAATTGTTAAAAGGTGTAGAGTTATCGGTTTTATTAGCAGCATAACTTAACATACATTGATTACTAAAAGGGTACTTAGGCTATGCCAAGTGCCCTTTATTTTTATACCAAAGAAATAGTATTTTAAATAGACAAAGTTGGAGGGGTGAGGCTTACTTGCTAAGTTTGAGACTATATTTTAACGAATTTTATGAAGAGTCTGCTTTTAAGGTTTTTGTTGCTTGTGTTTTTATCGTTTGTTGGTTCTATTGCTGTTGGACAAGTAAATGAAAGCCATTATCGCATTTATTCTATTATTGAAAATAAAGAAGTTGGGTTGGAGAAAATTGTGGAAGCAATGGCAGATAAAGATGTTGTTTTTTTTGGTGAAGAGCATGACGATTCTGTTGGGCATTATCTGGAAAAACGCGTCATGGAATTACTCTATGAACGCTATGGCAACAAGCTTACTTTGTCTTTGGAAATGTTTGACAGAGACGTGCAGTTGATAATGAATGAATACTTGCAGAGTAACATGCGTGAAAAGCATTTTGTGAAAGATGCTCGTGCCTGGAAAAACTACAAAGACTATCGTGCCATGGTAGAGTTGGCCAAACAGAAAAAACTGCATGTAATATGTGCGAATGCTTCTACGCGCTATACAAATTTGGCGGGGCGCGAAGGTCAACAGGCTTTATTGAAATTGCCTAAAGCTTCAAGAGCGAATTTTGCTCCTGTGCCTTATGATACCGCCGGCAATAAATATTATGAAAAGCTTACCGGTTTTTCAGGACATTCAGTTAGTGACACAAGTAAAAAGGTTGTGGCTCCTGTAATGTTAATGCCCGGCTTTAGTCTGAATCAGGCACAATCTCTTTGGGATGCTACAATGGCGTATTCTATTGCTGAGTATGTGAAGAAACACAAAGGACAGAAAGTAATGCAGGTAAACGGTCGCTTTCATAGTGATGAGCGTTTTGCAGCTGTTGAACAACTAAAAAAATATAGTCCCCAAACCCGTACTTTAATTATCTCCTGTGGTCGTGATGACGCTTTCTCTGAAATTGACTGGAAAAAACTCCAGCATCTGGGTGATTTTATAATTGTCACAGATCCGGCAGTACCAAAGACTTTTTAAAGTAATGATGCGAATATTAGGCTCCTATTTTGTCTATTGAGATTTTTAATCCTTCTTCAATAGAATTAGAAGACGTGAAATCAACACCCTTAATGTCCAGTCCTTTAATTTTTTCGCCATTTGACCATTGACATTCTGAAAATATAAGAGGCTCATCTGCCATATTCAATTTTATGCCAGAAATAAGTGTGCCTACATGTCCATTAATGTTGATTTGTTTCGAATAGTGAAACTGTCTCCCTGTATCATTTATAAAACTCATCTTATAACTTTGCTCTAAAAGGGACGTGAAAACAGGAAATGACATTCTTAATCCTCCTCTTGAAAGATGTGCGTCAGATATTTGATTTGAGCCGAAATAAAATAACGCTCCCACGGCAATAAGAATAATGAAGATAATTATAAGCCACATATTACTTTGTTAGGTATAATTTAAAGAATAGAATTAATTAGATGTTTGGTTTTTGTTACTTTTCTTTAGGTTCTTTCTATAAATGTCAGCACTATATTTTGTGAAAAGGGTATTTAGTCCGACTCCCCAGTGATTAGCAAGTCCGTAACCATCTGCATCGTTAGAACCAAAATAGTCTGATAGCAATACTTTTTTGGTAGCTAAGTCAAAAAAAGTAAAATATGCAGTACTTCGTTCTTTGTTTTTTTCAAAACACTCTACAATAATTACGAAACCAATTCCTTCTTTTTCTTTAATAGGGTAGTTGTTAATGATAGTTTGAATAGAATCTGCTGATATGGTATTTTTAATAATAGAAGCCAGTTCTGTTTCATTGATAGTTTTGATTATGTTAAGAGTGTAATCAAAGTCAAATTTTACTTTTTCTTTCTTGAACATTTTTTGGAGCGTACCTTCATTCTTTCTTTGGTTAACGAAATCAATCCATTGAGGAATAGCGACTTTTATTTTTTCGTCGTTCAAGCGTTTAGCTTCAGCTAGCTTGAAATGGCTAAAGTCGTACCCATAAAATATTAGTTCTTTACTATTGTATACATCATTAGTATTATGATGTGTTTTTTGTCCTAAGACTGGAAGAACATAGATAATTGCTATTATACTGAGAATGGCTGTTTTCATCACACTCTATAGTTAATTTGAAAAGTCTTTGATTTTTGGTTGATTGTTTTTGGGAAATCAAATTTACTCATTTGTTTCTAACAACCTTACCAGTTATGTTTGTAAAACACACGTTTTACTTGTAATCTACCAAAAATGCAATTAGGTCAGAAGATTAGAAAATTGAGAGAATTGAAGGATTTTACCCAAGAATACATGGCAGACAAGCTAGATATTTCGCAACAAGCCTATTCTTTACTAGAAAAGGACGATAATATTCCTTTCAATCGTCTTAAACAAATTTCGGAAGTATTGGAAGTACCTATTGAGCAGATAATTGGTTTTGATGAGAAATTCGTATTCAATAGTTACGGAGCAAACTCCTCTCACATAGCTTATCAGATAGTAAACAATGAACGCAAACTATATGAGGATAAAATAAGCTTATTAGAAGAAATCTTGCGCCTGAAAGATGAAGAGATTGCCAGGTTGAAGAAGTAGAGGTGTAGACTAAGTTGTTGTTAATCATTGATTAATGCTGTTTTGTTTTTACATTTGTATATATAATTATGAAAAATATGTCGGTTGATAAGAAAACGGTGATCAAATCAGTAAATAAGTTAATTGCTGATAAGGAGGCTGTGCGTTCATATATGAAAGGAGAGGTGCCCTTAAAAAAACTGACAGAAAAGGGTATTAAATTTGCAAAGCCATTATAATTATTCCTACGACAACATAACCAGTACTTACAATTTTACCACGAAGAATGGTATTTTGTATAGAGTAGCTTTTGTGGTTGATTATACTTTTAGTACGATTTCCGGTCAAGAGATTGAACATATTTACCAGCTTGTGATTGAAAAGGCAGTCGATATTTTAGAACCTTTTGATGCCGGCGTTTCCAAAACTGTAGATCACATCATTAGTAGCTTTTTTATTAATTCTGAAAATTTCCTTATTTACATTTGTTCTGAGAGTGAAGACAAGGCCGAATTAAGACACAGGGTTTTTAATCGATGGTATGATAATTCTTCCTACAATGCTACTGTTCTGAAATTGGACAATATTATTGAATATAATTTGTCAAATAATAAAAGAGTAAAGCTGTATACGTCCCTTCTGTATCACGTGGGCAATCCTTCTGTTGATAAATTAATAGCTATTTATAATACAATCGAGCTTGTTTTAAATCAAGATAAGTAGTGTTCTACATTGCACTTTTCTGAAATAATCTCTTTGCTGTTTCTTATTCCCCTTCCAGTATTTTTTTCTTTTCGGCATCATACTCCGATTGTGTAATGGCTCCGGAGTCAAGCAGTTCTTTCAATTTGGCAATAAGGTCATACTTTTCTGATTGAGATAAAGGTTTTTGTTTGGTTGTATTGGTATTAGGGGACGCGAAGTGCATGTCTTTGTGTGAACCAGGCTTGTCTGAAGAAATCCCTGCGGCACATTCCAGTGTGCTATAGGTGTCAATGGCAAGGAAATAGTCAAATGTAATCAGATGATACCTTTTGAGGCTGTTCTTAGTTACCACAATAAGCCTGTATTTACGCCCTTTGGAAAAGGATTTTCTGCCAGTAGTTACAATCACTTTTTTGATGTCTGAGAATATTATTTTTTGTTTTGAACAATATTTTAAATAGTTGTCAGTCAATACAATGTCTTGTTCTTTTGACCCCGTTTCAATAGCAATTTTTCGGAGACACTCTTTGGATGGAGAGAGGCTTTCGCAAGAAGTTTTCCCAAAGCGCTGATAATTGGCCGCACAGCTGCTTAAAAATATAGAAATGGTACAAAAAAGAAGGAATAAGTCAGGCTTAAGGCGATAGTGCATGCTGTTTTTACAGGTTTTTCCCTGTATACGTCTTGTTCAGATAAAGATACGTTTCCGGCTATAAATAAAAGCATGCTTAACGTTTTAAATATGCGGTATTAATGGATAGTCTAATTGGTTTCTAACCGATTACCCTGTATTTTTGTACACATATTTATTAAAACTGTTCATAATGAAAAAACATATTTTGGTGATCCCCGGTGATGGTATCGGTCAGGAAGTGACTACCTGGGGAAAGAAAGTTCTTGAGAAAATTGCACAGAAATATAACCATGAGTTTACTTTTGATGAGGCTTTAATGGGTCACGTGGCTATTGAAGCTACAGGCAATCCATTACCGGATGAAACATTAGAGAAAGCACGTAAATCTGATGCAATCCTTTTCGGAGCTATCGGTCACATTAAATATGATAATGATCCTTCTGCGAAAGTTCGCCCAGAGCAGGGCTTGTTGAAAATCCGTAAGGAATTGGGCTTGTATGCTAACCTTCGTCCGATCAAATTGTTTGACGAGTTGTTAGGAGCATCAAGCATCAAGCCGGAAATCTTGAAAGGCTCTGATATCCTTTTCTTCCGCGAGTTGACAGGTGATGTTTATTTCGGGGAGAAAAAGCGTTCAGAAGATAGAAATACGGCTTCTGATCTGATGGTTTACTCTCGTTATGAAGTTGAACGTATTGCAATCAAAGCATTTGAAGCAGCGCAGGCACGTAGTAAACGTCTTTGTTCTGTAGATAAAGCAAACGTTTTGGAATCATCCCGTTTGTGGAGAGAAGTAGTTCAGGAACTGGCTCCGAAATATCCGGATGTTCAGACTGAGCATATGTTCATTGACAATGCTGCAATGCAGTTGATCAAAGATCCGAAACGTTTTGACGTAGTATTGACAGCAAATTTGTTTGGTGATATTCTGACAGATGAAGCTTCTCAGATTGCAGGTTCTATGGGTATGCTTGCTTCTGCGTCAGTAGGGGATAGCGTGGGCTTCTATGAGCCGATCCACGGTTCAGCACACGATATTGCAGGGAAAGGTATTGCTAATCCATTAGCGTCTATTCTTTCTGTAGCACTGATGCTTGAGATCTCTTTCAAACTGAAAGATGAAGCAACGGCAATTATTGAGGCAATTGATAAAGTATTGAAAGCAGGTTTCCGTACAGGTGATATCGCAGATGCTTCAACTCCTGCAGATAAGAAATTAGGTACAGAAGCAATGGGCTTGAAGGTACTTGAGTTTTTAGCATAGTCTTTCAGATGTTAGACAATAGAAGTTAGACATTAGATAACGAGGAATCCCTTTTAGTTTTATGTCTAACTTCTAATATCTAACGTCTAAAATTTCATTTCTGCCATTTTGAAAACGGATGAACCGAAAGGTTCGAATTGTAATATTTAGCTTCTGTTGTTACCTCTTCATCGATCCATTCCGGTTTAGAGAAAATCTCATCTTCAGCCTGTAGTTCAATTTCCGCTACAATCAGGCCTTCATTTGCTCCAAGAAAAACATCTACTTCCCAAATGTGGTTTTCAACGGGAATTTTATAACGGATTTTCTCTATGCAATTTTCAGCAAAAAGCCCGAGTAATTCTTTTGCCTCCGAAACAGGAATGGGGTATTCAAACTCACTTCTTACAGCTCCCATATTTTTCCCTTTGATGGTAAGAAAGCCTGAAGTCGGAGTAATTCTCACTCTGATTGTTTTTGAGGGGTCTGCTAAAATATAACCTTGTTTGTAATATTCTCCTTCCGGTTTTGAAAGGTTGTGCCACAAGGCTTGTTTTATCAGGAATTTTCTTTCAATTTCTAATGCCATAAAATCAGCTTTTTAAAATGTCTTAAATAAAAAAAAGTCTCCCGAATGAGAGACTTTTAAACTATGATTTTCTATTAGAACTATTTATAATTCCTTCCGCTCAGAATATCAATCATTCTGATAAGGTCTTTATTAACAGCTTTTTTCTTAGTAATTGTTTCATAAAAAGAAGTATAAACTAATTTTTTATCAACAATACCGGCCATAACGCCTGATTTGCCACCTAACAAGCCTTCTACGGCTGCTAAACCAAGTCTTGAAGCAAGTACTCTGTCTGAAGCAGTAGGAGAACCTCCTCGCTGTATGTGGCCTAATGTGGTTACACGTACATCAAGCATTGGCAATTCTTTCTTAACCTGAGAAGCAATATCTGCAGCATTACCTTCCACTTCGCCTTCTGCCACTACAATTACGTGAGAAGATTTAGTGTGAGTAGCTGTTTCATCCAGTTTCTTAACAACGTCTTTAACATTTGCTTTTGTTTCCGGCATCATTACCATTTCTGCTCCGCCGCCAATGGCAGAACGTACAGCAATGAATCCTGTGTCACGGCCCATTACTTCAATAAAGAAGACACGGTCGTGGGCATCTGCCGTATCACGGATTTTATCAATAGAATCCAAAGCTGTATTTACAGCAGTGTCATATCCTATGGTAAAGTCAGTTCCGTAAAGGTCATTGTCAATCGTTCCGGGACATCCTACAGCAGGAATACCGAATTCTTTATAGAAAAGGTCTGCTCCGGTAAAAGTACCGTTACCGCCAATTACCACAAGTCCTTCTATTCCGTGTTTTTTAAGTTGTTCGTATGCTTTTGCTCTCCCTTCAGGAGTGCGGAACTCCACACTTCTTGCTGACTTAAGGATAGTACCACCCTTTTGGATGATATTGCTTACTGCCTGACCGTTCAATGGGATAAACTGCCCATTAATCATCCCTTCATATCCTCTAAGTACACCTACTACTTCTACTTTATAGTAAAGGCAACCTCTGACTACGGCTCTGATACAGGCATTCATGCCGGGCGCATCACCACCTGATGTTAAGACTGCTATTTTTTTCATTGAATTATCTCTACGATGCGAAAAATCGAAGCGCAAATTTAGAAAAAGAATTGATATTGAAAAACCATTTTAATTTATTGGGGGCTCATTTGTCGGATTTATAGAATCATTTAGACGATTAGTGTTATTTTTGTCTGCTAATGATGAAAATTCTTTTTCTCACCTATTATTGGCCGCCTGCTGGCGGTCCCGGTGTACAACGCAGTGTTAAGTTTGTAAAATACTTCCCTTTTTTTGGGGTGAAAGCATCTGTTATTTCGGTTGATCCGTCTAAGGGGAATTATCCGGTATTGGATAGTAGTCTTTCAAAAGAGGTTGATAGTCAGGTAGAAGTAATAAGAACGGGGAGTTTTGAACCTTTCGAATTATATGGAAAATTAAAAGGGGGCAAAAAGCAAGCCGGTTATGATGCTTTTGTAAATGAGGCTGTAGGTTCTTTCAAAGATAAACTGGCAAGATTTATCCGTGGTAATTTTTTTATACCTGATGCGAGGAGAGGCTGGAATAGTTTTGCATATAATGCTGCCAGAGAGCAATTAGTTAATACAAAAGATATCCAGTGTGTTTTTACTTCCAGTCCGCCACATTCTACTCAGTTGATCGGACTGAAGCTTAAAAAACAGTTGAGTTTGCCTTGGGTAGCTGATTTAAGAGATCCGTGGACAGACATCTATTATAAAGATTTGTTGCTACAAACTTTTTTAGCGAAGCGCTTAAATGCATCTTATGAAAAAAAAGTGCTGGAAAATGCGGATGCAGTTTTAGTAGTAAGTGAGCCGATAAGACAACTTTTTATTGCCAAATCACCTAAAATCAATCCCGATAAAATTCATGTTATCCCAAACGGGTTTGATGAGTCAGATTTTGAAGGGTTAATTTATAGGCCTAATTCAGAATTTATAATTACTTATACAGGCACAATTTCGCAGGACTATAATATTGGTACTTTTCTGAAAGTTGCAGCAACTTTAAATAAAGGGTTATGTCAAGGGCATTTGAAACTTAGATTTGTCGGAAAGATAAGCAAGGGGCTTTTGGAGCAGATTGAAAATGAGGGCTTGTCAAAACAGACTGAGTTTATTGCTCATGTGACTCACGAAGAGGCATTGAAATATATGACCGGAACAGAAATGCTGCTATTGGCCATTCCTGATAAAAAAGGTAATGAAGGAATTCTGACTGGTAAACTGTTTGAGTACCTTGCGGCATTAAGACCAGTTTTAGGAATAGGGCCTGTAAATGGCAGTGCAGCAGCAATTGTAGAAGAATGTGAGGCTGGTATATTTGTTGATTATCGGGATGAAGAAAAAATGAGTGTTTTTCTATCAGAGAAATTCGAGCAGTGGAAAAATGGCAATCAGACGAATAATATTAACAATGTATATTTGAAGTATAGTAGAAAAAGTCAGGCTTGTCTGGTTGCAGATATTATAAAAGGACTGGTTTAATAAATGGATTTTCATTTTAATTTAAAATTTGACAATTTTGCGTTCCTATGATCAAGAAGATCGATAAGTTAGTTCTCGACGCATTTTTTGGGCCATTCATTCTAACGACATGTGTGGTCACTTTCATATTGCTTATGCACTTTATGCTAGGCTATCTGGATGACTTTGTTGGTAAAGACCTTGGTATATTGGTTTTTGCAAAGCTGATGTTTTATTTCGCGGCCAATATTTTGCCGGTTGGTATGCCTCTCGCTGTATTACTGGCTTCTTTGATGACTTATGGCAACCTCGGAGAGCACTTTGAACTTACGGCTATTAAGGCTTCAGGTATTTCATTAATAAGAACTCTCAGGTCTCTTTTTGTTTTCGCTATATTACTTACTATTGGTGATTTTCTCTTTCAGGATTATGTTGTCCCAAGAGCCAACTTGAAAGCGTTCAGTTTGCTTTATGATATTCGTCAGAAAAAGCCGACGCTTGATTTTAAAGAAGGCTCATTCTATAATGGGTTACCTGGTTACAGTGTAAAAGTGACTAAAAAAACAGGTGACGGTAAGTCGTTAAAGGGTGTTATTATATATGATCATACAGCCGGCAGAGGAAATACTCAGATAGTGATAGCAGATTCAGGCCGAATGCAGTTAGTGCAGGATGACCGTTACCTGGAGTTGTATTTGTACACCGGTAACAGTTATTCCGAAGTTCAGGACAATAATGGAGCACCTGCTGAAAATTATCTTCGTCAGGAGTTTAAAGAGTTGAAATTTTTGTTCAGTCTGGAGTCTTTTTCTATGAGTAGAACAAAAGAAGAGTTGTTTTCAAGCCATCGTGTTATGCGGGATGTTTTTGAATTAAGTAATGACATTGATTCATTGAACAGAGAGTCGGCCAGAGTTAGAAGTTCTGTAAAAGCCAATATTGTAAACCTGTATAATTACCATCAGAAAGATAATATTCTGTTGGGTAGTTCTAAACCGGTTGATTTGTCGAGGTTGAAACCTGTAGAGGCAAACAAAGAGAAAACGGCTCAGATTCTGGCACAGGCTACCAATAATGCCAGAAGTGTAAAATCTTATCTGTATAGTTTTGTTGAAAGAGTTAATTATATAGAAAAAGATTCGCGTGAGTTTGCCATTGAAATGGATTTGAAATTTACGCAGGCTATCGCTTGTGTTATCATGTTTTTGATAGGTGCCCCTTTGGGTGCCATTATTAAAAAAGGTGGTCTGGGTTTGCCAATATTGATTTCGGTAATCTTTTTCGTAATCTATTATGTATTGTGCATGGCCGGCAAAATGTGGGCCAAAGAAGGGGTGATGGAAGTACATACTGCTATGTGGATGGCCAATGTAGTTCTTCTGCCAATTGGATTGTTCTTGTTAAGGCAGGCAAAAAATGATAGCCGTATTCTTGAAACAGATTACTTTGCTGTGCTAATTGATAAGCTGAAGCAAAAGTTTAAAAATTTCAGGAAGAAGAAAAAGGCTAAAATAAAGCCTTTAGAGGTGTAATTCGCTTTCCTGGAATAATCCGGGAGGTTGATCAAAAAAGCTAATAGGTGTTGTACATAAATAATCTTTGTCGTACATTTGTAGTTAGCGATAACATAATTAGTGCTGTAAATAATTTAAAACGGAGATAATACAATGACGTATTTGACTACAGAAGTAAAAAAAGAGGTTTTTCAAAAAGCTAGCCTGCAATCATCAAAAACAGATACAGGTTCGGTAGAAGCCCAAGTTGCATTGTTCACTTTCAGGATCAATGAAATCAACAAACATCTTTCAACAAACAAGAAAGATAGTTCTTCAAGATTAGGTTTGTTGAAACTGGTAGGTAAGAGAAGAAGATTGTTAGATTATATACATCACAAAGATATCAACAGATACCGCGCATTGATCGCGAAGTTGGATCTTAGAAAGTAATTCGATTTCACAAAGAGAGGGGATTCTAAAGAATTCCCTCTTCTTTATTTTATATCACCTTGCCTCGCAAGGCTTTTTCATTTTAACTCACTCGAATTAAATGCTACCCCAAGTTATAACTAAGTCCCTCAAACTTGCCGATGGAAGAGAAATCTCTATCGAAACAGGTAAACTAGCTAAACAGGCGGATGGATCAGTAGTTCTAAGAATGGGCAACACAATGTTGCTTGCTACTGTTGTCGCGTCTAAAGAAGCAAAAGAAGGTGTTGATTTTCTTCCTTTGTCAGTTGATTACCAAGAGAAGTTCGCGGCAGCAGGCCGTATTCCCGGAGGCTTTTTAAGAAGAGAAGGACGTTTGTCTGATTCTGAGATACTAGTAAGCCGTTTGGTTGACAGAGCTATTCGTCCATTATTTCCTGATGATTTCCATGCTGATGTTCAGGTTGGTATAGTTTTGATTTCCGGTGATGCTCAGGCTCTGCCGGATGCTTTGGCTGCATTTGCGGCTTCTGCAGCGATTGCTGTTACAGATTTACCTTTCAATGGGCCGATATCTGAAGTACGTGTTATCAGAGCGGATGGCAAATATTTAGTTAACCCGGTTCCGGCCGATATCGCCCGTGCTGATATCGACTTGATCGTTGCTGCTTCTATCAAAGATATTTTGATGGTGGAAGGTGAGTGTAATGAGGTTTCTGAAGCAGATATGCTTGAAGCAATCAAAGTTGCACACGAAGCAATCAAAGATCAGTGCCGTCTTCAAATTGAATTAAAAGAAGCTGTAGGTAAACAAAAGGCTCGCGAATATTCTCATGAAACTCATGATGAAGAATTGAAGAGCAAAATGTGGTCTGAGCTTTACGATAAAGTATTGGCAGTAGCTCGTCGTTGTGAAAACAACAAGAGTCTTAGAGGCGAAGGCTTCAAAGCTGTTAAAAAAGAATTCATAGCTTCATTACCGGAAGATCACACTTATAGCTCTTTATTGATTGGCTGGTATTTCCACGATATCGAGAAGAAAGCGGCACGTGATCTTGTGTTGAACGATCGTATCCGTTTGGATGGTCGTAAATTGAACGAAATCCGTCATATCTGGTCTGAAATTGATTACTTGCCAAGTGCACATGGTTCTGCTGTGTTTACAAGAGGTGAAACTCAATCTTTGACTACTGTTACATTAGGTACTAAACTTGATGAACAGTTGATTGACAGTGCAATGGCTAAAGGTTCAAACAACTTTATGTTGCACTATAACTTCCCTGGTTTCTCAACCGGCGAAGTAAAACCTAACCGTGGCGTTGGCCGCCGTGAAGTAGGTCATGGTAACCTTGCACTTCGTGCTTTGAAAAAAGTGTTGCCGGAAAGCTACCCATACACTGTACGTGTTGTATCTGATATCCTTGAGTCTAACGGTTCGTCTTCAATGGCTACTGTTTGTGCAGGTACATTGGCTTTGATGGATGCAGGTGTGCCAATTAAGGCTCCTGTAACAGGTATTGCAATGGGCTTGATCCTTGATTCTGAAACCGGTAAATATGCTGTATTGTCAGATATTCTGGGTGATGAAGATCACTTGGGTGACATGGACTTTAAAGTAACCGGTACTGCTGCAGGTATTACTGCTTGTCAGATGGATATCAAAGTAGATGGCCTTTCTTATGAAATCCTTACAGAAGCGCTTAGCCAGGCACGTGAAGGACGTCTTCATATTTTGAATGAAATTTCTAAAACAATTTCTACTCCGAAAACAGAACTTAAATCTCATGCTCCTCGTATTGAGGTCTTGGTGATAGAGAAAGAAATGATTGGCGCGGTAATCGGGCCGGGTGGAAAAATCATTCAGGATATCCAACGTACCAGCGGTGCAACTGTTGTTATAGAAGAAATTGACAACAAAGGCGTAATCAATGTTTTTGCGACAGACAAAACTGCTTTAGATATTGCAATGGGTAGAATTAAGGCTATTGTTGCAATACCGGAAGTAGGAGAAGTTTATGAAGGTAAAGTGAAGGCAATTATGCCATTCGGTGCTTTCGTAGAGTTCATGCCGGGTAAAGACGGTTTACTTCACATCTCTGAGATCAAATGGGAGCGCCTTGACACTATGGAAGGTGTACTTGAAGAAGGTGAAACAGTGAAAGTGAAATTGGTTGAAGTTGATAAGAAAACAGGGAAATTCAGACTTTCAAGAAAAGTTCTTCTTCCTAAACCAGAAACAAATATTTCTGAAGCGAGTAAATAATTCGCTTCGGAAACCTTTTTGGACTGGTATTTGTAATCATTATCACGACGATATTATATTAAGCTATTATTCTGAGGAAATAAATGAGGCAGCTAAAAATTAGTAAGCAGATAACCAACAGGGAAAGCCAGTCTTTAGACAAGTACCTGCAGGAAATCGGGAAAGTAGATCTTTTAACCCCTGACGAGGAAGTTGACTTAGCCAAGAGGATCAGAGACGGGGACCAGCTTGCTCTTGAAAAGTTGACTAAAGCAAACTTACGTTTCGTAGTTTCTGTAGCCAAACAGTATCAGAACCAAGGTTTGTCATTGGGCGATTTGATCAATGAAGGGAACCTGGGTTTGATTAAAGCAGCACAGCGTTTCGATGAAACACGTGGGTTTAAATTTATTTCTTACGCAGTTTGGTGGATTCGTCAATCTATCCTTCAGGCTTTGGCCGAACAGTCACGTATTGTTCGTTTGCCATTAAACAGGGTAGGTTCATTGAATAAAATCTCTAAAACATTCTCTGAACTGGAACAAAAATTCGAACGTGAGCCATCTCCGGATGAACTTGCGGAAGTATTGGAAGTTTCTACTTCTGAAGTTGTTGATACATGACGACCAGAGATTTTCAATGTATCAACAAC
>CAZNHL010000019.1:31153-33964 GCA_964572965.1 uncultured Bifidobacteriaceae bacterium
GTCATGTATCTATGGATGCACCATTTATCCAAGGGGAAGAAAACTCTTTGCTGGATGTATTGGAAAATGATTCAGAAGATACTCCTGATTCAGGATTGATCAATGACTCATTGAGAAGAGAAGTTCAAAGAGCGCTTTCTACATTAACGCAAAGAGAAGCAGACGTAATCACCCTATACTTTGGTTTGAATGGTGAACATTCAATGACATTGGAAGAAATCGGTGAAAAATTTAATTTGACCCGTGAACGCGTTCGTCAGATCAAAGAGAAGGCTATCAGACGTTTACGTCATACATCAAGAAGTAAGGCTCTGAAACCTTACTTAGGATAAGAACATTTTAGTTTATTTGTTTGTTAGAAAGGTCTCGAAGGAGACCTTTCTGATTTACTCCCCTTTTCGGGAAATAGATATTGGTACTTACCTTATTAAATAAATTATAAGACATCAAAAAATAAATAAAACATGACAACTGAACACGTCAAAGTTTTGATCATTGGTTCCGGACCTGCAGGTTATACTGCTGCTATTTATGCATCCCGTGCAGGCTTAAAACCTGTACTGTACCAGGGCGCTCAGCCGGGAGGTCAATTGACAATCACAAATGAAGTTGAAAACTTTCCGGGCTATCCTGAAGGAATTCAGGGGCCGGAGATGATGGTAGAATTCCAACGTCAGGCGGAACGCTTTGGTGCTGAAATTCGCCACGGTTTGGCAACTTCTGTAAACTTCTCAAATCCTGATGCCGGTCATAAGGTGATCATTGATGAAGACCATGAAATTACTGCAGAAACAGTGATCATTGCTACAGGAGCTTCTGCTAAATGGTTAGGTTTACCGTCAGAGCAAAAGCTTTTATATGCTGGCGTATCTGCCTGTGCTGTTTGCGACGGTTATTTCTACAGAGGTAAAGATGTTGCCATTGTTGGTGCTGGTGATTCTGCTTGTGAAGAGGCTTCTTACCTGGCTAAACTTTGTAACAAAGTTTATATGATCGTAAGAAAAGGAGAAGGAGATATGCGTGCTTCTAAAATTATGCAGAAGCGTGTAATGTCTACTCCAAATATTGAAATACTGTGGCATGCTGAAACATTAGAAGTTTTAGGTGAAACAGAAGTTCAGGGAGCACGTGTGAAAAATAATGTAACTGGTGAAGTAAGAGATCTGAAAGTAGATGGTTTCTTTGTGGCTATTGGCCATACTCCTAATACTGGAATCTTTAAAGGAACTCTCAAGCTGGATGAAGGAGGTTATATATTAACAGAACCTGGTACAACAAGAACTAATATTGAAGGCGTGTATGCCTGTGGTGATGTTCAGGATACTATTTATCGTCAGGCAGTAACAGCAGCCGGAAGTGGTTGTATGGCGGCTTTAGATGCTGAAAAATACCTGGCAGCAAGAGAGGTAGTGGCGTAATTCAGAAAGCGTATTTAGCCCAAAGCCCCCGTGGAGAATTCTGCGGGGGCTTTTATTTTTGCGGTACATTGGTACCGTTTTATAATGTTACCGGAGAATACTTACCAGATCTATTTAATCTGGAATTTTGAATCCTAGACAGCGAAACTCTATGTTATCTCTGGGAGAAAAACATAAGAGATGATAGAAGAAGATAGTCATTTAAGTTTTTGGGGCTATAATAATTTATCAAAAGTCCTGTCGTTATATTGCGGCAGGACTTTTTTGTGAAAGTATTTGTTATGGAGTTATCAACTCTGTTTTTATTGTCTTGAACCCACATATTGGTTATATTTGAAGTTCAGTGTTCAATAAACACTAATGGGCAGGAACGAGGGCGTTGATTCAATTAAGGTAAATTAATTATTGAATGAGATTTATTAGACTTTATATAGTAATAACAATTGTTTTAGTATCTGTAATTGATATTCTGGCACAGCACAATCCCAAACCTCCACGAGACTTCTCTAATATTAAAACTCCTGATTTCCGTTTTGTAGAACCTGATAGTTCTTATTTATATGAGGAAGAAACAGGAGAGCAACCCGAAAAAGATTTTTATGGGCATAATGATGAAGAGGATGAAGGAGAGGAAGATGATAACTTTATGTTCGACGGTGCCAAAGAAATGGTGATCGGTATGGAAGATACTTCAACAATCGGTGAAGGTGAAATCAGTATTGTTGAGGTCGAAGAAGAATTAAAAATGGATTGTGTATGGGTGAAAATTGCCGAGTATTATTCTATTTGGGATTCTCGTGCCGTTAACCCTTACAGAATTTCCGGACGGGAAATTGATAATGTATATATAGTGATGTATGATTCATTGAAAGGACATGCCTGGAGTATGCCTTTAGCGAACTCAAGACATATTACTTCCAACTTTAAATTCAGGAATACCCGTTGGCATTATGGAGTAGATTTAGGACTCGCTACCGGCGATAGTATTCTTTCTGCTTTTGACGGTATTGTACGGATGTGTAGCTGGGATGCGCGAGGATACGGGAACTATGTACTCGTCCGGCATTATAACGGGCTAGAGACGCTTTATGGTCACATGTCTAAGACAAGTGCCAAAGTTGGAGATTTGGTGAAAGCCGGTGATTTGCTCGGTTATGGTGGCAGTACGGGCAGAAGTTCCGGACCACATTTGCACTTTGAGGTCCGTTATGCAGGTAACCCTATAGACCCGTCCTATTTTTACGATTTCCCTAATATGTTATTGAGGTTTAAGCATACAACGCTTACGTCTCAGAATTTCGCTTATCAGACTCAGGCGCGCCTGGTTTATTACCATACCGTTCGTTCAGGGCAGACACTTTCACATATTTCCAGAAAATATAATGTGCCTGTT
>CAZNHL010000019.1:33974-44761 GCA_964572965.1 uncultured Bifidobacteriaceae bacterium
TACGTGTAGGCCGAAGACTAAGAATTCGTTAATATGAGCAAACATAAATTAGATATTCTTGTTTTTGCAGCTCATCCTGATGATGCCGAACTAGGTTGTTCGGGTACTATTATGCACCATGTTGCAAAGGGTATGAAGGTAGGGGTGGTCGATCTGACAGAAGGAGAATTAGGCACAAGAGGAACAGTAGTTGATCGTTATAATGAAGCTGCTGACTCATCTGAAATTTTAGGTTTAACTGTTCGTGAGAACCTGAAATTAAGAGACGGTTTTTTTGCTAATGATGAAAAAAGTCAATTGACCCTTATTAAAATAATAAGGAAATACAGACCTGAAATAGTTATTTGTAATGCATTACATGACAGACATCCCGATCATGGAAGAAGTTCTCAGCTAGAATCAGAGTCTTGCTTTCTGGCGGGTTTGAAAAAAATAGAGACTTTTTTAGGCGGACAGCAACAAGAAGCCTGGAGACCTAAGGCTGTGTTTCATTACATTCAGGATCGTTATATTAAACCGGACTTTATTATTGATATAACTCCTTACTGGGAGCGCAAGGTTAAGTCTATCAAAGCTTTCAAAACACAGTTTCACGATCCGTCCAGCAGCGAGCCGGAAACATACATATCCAATAAAAACTTCTTACACTTTATAGAAGGCAGAGCCTTAGAGTTCGGTCATGCTATTGGTGCTCGTTATGGTGAAGGATTTACTATAGAACGTTTACCTAAAGTCGATAATCTATTCGATATTATATAGTAATTGAGTATTGAGATTTTTCTAGAGATAGCCTCTGTGTCTTTGTCTCACTACTCAATACCCACTACGATGTACTGTTAGTCTCTATTCTCCTTTAACTCTCTAACCAGTCTGTTTGCGAAGATAAAGTCGTGGAGTTCTTGCACATTGGTGTCAAGAATCTCTTTGTTTGTACCTTCCCAAAGTTTTTTCCCTTTGTAGATATACATGATTTTTTCTCCGATTTCCATTACAGAGTTCATGTCGTGAGTTACTACTACTGTTGTCGTGTCGAATTCATTTGTAATATCCTGAATAAGATTGTCAATCAGAATTGCAGTCTGAGGGTCAAGTCCGGAGTTTGGCTCATCACAGAAGAGATACTTTGGGTTCATTACAATAGCGCGTGCAATACCGACACGCTTTTGCATACCACCCGAAATCTGAGACGGGAATTGTTTGTTCACGTTTTCCAGTCCCACTCTTTTCAGGCAGAAATTTACCCTGTCCAGTTTCTCGTCATGCTTCATTTTAGTGAGCATATTAAGCGGGAACATGATGTTTTCTTCTACCGTTTTTGAATCAAATAAAGCACTACCCTGGAAAAGCATGCCCATATCTCTGCGGATCTCCTTTTTTACGGCAAGGCCACCATTAAGAAAATTCCGATTGTCATAAATTATATCACCTGAATCCGGTTGAATAAGCCCAACTATATTTTTTAGAAGTACACTTTTACCTGTACCCGATGCTCCGATAATGAGGTTAGTTTTACCTTTTTCAAATACTCCGCTTACACCGTCGAGTACCTGTTTGCCATTAAAGTTCTTGGAAAGGTTTTTGAATTCTATCATGGCAAAATCAAAGTAAAATTTGGGCTACTAAATAATCTGCAACAAGTACACCAATACAGCTGTGTGTTACGGCCTTTGTGCTTGCCTGACCAACTTCCAATGCACCGCCACGGGTAAAGTAGCCCTGAAATGCAGAGAATGTTGAAATAATGAAAGAGAATACGAAAGCTTTGACCATTGCCACATAAATGCTGTAACCGTCAAAATTATAGCGAATACCATATACATAGTCGTAATCTGTAAGTACGCCTGTAAGTACTGTTGATACATAGCCGCCGCATAGACAAAGTGTGCCGGCCATAATGACAAGCATTGGTATCATAAATACAGATGCAATAATTTTAGGCAACACAAGATAAGACGCTGAATTAATGCCCATTACATCCAATGCATCAATTTGCTCTGTAATACGCATAGTTCCCAGGCCTCCGGCTATACTGGAGCCTATTTTTCCCGCCAATACAACGCAAGTGATAGTTGGAGCAAGTTCAAGTACCGTCATGTCGCGAACGATTACACCAACGGTGTAAAGAGGTACTAAGGGGCTCATTAAGTTGTGTGCTGTCTGTATACCGGATACTGCACCAAGAGAGAATGAAACCAGCGCAATGATCATCACTGAATCGATTCCGATAAGAATACATTCTTCTATTGTTTGCCTAATATACACATGCAGGCTTTCCCGGTTGCGGAAAAGACTGCGCAGAAATATGATGTATTGTCCTAAAGTTTTCATAATTGAAAATGAAATCCGGCAGCTATAAGCTTTTGATGGATTTTATCTTTATGGAATTAAAAATTAACTTTCCGAAAATTAGCAAAATTCGTTTCAAATGGAAAATAATAAAGGATTGATAGTTGTGACCGGCGGCAGTAAAGGTATCGGTAAGGCTATCATTTTGAAATATATTAAAGAAGGTTATACCGTTGCTACTTGTTCCAGAAAGGAGGCTGATCTTGCTCTGCTGCAATCTGAGGTGGTTTCTTTGGGTGGAAAGCTTCATTATAAGGTAGCGGATCTTTCTGACAGAGCGCAGATAAATAGTTTTGCGGCTTTTGTAAAAGAATTAAATATTCCTGTCTCAGTTCTTGTAAATAACACCGGTGTATTTATTCCCGGACAAATTCACCAGGAGGAAGATGGTATATTGGAGCAGATGATCAACACAAACTTATATAGTGCTTATCATCTTACAAGGGCACTAATAGGGGATATGGTTGCCCGTAAATCCGGTTATATTTTCAATATATGTTCTATTGCAAGTATTACAGCTTACCCTAATGGCGGTTCATATAGCGTTTCGAAGTTTGCTTTGTATGGTATGAGCAAAGTACTGCGGGAAGAGATGAAAGAACACGGAGTGCGCGTGACTGCTATTTTACCAGGTGCTACGCTAACAGCCAGCTGGGATGGCGTAGATTTACCGGAAGAACGTTTTATTAAGGCTGATGATATTGCAGATGCTGTATGGTCTGCTTATAAATTATCAGGCAGTGCTGTAGTTGAAGAAATGATTATTCGCCCGCAGTTGGGGGATATTTAATATAGTATTGAGTATTGAGTATTGAGTATTGAGTATTGAGTATTGAGATTTTTTAGAGGTAACCCCTGTATATTTGTCTCACTACTCAATACCCAATACTTTGTACTATTTATGCTTTCTTCCATTTAATACTGCAACCGATAGCCTTGGTTGTAGTAACACTTACTGTTTTTCCTGCCAATAATTCATCTACAGCTTTTTCAACATACTTGTCTTTTACAGCTGCTGCATCCTGAGAATTGTCATCAATAGCGCCAATGTATTTTACAATGAGGTCAGCACCTGATTTTTGTAGCAGGTAAACATGAGGTGTTTTTGTAGCGCCATATTTTTTAGCAAGCTCCTGAGTAGCATCTTCAAGATATGGGAAAGTAAATCCTTTTTCTTTTGCCCTTTCCTGCATTTTGGCATAAGAGTCTTCAGGGTAGCTGGCTGCATCGTTTGGATTAATGGCAATTACAGGATAACCTTTTGAAGCATACTTTTTATCTAAAGCAACAAGCCTTTCTTCATAAGCTTTTGCAAAAGGGCAATGGTTGCAAGTAAAAACTACAATAAACCCTTTTGCTTCTTTAAAGTCAGTAAGAGAAACTTGCTTGCCATTAATGTTATTTAGTTTGAAATCAGACGCTTTGTCACCGATTTTGTAACCGGTATTCTCCTCTGGTACAAAAGACGAAAGTAAAACAATCAGCGAGACAAAGATGCCTAAAAATAAATGGGTCTTTTTCATGAGATTATGGGTTGATTAAAGGTGAAATAATTGTATTTAGTTCTTCGTAAGTAAATGATTTTTCATAAAAGTTATGAATCTTGTCGGTAGACTTTACAATAAGTGTAGCCGGTATTGAACCGGACCATTTCGGGTCAATTTTGTCTATCCAGCTGTTATAATTCGGTTCGTCGAGCAGCAATATGCCTGACTGTAATTGCTTTCTTTTAATGAATGGGAGCAGCGAACTCTCATATTTGTTAGTGAAGTCAAGGCTAACAAGATAAACCTTTACTTTTTTACCTTTTGTTTCTTTATTTAATTGTTCGAAAAAAGGGAGTTCTTCAATACAGGGCTTGCACCAGGTGGCCCAGAAGTTAATAACTCTTACTGTATCATCGTTTTTATTGATAATGCTTTCAAGTTCATTGTATTTAATAATCGGTACTTTTTGCCCATAACTTACAGTATTACAAATAATAACTCCCAGAAACATTAACAGATAAATGATTGTTCTCATAAAAGCATTGGTTATTAATGTCAAAATACAAATTAGTATATGAAATTGGTAGAGATTTTGAAGTTTTGCTAAAGAGTCATTTTATAGTTATAAGCTAAAAGCAGTATATTTGTGTATAAAACTGAATAGAATGAGCCTTATTGTTTCTGATCCGACATCTATATTACCTTATTGTAATTCATTGACGCAGTATAGCCGCAGGCAGACTGTTGAGGTGAAAATAGGGGATATTCCTATGGGAGCACATCATCCTATCCGTGTACAGTCTATGACTACTGTAGATACCATGGATACAAAAGGATCTGTGGAAGAAGTGATCCGTATGGTGGATGCCGGTTGTGAGTATGTCCGTATAACAGCACCTTCAATGAAAGAGGCGCAAAACCTGGCTGAGATCAAAAAAGAACTGGCAGTAAGGGGATATAAAGTGCCTTTGGTGGCAGATATACATTTTACACCTAATGCTGCAGAACTTGCTGCTAAGATTGTAGAGAAGGTTCGTATCAACCCTGGTAACTATGCTGATAAAAAGAAATTTGAAACGATAGAGTATACTGACAGTTCTTATGCTGAAGAGTTGTTGCGCATCCGTGATAAATTCCTTCCTTTAGTAAATATTTGTAAAGAATATGGTACTGCAATGCGTATCGGAACAAACCATGGTTCTTTATCAGATCGTATTTTGAGCCGCTACGGAGATACACCACTTGGTATGGTGGAAAGTGCGCTGGAATTCCTTCGTATCTGTGAGGCAGAAAACTACCATAATATTGTAATATCAATGAAAGCTTCCAATACACAGGTGATGGTGGAAGCATACCGTCTGTTAGTTGCAAAACTGAATGAAGAGAATTTCAAGCCATATCCATTGCACCTTGGTGTGACTGAAGCCGGAGAGGCAGAGGACGGGCGTATTAAGTCTGCTGTTGGTATTGGTACTTTACTGGAAGATGGTTTAGGAGATACTGTGCGGGTTTCATTAACTGAAGCGCCTGAATTTGAGATTCCTGTGGCACAGGCTTTGGTTGAGCGATATAACAACAGGGGCAATCATAAGCCAATCAAAGAAGTTGAAAGAATTACAATCAACCCATACCAATATCACAGAAGGGAAACGAAAGAGGTCCAAAACTTCGGAGGACTGAATGTTCCTCGTGTTTTGGTTGATTTAAGCCGTGTTGAAAATCTTCAGGTAGAGGATTTGAAAACAATCGGCCATTTTTATTTCCCCGTTCCCGATAAATGGAATATGAATGATCTGGGAGCCGATTACGTATTTTCGGGAGACAATCCTATTCCGTTTATGTTGCCAAACGGGCTGAAAGAAATACAAAATTATGCAAGCTGGAATAAAGCTGAAGATCAGTTGAATAAGTTACCGTTGCTTACACCTGAAGAATATTTGAGTGATGGAGTAAAGCATCAGATAATCAACTTTGTAAAAGTAAATTACAAAGCATTCACACCTGAGTTTTATAACCGTCTGAAAGAAGATAAAACAGCGGTATTAATAGTGGATACAGATAACGAGCACGCCATGGCAGCATTGCGCCGTTTGTTTTTTTATCTGAATGATAATGAGGTTAAAACACCCGTTATAATACAGCGAAAGTATAAGGGGCTGACAGACGATCAATTCCAGCTGTATTCAGCAACGGATATCGGTGGTTTGCTGATTGACGGTTTCGGTGATGGGGCGATGATTACTACGGATCAGCTTCCGCAATTACCCAAAGAGGAGTTACTTAAGATCATTGGCAATTACAATGCAACATCGTTCGGTATTTTACAGGCGGCACGTACCAGGATGTCTAAAACGGAGTATATTTCGTGCCCAAGTTGTGGTCGTACTTTGTTTGACTTACAGGAAACAACAGCAATGATCCGTAAGCGTACTGATCACCTGAAAGGGGTAAAGATTGGTATTATGGGTTGTATCGTAAACGGGCCAGGTGAAATGGCTGATGCTGACTATGGTTATGTCGGTGTTGGTAAAGATAAAATTGCACTCTACCGTGGACAGAACGTAGTGAAGAAGGCTGTAGACGCAGAATATGCCGTTGATGAGTTGATTGAGCTGATCAGAGAAGATGGCAGATGGAATGAAGTTGAGGCTTTGGAAATGTAAATCCATTGTCTTTTTATTTAGCATTTAGCATTTAGCATTTAGCATTTAGCATTTAGCATTTAGCATTTAGCATTTTATGTCTCTAAAAGATTATTTCGATTTAAGTGATGTATTTACTTATTTCTTTAGGAAAAACGACCCGAACAGGCCTGTGAATTTTAACCTGAAAGCAATGCATTGGATTAATAAGATCTCTATGGGCTTATTTGTGTTTTGTTTGCTGGTATTGATCTACAGGTATTTTGTCCGTTAGCAGACGGGCATTGCCACCATATCTATTGTCTCACTTCTCATGTCTCAAAAATGAATATTGAGTCTTTCAGAGAATATTGTTTGTCAAAAACTGCTGTAACTGAAGAGCTGCCGTTTGGTCCTGAAACATTGGTCTTTAAAGTGGCTGGAAAATTATTTGCACTGACAGGTGTAGAGTCGTTTGAAAGCGTAAACCTGAAATGTGATCCGGAAGAAGCGGTAGAATTGCGTGAACGTTATGATGCTGTCTTACCTGGTTTTCACATGAATAAGCGACATTGGAATACCGTTTTGATTGATGGCTCATTGCCTGATAAGTTTGTTTTTGAAATGACAGATAAGTCATACGAGCTTGTTGTGTCAGGATTAAGCAAAAAAGCAAGAGCTGAAGCAGGTCTTTAAAAGTCAATCATGTTAACATTTATGTACTAGTCCCGTATGTAAGAAAAAATACGAATATGGGCAATAAGGTAATAGCAGGGTTAACTAATCCGTTTAAATTTAAATTTTTTCTGTTGACCAAATTACCACTAGCCTGGTTTGCAGGTCTTAAAGTTGAAAAGCTGAATGAGCAGGAATCGGTCATTTCATTGAAGTATAGCTGGTTTACGCAGAATCCATTCAATTCAATTTACTTTGCGGCGCTTAATATGGCGGCCGAGTTAGCTCCCGGTTCACTGTGTTTAGTACATACTTTAGGCTCAGGTAAGAAATTCTCCTTTTTAGTAGTTTCAATGGAGGCAGGTTTTTTTAAGAAAGCCGTAGGTCATATTCGTTTTGTATGCGAAGATGGGAACGCTATTTCTAACTTAATTAATCAGGCTGCTAAAACAGGAGAAGGGATGACATTGTGGACTACTGCAACAGGCTTGAATGAACAAAATGAAACTGTTGCTGTAGTGAAAATACAATGGTCCTTTAAGGTAAAGAAGTAGACTGATCGATTGATACGTTTAGTAAAAAAATAACCTTTAGAGATAAGTCTAAAGGTTATTTTTTTATGGGAATAGCTGCTGAAAGCATGTGTTGTGTTTTGGTATATTGTTAATATTTTTTGTGATTATTTGCTGAAATAAATAAATTAGGTAAAAATCGTTATATGAATTTAAAGATCGCCAACGCCAGGCAGGGTATTATTGATATGTTCCTGAAGAGAGGAGCAAGACCTGGTACATCGCTTGATGAAGGATTATTGTACAGTATGGCTAATGAACTAGACGGCAATGATATGAACGAGGCTATTAGTATTTTAATAGACGAGTTAATTATAGATGAAGTAGAAGCGGGTGGTACTTATGCTATTGCTCTTACCAGTTATGGGCATAGTGTAATCAACAAATAAACACATCACTTCTGTTAAGAAATGATGTGTTTTAAATGGCTCGTATCGTTTTTGAGAAGTATCTCGATCTGATCATTTTTTAATTCTAATAAATAAAGCCCAAGATTATGATGCGGGAAGGTATCCATATATTTCAGGTTCATCGATTGTAAGAGGCAAAGGAAGATTCTGATAGCCCGGCCATGCATGCAGATGAGGATGTTTTTTTCGTCAGTTCTTGTTTTAATCAGTTCCCAAACCGGTTTTTGCCTGTCCCACACATTTTGAGGGCTTTCGCCTCCTTCTATCGGAATATCACATTCACCGGCAGACCATCTTTTCAGGATTTCTTCATAATAATGATTACCCTCTACTGTGACTTTTTCTCCGTCTTTATTGCCCCAGGAAATCTCATTAAGACCTTCGTATGATTCCCATGGAATATCCTTATTGATGAAGCCCTGTACACTTTGAATACTACGCTGCAGTTTTGAAGTGTATATTTTGTCAAAAGAGATGTCTTGGTATTTTTCAAAAAATGCTTCGGATTGAGCACGCCCGGTATCATTTAAAGACGTGTCAACACCACTGCCCTGAATGATACCCTGAAGGTTATAATCAGTTTGCCCGTGGCGGATAAGGTATATTTTTTTGCTACTCAATTTTCAGCTATTTTTACATGAATGTTTAAACACAGAGCGAAGTTAAAGTTTTAATGTTAAAATCGCTTCGTATCATTAGATAAATACTGCAATAATGCTTTTTAAGCCGGATACAACTTTAGAAAAATTGAATGCTTTCACACGTGGCAACATGTGTGAATATTTGGGTATTGAGTTTGTTGAGATTGGTGAAGATTACTTAGTGGCTAAGATGCCGGTTGACCATCGTACGATTCAGCCAATGGGAATTCTTCATGGAGGAGCTTCTGTTGTGCTGGCAGAGAGTATCGGAAGTCTTGCCGGGAATTTTATAGTTGATAATGACAAGCAGGCCTGTGTTGGTTTGGATATTAATGCAAACCATTTGAGGAAAGTAGTAAAAGGAAATGTTGTTTACGGAAAAGCAACGCCCATTCATTTGGGAAGAACTACCCAGGTATGGGAGATCAAAATTACTAATGATAAACAGGAATTAGTTTGTATCAGTCGACTGACATTGGCGGTTATCAACATCAATCAATAAGAATTTATTAAGCAGGGATGGCAAAAGTGGGATTGAGTCAGGTTTTGGGCTGGGCAATGCAGAAAGGTTATCCATTTGCAGCCTTCCGTTTGCCTAATGAAACTGTTTTTCGACTGATGATACAAACATCATCAGAGATACAGAAATTAGAACCAAAATTAGAAGTATTACCTAAGGGGTTTTTAGTAAGCCCGTTTGTAAATCCTGAATTGAGCAATACCACCTTTTTTAAAGCTGATATTGAAAGAGAATGGGAAGGAGAGGCAATCGATATTGAGATAGAAAGCACTTCTGAAGAATTTTTAGATATAGTCAGAGGTGTTTTACCTCAAACAGAAGAGCTTATTGAAGATAAAAAACATTTCACGGATATTGTTGCAAAAGGTATTAAGGCAATAGGTGAAAATCGTTTCAGAAAAGTAGTGTTGGGTAGAACTAAAACAGTGGAGACCACTCAAACACCGGATCAGTTTTTTTATAAATTATGCAAAGCCTATCCGACTACTTTTGTAAACTTATGTTTCTTGCCTGACTATGGTTTATGGATAGGAGCAAGTCCTGAGATTTTACTCAGAGTTAAGAATCATATTTTTGAGTCTGTGGCTTTAGCCGGTACACAGTTGGCTGTTGAGTCTGTAAGCCCGAAAGAAGTGTTCTGGTCTCAGAAAGACATTGAAGAGCAGGCTTTGGTTACGAGGTATATCATAGAATGCTTCAAGAAGATCCGCTTGCGTGAGTATGAGGAAATCGGTCCAAAGACTGTAGTTGCAGGTAACCTGATGCACCTTAAGACCGAATTTAAAGTAGATATGAAGGTAGTAGACCGTCCGGAACTGGGTGGTGTAATGTTGCCTTTGCTGCATCCGACATCAGCGGTTTGTGGTACACCTAAAGAAGAAGCACGTTATTTTATTCTGGACAATGAAGGTTTTGACAGAAAGCTGTTCTGCGGATTCTGGGGGCCGGTTGGTTTAGGTAACAATGAAACACACCTTTATGTCAATATCCGCAGCATGGAAATTATGGCTAATAAAGGAATCCTTTATGCGGCTGCCGGGATAACTGAAGAATCAGATCCTGAAAAAGAATGGCAAGAAACAGGAGCCAAGCTTAATACGCTTGGCAGATTGGTATAAGCGAAAGCGGCCCGGAAATTTCCGGGCCGCTTTCACTTATAGTGACTACTTTCTGAATTTATTAAAGAAAGTCCTGAGTCCTGAAAGTGATACGGGTTTTACCTGGTATTCGGCTACTTCCGGGATTTGTTTTGCTTTTTCGATGTCTTTGGTGTTGTTTGAAGACGTTAGCAGGATCAACTCTGTTGCAGGAAGTTTCATCTTTTTAAACTCTTCTATAAAATCCCAGCCAGTCATTTCGAGTCACGTCAAGTCAAGTCCTTCACTTTACTCCGTCTCATTATTACTTGAAAGAGGAAAAGAAAAGATCAAAAGTAAAAGAAATGCAGAATCTTGGCTGGGAAATGAAATGGAATGGCAAAGATATCAAAGTAGTAGATCAGTTTTATAAATATAG
>CAZNHL010000019.1:44771-56416 GCA_964572965.1 uncultured Bifidobacteriaceae bacterium
ATCATATCAGGTTTAGGCTTCGTTTCGTCGTCCAGAATGCGTAAGGCTTCGAGACCACTTGAAACATTTTCGATCGTAATATCGGGGTAGAGCTCTCTGATCATTTTGCTGGTGATCACATTGGAAACAGGATCGTCGTCAATCAGCAAAACGTAAACTTTGTTATTCATAAATCTGTAAAAGTTGGAGAATTAAAAAACTCAAAAATAATTCTGAAATGACAATATTAACCTATATGATTCATAAAACAAATGATATAGTAAATTAACTTTGATAGTTTCTGAAGGCTGTTTTGAGGTGCTTTATAAAAGGGGGCGGTTAAATTGATCCCGCTGATTTGTGCCGCATTTGGCTAAAGCATTCTGCCGGATAAGTAGATTTAATACGTTTCGAATAATGGGGAAATAAGTGTTTCGCTCTGAAATCAGATCCAATTCCCCTGTTTTTAATTAAGTTATTGGTATACCACACCAGACTGTTATCTACGTGAGGTCTGAGAAGTGAAGAACAGGAAGTTGATTACTCGTTTGGATACCCAGAAACAAAAAAGCAAGCCAGGAAGGTTTGCTTTTTTGTTTCTTGATGATTGTTGGTGAGATTATTAACTAGCAAGGCCCGTAGCCTACATCTTTGAAGTTAGGTTTCCTTTTTTCCAGAAAGGCGTTTCTGCCTTCTTTTGCCTCTTCCGTGCCATAGGCCAGTCTTGTGGCTTCACCGGCAAAAATTTGCTGACCAACCATTCCGTCATCGGTAAGGTTCATGGCAAATTTCAACATTTTAATAGAAGTAGGAGATTTGGCTAATATTTCCTGAGCCCATTTATAGGCTGTATCTTCTAATTCTGCATGGGGAATCACAGCATTTACCATGCCCATGTCAAAGGCTTCTTGTGCAGAGTAGTTTCTGCCAAGAAAGAAAATCTCCCTTGCTTTTTTCTGGCCAACCAATTTAGCAAGATAAGCGGAACCATAACCTCCGTCAAAGCTGGTTACATCGGCATCTGTCTGTTTAAAAATGGCATGTTCTTTACTGGCAAGGGTTAAGTCGCAGACAACGTGTAAACTATGTCCGCCACCTACAGCCCAGCCAGGTACAACAGCGATAACCGCTTTAGGCATAAATCTGATCAGTCGCTGAACTTCCAGTATATTCAGTCTGTGGCGGCCATCAGTACCTACATAACCTTTATCTCCTCTGGCTTTCTGGTCGCCACCGCTGCAAAACGAATAGATTCCGTCTTTTGAAGAAGGCCCTTCTGCCGATAATAATACAACGCCTATTTCAGCATCTTCATAGGCATCATAAAAAGCATCGTATAATTCAGAAGTTGTTTTTGGCCTGAATGCATTGCGCACATCCGGCCTGTTAAAAGCGATGCGGGCTACCCCGTTACATTTTTTGTAAGTGATATCCTCAAAATTCCCAACAGATTTCCACTCTATAGCCATAATGTGTGTTTATTCAATGTGTAGGAGTAAAGCTAAACATTATGAATTGAAGAATGAAATCTTTGATGTGTGCAGCTTTTATAAGCCCTTTTTTTCTGTGATTACAAAGCTTTTTAATTTTATTGGTGTATTGATTGTGGCTCTGGTAGTGATTCTGGATTCAATCCAAATTGTAATAGTTGACTCAAACTTTAAATTAATGCTAACAGGTAAGTGAACAGGTTATTTTAAGGCTTAAATATTTTGAAAGCCTATAAAATAGTTTTGCTTTTAATATTTATAAGTAGATTATTGTATTTTGAAAGTCTGTTATCCTTATTTATACCTTCTATGTGCAGAATAATTGTTTTTTTGAGCCTGTTGTTATCGGTTTGTGCTCATGCCCAACGAATCCTTATAAAAGATCTGGAAACAGGAAGAATAGGTTATCTTAACAGAGAGGGGAGAGTCGTTATAAAACCTCAATTCCTTCAGGAAATTGAAAGATTTGTTAATCACACGGCAGTAGTCCGGATTGATACCAAAGAGAGAGACAATCTCGCTTTGATTGATACTAACGGGACAATTTTAACAAGAATGTCCTCGTACTACGATGTCTATACAAGACCATATGCAATTATTACACAAAATGGTAATCCTGTTTTTATTAATTCCCAAGGGAAGATTGTGTATGACAAACCTTTTGATAATATCATAGGACATGGCTTCTATTTTCGTATAACTGTCGATAATAAATCAGGGATAATTAATGGAAAAGGAGAAGAGATATTGCCTATAGAATATGATCAGATCTTGCCCTTTTACCAGGGCATGGCAGCAATACAGAAAAATAGATTATGGGGCTATATGGACGAAGCTGCAAAAATTACTATTCCTATCCAATATCAGCGTGCTGATGACTTCAGGCAGGATAATTCAGCTTATGTAGTATTTCCGGATGGGAAGACAGACTATGTTTCCCGAAAGATAAGTCCGGAAGCTGCTGCTTTAAGGAGAAATCCTTTCGAAGTAACAAGCGTTAACGGGTATCGTAGTTTTGATATCTGTGAAAACGGATGGTATCGTGTGACAATAACAGGTGGCGATAAACGCTATAAAGTACCGGCAAATAAAAAATACGTTGTGTACTTTAAGAGAGATAGCACTCTGGTTTTTGCAAAGTATTTTGAAGATGCGGGTTTTTTTAAGAACGGGATTACTTATGCCAGGGATGGGAAATTGTTTGGCTTTATAGACACGTTGGGGAATTGGAAAATAAAACCCCAGTACACCAGTGCTAAGGATTTTGTCAATGGGGTAGCCCCGGTCAGTAAAGACGGTAGATACGGGATAATAAATAGCAAAGGGGAAACTATTGTGCCGCTGAATTATAGATACTTTAAAAGTATAAATAATTCAGGGCATATTGTTATGGAAACAGATGTGTTAACAGAAGAAGCATATTTTGACCTTAATGGAAACTTCTTGTATAAAATCCCTTCTTATCAGGATAAAAGTGCAGCCAACGTTCCCAAGCAGTTGTATAATGAGGGACTTGAGGCATATAAAAACAATAATTATGCTTTAGCATTTCATAAGTTTTCAGGGGCTGCTGCTTTGGGTAATAAGTCAGCGATGCTAAATCTTGCTGCCATGTATGAGTTTGGTGAGGGTACACCCATCAATTCAGAAAAGGCTTTGTTTTATTATACCGAGGCTGACAGCCGCTTAAGCCTGGGGCTTTTTCATATCTATAATGAAAAGTATTATAACCCGGGAGAAACGTTAAAAGTGTTTGCAGAGAGTTCTAGGTTCAATAGCCCGCTTGCTTTGTATGAACTGGGCAAGATGTACAACAGAGGGATAGGTGTTAAGAGAGATACTGTAACAGCTGCTTTGTTACTGAAAAATGCTATTAAAAGCGGACATAAACTGGCTGCTTCAGAACTAGCTTATCTGCAGACAGGCAAAAGTCCGGATGAGGATTATGCTAAAATTTTAATACCTGTGCTTAGCAAACTGGAAGTAAAGGGTGAGCGGTTAACGACTTTTCTTGCCAATTACAATACACCAAATGCTGATAAGCATAAGATGAATCAGGAACTGCAGTATTTGAGTTCTTATTATGTAGAAGAGGGAATGAGAGCTACCAGGCCATTGGAGTTATCGTCTCCTAATCCTTTAGGGATTAAGCCAGGAATGGTCGTGAATTATAATGGTAAAAAACTGGCAGTGGTAAGTTCCGGTGCTCAGTATGCAGTATTGAGTAACGGACAAACAGTCAATCTTGCTACTGGTTATGGCTTGTCCATTTTTGCTACAGACGATAAAGATTTTAGAGAGACATGTAAGTATTGTAATGGAACTGCTTTAGAAGAAGAACTTGTGAAGTCGGGTAGTTTTGTGTCAAAAGACGTTACTTATAAAACAGGGTCTACTATTTCAGGAGATAAGAAAATAACTACTTATACAGAGCATAATCTATATACAACAAAAAAGGTACAGTGCTCAATGTGTAATGGTAAAGGCTGGAGGTATAAACAATAGATTTTGGTAAAAGACAAAATGGGAGAATTTGCGAAAATTTTATGCCTTTCAAGCATTTTACTTTATTTTCGTAGCCTAATCTGATCTTGCAAGGATGATCCTCCAACCTATTGTAAATATTGCTGAAATTTGCGCTCAAAAAGGGATTACTGATTTTGTGTTGAGCCCTGGCTCACGTTGTGCACCTTTGACAATTGCTTTGGTACGCCATCCTGCAATAAAAACCAGGTCTGTTCCTGATGAGCGTTCAGCAGCCTTTATAGGTTTAGGAATGGCCCAGGAAACTCAAAGGCCTGTTGGTTTACTTTGTACGTCAGGTACAGCGGCATTAAATTATGCTCCCGCAGTAACAGAAGCCTACTATCAGCATATTCCAATGTTGGTATTAACTGCCGACAGGCCTGCTGAGTGGGTTGACCAGCTTGACGGGCAGACCATCCACCAGCAGAATATATTTGCCAATCATATCAAGGCTTCTTATCAGTTACCTTCTGATTATAGCCATACTGATGCAGTTTGGGCAATAGAGCGTATTATGTCTGAGGCTATTAATGTAGCCAATGCTGCGCCTTATGGACCGGTACATGTAAATATTCCTTTAAGAGAGCCGTTTTATCCAGAGGCAGGAGAAGAACTGCATTTTGACAAAGCAGTTAAAATTATTGAAGTTGAAGAAACTGAAAATGTGCTTTCTGAAAAAGCATGGGAAAAGCTGCTTACCGGCTATAAGCTTTTTGAAAACTGTCTGATTGTAGCAGGGCAGCATCAGGGAAGTAAATCCTTAAGCAAAACGCTTGATATACTTAGCAGCACTCAACAGATTCCTGTAGTAGCTGACGTAATTGCCAATGTGGACGGCGTAAAAAATCATGTCCGCCATCAGGACTTTATCCTGGCTACAAAAGATGAAAAACAGCGTGCCGAATTTCAGCCGGATTTGCTGATTACTTATGGTAATTCAGTTTTGTGTAAAAATCTGAAATTATTGCTCAGAAAATATAAACCGAAAGCACACTGGCATGTGCAGGTAACAGATAAACCCGCTGACCCTTTTCAGAGTCTTACTAAAAGTATAGCTGTAGAGCCCGAATACTTTTTTGACGAGCTATACAAAAGAAGTTCTCAGGGGTCAAACAAAAAGGTGTTCAAAGTGAGCTACCTTGATAAATGGAGCTTTGCGGAGGATAAATCCGGTTTTATATCGAAGAACTGTTTCCGTACCAGACCATTCTGTGAAATGCAGGCTGTGTGGGAGGTAATGGATGCTCTACCTGAAAATAGTTTATTGCACCTGGCTAATAGTATGACGGTTCGGTATGCTAATTACAGAGGTGCTAAAGAAGGAATAGTAGTAAGAGCTAACCGTGGTACCAGTGGCATTGATGGCAGCAGCAGTACAGCAATAGGATCGGCTCTGGCTCAGAGTAGGCCTGTTACATTAATCACAGGAGATCTGGCTTTCTTCTATGACCGCAATGCCTTGTGGAATAATTATGTGCCACCGAACCTGCGTATTGTTATCTTAAACAACCATGGAGGTGGCATATTCAGGATTTTGGACGGACCAAACCGCCAGCCGGAACTGGCAGATTATTTTGAAACCGTACAAAAACTGAATGCAGAAAATACTGCCAGAGATTTTGGCCTCGATTATTACCTTTGCAAAAGCAAAGCGCAACTTGACGAAGTCCTGAAGACTTTCTGGCAGGACAGTAAGGCCGCTATTCTCGAAATAGAAACAGACGCCAAAGTAAATACAGAGGTTTTAAAAGATTTATTACAGAATTTTAGATAATCAGGTGCGATGTATTTAGGTATTAATGTTGTATAACTCAACCAAACTTAAACACTCACACACATAAACACCCAAAAACGTAACAACTACTTTGTTTTTCTACCTCTCTAAAACACTCTTCTTTGTTCTGATGCCGCTTACATGGGTATTCGGGCTTTTGCTGTTTTCTTATTTTACCAGAAAAGAGAAATGGAAGAAAAAGGCTTTTTGGACAGGCTTACTGCTGCTGTTTGTTTTCTCCAATGAGTTTTTGGCAAATGAAGCCATGCTTGCCTGGGAAGTACCGCCAACACCAATGACAGAAGTCAAAAACTACGAGGTTGGTATTGTACTTACAGGCGTTACCAATTATAACAAAGAGCCGCGTGACCGTGTTTATTTTGTAAAAGGTGCTGACCGCGCTACACATGCCATGCAGTTGTATTTTGCAGGTAAAATCAAGAAGATACTGATTACCGGTGGAAAGGCTACTATTGTAGATTACGGTCATACCGCAGAAAGCATCAATCTGAAAGGTTTGATGGTCATGTGCGGCATTCCTGAAAAAGATATTATTGTTGAGTCAGAAGCGAACAATACACGCGAGAATGCCACTTTGTCTGCTGTAATATTGAATAAAGCTTACCCACATACCAAACACCTGCTTATTACATCCGCATTTCATATGCGCCGTTCCAAGGGCTGTTTTGACAAAGCCGGACTAGATACAGACGAGTTCAGTGTTGATTTCTATTCCCATGAGCGAAAATTCCTTCCTGTGGAACTTTTATTGCCCTCAGAAGCTGCTATCTCTAAGTGGGGTATACTGGTGCATGAAATTATGGGATATGTAGTTTATAAAGTTGTTGGTTATTGTTGATTGCCAGGCTCTGTCTATAGTTGTTGAGCGTAGTAAAAAGTGTCTAAGTATAGTCGATGATGATGGCTGAGTGTAGTCGACGGTGGTGGCAGAATACGGTCGATGGTGGCTGAGGAGTCGAAGCCACACGGTTATGGTCTTATCAGAAAACATCTTTAGATTGTCCTAGCTTAATATAAAGACATAAAGATGATTACAATATAGTGTGCTCCTCAGATTTTCTTTAGAAAATCACTATGTGCTCCTAATAGCAGGCTTAATATTTTAAAACACATAGATTCTGTATTGAATTAAAAACGAATTGGATATTTCTTAATATCTATCTGGGACAAACTAAACATCTTTATTCGCCGGAATGCAGAATTTTTCAATTTGTAAGAGGGAGGTGTTTTGTACATCCTAAAATGATACATTTAACCCCATTTCGGAGAATAAAGCCACTATTTTATCTTTTCATATTTAGGGTAAGACATATTGCAGCCATTAACTTCAAGCTCCAATATCAGGAAATCATTATTCAGATCTTTGATTGCCACTAATTGATCTCCTGTTCTTTTAGATCCATTTTTTGTAGCTTCATAAAAGCGTATCGAGTTACCTTTCATCTCAAATTTTCCGCTGACATCTTCACCTCCTGAGATTGAAAATTTAGCATGCTCTGTAAATGTGATCCTGTCGATCGGATAAGGGCTTTGTATGTTGCAGTCTACAGAATCGGCCGTAATAGATTGGAATTGCCAGTTGCCGATCAGTTGGGTTTTATCAAAACTGTCCTGCCCGAAGGTTGGCGGTGTAGTTATCAAAACCACGATAATTAAAAGAAATAAATGTCTCATATCTTTAGTGGTTACTGAGATACCGTTGGTCCGAAGATATTAACCACAATTAGCGTGTCTGCTGTATGAAAAAATCTTATTGTGATTGCAAGTCGGTATATAAAGACAGATCTTAGTGCTAGTTAGGGTAGTTATTTGATTGAAGCAGAAAGATGAGGTCGTTATTGATTATAAGCTTTATTTTGGCCGTTTACAGCACATATTGTCAGGAGTTGCCGGACGATTGTTTTGTGTTGAAGAAGATGTATGGCCGATGTGATAAGGCCAGAAAGCTTTATGTAAGGCCTCTGTCAGATACCGAAAGTATGTATACTTACACAGATAGTATGCGGTATGCTGTTGTTTATAAAAAGGAAGTGAAAATTGGCGGTAAATCTTATCTTTTAAATATTGCTGAAGCACGAAACTCTAATCTGCACGGACATCAGCTTGGATTTACTGATTTCTGTTTTTTGAAGAAAAATGGGACAAAGTGGGAGACTGCTTCATTAATTGTTTCAAAAGAAGAAATGCCTGTTGGGGATATTCGTGAATATGATGTGGTTGAGATTGGATTAAACAAACAGGCACTCGTTTCAACTTTTCAAAGTACCGGTAATAATCACTTTGAAAGGAATATTACTCTTTCCTCTCTTACTTTATCTGCAATGCCATTTCTACTGCAAGTAGACTTGGAGTATTCCAATGAGGGGTTTATTGCAGAAGGTGATACTACTGTAGAGTGTGAAATAAGAGAGAGTTCTTGTGAGTATGAAATCTTAAAAAGTGCCAAAGAATGGTTTGATGTCAAAGTACATAAAACAGTGTATACTTATAACAAAGGTTGTTTTGACAGATATGTACTATCTGAGGAGGATATTTTATATATACATGATGGCAAAAAGTATGTGCAGAGATAGTCTGACTTTTTATTAATTAGGATTACAAATCTTTTTTATCTGGATTCGACTTTAAAAAAGCCGATAGAGGAATGTTGTATTTACTCTTCCTGCTCATGCCATTGGTCACCAAAAATTAAGAGTTTATTTTTTCGTAGATATTTGGCTTGCTCTGTTGTCAGTGCAAATTTGTTTATCGTGGAGTTTGGCTGCAAATTGTTTCATTGATGTTTTGTCTTCTTTACAATTTGTCAGACTTATAGCTAAAAGTGTTATTGTGATTAGTTTTCGCATTATAATACTGTTGTTGGAAATATTGGTAAAGCGGCCAACCTTGTTTTAATTCTGCGTATAGTCGGGCCAGTTGATGGCCTTGCTTTTGATCAGTTTTTGTAATGTTGAACTGTTACCAGGATTCACATTGCCTAAAATGTCATAAAAAAGCATTTTGTAGGTAATCATGTACCAGTTCTTATTTAAGTCGGCAAACTGTTTATCGGGAACACAATCCGACAAAACAATCATCTTAGCCTTTGATACGGCTTTTAATTGGCTGTATTGCTCGTCGGTGATAGAGCCTGCAATAAGTCTTGTTTTATTTGGAAAAGCGGTTTTAAAAGGCGTGTTTGGTTTTACATACTCAACAGGGATGGAGAGTTCTTCTGCAAATTTGATCACTTCTTTCAGGCGTGTTTTTTCAGGAGTAGTGTCATTTTTAATCGCTGCCGGTTCAATGATGTTTAAAACCAGATTTTCTACCAGTAAGTTATCATCAATTGTTAATGAGACTTTAGTTTTTTTAATGGCTTTTAACTGACTGAGCTGATCAGATGAGATTTCATTCACGCCAAACTTCTCAAGATTGAATAAGGCATTGTCTGTATTTATTCTTCCTGAGTAAACTGCATCTTTGATCAGGTATACATCAAAACCTAGTTTGCGTAATCCTTTTACAGTCTGATAAATACAGACATCTGTTTCAGCCCCTACAACAACCCATTTTTTTATTCCTGATGCAATTACTTCGTCTTTAAACTCTTTATGCTGTAAAGCATTAAAGTTGGTTTTGATGTAATGGTAGGTTTTAGCTTTAGGCAACAGTGGTAGCAATTCATCAGGCAGGTTAAATCTGCCTGAGTCAGATCCTTCAAATGTAACAAAAGTTTTTAGCTTGTGCTGATTGCTCCAGTCGATCACATTTTTTAAGTTATTGATGATGTCTTCTGATTTTTGAGGGTGTGTAAGTCCGAATTCACCATAAATGGACTCTTTATGGTTAGGGATAAAGAACTTCTGGACATCAATTACCATCAGACCTAATTCGTTTTCTTTGTTTTGAGAAAAGCCGAACAGGCTGAAGAGTGTAAATATTGAAATGAGAATAGTTTGTTTCATTTGTTATGCTAGTCCTGTTTGTAAATATACTCATTGCTGCTTAGCGAACGACAGATTGGATTTTAAATCCGTTTTATCTGGTCTTCGGAATTACAAATTCTGAAGTGCTGGTTTACGTACAAAACTAACGCCTCCTCGTTCGTCCAATGTTAATACCTGTCCTTGTACATGTTGGGGTTGTTGTCTCACGATCTGTTCAAGTCCATATGATTTTAAAGCGATTTGTCCTTGTTGCAATTCAATTGTCCATTCATATACAAATTTGTTTTTCTCTTGTTCAACTTTACTTTTCAAATACAAGTCCGCAACTTCCATTAAGTCAAGACTACCTCCATTAGTTTTAAAGTCTATATGTAAGTCAAAACATCCATTGAAAATTAAAGTGCAAGGAGCAACCCAAAATGTAAATGTCTTTGCTGGTGGTATCGGATGAACCCATTTGAAAATATAATCAATGTCAAGCAAAAAATCGGCAGTCCAATTTTCTTCATTTTTCTCAATTGTGAGCCCGTAAATACTTGCGTCATGCCAACCCATTATCTCAAAGTCGTCATGTGTCCAGACACTTTTCTCAAGTACAAATTTGGTAGTTTGCTCTTTCATTATCTCAAATATAACATTATCACGACAATGTTCTTAGGTTTCAAGTTGGAGATAGAAGTTCCACTTTTTGAAAAGTGGAACTTCTTAAGGGATGCTGTAAACCAACGACCAGCCCCCACGCGTATAGTATCAGTAGGAGTGTTTTTTCTGGGGGACTGGCAAAACATAAAAGTGTTTGTGTTATTGATGCATTCTTGTTTCTATCGCTAAAATCCCTGTTTACCATTTAGCAATAAAACTTATCTTTGTAGGATTGCCCTGAAATGTGGAGGGTCTTAACCTTGAGCTATTTAAGTTTTATGTTTCATTTAAGAGTGCTGTTTAAAGCTTTTATTTTGTTGTTTCCTGCTCTGGCGATGGCGCAGGATTATGTGGATCTGGCCAGCGCTTACTACACCAATACTGCCATGAATCAGATTGAGAAATCTGATCAATCAACCAGAGTTCAGGAGTATGGGGTTTCATTTACATACCCAAAGAAGTTTAAAAATGGCAATGCGTTGATTGCAGGAGTGGATGCAGAGGCAATGAATGTAAGTATGACGCCGGCTGGAGAGTTTTCGACGGTAGGGAGTGTGATGCTGAAAGTAGGCTTAAACCAACAGTTGGGAGAAAAGTGGTCAGGTACTTATGTGTTTTTGCCCAAAGTAGCATCGGATTTTTACGGACCATTGAACAGTAAAGATTTTCAGTATGGAGGTTTGGCCATTTTTAAGTATGCCAAACGTTCTGACTTTAAGTATAAACTAGGTTTGTATTACAATTCTGAATTGTTCGGACCGTTTTTTGTGCCTGTGTTTGGGGTGTATTACAAAAGCCCGAATAAAAAACTGGAAGTGGATTTGTCGCTGCCGATCAACGGCGATGTTAACTACAGATTGAATGATAAGTGGTTTGTAGGCTGGCGTTATTATGCCATTGTAAAAACCTATAATCTGCATCGGCAGTATTATCAGGTTGATGGACAATACCTGGCGAAGTCCAATAACGAGACATATTTGTATCTTGGTTGCGAGGTTAAAAAGGGTTTGTTGATCAGGGGGCAAGTAGGGTATTCTGTAGGCAGAAACTTCAGGCTGTATGCTTCGGATGATAAGGCTGACTGGGGATTGAGTGCCTTTAAGTTTGGAGATGACAGGACACAATTAAATACAGATTTTGCTAATGGGGTGCTATTCAGACTGGATATGATTTTTCGTATTTATACGAAGTAGTATGTTGGCTGAGCGTAGCCGAAGCCTGCTGAAATGTGACTTCGATTTCTATGGTTTAAACAATAGCAGTGGTATAAATTTTATCATATTT
>CAZNHL010000020.1:0-19452 GCA_964572965.1 uncultured Bifidobacteriaceae bacterium
CCTTCAAATACTGGCTCAATAAACCCAGACCAGGTTTGCGGGTTGGCTTATTTTCATGCTCAAAAGAACGGTCAATATGGATTCCCGCAAAATGAATTCCTTCATTCTCCAGCGTTTTCAACATCTTGTTTTGTGCAGGCCAGAAAGTATCTTCAGGGAAAGACGAAGTTCCCAAACCATCCTGATTCGTCACCATTACCAATTCATAATCACATTCTTTGGCAATTTTAGCCAATGCCGTGATAGCCTTTGGCAAAAACTCCAGCTTCTCCAGACTATCAATCTGAAAATCAGTTTTCGGTTCGACGATGATAGTTCCGTCGCGATCTATGAAGAGTACTTTTTTCATTCTATAATAAAGGATACAATCAAACCGCAAAGATAACCACTTAAAAGGAGAATTGACAATTATATGAAGGAGGATTTCGTCCAATTCATCGAAGTCCTCACTTGAAGTGAGGGACTTCGATACCGGGTATTTTATGTAGCGTATCCCGAACGCTTTCGGGAGCAACCAGTCCCTCATTACATGAATTCCCGATCAGCAACAAACTTTTAACACTAAGATAATTCGCTTAACCACTTTATTTCCTGAGAAGCAGATATATTTGGTTTTAACCTGATAGCTATCACAAATGAAAAACCTACTTTTTATAATAATTCTGACTCTTTCACTCACAGCCTGTAAGAAAGAAACTAAAACAAATGACCCTGAACCTGAATTGATTATTGAACCAAACACCAAAGCACTAGTTTTCAACACTTTCACTATCAGGGTTCCTGATGAGTGGAGTTCATACGAATTGCAGGGAATTGATTCATATGTAGGAGGCATTGCCACCGGGACAAAAGATTCTATCAGATTCGATTACGGCTGGTATTCAAATTCTTTAGATGTTGAAGTATCAAATCACACGATAACCTATACGACTATTAACTCAAAAAAAGCCAAAATTGTCCAACCAGTAAATAATGGACTGGGAACGACAGGAGTCTACTTTGAAAAGACAGACAACACAAATATGAACCGTTTGCAAATCAGCGGTCAGAATTTAAATGCCGACACTCAAAAGAAGTTTTTAACAGCTATCAGAACGATCAGATTCTAAACATTCAAAGACCAATCTGCCTGGCAACCCTATGAATACATTATAAGCCAATAATCTTCGTAGCTTTACTCTATGAAAGAAGCGAAAGAAAACTGCATATTTTGTAAGATTCTTACAGGACAACTTGAATCAAGTGTTGTTTATGAAGATGAGGTCTGTATTGCTTTTATGGATATCCAGCCCGTTAATCCCGGCCATATTTTAGTCATTCCCAAAAAGCATATTCCATATCTTGACGGTGTAGATGCCGATACCGGCGGACATCTTTTCAAAGTTGGGATGCAGATTAATAAAGCATTGAGAAAAGTAAGTGACATCAAATGTGAAGGAGTCAATTACTTCCTGGCAGATGGTGAAGCCGCGATGCAAGAGGTTTTCCATACTCACCTGCATGTATTCCCAAGATTCAAAAATGATGGCTTCGGACTTACCTTTGGTAAGCATTATACAAATTTACCTGCAAGGGCCGAACTGGATAAAATTGCCGAAGCTGTAAGGAAAGTAATTCCATCTACAATAGGAGACCCATTATAAAATGTACCTCCCTATTTTCAGCATCACTAACTGAATTTAGAAAAGATCGTATTACTTAAATCTATCAGCTTTTAGAGCGCCGGCATCAACGGTTATCTGGTATAACGAAATGGCAAACTTACCTGTCATTGATGTAGCCGTAAACCTGCTCCCACCAGGGTTAAGTCAGGATCATGAAAGCAATAATGAGGTACAATTTTTACAGACTCAATTACCAGGACACAACATAAAAAATCAGCATGAATGCTTTTTGATTTATACCTTTAGGATAAGATTTGGGTTCAATGGCAAATAGCGTTTTACATAAGGCAAATACCAGAGGTCACGCCAATCACGGCTGGCTGGAAAGCTTTCAGACTTTTAGTTTTTCAAATTATTACAATCCTGAGCGTATTCATTTTGGAGCTTTAAGGGTATTGAACGACGATATTGTAGCGGGTGGCATGGGTTTTGGCAGACATCCGCACGATAATATGGAAATCATTTCTATTCCACTGGAAGGCAGCCTGGAACATAAAGACAGTATGGACAATACGGCTGTAATTAAAAGCGGCGATATACAGATAATGAGTGCCGGCACCGGAATTTTCCATAGTGAATACAATAACAGCAAAACAGATACTGCCAGTTTTCTGCAAATCTGGGTTTTCCCTAATAAAAAAAATGTAGAGCCCCGATATGATCAGATTTCTCTAAAAAAAGAAGACCGCCATAACCGGCTGCAACAGGTCCTTTCTCCTGAGATGAATGATGACGGAGTATGGATTTATCAGGATGCCTGGTTTCATTTGGGTGAGTTTGACAAAGGAGTAAGTACTGAATATCAAATAAAAAAACCAGGCAACGGTATGTATGCTTTTGTAATCAGTGGAGATATAACAATTAATGGCCTGCAACTAAATAGACGTGACGGTTTGGGTATCTGGGATACTGACAATTTTACTATTGTTGCTGATAGTAATGCAGAGTTTTTGTTAATGGATGTTCCGATGACTTTTTAAGCATATGGCTAAAATCAAGATTCTGGCAATTGGCCAGCATGAAGAAATACTGGAAACACTGGTTCGTCTGATCAACAAAAACGACGATTGGGAAGGACAAGGGGCTAATGGCGCAGAAACAGCAATCAGCCTTTTTGATAATGAAGATTTTGATCTTGTACTTCTAAGCAGCGGTCTTTCTTCAAATGAGGAAGAAAAGCTTCGCAAAGCGTTTACCCTTCATAAGCCTCAAATCAAAATCATCCAGCATTTTGGAGGTGGCAGCGGCTTGCTGACTAATGAGATCCTTTCAGCGCTGGCAAATCAAAATGGAAACTTTGACGTGGATAATCAATTGTAGTATATGGAACAGGAATTTAAAGTCTTAAATAATAAAGGAAGAAGCCGTTTTGAGATTGCTCTGGGTGACGATTTCGCTTTTACTGAATATCGTTATTATGAAGGTTCAATAGCGTTGATGCATACGGTAGTTCCCCCACAACATGGCGGTAAAGGGCTTGCTACAAAACTGATTTCTTTTGCGTTTAATTTTGCTCAAGACAATAATTTGCCAGTAATGGTTTATTGTCCATTCGCAGCTGATTATGTCAAGAAGCACCCGGAAACCCTGGCGCAACTTGACAAGAAGTTTCATAATCCGGCTAAACGCTAAAGCAAACCGACAATCCTCGCGTACATTACTAAAGCTGTAGTATTTTTCATGGCCGTTTTTTGCAGCAAACTACGACGGTGAACGTCTACGGTATGTGGACTTATGTTCAGGAGTTTTGCAATGGCTTTACTATCATTATTTTCTGACAATAGTACTAACACTTCTCTTTCCCTTTCACTGACAGGCCCGATCACCTCAAGTTGCTGATAGTCGTCGTTATGCCCCAGTAATATGATTTCACCGTTTTTATTCCTGACTATTGCACGATAATGCTCATCAGTTTTCAGGCTTGTCATGTTGTAGACAAAATGAATGGCAACCACCAGTTTCCCGTCTTTATCAAACGACAGCGGTACTGATTGCTGCAGGAAATGCAATCGTTTCCCATTGCTATGATTAAAGGCATAATCATAAAACATATTCATATGCTTTGGCTCATTTGAAAGCATTTCAAGATGCCCGATTGCATATTCCAGGAAGCGGGGAACAATACTCGCACATGTAGGATCAATATGCGACACAACATAATGGAAACCGGTTTCAGAAATAATTTGCTCTCTTGTAAAGCCAGTCATGTTATACATAGTATCATTCCAATACAAGTATTGCATTCTGGTATAGTCGATTACAAAATAGCCGATATTACCATGAGTGGTTGCTTTACCGATGTCTTCGGCATGCCGGATTATTGCATCAATTTCATTTGACGGATAAGCGCTCACGCTATCCTTGAACACACGAATAAGTTCATCTGTCATAGTTTATATATAAATCAAGCTACCAATTACTTAATCCTGATACTCAATTTGAGTATTGCTATTCAACTATAATGGAACGTACTTGCCCCACGAAGTTATTCATATATATACTTTCCTGATACTTTTCGCTCAAGGTCCTTCCCAGCCAATTTCAACGTACTATTCTGTACATCGTTACAAAGAAAAGCCACCTGAACAAGTTTTAATTAAACTTATTCAGGTGGCTTTCAGATTTATTATTGACAATGAGAATATTACCCCTGCCCTAATCTTTGTCTTATTGCTTCATAAATGATAATTCCCGACGCTACTGAAACATTCAATGATGAAATTTCCCCTGCCATTGGAATTTTTACCATTTTATCCGAGCGCTTCAGGTATTCGGCCGAAACTCCATCTTCTTCCGACCCCATGATAATAGCAGTAGGCCCACGCATATCAGCTTTATATACCCAGTCTCCTGCCTTTTCAGAACAGGAAACAATTTGCAGGCCCGACTCTTTCAGGTAGTCTATTGTATGCTTCAGGTTAGCTTCGCGGCAAACCGGAATATAACTCAATGCGCCAGCAGATGTTTTTACTGCATCAGAGTTGATCTGAGCGCTTCCTCTTTCGGGAACAACAATGGCATGTACACCGGCACATTCTGCTGTCCTTGAAATTGCTCCGAAATTCCGAACATCAGTGATACGGTCCAGGATCAGGATCAAAGGTGGTTCCCCCTTTTCAAAAACCCCTGCAATCACATTTTCAATTTTAGCATAAGAAACTGCTGCAAGGTAGCATACTACCCCCTGGTGGTTCTTTCTTGTGATTCTGTTAAGTTTTTCGACAGGAACCTGCAAAACTGCAATTTCCCGTTCCCTTGCCTCATTGATCAACTCCTGAATCATCGGGTTTTTCAAATCGCGCTGTAACAGAATACGATCTATATCTTTACCCGACTTTAAAGCTTCCTGAACAGGACGTAAGCCAAAGATCATGTCTTTGCTCTCTTTATCCCTTTCTTCATAGAATCTTTCAGACTTTTCGGGTCTTTCTGATCGGCCTCTTACTGGTCTATAATTCCTCTTCTCCATTTCTCTACAGCTTTGAACCAAGGCTCTTCAAACCCTGTCTCTCTTTTTAATTCAAAATATAACCCTTTATAAGGATCGCTCTTTTTGTTAAACGTAAATGAAACTTTATTGCCTCCGTTATATACCCATACTTCCTGCATAGGATTTTCTCTCTTAATATCATCAGGCCTGCCAAGAACTAGGTAAATCATACCGCGATCTGTTTTCCAGCCTTCTTTATATTCTGTATAATACTCATTGGCATAGGCTACCCGCTGATAAAAAGATTTCAATGTCTTTTTAGCGAGGTCTTTATTGCCTGCAAAATTCAGCCAGAAAGCATCTAATCCCTCCTTGGTTGCTGTACTTATCTTCGTAAACTCCGCTTCAGTAGTAATATAAATCAAAGGCGCTTTTAGGTCTTCCAGCTTTGCAACGCTAGGGTAACGCTGTTGCCCTACAAAGAACACTAAATTATTACTGCCTTCTTCCTGAATATTTTTTGATGCCACATAGCGTCCGGCACCAAGAAAATGAATAACAGAATCAGTCCTGAATGGAACAAATTTCAATTTAGGTTCTGCTTCTCCGCCTACTTCTGTCACCATTGGAGGAAGAGCACAATCAAATTGTGAAGCAGGTGTAAAAGCCAGGTATAAAGGCGCTTTAAATGTGCCTGTTTCACTAATTACCACAGTATCTTTCACATTGCAATAATTAGCCTGCCAGGGAGCTTTCACATTCAGTTCAAACAGATTCAGCTTGCCTGAAACTTCCTTCTTGTGTAAACTTAATGGAACATGTAAACTCACCTCTCCTGTTTTCTCCCACTCCTGAGATTCTATCAGCAAAGCTACAGCGGGTTGTCGGGAATAAGCGAACTGCAATACAAAATAGAAAGATTTGGGTTCTGTAGGTTTTAGAACTATACGGGCAGTGTCGGTTCTAATAACTTTTGCACCGGGTTCTTCAGTCAGCTCATAAAGGATACGTAAATATCTTTCTGTTTTTACTTTTTCGTAGCCTGAAAGGTAACGCAAATACACAAATACAGAAACAGAATCTTTTCCATACACAATATCATAACGAGGCTCAACTGCAATATGAGTTTTCTGAGGCCTTCCCGGGTCAGTACTCCTGAAGTTATACTCCTTCTGTGCCTGAACAGCAAATGCAGTAAGGAAACATAAACAATATATAAACAGTTTTTTCAAATCGTGTGCAACAATGTGTTAACTCCTATACAATGATTGCCTGGACAATGTTTCCATTGCCCAGGCAATTTAAAATTAAGGGAATAAATTCCGGTTTCGAAGAATACCTTCTATTCTCCCATATTAACCTGACCCATATACTTTTCGAGTATCGGACTAAACTGTGCAGCCTCTGCTGTTTTTCCTTCACTTTTCAGGCCATCTACTACAAAATAAATGATTTGCAGATTTGACCTTACTTCATAACTTCTTCTGTCACCATTCTTGATTGCAAAAGCCAATTCTTCATCAGCTCTCTTCACCATCAAACGTGCAATATCCATTGCTTTTTTATCATCTCCTACACGGATCATCAATGGGATAAACTGTGTGGTCAGATAATCATAAGGGAATGTTTTATCAGGAATAGTTTTAAAGCAATGATCGATTACCTCTTTTGCTTTTTCTTTATTTCCTTCATTAAACAACTCAACAGCTAGTCTATAGAAACCATTTCTGTCAGAAGTTGGGAAACGACGGCAATTCTCATCATAATAAACAGTAACATCATCCAGATTTCTGTAATGAAAACGGTCTGTCATCATATTTTCAAACATGATATCAGAATTGACTACACCCTGACCGGCACCTGCATTTTTGATTGGCAACAGCCTGTAAGCAAGACCTTCCAATACCATATATTCTCTTAAGTTAAGATAATTATCAGGCCCCAAAGTTGTTGAGAAGTAAATAGGACGTTTCCAGGCTCCATTTACAATCATATCCAACATGATAAGATCTTTCTTCTCCAATGCACTTTTACCTACACTCCACTTAATTTCAGAAACCATATTTCTGCGGTATTTAGCAGGAATGATGTTCATTGCAGTAACAGCACTTGTATCTACAGCAATTTTCATAATATCAGTTGGTAAAGTAGTGATAGTAGAACCACTTTGCACCGGCATCATAATAGCAGGGCTTTCTTTTCTAACTAACTGTATATAATCCTTCACAAACATACCATCTTTCAGCTGCGGCTTTTCTGCGTAAGGGATGTAATCATTTTTACCTGACAGATAATCTTCATATACCAATGAAATTGGCAATGGAGCTGATTCGTAAGCATCCTGCTTCATTTGCTCAATATACCAGTCCGTATTTAGCAAGCTAAGGTTACAAACACGAACGTCAGTACGGAAACCTTCTACTTCCTGTACATACCAAAGCGGGAAAGTATCATTATCACCACCTGTGAACAAGATTGCATTAGGTGCACAAGAGTTCAGCAAGTTTTTAGCGCTATCAACAGCAAGGTATCTGCCTGAACGATCGTGATCATCCCAGCCTTTTGCTGCCATAATTGTTGGCACACTCAAACCTATCAATGTAGCAGCAACAGGTCTGACTATACTATTTTTAATAAACTGTTCCAGCAAATCAGCTAAAGCAATAATCCCGAAACCGATCCAGATTGCAAATACATAGAACGAGCCTGCAAAAATATAATCACGTTCACGCGGTTCAATCGGAGGCTGGTTCAAATACAATGACAATGCAATACCAGTCAGGATAAAGAATAGGAAAACAATAAAGAAGTTCTTCTCATCTCTCATAAACTGGAAAACCAGACCAAACAGACCAAGAATCAAAGGCAGCATATAGAAGTTGTTATGCGCCTTGTTAGACGTTACTGACTGTGGTAAGCCTTCGTCAGAATCCCAGGCATTTAAATGGGACGCTCCCTGTGCATCGCTATCTCTTCCGGAGAAGTTCCACAAGAAATAACGGAAATATTGATGACCAAGCTGGTACTGGAACATATAAGATAAGTTCTGACCAAATGACGGACGATACCCTACGCTTCCATCATAGTTAGTCACACGCTTCTCTGGTTTACCAACCATTCTTTCGTACTCGCCAACATGACCGCCTTGTTTACTGTACATACGAGGCAATAACACTTCATGCCCTTTATCAAATTTATTAACCAGCTTATGATCGTAGATCACATACTTATTGTCTTTCTTTCTGTAAACAGGAGCTCCTTGCTTTTGTTCGATCAACTCAGCAGTATATTGCGGCCCAAAGAAAATAGGACGGTCACCATACTGCTCACGCTTTAAGTAAGAAACGAAAGAAACAATATTCTCAGGGTTGTTTTCATCAATTGGCGGATTAAACTGAGAACGCACCAAAATCAATGCATAAGAGCAGTAACCGATCAGAATGAATATCAAACCAAGCAAAGCCGTATTCAATAATACTTTTTGCTGTTTAATTGAGTAAATAACTCCATAAACCAATGCTGCCAGGAAAGCTGCTGTAAAGAAGATAATACCTGAACCAATCGGAAGACCCAGCTTATTTACAAAGAAAATCTCAAAAGAACCTGCCAGAGAAGGAAGGCCCGGAATAATACCGTTCAGAATACCAATTACCCCTACACCGCTCAATGCGAATGTAATAATGGCTCCTTTCCAGCTGAATTCATATTTTCTGAAATAATAGACAAAAGCCAAAGCCGGAATTGTTACAAGATTCAATAAGTGGGCTCCTATAGAAAGCCCCATCATATAAGCGATCAACAATAACCAACGATCCGCATTTTCATCATCTGCAATACGATCCCATTTCAGGATAGCCCAGAAAACGAAAGCCGTGAAAAAGGACGAAATGGCATAAACTTCTGCCTCAACAGCAGAGAACCAGAAAGAATCTGAAAATGTATAAGCCAAAGCACCAACAACACCAGCACCCAAAAGAGTTAATCTTTGACCGGTAGTTGGCTCAGTAAACTCAATTTTCATCAATTTTCTGCCCAGCATTGTAATAGACCAGAACAAGAATAAAATTGAGAATGCTGAAGAAAGTACTGATATAAGGTTGATCATGTAAGCTACCTTAGTTACATCCCCCGCAGCAAATAATGAGAAGATACGTCCTATCAAGAGGAAAAGCGGTGCCCCGGGAGGGTGTGGTACCTGTAACTTATAAGATGCTGCTATAAACTCACCACAGTCCCAGAAGCTGGCTGTTGGTTCTACTGTGAGTAAATAAACTGTGGTTGCGATCAAAAACACCAGCCAACCGGTAATGTCATTTTGCTTTTTAAAATTCATGTCTTTAAAAAATACTCGAGGTATGTTAGGACTCAATTATTCTAATTAGGCGAAGTTAGAAAAATAGCTGCAAATTTTAAGGTAAAATTTGAAAGTTAAATTTCAAGTAATATCAAGGCTAACGTTCAAGCAACAAACAAATTGTAATTTAAACACTCCCAAACCATTTAAACACAAAAAAGCGGAGTTATAAACCCCGCTTTTTGCCAAAACACTATTAACCTTGTCATTTAAAGGCCGAAGCCCGAATTTTTACTAAAGCTAAACGCTACCACAGCCTATTCTGCCGATACAATTCATCAGGAATAAAAGAAAAAGACAGCAACAGGATAACCAAAATAAAATGGTGATATCCGTATGATGGATTTTCGTTGTAAAATGAATGATAATTTCCTCAACAGGAGGAATCAGGACATAGCCGGCCTATATTATCAAAGCGAGATTAAACAGATATACTCCAACAGCACTTTTCGCTTTGATATCTGCTACAAGAAATGAGTTTTCCTGCAAATGAGCTTTTAAGATAGATTGAAAAACAAAAGCTGAATTTTTTAAATAAGATGGATAAAAATGAATCGGCGGAGCATGATTCTTATCATCAATTTCCAAATCGCTCTCTTCTTCAACGCCTTTCTTTTCAGTATCGATAAAGGATATAAGGAAATTCATCCAAGAGTCAACACTGCGTTCTTGAATACGCTCTTCCAAACAACCTGTATTAACATTGGCACCTTCTTCAGTAAGAAGTAAAAAAGAAAAGTTACGCAAACTAAATACAGTAACCAGCAATAGGGCTATTGCTGTAAATACATATTTCGATATGACGCGATTACGATCCAAAGTTTAGTAAATGTAAATATTTGTTTTAATCTATTCAAAAAAATATTAGACAGATCCTGTTTTTCAACAAACTGGTAATCAGACAGAAATTACAGTTAAATTATTCCGGGTACGGCTTTAAGACATATCTTGAATTTCGCTAAAAAGAAAGGGGGTTGACATTTTTGGTCAACCCCCTCTTATTTTCTATAAACGACAACAGGAACTATTTTTCTAGTCTTTCCAGCAAAGCTGCTGTTAGTCCTGTGGAAGAGAAGCCTCCGTCATGATATAAGTTCTGCATTGTTACTTTTCTCGTAAGGTCAGAGAAGAGCGTGATACAATAATCGGCACACTCGTTTGCTGTTGCATTTCCGAGCGGAGACATACGCTCAGCAAAGTCAATGAACGCATTGAAACCCGAAATCCCTTTACCGGCTGTAGTTACAGTCGGAGACTGAGAAATAGTGTTTACGCGAACATGTTTCTTTTGACCAAGACGAGACCCATAGTTACGTGCAATAGACTCCAACACCGCTTTTGCATCAGCCATATCTGTATAATCAGGCAATACACGTTGTGCTGCAATGTATGACAAGGCTACAATAGAAGCATAGTCATTGATTGCATCCTGCTTTTCCAACACATGCATGATCTTGTGAAATGATAAGGCAGAAATGTCTAATGTCTTTTGGTAGAAGTTATAATCAAGCTCACCGTATTCTTTACCTTTACGAATGTTTGGGCTCATACCAATTGAGTGCAATACAAAGTCAACTTTACCACCCAATACCTCAACTGATTCTGAAATCAATTTTTCCAGGTCTTCCAATGAAGTAGCATCGGCAGGAATTATTTTTGCCCCGGTTTTCTCTGCCAATTTATTGATTTCTCCCATACGCAAAGCGATAGGCGCATTAGTCAAAGTAAATTTAGCACCCTCTTCAAAGCATCTTTCAGCTATTTTCCATGCGATTGAATTTTCATCCAAAGCACCAAAAATGATACCTCTTTTACCTTTTAAAAGATTGTAAGCCATCGAAATAGTTTTTTTTAAGTCTAATGGGAAAAACGATTGTTTAAAAATCGAACTGACAATAATAGGGATTTTTTAGGAGAAACCCACAAACAAGACAAGTAGATTGTTGAATTTTGGCAACATCTTTTCAAAAAAAAAGCTGTTTATGAACGCTATGCCCCACAAACAACTCTCTGTAATCAGTATAATAAGCCGCTTACCAGTTTTCCAGATGAAGCTTTTTAATATTCTTATGAGCCTGTTTACATTTCTTACTATGGTGAACGCAAGACGACGCGATTACTCCCATAGCCACTATCAATAATATCAAGTATACCTTTTTCATATCCAATTCGCTAGTCTTATTTCTTTATTTCTGATTTTACTAAAGTGAGATTATGTTCTTTTGCAAAAGCCTGTTGAATCTGTTCGAACTTTGCGTCAATTTGTTCTTCACGTAGTATGAGGCTATCACGAAACACCTTTAACTTCTGAGAATCTTCAGGGGAACGTTCACGGTTAGCAATCAATTTTATCATTTGCTCATATTCAAGCTCCAAAGTGGATTTGTAAAAATAAAATTGCTCCAAAGCTCCATCCCGAAATTTTGCATCCCCTTTAAAAGCAGGAAAAGCTCCTATTTCTTTAATTGAGACATTAATTTTACTTAATAAATCTTCTCTTTCTGCCTTTAGCTCTTCAAGTGAAGCTGTTTTAAATTTTCCGAAAAAATCAACAAACTCTTCAGCAATCTCATGCTGATGGCTTATAATTGCGTCATTATAATATGCTGCACTTTTAGCCAGTTTTTTCTTGTTGATTTCTCCGGCAAATGCAGTATTCATGTTCAAGCCTGTCAGGGCAAAAGCTGCAATTACAAATAGTAACCCAATTTTCTTCATATATAAAATTTTAAATAAGTTGTGATTCGCGTTGGCTTATACGTCTCGTATCCAGACATAGTTTTAAACCTTTCAAAGAATAAATACTACATTTAGAAGATGTTATAAAAAAAGCCCGGCAATATTGTTGCCGGGCTTTTAACTACTTTACTTCGATTTTTTTACTCTAAAATCAGTTTTCTTACTTCACTTAAGTCTGCAGAAGTCACACGCAGAAAATAAACCCCGGTTGACCGTCCGCTCAAATCCACCGCAATGTGGTTAGTAATATTACCCAGAGAAGTAATAGTCCTGCCATCAACTGAAAGAACATCGACTGATACTGTTTCAGTACCTACGAAGTCTATATTAAAAACACCTCTGCTAGGATTTGGATAAACAGAAAAGACATTTGCAAGTTTCTTATCCTCAACAACGGTTACTACCTTTTCTGCTACTTTAGTGACTGTCGTATTTGTAACAATTGCTTCGTTAAAGTCAAAATAAATATGAGCAGTATTCAGCAATTCATCATTTAACTGAAGTGTACTTTTCGGTTTAATTTTATACCTCACAAAACCATTACTACCTGCTTTATCCACCGTACTATCCGGCAATTTGATATTGTTAAAAGTCCAGGCTAGCGCATTATCTTTCATAGTGAAGCTATAGTTGTGACTGGCAGAAACCGTTTCTACAGTACTGATATCAAACATTGTACTTAGAGTATCACGAATTACCACAGTATATGCAGTATCAGTTCCGGTATTCTGAAAGCGAACAGTATAATTAAAGTCTTCCTGCATTGCTATTTGTGCAGGAGTAACAGCCTCTCCTTTATCAACCTGTTTGTCGTTAGGGTCGTAAGAGCCACGAACGATTTGTACAATAGTTTCTGTATTGTTATCAGGCAGTAGATCTCCCGGAACTATATTAACCGAAGCAGTAGAAGAAAGCTCCGTTCCAAGACTTACAGAAGCAGGCAAAGTACAGTAAACAGTAAGTATCCTTTCTTCAAAAGGATTCAAACTACCCGCGCTCCAGGATAAAGTATTCCCGACATTGGTTACAACTGGTGTGCTGCCACCAAATAGCAGGTGATTATCAAGGCTCAAAGTCACATCCGCATTTTGAGAAGTAGCTCCATTATTTCTTACAACAATAACATAGCTAGTTGCGAAGCCAGGGGCTGTTCTGCCTGAACTAACAAATGAGACACTTAAATCAACTACTGAAGAAGTTATAATAAAATCCTTATTAATCAGCTTCTCTCCATAACTCGCGAAATTCAATAAATAATTGCTTGGCGTTACTGTAAACCCTGCCGGAAGTCTTGGACTAATGGTATAATCTGTATGAAGATTTTCAAAAGATAATTGATAATTTCCTTCTAAATCAGTCTCTGTCCCATAAGGACTTGCTGTTGTTAAGATTTTGGGAAGTGCAAAATCGCCGTCATTATAAGTACCACTATTATCTGTATCAATATAAGTTCTTCCTGACACTATAGGATACTCATTACATGCATTTTTATTAGTGAGGTCATTACATAATGTTTTTGGTATGTTATTACCTGTGTTACCGTCAACATATTGAAAATACTGATTAGGGATATTGGGTAAACATAAACCATTATCAGCTTCTACTCTCCATATTTTGGATGGTAAAAAAGGTAAACATGTAATTTGGTTTCCCCAACAAATAAACATAGACATAGTTGAAGGTAAAGAAGGTAAACTTGTCAGTAAGTTATTTTGACAGTACACAGCACTTATCCCTTCAGGAATAGATGGCAAAGCCGTTAACTTGTTATTAGAACAAACGACAGAATCTATACCGGATGGCAAAGCTGGTAAACTGGTCAGCTGGTTATATGAGCATGAAAAACCCTTAAGACCTACCGGCAAAGAAGGCAAATTCACCAATTTGTTATTCCGGCAATCAAACCATTCTAAGTTTGCCGGCAACGATGTGATACTTGTAATCTGATTTGAATTACATCCAAGATACCTCAACCCGGCAGGCAACTCCGGTGTAGTTACAACATTATTAGATGAAAAACTTAAAGATGTTAAGCCTGCGAAATATTGTACACCTTCGATACTCGAGATATTCTTATAATCTACATAAAGGCTCATCAAGTTTTTAACACCATTGCAATCCACATCCAGCTGATCGCCCACAAAACAGCCTGTTAATGAAGAATTAGCTTTTAATGCTGCTCTAAAATTCGCATCCGGAATATCTACGAGATGAGGCTGGGCTGAAACACTAAAAGATAAAAAACATGCGCATACAAGGCCTGCACAGGCTCGAAAGAGTTTTTCCATTTTGTTTTTTGTTGAATTGTCTAAAAAGTTAAAAGTAAGTACAAATGGTTAATAATTCTAACTGAAGTCTATAAGCTTGGTAACTATTGTCAACAACCCTCCAAAAGTTTAGTTCATGACAAATCAGATGTCTTTTGGGTTGTAAACACTCAAACTTTAGAGTAGCAGCACGATTGTTAATAATGCAGACTACTAAAAGGTAAACAGCAGTCACTATTTTAGTACCTTTGTATCCAATCCCTATGAATACAAAGTTACGTTTCCTCTTTCGGTCAGTCATCGGCCTTCTTCTTTCGGTAATCATCAGCATAGCAGGTGCATTTGTTTTCCGCCAGCAAATTCTCAGTTGGGTAATTCAAAAAGCCGGCGATAAATTGCAAGACCGATATCAGATAACTTTGCATGTTGCAGAAGCACAGGTTGAGGGTCTTTCAGGCATTCATTTACAACATATTTCACTTGCACAGCAAAACAAAGATACCCTGTTTCAATGCGGGCAATTCACAGCATCTTTCCAAATTTGGCCATTACTCAGAGGCAATATCCGCCCCGAAAAAATCTTTATTGACAACACCAGAGTACAACTTGTAAAGACGAGTGAGCAGGACAATTTTACTTTCTTTTTACAAGAGCGAAAAAAGGGAAAAGACAACTCTAAGGAGCTCAACTACGCAAAACTTGCAGACAAACTTCTGGATGCTGTATTCGGACTGGTACCTGCCGAAATGGAAAGTAAAAACCTGTCAGTAAAAGTGAACCTTGACAGTGCGGTTTTCAACATGTCTCTACCTCTGCTTAGCATTGCTGACCGCCATTTTGCTACTCAGATTCTCTTGCAGGAAAACGAAGACATTTCAAGATTTACCAGTTCAGGTAAGATAGATTCGAGAGAACGCGATATTGAATTTAGCTTAAAGAAAACTGACACAAGTCGCATTCAATTGCCACTGATCAAAACATTATCAGGGACAGAAGCAGGTTTTGATGAAATCACTTTTGTCTTTAAACAACAGCACTATAAAAGAGGATTACTTACTGTGAATGGAAAAGCTTTCGTAAATGGCGCTTACCTCAACCATCCGAAAATTGCACCAGGAGAGGTAAATTTCAAAAAGGCAGGAATTGAGTTTCTTACCCATATTGGCAAAAATTACATTGAAGTTGACAGTAGCACTCAATTAACGATGAACGAATGGCATACACAGCTTTTTGCCCGATTCGACAAAGACACCTCTCGTAAAATACAACTGGCACTGCATGCTTTACCATTCGAAGCACAAACCCTTTTCAACTCACTACCTCCCGGCATATTTCCAAACCTTAACGGTATCAGAGTAGCAGGACAACTGGAATACAAAATGAATTTTGCAATTGACGTTGACCATCCGGACAGCATCAGCCTGCAATCAATGATGCCGCGCAACGGCTTTAGAATTGTGACTTATGGCCAAACAGACCTGAGTAAGATGAATCGCCCATTTACACTGCCCGTATATGTTAACGACCTTTACCTGCGTACGCTGGATATATCGGCAACAAACCCTTATTTTGTCCCTTTCGAGCTTATCCCTGATTTTATCAAATACTCTGTCCTGACAGCTGAAGATGGTGCATTTATGAGCCATGCGGGACTTAATGCAGATGCATTCAGAAAGTCAATCACAACCAATATCAAAACAGGCAAATTTAAGCGTGGGGGAAGTACTATTTCTATGCAATTAGTCAAAAACGTATTCCTCAATAAAAATAAAACAGTATCCAGAAAACTTGAAGAAATGTTGATTGTATGGTTATTGGAAAGCCAGAGAATTACCGACAAAAAGCGCATGCTGGAAGTCTATTTCAACATTATTGAATGGGGACCGAATGTCTATGGCATTGGAGAAGCCTCAGCTTTTTACTTCAACAAAAAACCTGCTGAAATAACTTTGAACGAAGCCATCTTCATGGCAAGCATTGTACCTAGTCCGAAGCGTTTCGCCAGAAGCTTTGACGAAACAGGACACCTCAAAAATCAGGAGGGCTATTACAGATTACTTTCAAACATTATGCTTCACCGCGGGCAAATCTCACAGTCCGACAGAGACTCATTGAAAGCAGATGTGATTATCAATGGCCCTGCCAGAAACCTTATCCATATCAAAGCAGACAGTATTCTAATCGACGACGACGAAATATTGATAATGGATCATTTAAGTAAATAAGGAAAAACTATTCACTATTCACTATTCACTATTCACTATTCACTATTCACTATTCACTATATTAATTTACTCCACCTCCAACAAATATTTCCATTCAGCGGCAGCTTCTCTGGTAGCAGGATTCAGGAACTCAGCCGTCAAAAGTGTTACAGAATAATCTAAACCTTTATAAATCACCTTGGTTTTAGCCTGTGCCGTTTTCAACTGTTCATACTGACCTTCCGTTACCAATAACAGGTTGCCTTTTTTCAGATAAAGAGGAATATTTTCATTTTTGAATTCCGGACGGGGAATGAACCTTCCGCCATAGAAATCAACCGCGCGTCCAAAATCAGAAAAATTCAAAAACTGTTGATCGTCCACCTTCTTTTCAACCAAAATACGCCCTACATCACCACCAATCTGATATTTCAGAAGTATTGGATAAACATCAAAATTCAGCATAAAATTAACCCCTATGGCTGTACATAATGAAAGCGTGAAAATCTTCTGAAACAGGTTTTTGTAACGAGTAGACACAAACAATGTAAGGATTACACCAAAGAAAAACAGTATGGTTACAAAAACCATGTTGGCAGCAGGAAAGCAATAGAAAACCAGCAAACCAGCAACAACCCATAATAAAGACATCAATACCGACTGAAACACTAACACATACTTAGCTACATTGTAAAGCGTTTTTTCTTTCACAACATCATAGCCTTTTTCAAAATATGGTTCAATGCGTACCCAATGCTTGGCCATAATGATGGCAGCAAAAGGGAACAGCTCAAAAATATAGTGAGGCAGTTTATATTTAGAGAAAGACAGAGCCGCAAAAGTCAGCACAAAACCGGCCAGTAACGCTACTTCATCCTTCTCGCCGAATTTCATCTTTTTCTTCCATACATCCTTTAACTCCATCACAAAAGCAACAATGAACATAATGGACCATGGCGAGAATGACCAGGCAAAAGTATGATAGAAGAAAGTAGGGTCATCTACATAATCATCCTCCACCAGTAACTTCACAAAATCATTATTACCTGTCAGACGACCAAAACTTTGTTTCCAGAAATAGAATAAAAGTCCGTCGTTACCATATTGCTCATACAGACCAATACACATAGGTAAAAGCATCAAAGCTACGATACCCAACCCAAGAATATATTTAGGATCAACAAAAGCTTTCCAGTTTCTCTTAGCAATAAAATCAACACTGAATGCCAGTATCGGAATCATCAAACCCAAAGGCCCTTTTGCGAGCATAGCCAACCCGACACCAACAAAACTTAACAAAAGATCTAAGGTTTTTTTATTGAGCTGATAAGAAGCCATATAAGACACCGACATTGCTACACCGGCAGTCAGAGCCATATCCATACGACAATCATTATTCATCAGAAACAAAGCCTGCGTAGAACCCAGTATCAATACCGCTAATCGTGCTGCAGATTCTCCGTAGAATAACCTTGCCAGACGGAAAGTATAAGCCAGCGCAATCAGGCAAAACAGAAAATGAGGTAACTTAAAAGAAAAGTTATATACACCAAAAATCTTATATGAAATTACCGTGCACCAAAATACAAAAGGGGGTTTATCCAGATAATCCACTCCACGGTCGTAAACCTTTAGCCAATCGCCGCTTTCAAGCATTTCACGTGAAATAGTAGCATACTGAGCAGCATCAACATCCATTACATCAATATTCCAGCCTGCTATATACACAACACAAATTGCCGCCAGAAAAACAAAAAGGTAATTGTTATTAAAAGATTTATTAAGCAATGTCATATAACTAAATTTTAAAAATCTGCATCTTCAGTATTGCAACAATATTAGTGAATTGTCGCCAAATAAGGAATTTAAAGCTTTCCTCATTTCTTCATTCCGCAACATTCCTGAAGCGAATCAAGTAAAACTACCTAAGTCCATTTTTTCACTCTAAAAGCCAACACTATGAAAAAAGCCATACTGGTTATAGCTTTTGCGCTACTCGCTGTTATTTCCTTTGCACAGAAAACAACGACTGACCACAATAAAGAGACCGACTTTTCCAAGCTAAAATCGTTCTTCCTCGTAGGAGGAAGAGTATTGCACTACAACAACATCCCAAGTCAGGACAAAGCAATTGGCAAATATATAGACTCTTCACTCAACACTGACCTCAAAGAAAAAGGCTTTGTCAAAAAAAACTCTGTTGACGCATGCGACTTTGTTGTTACCTACAATGCCGGGGTTATTACGAAAGAAGAGCTTGATCAGGTAGAAGCAATGCCCGCGCACCAGTTTGGTTACGGAGAAGCATATTCTGCAAGCAATACATGGTATGAAGCAACAAGCAATGCATGGTGGACAGAAAAAACGCAAGCCGGAACGCTCGTGATTGACATTTATGACAGGAAAACCAAAAAACTCATCTGGCGTTCAAATTCCGAATCTGACCTGGCTGACAAAAATATCTATAAACTGATCGACAATGCTATTAAAAAAGCCATGAAACAATTTCCTCCTAAAAAATAGTAAACAACGGGCACATTGAATTTAATTAATATGCCCCTACTGATTTGATTGTTTACCCCTCCTGGCTAATTATTCATTTACACAAACCCAGGAGGGATTCTCTGTCGATAAAGTAACTAAGCTTTAGATTAGAACTATCATAAACCTCACAAAAAATTAACAACAAGACGGCGGCGGTTTAACACCCTAAAACAGGTATAAGGTTGAAACTACCGGGATTTTCGATCAACAAAGAACCTCTTCAGACCAGCAAAATTGTATACTAACCTTT
>CAZNHL010000020.1:19462-55002 GCA_964572965.1 uncultured Bifidobacteriaceae bacterium
ACCTTTAAATAACGAACTTCACATATCATGATTCCAGCTTTTAACAACATTCCAGCTACTCCAAAAAACACTAAAAGAAATAATAATCAACAACAAAACACTATGAAGAAAGCTTTGTTTGCATTAGTTCTAACCTTATCAGCTTATACCACATTCGCACAAATTACAAAAGCAGATCATAATACCCGTACCGACTTCTCCAAACTCAATGCCTATTGCCTTATTGAAGGAAAAATCATACACTATCTGGACGGTGTTCCCAGTCAGCAAAAAATGATCAACAGATATATCGACTCTACCCTTACAGCTGGTCTGAATGCTAAAGGCTTCAAAAAAGCGAGCTCCATGAATGACCTGGACTTTGTAATTACCTATACAGTAGGCGTAAAATCAGAAACAGAATTAGAAAATACCGAAGGAAATATAGCACGCCAGTTTGGCTATCATGCGCCTTATTCTAAGCATCACCACCATTGGTATCAGGAATCAAGTGCGCACTGGTGGCAAACAGTTAAACCTACCTATACACTGGTAGTTGACGTTTATGATGGTAAAACCAAACAACTCATCTGGCGCTGCCATACAGAACATATTATCAGAGGGAAAGCCAATAATCATTACATAGCCCTGTCGGCACAAAAAGCAATTCAGGAGTTCCCTGGTCATAAATAACAAAGAGCCTGGTTTATAAACCAGGCTCTTTTATGTTACTCCTAATATACTGTGTCCAGCTCGATAAAACTGCCGAATCTATTCAGTTGCCGATAAGATTGCAGTTTACCTGCTAAAAAGTATATCTTATTTACATTTAAACTCACTCACGGCTCCCCTGAAAAATTGCAGTAAGTAAATCTATAAACACATCCAGATAGCTAACCTTTCTACGACTTTTTGATGTAGCCGGGCCAGTAGTGGCATTGGCATTGCCTATACGTTTATCTGCATCTCTATTAGCGTTCTTATACTCGAAAATGGCATCTTGCTGTTCCAAATAAGCTTCACTCAATTCTTCCTGAGCTACAGCACGATGTTCAATCAGTAAAACACCAAAGAAAAACAAGAATATTACAGAATACCTTATCATAGTTTTATCTTTAAAACTTATTAGAAAGAATTATGCCATCAGCTCTCTTGCATGTTGCAATGCCGTTTCTGACTGAGCATTGCCACTAATCATCTGAGCTATTTCTTTTAATCGGTCATCGTTATTCAACAGGCGTATATTTGAAATTGTACGGTCTGCGCTATTGTCTTTATAAACAAAGAAATGAGCATCGCCTTTAGCGGCAATCTGAGGCATATGTGTAATTACAATTACCTGATGACCCGCTGACATACGCTTCATCATATTAGCCACTTTTACAGCCACATCGCCGGAAATACCTGTATCAATTTCATCAAAGATAATGGTAGGTAATGCCATTTTACCGGCCAACAGATACTTGATACAAAGCATCAGGCGGGAAAACTCACCACCCGAAGCAACACTTTTCAACTCCTGCGGAGCTACGCCTTTGTTAGCACTAAAAAGGAAACCAACTTTATCCAGACCTGAAGCCGAGGGCGCAATATCACTCAACTGTACTTTCAGCACGGCATCATTCATTGACAAATCGGCTAACAAAGCCTTCATCTCGGTTTCCATTCCACCAATTACAGATGCACGTGAAGCGGTTAGTTTTTTACCCAGATCAAGCATAGCTGTTTCTGCCTGAGCAAAAACCTTTTGTGCCTTTACCAGGTCTTCATCAAGATTCTGTATCTTTTGAAGTTTAACACTCAACTCCTGGTGAATAGCAATCAATGCGGCCACATCCTGTACTTTGTGCTTTTGCTGCAATCCGTAAATTCGGCTCAGACGCTCTTTAACCACAGCAGCACGTTCAGGGTCTATTTCTGTTTTCTCTGCTTCAACCTCCAGTTCAGCAACAATATCCTTTAATTCATATAAGGCACTTTGCGTACGGGTTTTCAATTCATTGAAATAATGCCCGAAAGAAGCAAGTTTGTCCAGATTGCTCACTACTACAGCCAAAACCGGATTTACAGATTGCTCATTTTCTGACAAATATCCTAAAAGCAAATCAAGACGCGTACGTATTTCTTCTGCATTTTCCAGACGTTTTAATTCTTCTTCCTGTGCTTCCTGTTCTTCAACATTCAGTTTCACTTCGTCCAGTTCCTTAAACAAAAAAGAATCATAATCAGCTTCCTGGCGAATTTTTTCAGCATTTTCAGTTAATTCTTTCAAAGCTTTATCAGCTTTTTTATACACTTTGAATGCCTCTTTATAGGAAACAATCAAATCATAATTTCCTGCAAAATTATCAAGAATGCTAAGCTGGTAATCGCCGGAACTCAACAACAGAGTATCATGCTGAGAATGCACATCCAGCAGAAAATCTCCCACAGTACGTAATACCTCCAGCGTAACCGGCACATCATTTATAAAAGCACGCGACTTTCCATTAGACGAAATCTCACGGCGTACTATGCATTCAGCCTCATAGTCAAGGTCATTTTCTTCAAAAACTTCTTTCAGTTTATACCCTGAAATATCAAAAACAGCCTCTACAAGACACTTCTGTTCTTCATCAAAAAGTACTTTAGTATCAGCACGATTACCCATGAGCAAACCTAATGCTCCAAGCATAATAGATTTACCGGCTCCGGTTTCACCGGTTATGATATTAAATGCCCCGGAAGGTTGCATTTCCAATTCCCTGATCAGGGCATAATTGCGGATATTTAACTGCTTAAGCATATCTCTTTTACTAAGTATTAACCCTGAATGCCTTCACTAATTACTTACCTTGTCGTAAACGATTTCCAGTATTTCTGTAAAATTAAAATCCAGGTATTTCCCTTTAACCGTTTCCAGTTTCAATTTATCCGGCTTCAACTCTGCCACTTTCCCAAATGCTACAGTATTGTCCCGCATTACCAGACTTACTTCCTTATTCAGCAAAGCCGGTATTTTAGCTGTTATCTGCACATTGGGTATCCTTATCAATCGTTTTGCCATAATCTTAACCAAGTCTTTCTGCTATTCTGCATGAAACAAACGTGACATCATCTTTGTAACGTTGACGCGGACCTTTAAAAACATTCAGCTGTTCCAGCATTTGTTCATGAATCAACGGCAATGGTTCTTCGAGCATGTTATGGAGAATCTGCTCAACCCTTTCTGTACCAAATTCCTCTCCTTCTTTGTTTTCTGTTTCTGTCAGTCCGTCTGTATATAAAAACAATAGAGCTTTATTATTGAAAGCCACCTCTTCTTCATCCAAAAAAGGCAATTTTTCCATCACACCCAAAGGAGTAGTCCCTTTATCCAGCTCATGCACCTGCCCTTGAGTAATCAAAATCGGATAATTATGGCCTGCATTGATATAACGCATCACATTTTTCGACAAGTCGATCATGCCCAGAAAAAAAGTAATGAAATATTCTGAATTGGCATTTTTATAAACAAGCTTGTTCAGGTCATCAACCATCTCTCTCAGAGAAACCCCTCTGCCGGCCAACACATGTAAGCCTGCCTGCAAATTAGCCATTAACATAGCAGCAGGCACTCCTTTACCGGACACATCTGCTACACAAATCAGGTATTGATTTGGGGCAATTTTCAGTAGGTCATAATAATCGCCACCAACAGAATGGTGAGGAATGTAGGTTGCCTGTGCCTTGAAATGATCCAGATCGGGAAGCTTTTTAGGAACCAGCATCCCCTGAAACTGACGCGCAATTTCCAGTTCTCTTTTCAGTGCTTCCTGATCACGCCTCTTTCTTTCAAAACGTTTATTCTCTATAGCAACCAATAAAATATTACTCAGCGTCTGAATAAAGTTCAGGTATTCTTCATCGTCGGGATTAACAACCGGATCACCTCCAACAAGCAGGTAAGCCAGCATCTGTTCTTTATGTGCAACAGGGATAACTACATCAAATTTTTCAAGAAAAGAATACTCCTGCTTACCTGTCAGGTATTGCAGTTTTTTATAGGTATTTGTCATACCTATAAGCTGGTCTTCTGAAAACTCAAATATACCACCAATCGAGAACTTGCGGTCCCACTTATCCTCCTTTACAAATAAGGCAATTCTGGAAATACGCATATGCCCAAGAAGCGTAAACTGGAATATGCGATAGAGCTTATCTTCGGCTATATTCTCATTGATCGCCTGCGTTACTTCAAGCAACGATTTGATCTCCAAATCCTTAAGTGCTAATTTCTTCTCCAAATTCCCGTCAGACATGCAAACATTTTTCAACCCCTTAAATTAGTGAAAAAGCCTTAGTTGAACGCTACGTTTTATAAATTTCTTAGCACAAACAAAAGTTTGCGAGACCATAAACTCTATATTTCAGAAAAAAAAAAGACAGCGTTGTCTTTTGGAACTTACTAACTCTAAAAAATAAAGGTCGAATTTTTGTGCCTTCTGGTGGAGAATATCGTCCCGCATGTAATGCGGGAGAACCGATGACCTTCCCGCACTACATACGGGGCATTCTAGCCAACTGAGCTAATCAAAGACTCCAAATAGCTTCTCCGTTTCTTAGACTTAATTTCTATTTCGCGCCTGACAGCTTCAGATCTGCTAGAATAAGTTTCTGAATATTTCAAAACCCAATCTGCAGCACCTAGATTCCGTCCAAGACAATGTTGTTCTATCCGACGCTTAAGATCTTCTGTCTGACCAATGTAGTATTTGTCTTTCGACAATGAATATAAAATGTAAACGTAATACATAGCTGAAAAAAGTTAAAAAAATAATGGTCACATAAATGTGACCATTAGTGGAGAATATCGTCCCGCATGTAATGCGGGAGAACCGATGACCTTCCCACACTACATACGGGGCATTCTAGCCAACTGAGCTAATCAAAGACTCCAAATAGCTTCTCCGTTTCTTAGACTTAATTTCTATTTCGCGCCTGACAGCTTCAGATCTGCTAGAATAAGTTTCTGAATATTTCAAAACCCAATCTGCAGCACCTAGATTCCGTCCAAGACAATGTTGTTCTATCCGACGCTTAAGATCTTCTGTCTGACCAATGTAGTATTTGTCTTTCGACAATGAATATAAAATGTAAACGTAATACATAGCCTAAAAAGTAAAAAATAAAGGTCACATAAATGTGACCTTATAAGTGGAGAATATCGGACTACAATCATCTCAAACACACAAATATTAATACACTCTATTTTTGCATAAAATTACACATAATTCAATGATATTAAATACTTTAATATCATTTTATATTTGATATAGATTGAAACAGTTTGAATGAATTTGCGTTCAATCGTACAAACACCGTACAAATACATTACATTTGTATTGTAAAATCATTCAAAAATGGCAACTGTAAATTTTTTATACCGCTCAACTAAGGATAAAGCAAATTTATCTTTCCGCTTATTGTTTCGCTTAAATGAAATAGACTACGTTTTTGGAGGCAATACAAAACTAGAGGTAACAAAAGAATATTGGAGCAAACAACATAAACAGAAACGCCCAAAGGATATTGAAATCAGTAATAGACAAACGGAAGTAAATGCAGAACTTAACAAAATTGAAAACCATATTATAAACGCTTTCAATATTGCAGACCATGAAACTATAAACAAAGAGTGGTTACAAAATCAAATCAATCACTATTACAACCCACCTCAGCAAACGGAATCATTACCAACGGATTTGATTAGATACATAGACAAGTACAAAGAAATAGTTAAAAATAAAGTTACCTATAGAACTATTCAAAAATGTAATGTAATCAAACAATTACTGATTAGATACCAAGATTATACACATAAAAACCTACTCATTACGGATATAGACGGAAAGTTTCAAATCAGCTTTGAAAAATATTGTTTAGAGCAAGGTTATGCACCCAATACCAATGCAAGAACTATCCGATTTATAAAAACAATCTGTAAACACGCTAAAAAGCAAGGCTTAACCATAAGCCCCCAAATAGACAATATTGAAGTCAAATACACAAAAGTAGATTTCATTTATTTAACATTCGAAGAGCTAAAGCAAATTGAAAAAGCTACTATTAAAGAGAGCCGTTTGGATAACGTAAGAGACTGGCTAATAATTAGCTGTTTTACAGGTCAAAGAGTTTCTGATTTCTTAAAATTTACTAGTGAGCAAATAAGACATGAAGACGGGGAGCAATTTATTGAGTTTACTCAAAAAAAGACGGGTAAAGTAATGACTGTTTGCTTACACCCTAAAGTAATTGAGATTTTAAACAAAAGAAACGGGGCTTTCCCTCCTAGTATATCAGACCAAAAGTATAATGATTACATTAAAGAGGTTTGCCAAATAGCTGAAATAAATCAAAAAGTAAAAGGCAGTAGAATGACTGAAACTGCACCTGAAAGTAAAATTTATCGGAAAGAAACGGGAATATTTGAAAAATGGAAGCTTGTTACTTCTCATATTGGTAGGCGTTCATACGCTTCAAACTTCTACGGAAAAATACCAACATCTTATTTAATTAATGTAACTGGACACAGTACCGAAGTAATGTTTTTAAACTACATAGGAAAAAGCAACAACGACAAACAGAAAGGAATGAGTAAATTTTATGAAACAATAAAATAAAATGTTTTGTTTTAGGCTCACAAAATTCACTTTCTTCACTTTTAAAGGTTATTCTAATAACCAACTAACTCAGATAAAGAAATATTGAGAGACCTTGAGATTGAAATAAGTTGACTCAAGCTTGATGAAATAACACCTCTTTCTATGCGTGAAATCTGACTTATGGATAATTCCGCATCATTTGCTAAAAATTCTTGCGAAAAGCCCTTTTGCTCTCTTATCTCTTTGAGATGCTTACCAAATCTTATTAATTGTTCGGTATGTCTTTCACTTTTCACAAACCAATTTTCAAAAATCCTAAGCAGATAAGCCTAAGCATATTTGCCTAGAAAGCAAAAAAGGTTACTTTTGAGAATCAATCAGAGGTCATTTCTAAGAAATACAAAGAGTTTAAAATATGGAAGATACTATCAGATGCCCAAAGTGCAAATCAAGTCAGATAACGGCCAACAAAAAAGGGTTTAGTGGCAAAAAAGCAGTCGCTGGCGCATTACTCACGGGAGGAATTGGCCTTTTAGCAGGCACAATAGGGAGTAATAAAATCAAAATTACTTGTTTGAGTTGTGGAAACACATTTAACGCAGGCGAAGGTCTTGTAACATCAAAAACACAGCCTACAAATACGGTTTCAAATGGCTCTCTCTCTGAAACAGAAGCTTTAGATCAAGAAATTCTCAACACCCTTTCTTCATCAAATTTACTTTTAGCAGTTAAAAAATGTAAAGACTTAACGGGGTGGGATTTATTCAAATCAAAAAACTATGTAGATGACTTATTAAAAAAGAACGGCATCAAGGAAAGTAACACATCCAAACCATCATCTTCTATAGCTATAGTCATAATCAGCTCTTTGTTTGTGTTCATTTTTCTTATTCTCTTACTAATTCCAGACTTAGGGTTTATTGCTAAATTTTTCATTGTAATAGGTCTTCTATTTTTCTCTTTGTTCATGATTGGGGGAATTAGAGGATTCAAAAAAGGATAAAGAATATTTCACGCCTACACCCCTCAGAAGATAAGCACTGTAGGCGTGATAACATTATACTCTATCTACTTTCAGGTAAAGCAGCTTTCAAAATATTCTCAATTTCGATAATCTGACTTTGATTCAGCCTAGACAAGTTTTCTTGATTGAGGATTGTATTATTAATCTGAAAGAAATTATTCTGACGTTGTATTAAAGTATTATCCTTATATCCTACCCTAATAACTTGAGAAGTTTTTTCTTGTGCTTTACTAGGCTGCTCTGCCACTGTATTCAAATAGAGCTTACAAGCTGCTACATCGCCCCCTATTGCAAACTCAAAAACTTTAGCAAGTACCTTTAAAGACATCAGCTTGAACATTTCCAATTGTTCAGTATAAAGTGGGCTTTTGGTATACTCCTTCAAATGTTTGTGAATTGTTTGCCTACTGAGTTTCGTATCAGTGGAAATATCTTGTTTAGACGGCATCCTCCCTCGTTCGTCGATTAGCCTTGCAATAGAATTACTAATTTTAACATGATTACTCTCCCATATTTGATTCTTAACAGATAAAGGAGTTATAGCCTCTATTTTACACAATAACCCATCAAGTGCAACATCTTCTAATTGATTGATTTGAGTACCTAAAAAAGATTCAAACCTTTTTACCTCTTCAGGGGAAAGTATCTGCAAATCGAAATTGGTAATAGTATCCCTCTCTAACAAATACTTCTCCTTACTTTCATACTCTGTAAACTTTTGTAAACTTTGATCTATCTTTTCCATAACATTTAATGAGTTAATAAATACAAATCGGCTAAGTCAAAGCCATTTTCATATTCAGTTTTTTCTATCAGTTCACTTACTGAGATATTAAAGCCCTCTTTGTTTAGCTCATTGGCTTTGTTAGACCAGTTTTCGAACTCTCCTTTATCAGGACACAAAACGATTTTTCGGTTTTTGATAGGGTTTAATAATTCCCGTTTCAAATTCTGTTTGCTCCCTGTAGCCATCCAAATAAACTGAGGTAAATAAATACTCATTATAATTGTGGTTTTTTCGGATTCTGTGATTATTACCGTTTTATTTCCGTTTTCAATGATTTGATGTAAGCCAAACAAGCATTGATTTAGAACAAAATCAGGCACTTTACAGGACTTGTGAAGCCAATTAATATGATTGTAAGGAGACTTTACCCGTTTACCTGTTAGCTTATCATACAGCATAATTTTAGCCCCGTGTATTTGCTCTTTTTCATCAATTTGAAATAATACAGTTGCATCTTTCCAAAAGTGATTTGAGCCACACAAAAAGAACTTACGCCTTACGTTTAATACTTCAGCATCAGTGAACTTGGTTTTGAAATACTCGGTTAAATTATCCGTTTGCGGTTTCTGAATACACATTTCATAAAGCAACTCCTTTTCGTGAAAGCTTGGTTTTTTCTCTATGGGTGCATTAATTGAAACGGTATTTATAAAACACCCCTCAGCATCATTGAAATACTTACTTTCACTACTCAAATAGTGAATTTTGCTTTCTTTCAAATAAAACTCTGTAATCCAACAATCATTTGGCGTTTGCTCTAATACTTGCGACTTTGGAACGGTTGAAACAATGCCGTTTAAATCTGTTAGCCTATAAGCTTTATCTGTTATACTTTTTAATGCTAAAAAACCGATCAGATAACATTTACGCCCTTTAGGTGGTGCTTTATGGTACTGGCATTTCGTCAGCCTGTCACATTTACCAAAGTCATCAGGCAAATAGTTATTAGCTTCAGCATCAATGTATTTAACAAAGGTCTTTTTAGTACAATGAGGACAAACAAACTTTTTGCTAGTTTGGTCTAGTGTATACCTGAACTTCTCCATCTCAAAGACCTAGTTTAGAAGTACTGATATAAACGACATTACCCTCATTAATTTTGCTTACAAATAGCTTATAATAATTTAGGCGTTTGATAAAGTTTTGTTTACCTACAGCCCTGTAGCCGTCTTCAAGGCAAAAGCCTTTGTATTGCTCATAAAGTGTTTTTACTAGTGTATAAGCCTTTATAGAAGCTTTGTATTCAAATTCATCTATAAACATTCGCACACTATCACTTTGCTTTTCATAATCGCTTCGGGCGTTGTCTACTGCTTCACATTTGCTGAATCGCTTTTGTTCCAGTAGCCTATCAAGCCCCTGTAGAATCCAATTAAAAACACCCGACAATTCAGTTTTAATGATTTTGTTTGATAGTTCTTTATCCTGTTTTTCTTCGGGTATCGTCACATCAAAACCAATGATTAAAAATCGCCTGAAATATGCGTTTGTGTGTTCAACATCCTTTGGCAACTCGTTACAGTTGAAAATTAACTTTGCATACTCAGAAAGTATAAAAGGGTCACCATAAGGCAAACGGGCTTCTATGGGTTCACCTGAAGCTAATTGTTTAAATACATCCGTTTCAAGTTTCCCGTTTATCTCACTGGCATAGTTTACAAGCTTAGTCCCTATTTTAGCCCTGAAGTATCCTGTTTCATTGGTTAAGCTCTGCAATGAATAATTGCTTATGTTTTCACTACCCAATAAAGCGTTTATAATTTCAAAGAAGACACTTTTGCCATTTGCCCCACTTCCGTACAGTATCAGCATTTTTTCAAGCTTCAATACACTTGGTTTGATAAAGATGTAACCGCAATACTCAGCAAATATTTTCTGTTTATCAGGGTCGGGCAAAACTTCATCTAAGTACTTTTGAAATAATTGGGCTTTTGCTTCGGGGTCGTACTCAAATGGTAATTGGTGCGTTATAAAATCCTTTGGTTCAAAAGGTCTTAAACCTCTTTTCGTGGCTGTTATTTCAAATGTACCATTGATTAGATTAATCAAAACACAATTCTTTTTTGCTACAGGTGAGGGTAAATAAGCATCAGATAGGAACTGTTTAAACAGGTCTTCTTTGAAAGTATGAATCTTACCTTTGAAATGCTCCACACCCATACGTAAAGCCACATCACCCAAAAAGAATTGAAAGCGTTCTTTGTCTAGCTCAGTCCAGTAGCTACCATTGTACAGATAAATAAAGCCGTTTTTCTTACACAATCCCCATTTATTGACATTCGCAATTTTTATGAGTTGCTCAATACATGAAACTAAATAGTGATTCTTAGTAAGTTTGTAAGAGCTAAGCTCTTTTTTAAGCTCTGAGTATCTCAACCACTCAATTTTATTCTCTTTATTAATACTACCGTCTTTATTGAAAACAAAGGGCTTCAATGTTTCAATTTCAGCTTTTATTTTTTCGCTTTCAGGAAAAGCCAACGTTTCAAAATCAATCTGTCCAATACTTTTGATAAGCTTGTTTAGTATCTCATCAGTGGTATTTTTTAGCGTTTCTACGTTCTCTGATAGAGCCTGTAATTCATTAAAAAGCTCATTGTTTAGTTTATTCTTTTCCATAGCCTAAAACAGATTTAATTGATTAGACTTAGGGAACAAATCGGGATTGGTGGTTAAATACCATGCTCTAAAGCCTGTATCCTTGCAATGATTTTTTACCACTTCGTGAAGTAGCCCCATTTTTTCAAGGTCACGCTTATACCTTGTAATACATTTTTGAGGTATGCCCGTTGCTTCAGTTACCATTGAAGCCGTAGCGGTGTGTTTTTTCAAATACTCAAATATGGTTTTCTTTTGAGTGTATGAGGTCGTAGCTTTGCCTTTGTTCAATCTCATTAAACTTGGGCTTTGTGCATGGGTGGTACGCATTGCCCTTACTTTCTAAGAGGAACTAAAGAAGCCAGTAATTCAGATTTTTTGTAATAGCGACGGTTTGCGATACCGTAGGCTATCACCTTACCTTTGTTTGTCCAAGCCCAAAGGGTTGAACTGTCTATTTGTAAGAGTTGGCAAGTTTGCTCCCGAGTGAGTAATTCATCAGGATTTGAGGGAGTGTTGAGGTTTTTCCTAAAGTCATCTAATGACCTTTGAACACCTTCATTAATTAGCTCAGCTAATGCTTCAGGTGTAGTTTGAATGAATTGTAACGTACTGTTCATTTTGGTTTTTTTTATGTTGAACCAAAATTGAAAAAATGGGTTTGGTACTATTCTGCGGTACGGTACTAAAAAAGTACTGTTTTTTGTACTAGCTTTATTCGGTTGTTAATGCGTCGTATTTTCTTAAAAAATGATCCATTATAGTAATACTATTATCCTTACAATAGCTTATTATGGTTTCCATTTTCTTTTTACTTGAAAATATGTTTTTATCACTAGTGTTAGTGCCACTTATACTTTCTGAAATAAATGGCCTAAAATTACTATTGCCTAACTTATTTGCTATTTGAGTTGAATTACTTTTAAAATCTGAAATATGTTTGTCCATTTCTCCATTTGCAAACAACAATCCAACTTTAAACCAATAATTCCCTGTTTGATCTTTTTTGATTGTAGTTTGTGATTGCTGAGGGTCTAAATATTGGCTTTGCCGATGGGTTATACCATTCTGCTTTTCATATCGTTTAATACAATCAGATAACCTTTGCAAAACCTCACTATAATCGCAATTGTACCTGTAAAGCTCATGCTCTCTTATAATATCGTTTAAAGTGAATTCCGCATCATACAGAATTGTTAACTTCTCATTTAAAGTATTCTTTCCGTCGCATGATAAATAATAATTCTCTGCAATCAAGTCAAGGTAATAAACAATATCAAAGCGTCTTTTTTCACCTTCTTTTTCGACTTCAAAGTATTGTGTAAAAGTATCGCCAGTCTGAACAACTACAGGAAATTTAACATTGACAATTCCCATGATAAAATCTTTATCATGGATTCTTGGAGCTTTATTCTTCAACCCCTTTTCTGTCTCCCTAATTTTAGCCTCAAAAAGGCTCTTTTGCTTAATTATATTTTTATACTGATTCTCTAGATTTATTCGCTGTATCAATAACTCAATATTATCAAGCCCTAATCTTTTTTCATGGTGCTTATTGGTTGACTCGTGAAACATAAAAAGATTTCCTTCATCAAAACTCTTTTGCCACTTATTGAAATCATTGTCTGTTTTGATTTTCAACCTTTCTAAGTCTGCTAAACTATAAGCTTCAAAATCAGCCAAAGCTAGGTTTCGTTTAAACAAACAGGCTTCCAAATATTCCAACTTCTCTTGATAAGTTACTAAGCTCTCAAGTTTTTTATCTATTGGTGTAAAATCGCTTTTAATAGCCATATCAGACTTATGTGCAAAAGGTGAATTTTGAGAAGCTTAAAACAAACATTTATTTTTGAGTTTCAAAAGGGAATTGAGGTAAATAAGAGGGGGTGTTTTTGTCGGCCGTACAAAAATCGTACAAATAGCACAAACAAAAAATCGCAACAAACTAATAAATAGAATGTTACGATTTGTAATTGTGGAGAATATCGGATTCGAACCGATGACCCCTTGACTGCCAGCCAAGTGCTCTAGCCAGCTGAGCTAATCCCCCTGGATTAATATTTTGAGAATTTCACTCTCCTATTTCTTAAAACAAAACAGTTGCTGAACCGATGCCCCTCCCGCATTACCTGCGGGACGCTCTAGACAGCTGAGCTAATCCCCCTTTGAGCTGCAAAGATAACAGCATTTTTGTATTTAAAACATTCTTACCCCTTTTATAAAAACACTTTTATACCAAGGGCTTAACATTTCTTCTTCAATTACCCCTTTTTGTGTGGAGGCATGAATAAATTTAATCTTATCGGGATAGTTGGAATCTGTTACAATACCTACATGTACCACTTTTTTACTACCTTTTTTTTCTCCAAAAAAAACAAGATCTCCGGGCTTCAGATCGCCTATTTTCAATGGTTTCCCAAGCTCGCTTTGTTCTTTGGAGGTTCGGGGCATTTTTACTTCTACAGACTCAAAAGAACGATAAACCAGACCGGAGCAATCCAGTCCTTTTTTATCCAGCCCACCGAATTTATAAGGTGTACCTTTAAAAGTGCGTGCCGTTTCAATTACTTTACCGGCTTTTTTGCCAATCTCCTTTTTAGTCGTTTTTTTATCTGACCCGTTCTGATTATTATTCGAGCTGGTAGCCGCTGTTTTACTACCGGCACAGGAAGTAAGCCAGACAACAGCACTAATTAAAACGACAGCAAGGTATCTTCCCATTTTATTTTTAACTATTTGTAAGCGAAACAGGCTGACCTGTTGACTCTAATACAGATTGCCAGAGCTGAGAGTTCATATCTATCTTCTTTCTTTTCAGCAAAGCGATTTCCATTGGTAAATGAATAAAGTGGTTGTTCAGACAGCCGACAATCATTCCTGTACGACCAGACATACCTGCATGTACTGCAGCCTGAGCTAACTGAAAACAGAAAATAGCATCATTTGGCGTTGGCGGAACACTTCTGATAATATAGCTCGGATCGATGTAGCGCATCGGTGCGTTAATACCTTTTGCTTTGAAATGTGCTGTAATTTTTTCTTTCAGGAACAAACCAATATCTCCCAGTTTTTTATTCCCCGAAGCATCATATTGCACATTGTTCGGATCAGACACATACTTATCGCCTGCACCTTCCGCTACTACAATAACTGCATGTTTTTTCTTCGCAATACGCTTTTCAATATGAGCGAGCAAACCATTTGGCCCTTCAAGGTCAAAATCCTGCTCCGGTATTAGACAATAGTTGACATCACCCGTAGCGAGACTGGCATTTGCTGCAATAAAACCAGATTCACGTCCCATCAGCTTCACTATACCAATACAATTAGGAGCTCCTTTGGCTTCTGTATGGGCACAGCGGATAGCTTCACAGGCTTCCGAAAAGGCCGTTTCAACACCAAAAGATTTATCCATGAAATTGATATCATTATCAATCGTCTTTGGAATTCCTATGATGGAAATATTCAGGTTACGTTTCTTGATTTCTTTAATAATATCTAATGCGCCACGCTGAGTTCCGTCGCCTCCAATACAATAAAGGACATTCACACCCAGCTCCTGCAAACGATCCACCATCATGGCCTCATGCTGGTTTCCGCGGGAAGAACCAAGAATACTCCCCCCCAAAGTATCAATATCAGCTACTTCATCAGGACGCAGCATTTCAATAGGGTGACCGATTTCTTTTACCAGACCTTCATAACCGTATTTTATACCATAAGTAATAGGATTTCCATAACGGTAATAATTCATCAGTACAACTCCACGAATTACAGAATTCAGCCCGGGACACAAACCTCCGCATGTAATGACCGCAGAAACCGTTTTACCCGGTTCAAAATAAATATTCTCCCTGGGACCCGCTTTTTCAAAAGAAGGCACTTCAAAGCCCTGCTCATGCATTGATTTAATATCTGCTGTATTGATCAGGCTCATTATCTTTTCATCATCTCCAACAAAAATAGGAGATTGATTAATTGTCAGATCAATATGAGATTTATGTTCAGGAGCGCCCACTCTTTGAATTTCAAGATTCATTTCGGTGAGTTTTCTCAGGTTTTCGCTTAATTCCATTGATAAAGATTTTGACTCAATATACTTAGTTTGCTACACAGGCAAAAGACAAAATTATTTAATTAGCTATTTAACGATTCCTTCATATCTCTCCATAACATGCCATTTTACGTATACATATCAGGATATAATACTACAAACAAGTCATTTTGGCTTGGTTTTTCAAAGAATACTCCAAATATTCAGCCATTTTTTCAGGCTTATGCAATTGGAGCGCATATTGTTAAGAACTTTTCATCATTGCAGATTCTAATTTAATAACGACATGAATTTCAATAATTATACAATTAAAGCGCAGGAGGCCATCCAAAAGGCAGTTGAACTGGCCGGAGCGAACGGGCAGCAGGCTATTGAAACAGGCCATTTGCTCAAAGCACTTTTGGTGACAGATGAAAACATTGCCGGTTTCTTATTTAAAAAGCTGAATGCCAACAAAGCATTGATCGACAAAAAGCTGGACGACATTATTCAGGGCTATCCAAAAGTAAGTGGCGGCAGCAACCCTTATTTATCTAACCAGTCAAACAATGTTCTGACTAAAGCTACTAATTACCTGAAAGAGTTTGGTGATGAGTATGTAGCGGTAGAACACATTTTACTGGCGCTGCTATCAAACAGTGACGCTATCTCTTCTTTACTAAAAGATGCAGGTATTGCAGAGAAACCACTAAAAGCAGCCATTAAGGAATTACGTGGCGGAGAAAAAGTGACTGATCAGAATGCCGAGAATAAATACAATTCTCTTAAAAAGTATTCTATTGACCTGAACGAACTGGCTCGTGCCGGTAAAATTGACCCTGTCATCGGGCGTGACGAGGAAATCCGCAGGGTTTTGCAGATTCTTTCACGCCGGACCAAAAACAACCCTATCCTTTTGGGTGAACCGGGTGTTGGTAAAACAGCCATTGTAGAAGGCCTTGCACAAAGAATTGTCAGTGGTGACGTGCCTGAAAACTTAAAAAGTAAAAAGATAGTTTCTCTTGACATGGGGCTTCTTGTGGCCGGAGCTAAGTTCAAAGGAGAGTTCGAAGAACGTCTGAAAGCTGTTATTAAAGAAGTAACAGACAGTGAGGGAGAAATTATTCTTTTCATTGACGAAATACATACGCTTGTTGGTGCCGGTGGCGGTGAAGGTGCCATGGATGCAGCAAACTTATTAAAACCTGCTTTGGCGCGTGGCGAACTACATTCTATAGGGGCAACTACTTTAAAGGAATATCAGAAATATATTGAGAAAGACAAAGCGCTAGAAAGAAGGTTCCAGGCTGTTATTGTTGACGAGCCAAACGTTCCTGATGCAATTTCGATCCTGCGTGGTATCAAAGACAAATATGAACTTCACCATGGTGTAAGGATCAAAGATGAAGCTATTATTGCTGCGGTAGAGCTTTCAAGCAGGTATATTTCTGAACGTTTCCTTCCTGACAAAGCAATTGACCTGATGGATGAAGCTGCTTCTAAACTGCGTCTGGAAATAGATTCGCTACCGGAAGAACTGGACGAAGTTCAGCGCAAGATTATGCAACTGGAAATTGAACGGGAGGCTATCAAACGAGAGAATGACAGAGAAAAAGAAGCAATTCTTACTAAAGATATTGCCGAACTAACGACCAGGCGTAACGATCTGAAAGCCAAATGGCAGAATGAGAAAAACATGATTGAAGGTATTCAGAAAGAAAAAGAGAATATCGAAGGTTATAAACTACAGGCAGAGCAGGCTGAACGTGCGGGCGACTATGGCAAAGTAGCTGAAATACGCTATAGCCTGATCAAGGAATCTGAAGCTAAACTGGTTGAATTACAAAATCAGTTTAAAGACATACAGGGAGAATCTACTCTGTTGAAAGAAGAAGTTACTTCAGAAGATATTGCAGAAGTTGTGGCAAAATGGACAGGAGTTCCTGTTTCTAAAATGTTGCAGAGCGAAAGAGAAAAGTTACTTCACCTTGAAAAAGAGCTTGGCTTGAGAGTAGCCGGACAAAAAGATGCGATTCAGGCAATTGCTGATGCCGTTCGCCGAAGCCGTGCAGGTTTGCAGGATCCTAAGCGCCCGATCGGTTCATTTATCTTCCTTGGTACAACCGGGGTCGGTAAAACAGAATTGGCAAAAGCTCTGGCAGAATTCCTCTTCAATGACGAAAATGCCATGGTCAGAATTGACATGTCTGAGTATCAGGAAAGACACTCTGTAAGCCGTTTGATTGGTGCGCCTCCGGGCTATGTGGGTTATGATGAAGGCGGACAGTTAACCGAAGCAGTGCGTCGCAAACCATATTCTGTGATCTTGCTGGATGAAATTGAAAAAGCCCATCCGGACACTTTCAATATTTTGCTGCAGGTATTAGATGATGGAAGGCTGACTGACAATAAAGGCCGGATTGCCAATTTCAAGAATACAATCATTATCATGACTTCTAACATTGGTTCACATATCATACAAGAGGCATTTCAGGATATTGACAAAAAGAATGTTTTTGAGCAGCTGGAAATTATTGACAAAACCAGAGACGAAGTGGTTGAACACCTGAAGAAAACTGTTCGTCCTGAATTCATCAATCGCGTGGATGAGATCATCATGTTCAAACCATTGAGCAAAACTGAACTTCGTCAGATTGTCAGTATCCAGTTTAACCAGATCAAAGAACGTCTGGCCGACAGCGGTATTGCGCTTGAAGCGGAAGATGCTGTACTTGATTATCTAGGAGAAGAAGGCTTCGATCCTCAGTTCGGAGCACGCCCGCTGAAAAGAGTTATTCAGCGGCTTGTGCTGAACGAACTTTCAAAAGCCATTTTATCAGGCATGGTAAAAAAAGAAGGTATTGTTCACCTTACCATGAATGACGGAGCGATTGCTTTTGAAAATGTAGCTTTCACTGAACGGGTTTAATATCCGGTATATAAATACAGATTATTGAAAGGAGGTCAAATTGGCCTCCTTTTCCATTTCAGGCTTCCGCAAATCCAACCTCTTCTATTTAAGCATATTTGAACTTCGCATTATGCTTGTTTGTTCGTATTATTACATTGAATTTATTACCGGAGGAGTTATCTATTTATGAAGAAGTTTTTAACACTAATTACCTTTTTATTATTCTTATCAGGACAAGTTTTTGCTCAGATTGACAGACCGGTAACATGGGATGTTAAATTAAGTAATGAGAAACCCAATATTGGTGATCAGATTGACCTTATTATCTCTGCAGATATACAGGAAGAATGGTATTTATATTCTTCAGACTTCGACCCTGCTCTGGGGCCTGTAGTAACCTCACTTAAACTAGCGCCTTCTACTAATTACGAATTGGTAGGCAAGCTAAAACCAATGCATCCAAAGAAAAAGCATGACGATGTATGGGATGGCGATATCACTTACTTTACCAGCCACGGTGAATTCAAACAAACTATCAAAGTAAAAGGAGAATCGTTCGCCCTCAAAGGCACAATAGACGCACAGTCTTGCAATGACAAACTTGGGCGTTGTGTGCAGGTCGGTCAGGATTTCACTATTAATATCCAAACCAAAGTAAGTCTGAAAAAAGCTAGTGCTATACAGATTGATTCGGTTTCAAACCCGAAAGATGCTGTCAGCCAAAACAACACTCCAACCATCCCTGACACAAATACCGTTATAGCGAACACACAAATCACTGAGCCCGCAACTTCTGATATGCCTGTTGCCGAAACCGGCCTTATCACTTTCATGCTGATTGCCTTCGGAGCCGGCTTGGTGGCGTTACTCACACCATGTGTATTTCCAATGATCCCGATGACGGTTTCTTATTTTACAAAGGTTGGCAAAACACGTGGTGAAGGAGTGAGACTGGCTTTATTATATGGCTTCTCTATTGTCTTTATTTATACCGTTATTGGTTTTATAGTTGCCAAACTTGCCGGCGCCGAAGTTGCTAACTGGTTAAGTACGCACTGGATCCCGAATCTTCTTTTCTTCGTTATATTTATTCTGTTTGCGCTATCATTCTTAGGAATGTTTGACATTGTACTCCCAAACAGCTGGATCAATAAAGCAGATATCCAGGCAGACCGTGGTGGTTATATCGGCGTTTTCTTCATGGCACTAACACTCGTATTGGTATCATTTTCATGTACTGGGCCGATCGTAGGAAGTTTATTGGTAAAAGCTGCAAATGGTGAAGTATTGAGACCTGTTGCCGGGATGTTTGCCTTCTCATTAGCGTTTTCAATACCATTTACTTTATTCGCCATTTTCCCTTCCTGGCTAAATTCCATTCCTCGCTCTGGTGGCTGGCTGAATACGGTAAAAGTATCTCTTGGCTTTATTGAACTGGCTCTTGCTTTCAAGTTCTTAAGTCAGGCTGATTTGGCTTATCATTGGGGTTTATTAAACAGAGATACCTTCCTGATCATTCATACTGTAGTATTTACCATATTTGGATTCTATCTGCTGGGAGTTGTGAAGCTTGAAAAAGATCCTGAAAGCTCAGGAATATCAGTGATTAGATTGTTACTATCAACGTTAGTATTAATAGCCAGCTTATACCTTTTCACCGGTTTATTGGGCAATCCTCTCAAAGCTCTATCAGGTTATTTGCCACCGGCCAATACAGAACACTGGACTACAGGTTCAGCTTCAAAAGACGGACAACTGGGCAATCAGTGTGAAACACCCCGCTTTGGAGACAAACTAAAGATGGCAAAAGGTATTGAGGGTTATTTTGACTACAAACAAGCATTAGCTTGTGCGAAGAAACTAAACAAGCCTTTGTTCATTGACTTTACAGGTCATGGATGCGCCAATTGCCGCAGAATGGAGGAAAATGTTTTTTCTGATGAACGTGTATTGAAAATGTTCGATGAAGATTATGTGGTTGTTTCTCTTTATGTTGATGATAAAACAGAACTTCCACAATCAGAATGGTATACATCGTCTTACGATAGCAAACAAAAAAGTACTATTGGCGACCAAAATGCTGATCTGCAAATCAGCAAGTTTAATGTAAATGCACAACCTTACTATGTAGTACTTGATCCAAACACTGAAAAACCTCTTACCAAAGAAAACATGGCTTTTGAGCTAGATAGTGCCATATTCTTAAAGTTTCTAAAATCAGGAATAAGCGCTTTTAGCAGTAAATAAAAAAAGGCCGGAAGAATTTTCCGGCTTTTTTATTTCTTTGTTTCCAGTTGTTTAAAGATCCAATCGCGGATCAGTATAAAAAACTCAGAGCGTTTCACTTCATGGTGCGGCTCATGATGAAAACCCTCAAGTACAACGTAAGTCACATTCTTTCCAAGTTTTTCTGCTAACTCTTCACTGGCTTTTTTACTGGTAACATTATCATCACTGCCATGTACAATCAATACAGGTTTCTTAATTACTTTGTTTTTAGCAATGGCAGCTTCTCCATGCCTTAACGCGCTTTCCAATAACTGAAAAGTGATCTTTTCATGACGCAGATTATCCCTCTTTGCTTCTTCGAGCTGTTCCTGATCTCCGGTAAGGTCATGTAATGAAATCCTGTTTTTAATAGCAACAGTTGGAGTAACCGTCGCAAGAAAACTAATAATCCGACGCTTTAATCCAACCGGAGGACTAGCCAAACGTAACCAGGGAGAAATAATAATGATGCCCGAAAGTTTCTTAATATCCCGCTTTCGTATATAATTACTTACAAGACCACCCCCGAGGCTATGTCCATAAAGAAAAAGTGGTACTCCATAATACTTCTGCGCTGCAATTGTGAGAAATTGTTCGATGTCATTTAACAGATCTGTGTAAGAGCTGATTTGCCCACGTCTGCCGGGCGACTGACCATGGCCAATCTGATCAAAACCCATTACTACTACTCCCGTTCCTTTCAGGGAAGCAGCCAACTCTGCATATCCTAATATATGCTCACCATGCCCGTGTACCAAGACCACCACAGCTTTTATATTCCCTTCAGGAGACCAGACTGCCGACTGTAGTGAAGCTCCGGTTTTATTGATAAACTTAAAAGTTTCATCCGGCACTAATAATTGTTTATCTGTATTCATGCCTATGCTGTTCTGAAAGAAATAATTTAAAATCAAGAAGCTTTAATTTAAGTTAAAGTTCTTTTGACAGAAAACCAGAAACTGACCGCAGAACTAATACTGATAAATAATACGCATTAAAATTAATCCGGGATAAGATAAAACAAGAACTAAACATAAAAAGGCAGAGAAAGCAAAAAACCTGTAAATTTGTATTATCATGGCTACCAAAAGCAACGTACGTAAAAAATCTTCTTCCCAAAGCTCTTCTTCCGGCAAAAGCGGTTTCGCTCCGTTCTGGAAAAAAGCAAAGCATTGGATGAAAATTGCCGTACTTTCTTTCTTTGGTTCCACTATATTTTTTGTAATTCTTTACCGGTTTGTACCTGTTCCGGTAACGCCGCTCATGATTACCCGCCTGTTTGAGCAATTAGGTGACGGAAAATCGATGAAACTAAACAAAGACTGGGAATCAATTGACAAAATTGAGAACCTGCCATTGGCTGCTGTTGCTGCCGAAGATGCACACTTTAAAGATCACTGGGGTTTTGACGGAGATGCTATGTGGAAAGCCTTTAAATACAACCAGAAAAAAAATGGCAAGAAGATAAAAGGAGGCAGCACCATTTCACAGCAAACAGCCAAAAATGTATTCTTATGGCAAGGTCGTACTTATCTGCGTAAAGCCCTGGAAGCCTATTTTACTTTATTAATTGAGATTTTCTGGTCAAAAGAAAGAATCCTGGAAGTTTACATGAATGTGATTGAAATGGGCGACGGCATTTACGGAGCAGAAGCCGCAGCGCAAAAATATTTTCATAAACCGGCATCACAACTTACCAGAAGCGAAGCAGCAGCCATTGCTGCCATTTTCCCAAATCCAAGAAAATGGAATCCGGTAAAAAGAACCAATTATATAGAAAAGAGGAAACGTATTATTCGCCGTAATATGGACATTATAGGTGACCTGAAATTCAACTAACCAAAGAACGAAATGAAAATAGCCGGCACTGCTGACAAAATCATCATAGGCATAGCAGCCATTTTCTTCCTGCTTTTTCTAATCGGGGAATTACACTTACTCTATTTCACTTTTGTTATACTCGGCAAGAATGCCAACCGCTCCGACATCAATGCTATGTGTGTAGCTGCTGTTATTATTCATGGCATTATGATTTCAGCTACAGCCGGGCTTGGTAAATTTCTCTATGAATGCTACGACACAGTAATTGATGAATTAAAAAACATTAAAAAGAGCAAGAACCCTTTACCTCTCAATTATAAAAAAATTCTGCAAGAGAAATTTGCCTATTATAATCGATTAGATTTGTCAACCCAGATTCGTTTCGAAAAAAAAGTACACCATTTTTTACTCAGCAAAAACTTTGTACCTACGCATGACTTAAAAGAACCTACTATTGAAATGAAGGTTCTGATAGCAGCCTCAGCAGCACAATTGACTTTAGGCTTACCCGATGTTTATCTTATCAGCTTCAAAAGTATTATACTATATGCTTCTGACTACATTAACCCCTATACAAGACAGAAACACCAGGGAGAAGTAAATCCAAAAGGTTCAATCGTCCTTTCCTGGAACAACTTTGTTCAGGGCTATGCTGTTCCTACCAATGCGCTCAACCTGGGCTTACACGAAATGGCTCATGCACTTAAATTTGAGAACTTTTCAGAAGACAAAGAGTACTTGTTTATTGATGCCAAGTACTTTCATTACTGGGATAAAGTGGCCAAGCCAATCTTTTATCAGATCCAAAGCGGCGAGCATACCTTTTTAAGGTCTTATGCAGGCAGCAACAGTGAAGAGTTTTTTGCTGTTTGTGTCGAGTATTTTTTGAAAAACCACATGAATTTGATGCAAAGCTTCCCAAATTATACACCGCTATGAAACAGATTTTAAAACAAGACCCCAAAAAATATATCCCGGAACCCGATCCCAACAATATCATTTAATATCAATGATACTTAGCAAAAATATTTTGCGGTGACATACATCTCAAAAGAGTCTATTTTTTTCAATCTTCGCAGCCTTACTAAAAGTTTAAGTAGCTGAATATTTGTTCTTCCTTGCTTGTAAAGTATCATCATGGCACAGCTTTAAAAATTCTACATGATACAAAACAGCAGAAATTTTCTTTGCCGTACAGGAGAGTTCGATTAACGAAGTTGACCTTTCGATCAATCGCACGAATAATCCCATCTCAGCCAAAAACGACCAATACAAGCCCCAAACAGACTTTTTATAGCTTAAAAACCTATTGATCGGAGAATTTCAGCCATTGATCCTTTGATATGACCATGTTCATAGCTAACCAGATCTCATCACCATTTTGTTGTTGGTTTACTACACCTTCATTCATTACAAAACCAACCCGCTCATAACATTTGATGGCTTGTATGTTCCAGTCAAAGACATTAAGGTCAGCAGATTCAAAGCCTTTTTCAATAAACAGTTTCTCCAGCATTTTGTTTATAATTTGTTTCCCCAAACCCTTGCTCCGATAACCTTCATCAGCCACTAAAACCCTGCAAAGCCTTGGCAAAGACCTTTCAAAATTCAATTCGCAATGACCAATAACCTCTCCGGTATCGGTTAAACAAACCTTATACGGACTTCTCCTTGGGTCACTTACATAAGCAACCAGTTGTTCATCTGTAACAGGATAAGTAAAAACAGGGCCTGCAAACTGCAACAAATAGCTTTGGCTGCTAATCCATGATTTGAACCGTTCAAAGTCTTCTTTCCCAAATCTTTTAAATTCGATCATACATTACACATAGTTCAGGCATTGATAGCTTGATTTCACTATTTAACAAATACTATACCAACGGCACAATTACCAACTCTTCTTCTTAATGGTTTGTTTTGCTTATAAGTAGCATCTGAACAATAAATTTGATTATTCAAATATTATATTTTAATTTTCCATTATGCGTAACATTGATCCGGTTGTGGTAATGCTTGTCATAGTGTCTGCTATACTTGCTATAGTAGCTCTTGTGCTCGATGCTTTAATCTGGGCTCAGGTCTTTGATATGATCAAAAACAACGAAAAGGGTTACATACCACTGATCATATTTTCATTTTTCTTTCTGGCATTTTTTATACTGATGTCGACAAGACTAAGTGCTTTTGTAAAACAAATGCTCCATCAGGTCATCCAGGAAATAAAAATCAACAAGAGAATCAAAAACCCTCTGCCAAATCCATATAAGCGTATTTTACAGGACAAATTTCCTTATTATCTGAAATTGGATAACAAGCAGCGTTTATTGTTTGAAAAAAAAGTATATCGTTTTATTCTTACAAAGAAATTCATTTCCACTAAAGACATCACACATCCTGATGACGAGATGAAAGTACTGATAGCTGCTTCTGCGGCACAGCTCACATTAGGGCTGCCTGAAATAACATTAAGCAGTTTCACTAATATCATTCTTTACAGATACGACTACTACAACCCTGTTACCAAACACAAACATGCAGGAGAGGTCAATCCAAGGGGAACAATTATTCTGACATGGGAGAATTTCGTAAAAGGCTATGCCCTTCCAAGTGATGCTTATAATCTGGGCCTTCACGAAATGGCTCATGCTTTAAAGCTGGAAAATTATTCTCCGGGGAACGAATACCTTTTCCTGGACAAATACTTCCTGAGCCGCTGGGATAAATTTGCGGAACCTGTTTTCAAAAAGATTAATTCCGGAGAGCACACTTTCCTCCGCAGCTATGCCGGCACCAATGGCGAAGAGTTTTTTGCTGTATGTGTCGAATATTTTTTTGAAAAACCGGATGAGTTCAGCAAAGTTTTACCGGACCTCTACAACGCCATGTGCCAGATCCTGAATCAGGACCCTAAAAAAATATACAGCCGTTCCGATAACCGTTCTTTGTTTTAAGTTGCCAGAATATTTAAGTTTGAGTTCAAATTGATTTGAACTTAGTATGAGCGATAAGATTTTCTTTACTCCCGGCCCGTCAGGTCTTTATCCGACAGTGGCAAAACACATTCAGCAAGCCCTTGCAGACGATGTTTGTTCTATTTCACACCGCAGTAAGAAATACGAAGCTATCCACAGCCACACTGTAGAATCGTTAAAGGCTTTATTACAGATTCCTGCAGAAAATCACATTTTCTTTAGCGGATCGGCTACTGAGACCTGGGACAGAGTAATTGAAAACCTGACAGAAAACAGCTCCTACCATTTGGTAAATGGCTCTTTCTCTAAGCGCTTTTACGAAACATCAAAAGAACTTTTGCGTGATGCACAAAAACTGGAAGTTGATTTTGGCAAAGGTTTTGACGTTGCTGACGCCAAAGTTCCTGCCAATACAGAAGTGCTTTGCTTCACTCACAATGAAACCAGTTCAGGAGTAATGATGCCTCTGGCAGACATGTACAAACTGCGTGATCAGCATGCAGATAAGCTGGTAGCCGTTGATGCAGTATCATCTATGCCATATCCTGTATTTGATTATAAGAAAATCGACACAGCTCTTTTCTCTGTGCAAAAAGGCTTCGGTATGCCGGCAGGCCTTGGCGCATGGATCGTAAATGAGAAATGTGTAGAACGTGCAAAAGAGATACAGGCAAAAGGAAAATCTATCGGTACTTACCACAACATACCTTCCTTACTGAGCAAATCTGTTACTAACCAGACTCCCGAAACGCCAAATGTTTTAGGCATTTATGTATTGGGTAAAGTAGCAGAAGACATGCTGAAATACGGACCAGAGAAGTTGCGTAAGGAAACTGAAGAGAAAGCTCAGAAACTATATGCTTTTGCAGAAAAGAGCAGTACTTTCGACATTTTCGTAGAAAACCCTGCTCACCGCTCACAAACAGTAATTGTTCTGAATACCAAAGTAACTCCTGCTGAAGTAAACAAGCAGCTTGAGCCTTTCGGGATGAGTGTTGGATCAGGTTATGGGAAAGGCAACAAAGATACACAGGTACGTATTGCCAGCTTCCCGGCTCATAGCCCGGAACAAGTTGACCGTTTGATTGATAAACTGAAAACTATTTAATGATGATTACACAAGGAGCAATTTATAAACATAGTTTTACCATTACACAGGCGCAGGTAAATGATTTCGCTAAAGTATCCGGCGACAGCAATCCTTTGCACCTTGATGCTGACTACGCAGCTACGACGATGTTCAAAAAACCGATCATCCATGGTATGTTTGGAGCGAGTATTATTTCATGTGTGCTTGGGACTAAATTTCCGGGTGAAGGGGCAGTTTACCTGAAACAGAATCTGGAGTTTATGCGCCCTATGTTTGTTGATGTGACTTATGAAGCAACATTTACTGTAAAAGAAATAGACGAAAAAGGCCGTGCTACTATCCAGACAGACATTTTTGATCAGACAACAAATAAGATTTGTACCAAAGGAGAAGCAACAGTGATGTTGCCGAAAGCTTAAATAGTGCTTCTATTATACCCTAAGCCGTTAACAATGTTAACGGCTTTTTTGTTTTGGGTGTATAAGAGAGTATAAAGCTAAAACAAGTTCACCATGGGGGCTCTTATTTCGGCTCTCACCTAAAAACCTTCCATCTGTCGTCACCTGATTATTGACAACTACTTCAACCAATTACAGTATAGCTTAATAGAATTAACTACTCTAGATTTACAGAAAGACAAAACCTAAATTGGCCACAATGTTGTTGAGTTCCTATCAATCATTTTATTAAATTTTTCTATAACAGAAGTATACTCTTTTGGGACATCTTTAAGTCTCTTTAAAATATAAAGAATCTCCCCTTCTCCAAACGAAGGCTCATATTTACTGTTTCCCCAGACTATTTTTTCTCTCTCAACAAAATAGACCCATTGCATGCCAATAATATCTTCAAAAGCTTGAAATAACTCCCAAAGTCTCTTCTCTTTTGACACATCCTTATCAAAACCCGGATATGACAATAAAAGTGTCAACATATGGTTCGCTATTTCCTTCGCAAGACGAACAGAAGTATAAGACCCGTAAAAAAGTAATTTTAATTCAAAAAGCAATTTCTTAAACTCTCTGATCACTTTTTCCCATATATCTTCTTCACACAAAAGCAATGCCCAAGTTATATAACTTAAAATGTATTGAGATTTAATATCAAAAGTATCTAAAAACCATATGCTGGACATATTCTCCTTTTCAGAAATATAACCAGGTAAGCTCGTTTTGATTGCAGAAATCCTTTGCGCAAAAGACCCTGCCAAATCACGGGGGAATTGCTTATTCCATGAAACCTCTTTATGCTCCTCTTGAAATTCCATCAACCATCCTCCCAAAGCTAAAAAATCTTCATTCCATGAGAACTTACTTATTATCGTTGGTGTATTAAAATCTCGAACAAGCTGCTTGCTCAAAAACGAATCAAAGTGTTGACAAAATATGCTTCTTGTATCAGTATTTAGATCTCGCTTGGTATTAATATAAACTTTTCTAAATATGAATTTACCAATTTCATCCCATTTCTCATCTATAAGATATGCTACAAGCTTTTTCCCCAAAAAAGATGGCTTATTGCTAGATTCCTCAAAGATCACAGCACTCCAAAAAGCACACTCACTGGGTTTTTCCTTAAGGAGACTTAATAATGTTACCTCTTTTATCTCACTTAAATCTACTTGGTATTCAAGTAAGGCAGCTCTAGGATCAGCATCCAACTTACTTAGCACTGCTAAAATATCTGTATCGGCACTTCTATAATGTATTACACCTGCCAATAAACCGATAGGATTATCAAAGTGATCAAGATATTGAATTGAAAAAAACAAGTCTTCCCAATAACTAATAGACTGAAGAATACCCTTCCGTTTATTAAGCTTATATACACCATTAAACTCATCTATTAATGCATTCAGCATTAATTTATAAGACTTCAAAGGAATCATTTCACAAATCGCCTTTATCATCTCATGTTGTTTCGAATCCGGGATAGACCCTAGTCTGTCAATTAAAATTAAAAAATTAGCAAGTCCTGATGGTGTATACCTTTTAAATTTGATTGTATCCTTCCCTATAGTTAAAAGTTCCTTACAAACTTCATGATCACTTATTCCTTTAGTAATTAAATATCCTTGGACTTTCTCTATTGGAGAATATCTTGCATTATTTCGTGGAGTTATTTGAACTTCAAAAGGAGGTAGTAATATATTTTCGTCTCTTAGTTCATATAAAATAAATATATCCACTTTCTTTGAAAGCAATATACTTGACAGCCAGCGTTGAAACTCAACTGTTATGTAATTTAGCCTTTCTTCCATTCCTTTTGTTTTATACAATTCTGCCAAATATTATTAAAGCTATTAAAAACTTTTCTTGCGCTATCAGGTTGATATATTGTCACAGAAATATCTTTACCATTTATATTTGACAAACTTAGTCCAATATGAAGTCCTTTATATCCGCTATTCCTTATTTGTAAAATATATCTGTCATGTATTTCTAACCCATTATGCTTCCCATCAATATACTTGCATATCTCAACAGATTTAGCCAGTCCTATTTGAAATGGAATTTTATATGGAGGTAAATCTCTTTTTTCAAAAATCCCATCAACATTTTGTCTCGTAATTATTTGAATTTCTACCTCTTGATCACATAAAGAGCCAATCAAAAAACTCCAATTATCTTCCTCTATTTTATTATTTCGAAATGGTTCTTGAATAGAATCCATTACATCAAAATTGGATCCATAAAAAAATACTTATCTCCATTTTTGGGGTCAAAAAAATCAAGCAGAAACTCAATTAAATCATATTTAATTTGATCAAGTCCCCCTTTATTATAGTAATCGATATAACTAAGGAATAAACTCATTAAGCACTCACCTCAATATTATTTCCTTTTTTTAAGCGGCCAACAACTCTAGGCTTTATCTTTATACTTTCTATACTATCCAATACAGTAATTTTTAACTCTCCACTTTCAAAGGCTCCGTTAATACTATTTGAAACATGATAAATAGTATCATTTTCAAGACTCAACCAATATCGATCATGAAATGGCTCTTCGCTTAGAATTATATTAAACTTATTTAGTTTAAAGCAATTAACTCCTTTAAAAGTATTTTTAATTAACCTATATAATGCTCTATACTTTTTTTCAAAAGATATCTGGTCTCCATTTATATAATTTTTAGCTCTTCTCCAGTACCCAACAATGAATACTTCTTCTATCCCGCCCTTTGCAATTGCAGTGATTAGAGAATTTAGAAAAATGAATTGACTTTTAGTTGTTGCTTTAAATTGGTCACTTTCTTCAAAATCACCCCAAAAATACGGATCATTGAATACTATTTTTTTACCTAAAGTCAAAAGAATATTGGTTAGCTTATCACTCAACTCTATTTCTCCTTGCTTACTATCTGGTGATACTGTAGCATCCCATATAAATGAAAAACTAGAAGAATATGGACTTTTACTTTGATTATTCCCTAGGTTGATTTCTCTTCCATATAAATCCACTAATACAGTATTAACGATCTGCGTTTCTATTTTTATATCTTTTATCAAATAGAACTTTTCTCCACAATAAAACTCACCTGTTTCCTTATTTTGAATTAAAAACTGGCCTCTGCTAGCTGGCTCAGTCAAAGCAACAAACCATTGCCCTGTTTCTTCATCAATATTACCAGTTCCTATTATTACTTCTCCATCAATACGTCGTATACAAATTTGATGATGACTTCTAAAGCTTTTTGTGGCTTGCAAAAAACCAACAAAAGAACTAGGATCTACTCCTTTTGCTAATCCTTCCCGATCACCCCTTAATGTGTAATAAATGCCTCTCTGTTTGTACACTGCTCCCACACCTTCTTTGATAAAACGATAGAAAGAGCCTTCACCCAAAAGACCTAACGGGACAATAGGTTTAATTTTCTCATGATAACGATATCCAGAGATAAACTCACAATTACTTTGTTCGTCAAAAAGAAAACTTATATCCAAATTTAGTGACGTATATGTATACTCAATTGGGTAATCATTTCGCTCACAAGAACAGACTCCATCAATTGAAACAAAATTATTTCCTGTTACCTTCTTGCTTAATGGAGCTATTGTAAACTTACGACTAGTATTTCCCCATGAATATTGTAATTCATTATTAGTTATAAGTTCCTTCCATAAATTTTCAATTTCTTGATCTTCTCCAATTACTAGCCACTGCTTTAGTTTTTTTTCTGTCCAAATAAATTCCGTGTTCCCCCCTTCTCCTTTGTTCTTATACCAATAAATTGACTGGGGGGCTATTTCAACAAGCTCTTTGAGATAGACAAAAATCACTTTCTCTTCGTCTTCTTCAGAAATTGTAACCAGCGACAACAATGATGCATGTGATTTCATTAATATTTTCTCTTAAATAGAAGTTTATTTCCCTTTGCAGTAACCCCACTTTTATTAGCAAAATGTATTTTAAATAATATGTTCACAAAATTTGTTCTTTGCTAATCAAACTAGTCGCCTAAAATTAGCAACAAAATCCGATTGTTCACCCTCTTCATCCCCAACCAGCAAACCAAGGCTCTGCACCCGCAGATAGTGATCGAAGTTTTAGAAAAGACTAAAGGGTGACAGGCCATCCATAAAGCTGAACGCGTAAGGCTATAAACTGACAGCATTCCGCCTTACGCTTTTTCAAGCATTTCGCATTCTACATTCAGCTTTCAGCCCCAAATTGTGTATCTTTGTTATTGGAGTAATCTCCTCTGAAACAGAATGGCTACAACTGAACATAGTGGTATTGCCGAAGACGCTATTGAGGTCTTTGGTGCACGCGAGCATAATCTTAAAAACATCGATGTTTCTATTCCCCGCAATAAGCTGGTAGTAATTACCGGTATAAGTGGCAGCGGAAAATCTTCGCTGGCTTTTGATACGATTTATGCCGAGGGGCAACGTCGTTATATGGAGACGTTTTCTGCATACGCCAGAGCTTTCATTGGCGACATGGAACGTCCTGATGTTGACAAAATCAATGGTCTGAGCCCGGTAATTTCTATTGAGCAGAAAACGACTTCGCGAAACCCTCGCTCTACTGTTGGTACGGTAACAGAGATTTATGACTTTATGCGTTTGCTTTATGCACGTGCAGGTGAAGCGTTCTCGTACCTGACGGGAAAGAAAATGGAGCGTCAGTCGGAAGACCAGATTATCCAGCATATCATTGACAATTTTGAGGGCAAAAAACTTACGCTGCTTGCTCCTGTTGTAAAAGGGCGTAAAGGACATTACCGCGAACTATTTGAGCAAATCCGTAAAATGGGTTTCACTAAAGTGCGTGTAAATGAAGAGGTGCAGGATATCACTCCTAAAATGCAGCTCGACCGTTACAAGACTCATGATATTGAGATTGTTATTGACAGGATTATTCCGAAAGAAGAAGACCGCTTCCGTATAGCACAATCTGTAAAAGTGGCAATGCAACATGGAAAGGGTATTATTATGCTCCTTGACGAGAAAAACGAGATTCACTTCTTCTCTAAATACCTGATGGATCCTGAAACGGGTCTGGCTTATGACGAACCGGCCCCGAATACATTCTCATTCAACTCTCCTTACGGTGCTTGTCCTTGCTGTAATGGTTTGGGAGAAATTGAAGAGATTTCTGTGGATGCTATTATCCCGAATAAGGAATTGAGTGTAAGCCGTGGTGGTATTTTGCCTTTGGGGGAATTCCGTGATATCTGGATTTTTAAACAGATTGACGCCATCCTTAAAAACCACAAACTAAACATTTCTACACCAATCAAGGATATTCCGGAAGAAGTAATGACCATATTACTCCATGGTGGTAATGAAGTAGTAGAAGTACCTTCTAAGAAGTACCCTGGTGAAAGCTGGGAAAGTAAATACGAAGGCATTGTGACCTTTCTGAAAAAACAACAGGAAAGCAGTTCTGAAAAAATCCAGGACTGGGTGAGCGACTTTACAAAACAGGTGGTTTGTCCGGAATGTAACGGAGGCCGACTGAAGAAGGAAGCCCTGCATTTCAAAATAGACAAGAAAAATATTGCTGAGCTTGCTCAGATGGATATTAATATTCTAAATGCATGGTTTGATGGTTTAGAAGAAAGGCTTTCTGACCGCCAGAACATGATCGCATCAGAAGTATTGAAAGAGATACGTAAGCGTATGCGTTTGCTGCTGGACGTTGGCCTTGACTATCTGACCCTGAACAGACCGCTACGTACCCTATCGGGTGGTGAAGCACAGCGTATCCGTCTTGCTACTCAAATAGGAACACAGCTGGTTGGCGTATTATATATCCTTGATGAACCGAGTATCGGTTTGCATCAGCGAGATAACGTAAAACTGATTAATGCGCTGAAAGACCTCCGTGACCTCGGTAACTCTGTAATGGTAGTGGAGCACGACAAAGACATGATGCTTGAAGCAGATTATGTAATTGACATTGGTCCCGGTGCCGGCAGGCATGGTGGTAATGTGGTTGCTTACGGCACTCCTGACGAGATCCGTAAAACGAAGAGCCTTACTGCAGATTACCTGAACGACAAACTACATATCAATGTACCAAAAGTTCGTCGCCCGGGCAGTGGTAAGTTCCTGACAATTTCAGGAGCTACCGGTCACAACCTGAAAAATGTAACACTGAACCTCCCTCTGGGAACCATGATTTCCATCACCGGCGTTTCCGGCAGCGGTAAATCAAGTCTGGTACACGATACGCTTTTCCCTATTCTGAACCATTATTTTTTCCGTGCATTGCGCGAGCCGCTTCCTTACAAGGAAATGTCGGGTCTTGAAAATATTGACAAAGTAATTGAAGTAGATCAGTCGCCGATCGGGCGTACACCACGTTCTAACCCGGCAACTTATACAGGTGTATTTACAGATATCAGAAACCTTTTTGCCCAACTGCCGGAAGCAAAAATCCGCGGCTATGGCCAGGGACGTTTCTCTTTCAATGTAAAAGGCGGGCGCTGTGAAGATTGCGAAGGAGCAGGTATGAAGGTGATTGAAATGGACTTCTTACCGGATGTCCATATACCTTGCGAAACCTGTAAAGGCAAGCGCTACAACAGAGAAACACTGGAAGTACGTTTCAAAGGAAAGTCAATTTCTGACATCCTTGAAATGACAGTAGAGCAGGCTGTAGAATATTTCGAAAACCAGCCCCGTATTGTTAAAAAAATCCAAACGCTGAACGAAGTCGGTCTTGGCTATATCACACTTGGACAACATGCCACTACCTTATCGGGAGGAGAAGCACAGCGTGTAAAACTGGCAACTGAGCTCTCTAAAAAGGACACCGGAAAAACGCTTTACATTCTTGACGAGCCAACTACCGGATTGCACTTTGAAGATATTCGCCACCTGATGGACATGCTTCACAGGCTGGTTGACAAAGGAAACACCTGTCTGATCATTGAGCACAACTTAGATGTAATTAAAACATCTGACTGGGTAATTGACATGGGTCCTGAAGGTGGTGCCGGCGGTGGTATAGTGGTCGCACAGGGCACTCCTGAAGAAGTGGCCAAAAGTACAGAAAGCCATACTGCAAGGTTCCTGAAAGCAGAGTTAGCAAATAAGTAAAATAAAAGAGGCCGTTTACACGGCCTCTTTTATTTTACTTATACTTTTCGTAATCTTTTACTTTTTGAAACTCTCCCTGATTAGCCCCGTCATCGTTACCTTCGAGCTTATCATCCAGATTTTTCCCATCTTCTCTGATCTCTCGTAACGCAAGAGAATCAGCCTCTTCCTGATCTTCTCCAAATTCGGAAATATCTTTTTTAAGTGTATCGATATCCTGCTCAATTTTCTCTCTGTCCTCCTGAGTTTTCTCCGTTTTTCCACATCCTACTAAAAATAACGTAGCCAATGCTGCTGCTAAAACAATCTTTTTCATGGTCATAAAAATTTGATTTACTTTAAGTTATACCATTCCTTCGACTTAAGCAATATTAAATAATCGAAAAAACAGAAGCTTTTTCTAAAAAGTCATTTAAAAGGAATCCATAACCTCTTTTATTTGTTTTAGAATCATTGGAGTTAAAACAATATGGAACAGACTTTCAAAAGTTTACAGATCAGGGTAACAGGCAAGGTACAAGGAGTATTTTACCGTTCCAACACAGAGCAGGCTGCCAGAAAATTCGGCATTAAAGGCTGGGTAAAAAATCTTCCGGACAAGTCAGTTTCAATTTCAGCAGAAGGGGAATCAGAGGCTATTGACAAGTTTCTGAAATGGTGCCATAAAGGCCCGCTAATGGCACGAGTTAATGAAGTGCAAACACAGCAACAGGAATTACAACACTATGAAAAGTTTGAAGTGCTTAAATAAAAAAAGGGTAGCCATAAACTATCCTTTTTTTCTGCTCTCCTATAACCAAAAATATAATTCAAAATTAGTCCGAAAAAGATACTACACAACAAGCATTCCACTAAACATCCTTTTTTTTCGACGAATTTTCCAAAACCCTGTTTTTTGGATTCCTTTTAGAAAGTTAAGACACTGTCGGGAGCAGTTTTTCAATTTAACCGATAATTATCACCTCATACCAACCTCAAAAAATTACCATTATTAAAAAAATCTTTTAAACCGGGCAAAAAGTTAATTATGCCATCAGACATTATAAAAAAATACAGGATTGAGCCTTTATCACATGGTGCTACATTTTCTCCGAAGTTAAGAGCATTCTGACCCTGCCGGAAAATCCTCAAAAAAAAAAGACTGTGAAATTCACAGTCTATTTCCGATAAACTAACTAATTGGGTGTAATTGTAAATATCCTTTATCGCCCGTTAAACGAAAACGGCCATATAATTATTGTATAATTCAGGGAAGATTCTTTTCAAATACCGGCATTAGGAATAGCATGCGAACCGGTATTCAGAAAAACGACATAATATATACGTCTTATCAAAAAAGTAACTATAAATAGAAATAATATAAATATATCTTAAACCTTCCTGATACAAAAGTAACAAAAAAACAGAATTATTAAAGTGATTTATATTTAGACTTTAAATATGTCAGGTATTTTTTAAAATCAGAATTAAACTTATCCCGAAACTCTTCCTCAAAGAGATTTTGCTTTTCTCTGTAACGCAGGAAATCCATAAAAAACGTATTATTAGGTATGTCCGCCCTTTCACAAAAATGATAATAACGTTTCTGATTGTTGAAACACACGGTATCCATGGACTCACAAATCTGCCAGATCATTGTCTCCTTTGCTTTCTTTTTAGTACTGTCTACCATTACAGGAGTAAAAGATTTGTAAAGACTATCCAGTTTTTTTGCACCAGTTAAAACATGACGGCTAAACCTTGCCACATCTTCTTTGTTACTTTGGTAGAGCATGGCCTGTTGAGAGTTTTTTCCAAACTTATACTCCATAAACTTTAATGCCCCTTTATCCCCTATAAAGCTTGCCAGGTTTTCATTATACTCTACATTGTTCTTTAC
>CAZNHL010000021.1:0-13356 GCA_964572965.1 uncultured Bifidobacteriaceae bacterium
CTGGATAGAGCAACTGCCTTCTAAGCAGTAGGTCTCTGGTTCGAATCCAGACGGGATCACGAAAACTACTTATAAGTCCTTAATTTTCAAGGAAAGTAACGCAAAACCCTCTCCATTTACTTGTAGAGGGTTTTTTCATTTTACTCATTGAGTATCTACATTTTGCGGATCAAGTTTAAAAGGGATCAAGTTTAAAAGTTGTGGGTTTGCTATTTTTAGGCGAAGAGTTTTGTTAACCTGAACAGAAAAAAGTTTACATTTCTTACTCCCCTAAATTGTGCTCTGAAAGCTTTGATTTTAGCGTTAAAAGATTCCGCCGCTGCATTTGTACTTCTGTTGTCAAAATAGTTAAGGATCCTTTCATAGTGGTTTTCGATGGTTTTGGCAAGTGTATTGAATGACTTAAAACCAGCTTGCTCCACTTCCTCATACCATCTGGCCAGACGTGTTAATGCGTATCTTTTATCTTGAGTATTATTGTAAACAGTACTTAATTTCTGTGTAAGGGCATAGGCCTTCTCAATGTCAGGGTACAAGGTAAAGAGTATTTGTGCCCTATCTTCCTGTTCTTTGTTCCACTTGTGACTTGCCTTATAAAGCAAATACCTGCTACGTGCCAGCAACTGTTTAAGTGTATCACCATTTTCCAAGAATTGGACTTGAAATGGTTTCTTGTCTTTCCTGGCTTTTTCTATCGCTTCGTTTTCTGCTTCCAAAGCATGCCAGCGGTGTTTAATCCATATTTCTTGTAAAGCTTCATTTGCCAGCTGTTGTATATGAAAACGATCAATGACATGTTTGGCGTGTGGAAAACACCTTTTTACAATCAGTCCCATATTACCGGCCAGATCAAGTGTGACTTCTTTTACTTTACAGCGTAATCTTTCACTAATTTGTTTTAGCTGTGGTATAATAACTTCAGAGTTGGTCCCTCTCACTATGGCAACAATAGACCCTTTCTTCCCTTTTGCTTCCTTATTGGTCACAATGGTGTAAAGTTCGCCCAACGATAGGGAAGTTTCATCTATGGATAAATATGGGCCTATGTTTTCAGGAAAAACCAATCCTGTATCAACCGAATAAACCTTTTTCCATTGTTTGAAATCACTTAGTGAATTTCTATAGCTGCGTTGGAGTTTCCTCCCGCCGACTCCATAAAAATTGGCAATAGTCTGGAGGCTATGTGCTTGTGTATCGGCTGAATGCTTTTAAAAAAGCCACAAAATCTTTGGTAATGCGTGTGCCTTTGGCAACTAAATCCCAATCCCTGAAAACCACATGACCGGTATCTTCATTCATCCATCTGCAGCGGGTGATATGAAGATAGACCTGCAAACCGCGGATAGGAAAATCCTGAACAGTGATTGCTGCAAAAAAACCTTTTGATGTTAACTTGTTCGAGGAAAACTCTTCGGGAGTCTTGTTGAGCTCCTTGAGATAAAGATGGATGCTATCTGGAGATTTAATAACATTGATCAACTCGAAATATTCTTCGATCGAATCTGGAAGGATCAAGTCGATCAGGCTTTTATAACTATCGTTCATGTGAAAAATTACTCACAAAAATCAACATTTATAACATACTCCACAACTTTGGGCTTTGATCCCTACCTCCTCCCCAGCTTCATCATCATATTCCCGATCTGTTCATTAAAGCGGGTAATATTATATTCCGAACGCAACTCCTTCAGGCAATTAGCACAAAGGCAGTCGTCGTAGCGGTATTTTATATACATACGTTGCTCATCACTCAGCATTACCTCCTGGCACTGACACAGATTAATGGACCCGACTTTACACTCAAAACCATTGCCACAACGCTCACATTTCACTTTCTCATGCTTACAATCGGTCTTCATATTTCTTATACTTCCTTTTCAATGGCTAAAAAATGAACCAGCTTTTTACTCGTATTATAAATCGGCAAAATTTCAACACTACACAAATAAGTCTCTCCGTTTTTACGGTAATTTATAATTTCAGCTTTTACAGGCAATCTATGGAACAATGCCTCACGAATCAGCTCTTTGTCTTCAACAGCTGTATCTTTACCCTGTAAAAAATCAGGTTTACGCCCAATTGCCTCTTTTACAGTATATCCTGTCATCTTTTCAAAATAATGACTCGCAAAAGTAAATACTTTATCAGGAGTCGTCACAACAATCACATTCCCCTTTATAAGTTCTGCATTGAGATCACGTTGTAAATCCCACCGATACTGTAAAGATAATTTATCAAGCATCCTCATGTCCTTTTTAATTTCGAAAGAAACTTCAGAAAAAACAGGTAAGAATCCCCACACATCTGACAAAGGAATACTTTTTCTCCCCTTAGCCATATTGGCCACCATTTTAATATATTCTTTATTAAACATCTTAACACATTTAATTTATATTCTGCAGGGCAATCTGAATTCTTCCCCAAATAAAAAATACAGTTCCAAAAAAATGAATATATCCGGATTACCCTACAGAACAATTTCAATTAAACAACCTCCGATTTAATCAGAAACTCCCTCACAGTACTTGCCGCTTCCACCATGTTCCTGATGGCAGCTTCCGTTTCAGGCCATTTACGCGTCTTAAGACCACAATCAGGGTTTACCCAAATATTACGCGCAGGCAAGTGATTGATTGCCTTATTGAGCAGATCAACCATTTCCTGCGTAGTCGGTACACGTGGGCTATGGATATCATACACACCCGGACCAATTTCATTCGGATATTTAAAATCAGCAAAAGCGTCCAGCAATTCCATCTGAGAACGGGAAGTTTCAATCGTAATCACATCAGCATCCATGGCAGCAATATCTTCAATGATATCATTGAATTCAGAGTAACACATGTGCGTATGGATTTGCGTACGGTCGTCTACACTGCTCGACGACACACGGAAAGCACGTACCGCCCAATGCAGATAATCAGACCAGTTTTCCTGTCTCAATGGCAAACCTTCACGAATGGCAGGTTCATCAATCTGGATAATTCTGATTCCTTCATTTTCAAGATCACTCACTTCATCTCTGATAGCCAGTGCCAATTGGTAACAAGTATCACGGCGAGGCTGATCGTCACGAACAAATGACCATTGCAGAATAGTCACCGGACCTGTCAGCATACCTTTCATAAACTTATCGGTCAGCGACTGAGCAAAAGTTGTCCACTGGACCGTCATTGGCTTCTTACGCACAATGTCTCCATAAATCACCGGAGGTTTCACACAACGAGAACCATAGCTTTGTACCCAGCCGTTTTCAGTAAACACATAGCCTTCAAGCAACTCTCCGAAGTACTCAACCATGTCATTACGCTCATACTCACCATGAACCAACACATCGAGGCCAACTTCTTCCTGCCAGCGTACTACCCTTTCAGTTTCTTCTTTAATTAAAGCTTCATACTGATCAAGTGACAATTCGCCGCTCTTAAATTTAGCTCTTACAGAACGTATTTCAGGAGTTTGCGGAAACGAACCGATCGTCGTAGTTGGCAAGAAAGGCAAACGCAAAGTCTGCCCCTGCACAAACTGACGGATCTTGAAAGGACTCTTGCGCTGTGCATCTTTATCAGTAATCTGTGCCACACGCGCTGTTACCTCCTGTTTGTGGATCAAAGGAGAAGTACGGCGGCTTTCATTAGCATCCACATTCTTCTTCAGTACTCCCGAACCGTCAGTATAAGTATCAGGATTGCTTAACTTGTACAAATCGCCCACTTCATCAAGCTTCTGCTTAGCAAAAGCCAGCCAATTCTTGATTTCAGGTGTTAAAACCTTTTCATTGGTTTCAAGGTCGAGGTCGTTAGGTACGTGCAGCAGAGAACATGAAGGCGCAATCATCACCCTGTCATTACCTAATACCTCTACCGCTCTGTTAATAAAAGTCAGAGATTTCTGGTAATCATTCTTCCAGATATTCCTACCGTCGACCACCCCAAGTGACAGCTTTGTTTTCTTGTCCACAAAAGAAGTATTGAGAATATCTCTCAACTGAGAAGGGCAACGTGTTAAATCAACATGTAAGGCATCAACCGGAAGATTTACCGCCAATGCAATATTAGAACCGGTACATTCAAAATAAGTAGCGACCAAAAACTTCAACTGGGGAAATCTCTTTCTCAGCGTTTTGTAAGTAGCTTCATAAGCTTCCTGTTCTTTTTCTGTCAGATCCATTACAAGGAATGGCTCATCAAATTGCACCCATTCTGCGCCATGGTCAACTAATTGCTGCAAGATAGCTTCGTATACCGGTAACAACTTTTTCAGTAGATCTATACGGTGGAAACCGGCTTCTTTCTCTTTCCCTAACAGCAAGTAAGAAACAGGCCCCAGCAACACTGGCTTCGGCACAAAGCCAAGCGTTTCTTTCGCTTCATAGAACTCTTTAAAAATTTTATTGGAGAAAAGTCTGAATTCCTGGTTTTTTCTGAATTCAGGAACAATATAATGGTAGTTTGTATCGAACCACTTGGTCATTTCCATGGCTGTAATATCCAACCCATCTTTCTGATAACCACGTGCCATAGCAAAATACAGGTCCAGCTCACTATCAGACACATTTTGCGTTACTACAGGTGCATACCTTTCAGGAATAGCCCCGACGGTCAGCGTCATATCCAACACCTGATCGTAAAACGAAAAGTCGTTGGACGGAATAAGATTCAGACCGGCTTTCTTCTGTGTAAGCCAGTTTTCCTGACGAATGTTTTTAGCTACTGTCAAAAGATTTTGTAGGGAGTTTGTGCCGGACCAGTACTGCTCAGAGGCTTTCTTGAGTTCGCGGCGACTACCGATTCGAGGGTAGCCCAGATTGTGTGCAATCATCTTGTTTTCGTGTTTAAAATGTTTGAAATGCACGTTCGGCATTATCTGCAACGGCACACATATGAAAACACGAAAGAAAAGACAAAACACACCTATCCTATTGTGAGTGATAGGGAAAGAAGTGGAAAGTCAAATCTGACGAGAGCCCAGTAGCGTGTAGGCGCAGTCTTAAAGTAAAAGGCAAGTCTCCTGGCTTGTGTCAGCGTTTGCCGTCCTTCTCATCCACCTCCCGGCGAACAATGGACATTAATGGCAAAGCCCTTCTAACGGACACTTACAGTAGCAACGTCTGCTCGTGATTCTCACACGATTCCTTTTTAATCTCATCCCGCCGATTAGCGGGACAAAAACCAATTACTTGTTTGACGAAATAAACAAAGAACGAGACATAAAGTACGTGATTCACTTTGAAAAATACAAATTGGAGAGTGTTTGGGTGCTGTGGTGTTTATGTGTTTAGGTACTTTAACACCTTAACACATAAACACCTTTTTGTTTTGCCAGTCCCCCGCCACCTTCACTCCTGCTGATACTTTCCCTGTTGGGGGCTGGTCGTTGGTTTGTTGGAAGGAAGGTTTGAAGGCTAAACTTGGCAAGTTTAGCCTTCAACTAAAAAGATCCCCTAACTTGGCATTCTGTTAAAGACCATAACAACCATTGTTTACCATAAAACAAGCACTGGATTTTACCACAGTATAGCACTATAATTGTATTTTACAAATGATAGTTGTTTCGTACATTTACATGTATTATTTAATTTAGGGCTATGGCAGAAACCTTACATATCGGGAGAAAAATAAGCCGCATGCGTGAACTGCTCGGTATGAAACAGGAAACCCTGGCTGCCGAGCTTGGCATTAGCCAGCAGCCATTGTCCCAAATAGAACAAATCGAGAATTTAGAAGAGGAAGCATTAGAGAGAATTGCTAAGAAACTGGGCGTATCCAGCGAAGCGATTAAGAGTTATAATGATGAAGCGGTAGTTAATTATTTCAATTCTTATGATAATAGTTCAAATGGTTATCATTATAACTGTAATTTCAACCCTTTAGATAAACTACTGGAAGTAGTTGAAAAGAACGAAAAGCTCTACGAGAGTTTACTTCAATCCGAAAAGAATGAGTTGTTGAAACAGAGATAAATTCTTTTAATTATATACTTTTTTTTTACCCTAAACAAACTTAAACCTTGCTTTTTCTCGTTTAAGTTTATATAAAACAAGAAACACGATGATCGATATAAAGCTACGATACCATTTAACTGTTGCAATTCAAGGAGATGACATTCTTCCTACTCAGGAAAATTTCAGTAAATTATTTCAAGCATTTAAAGATCAGGAAATAATACCAACTTCTTTTCAAGAACTATTACCCAATAATACTATTAGAAAAGGGATTAGACTAGCATCAATAAATAGTGAATGGGAAATAATATTTAGAAAGGATAAAATTGATTTTCAAAAAAGAGGTACAACAATAAAAGGCGGAAATATTGGTTCTTTCGAAAGTTATTGTGAAGACTTAAAAGGCCATATTGATAAAATTTTCACTATTTTCAATAAAAAAGCAAGTAGAATTGGTATAGTTTCAAGCGCTTTTCTCAACGAGATGACTTCTGCCCAATTTGACTCTATTTATAAAAAACTAAATAACAATCCATTTGAATTTTATCAAAAACACCAACCTACAGAATGGATTAATCGCTATAAGTCATCAACTGACATTGAATTATTATCAGCAGCAGAACCTATTAATTGCATTTCGACAATTGCAAGATCACTAGGCAATTATTTTGAAAATTCAACAAGGACAACTTCGTTATTAGACAGAGTTTTATTTGAATTGGAAATTAATACTGATGCGCTAAACCTTGAATATAGATTTGATTTAGAAAGACTGAAACTATTTTGTGATGAATCTGCAAAATTGCACTCCAGCTTAGAGAACGATATTATTTCGAAATTAACAGTATAATTATGAGCTCTTCCGAAGATTTAATTACTGATATTAATAATATTATATCAAATCAAACCGATATTTTTTATGACTCTAATTTAATAGAGTATAATGATTTTTTACCAACTAAAGATCCCGTTCCATCAATTGAGAATATTTATAATTTAAAAAGAATAGAAAACTTAGAGACCAATTATTCTTTTGAATTTTTAAGATTATTGCAGTTAGTAGATTTTGAATATGGGCATTTAAATGAAGTTGATTACTTTTTAAGAGATCAGTTTAATATAAATGTATTAGCAACTAGAGCATGGATTGAAAAAATCTATGTTAATAATTTCTATAACACTAGTGTCATAATTGGATTATTAAGAGCTATTTCTAGAGTAGACTCTAATAAAATAGGAGATACAGGAATACTAATTGCATCAACACTACTTTTAAAGAATGATATAAATATAAGAGAAGCGGCGCTTAACGCCATTGAAAGTTGGGGAACAGAGGCTGGTCTTAAAATACTAAAAGGTATAGATGCCGGCATAATTGAAACATTTCCCAATTGGCTAAAAAACTATTACCACTTAGTTATAAATGATCTTGAAGAACAATGTCAATCTTAATAAGAAAAGTAATGATGACAAAATGGAATAGTCAACAAGTTGGGGACGACTATCCATCAGACGCTATTACTAGTTGCTTAAGAACAACTGGTAATACATTATCTTTTTGGGAAATAGAAAAAGAAGATCAAATTAATGATGCCATTCTTGCAATTGCATCTGCAGGCACGAATCTGGACAAAGTTGATGTAGTTATAATCCCCAAAGAGACCATGTCTGAATTTCAACTAATTTCTTCTGAAGTGGTAAACCCCTATTCAAATTTTGAAAAGAATCATAGAGATGTAATTAACTTAACTTATACTAAAATGAGACCAGTAGCAGATATTATATGTAGTGCTATTGTGAAGAATGAATACAGACAATTTACTCGAGCTAATGTCAAAAAACTGATTCAAGAAGCTATAGATCAGAGAAAGATAATTTTTGACAGGATTAATGAAAAAATGAGAGATAATTTCAACCCTCCAAATGTAGTTCCATCAGAATAAATAGTTTTCATATCATAGATAATCAGCTATTTGCGTTTTTGTTGGATTGAATGTATTCAGACGTTGTATGCAACTTCTCTACCGGGAATTAACCTCAACCCGACAAACCGTCGACCTGCCACCGCATTTGTCAATTGAAGTCTGCCTCGTCCTGAAAAAAGTTTACAGATTAACAGATTAACTGATTATTCCTGTATTGAGTTTACGTTTTATTTTAATCCTAAATAGGGTTTAAATGATAGGTCTTTTGTGGTAATAATTCTTCCATAACCTTTCTGTTTTCTGATTGTTTTCATGGAGTTGACTTGGCTTTAAGTTTCCAATACTAGAATGAGGTCTTTCTTCATTGTAAAGCTTGATTACCTGTTTTAATAATTCATGAGCCTGATTATAGTTTTCAACTTGATAACATTCCAGGTATTCATTCTTGATAATACCATTTACTCTCTCTGCAATGGCATTTTCTAAGGGATCTCCATTTTATGTCATACTGATGTTAATGTCATTGTCCTGCAATAGCTTTACATAAGCAGTGCTACAATACTGTATACCTCTGTCAGAATGGTGGACCAGTCCTTCAGCAGGCCCTTTGAGTCCGTCTATCGCCATTTCAAGAGCTTTAACGGATTCTATTGCTTCTAATGTTTCTGCGACCTGATAGCCAACTATTTTACGGGAATAAGCATCAGTTATCAGGCTGATATAAAGATGACCATTCTCTATTTTCCAGTAAGTGATATCACTTACCCATAATTGATTTGAACACCCAGGTTTAAAATCCCTGATCAGATTAGGATAACGTCTAAACCAGTGATTAGAATTAGTGGTAGCAATTTTTCGCTTTTTCCTCCTTATCAATAAATTATTGGCAGATAAAAGGTCAAAGAAACTTTCCCTGCCTATCTTTATCTGATGTTCCTGTATAAATGGTTCTAATAGTTCAAAAAGCTTTCTGGTTCCCATTTTAGGATGTCCAGACCTTAGTTTAAGGACTTCAGCGATAAGAAGTTCTTGCTCAAAAGATGTTTCCTGAACATACCAGTAGTGCTGGTAATAGGCTTGTCTGGTAATACCAAATAATAAGCATAAACGCACCAGAGACTGGCGCTTATACCTCTCTTTTAAAGTAGTGATTACTTGGTGTCTGACTTTTTTCTGATAGGGATATTAAGCTCTTTCTCGGCTATCTCAATCATCAATTCATATCCTTCTGCTTTGAGCCGGGATAATTCAAGTTCCTTCTGTAGCTCTTCAATGCGTTTTAGAAGCTCTTTAGGGTCTGTATCTTTGTCTACTTTAGCCAATAGATAAGGAATTAGTTGCTTAGGAACTGTAACTACTGTCTGACGGACAGCAGGTGTTGAAGCTGCAAGATAACCTAAAGTTCGCATCCAACTTGCTATTTTTCCATGTTCACGGTCATGGCCAGTGTATTTCTTCCAAATTTGTGCCTGGGTGAATCCTCCTCTTAAATACTCTTTAATAATTATCTCTCGTTCTTCCCAAGTAAAGGAGCCACTTCTTCTGTTTAATTCGCCTTCTTTTATTGACATTTTATTTACACATTTGGTGTAAACCTATTTCAGGACAAGACAGATCCTGGAAAGGCTGATTCCCCTTGCAAAGAATTTCAAAGTGGTATTGATGGGCAATGGCCTTCCCTCCTTTTATATTGCAGATCTTGGCGATATGTCTTTCACACTGGGTTTATCCAGCTGGACAGCCAATGACTGGAGTACTGCCGGTAATTTCGACTTAATGGCGCCTCGCAGCCAGGTTGATTTGTTTACACAGGAACAAGTTTTTAATACACTCAAAGAAACCTGGTTTGAAACATCAAAGAGCCTTTCTCAGAAATTGAAGCTCGATCCTTCCACTGTGGCATCATCACTTACCTCTTATACACAAGCAGGACGCGTGGTTTATGACATCAATATGGGTGTTTACAGAGTGCGTGAGCTTACGCAGGAACCGCTTAACATAAGCCAGCTGCGCTTCTCAAGTGTTCAGGAAGAAAGCGCCAATCTGCTGATTGATCAAAATAAAATTAAAATTACTTACGAAGTAAAACAGGAGCAGCTTCACATTTCCGGTACTGTAAAAGATCAGGTAAGTTTTAAAACACTGGCCGTCATTGACAAAGACAACAGGCTGACTGAAGCAAAATGCCAGTGTAGTTTCTATCAGTACAAGGGACTGCGTAAAGGCCCGTGCGAACACATATTAGCTACAAGAATCGCATTTGTGAGAAAATGATACAAGGCACAGAGATTCTGATAGCAGTTCAATTACTACAACACTAAATGAAAACAATATTAAATAAACTCATATTTGGAGTTATATTCATTTACGTTGGATGGAAAGGTCTTGACGGGTTATTCATCAACCTTTATTCCGGCCCTCTTCTGACAATTGACATTGCTAAGCTTAACAATATTGATGCTTCCAAAAACCGGCATTTATGTGTATTAAATGGTTTAAAAGTTAATCAGAATAATCTGATTTATTACCAACGCAACCCTTATACCCCTATTGATGTCCTTTATCCGGTAATTAGCCATCAGCAAAAACAATCGCTTCTCGATTCAAAACCTATTACAATAAAGCTGCTCGTAAAGCTATCAAACCAATCGTATCAATGCGTGGAAAACAATTCCTGTACACTTACTGATAGCACGATACTAACTGGTCTCACAGAGGTTGGCATAAAAAAATTAAACAATTCGGAATTAAGTTTACTCGAAAACAATCTGCTCAAAATTGACGAAAACGTCATCATACTGGAACAAGGAGCTAGTCCGATCAATATATGGTGGAATCTGGCAATGTTCATTGCAGGCACAATTTTCGCCTGTACTATATGGAAATCTTTCGTCAGAAAGGCTAATACTCTAAATGAGTACTGGACTAAAATAACAGAGCAAGATTAATATATGCCTTATTTACCTCCGGAAAAGTCCTGTTATCGGACATTTATAGTACTGGACATATAAACAGAAAACCAAACGTGTCCGATAGCAATACAAGGTTTCTGTTTGCTAATTCAGCCATTGCATGCAACAGCTCTGCGTATACACCAATTAATTACTACCAACTATTCACCATATAAGCATTCTAAAACCAGGCTAATCAACACCCTTTTAATATTCTATATAAATTCTATAGGAATATAATATTATATTAAAAACTTTTCCTATTTTTACTGCATCAAAGCCATTGCTTAATGATCAAGGGAGAATATATCGAGATATATAAAGATGAGAAGTTTGCCACAGAAGCATTCAAGGAATTCCGTCTGCGTAAAGGTGTGATTTGTAAAAAGTGTGAAGGTAACCAGCATTACTGGCTTGAAGCCAAACACCAGTTTCAATGCAAATCGTGTAAGTTCAGAACAACACTCAGAAGCGGCACAGTACTGGAAGGTTCTAAGCTACCCCTCACCTATTTTTTTATTGCTATTCATTTGCTCATTAAATATGGTAATGAACTTACAACAGAAAAATTTCAGGAAGTAGCCGAGCATAAACACTTCGACTCTATCTGGGATTTTCTAAGAAGGATGCGTGAATATGTAAAACAGAATGAACGTAACGGAATCATGATAGACTTTCTCGAAGTAGTCAATTACTGTTATGCCAAGCAGCTACAGGATATTAAATCAAACAACATTTTTGTCTCCTAAAACATCTCAGATATGAAAGAAACAACTGAAGATATCGGCGCCACCAGCAAGGAAAGAACTGTTCAGGAGGAATTGAACAGGATTGAAGCAGAAATCAACTCACTGGAAACATACAGAGCTGAAGAAGATACACAGGAGCAACTGCTTGACAAAATAAATGAGTACCATGCAAAAAGCCCAAAATACAAATGGTTTGTAGCAATTACGGTTATCGTAGTCGGTATTTTGTTTTATGTATCCTACAACATATTCGTTTCCCAACCGGAAATACTACGCCTGACACTTGTCTTTATTGAAGATGTTTTTAATGCAAATCTGATCAGTTATATCCTGGTTGGCCTGGCTGCGCAATTGGTTGACGGAGCTTTAGGTATGGCTTACGGGGTTACCTGTAGTTCTTTTTTGCTCAGTCTGGGAGTGCCGCAATCTGTAGCAAGTACCAGTGTGCATGTGGCAGAGATATTTACAACCGGGGCATCCGGTTTATCACACCTTAAATTTGGAAATGTAAATAAGAAGCTATTCAAATACCTTCTTATTCCCGGTATAGCAGGTGCTGTCATAGGCGCTTATTTATTATCCAAAATCTTTAACGACAGTTTAATTAAACCTTTCATCAGTGCTTACCTGCTTATTCTCGGTTTGATTATCCTGAAAAAAGCGCTTTCAGCCCCTAAGGCTAAAGCTAAAACAAAAAATATAGGTTGGCTGGCCGGATTCGGCGGTTTTATGGATGCTGTAGGCGGTGGCGGCTGGGGGCCTATTGTAACGTCCACTCTATTAAGTAAAGGACGCTCTGCTAACTATACTATAGGCTCTGTAAACCTGGCCGAATTTTTTATAGCCATTGCAGGTGCAGGTACTTTCCTGATCTTCGCAGGTGTAAGCGGCTGGCAGGCAATTATCGGCCTGGTAATAGGTGGCATTATAGCTTCTCCTCTGGCAGCTTTGGTAGTTTCAAAAATCAAACGTAAACCTTTAATGCTTTTTGTAGGCTTACTCATTGTTGTGCTTTCTGTAAGGACTTTGGTAAAAACTGACTATGCTAAGCTGGTTACCGATATCTCAGAATTAGTACATAGCTACATCTAACACAAGGGTTCATTAGAAAGAACTCTTTCAAATACAAAAAGGCTCCGTCAAATTGACGGAGCCTTTTTCATTTCAGGTAATATTTATTTTAATGCCTATCCGCTTCTATGAACCTTCTTATGTTTTTCCCGCAGATAACGTAGAATTTCGCAGATTGACTCCGGTTCTGCAAATCCTGGAAATTTAACGATCAATAAAATATACGCTATCAACGAGCAAAATTCAGAATCTCTGGTAAACGAATCAGGTAAGGTACGATGAAACGGATACTCAATTTTATTTTATCTCCTATGCCCACTTTTCAATCTTAGTAAAGTATTCACCAGTGTATCAATATCTGCACAAGTATTATAAAATGCCAGAGACGGGCGTACAGTAGCCTCAACGCCGAAACGTCTTAAAATAGGTTGCGCACAATGGTGACCTGAACGAACAGCAATGCCTTCTTCATTCAAAGCAGCACCCACTTCCTCTGTTCTGTAGCCTTCAAGTGTAAAAGACATTACACTGGCTTTGTCAGCCGCTGTACCTATTAAACGTAAACCAGGCACTTCTTTCAGCAATTTTGTAGCATAAAGTAACAAGTAATGCTCATACTGGCTGATATTATCAATACCCAGCTTGTTTACATAATCTATAGCGGCGCCAAGACCCACTGCATCAGCAATATTTCCTGTACCTGCCTCAAACCTGCC
>CAZNHL010000021.1:13366-29143 GCA_964572965.1 uncultured Bifidobacteriaceae bacterium
GCATCATGGTATTGGGTATATTCAAAAGTAACATCTTTGATCATGTTGCCCCCGCCTTGCCATGGCTGTGTTTCGTTCAGTAATACTTCTTTACCATACACTACACCGATTCCTGTGGGACCAAATACTTTATGTCCCGAGAAAACAAACCAGTCACAGTTAAGAGACTGTACATCTACACGCATATGGGAAACAGACTGAGCACCATCAACCAAAACTTTAGCTCCGGCGGCTTTGGCCATTGCTACCATCTGATGAGCCGGAGTTACTGTCCCCAAGGCATTAGACACCTGAGTGAAAGTAACCAGTTTGGTTTTAGGGCCCAAAAGTTTCGCATATTCGTCCAACAGAATCTGTCCGTCATCGTCAACAGGAATCACACGTAACTTAAGCCCTTTTTTAGCTGCAAGCTGCTGCCAGGGAACGATATTCGCATGGTGTTCAAGATTACTGACAACAATTTCGTCTCCTGCTCTGAGATTTTGAGCTCCCCAGGTCTTGGCTACTAAATTGATCGCTTCAGTTGCTCCACGAACAAAAATGATCTCATTCGTAGATGCCGCATTGATAAACTGCTGCACTTTCTGACGGGCTGCTTCATAAGCATCTGTAGCTCTGGCTGCCAGTTCATGTGCTGCACGGTGGATATTTGAATTTTCGTGTTGGTAGAAATAACTGATTCTGTCAATCACCGACTGTGGTTTTTGAGTAGTAGCAGCATTGTCCAGCCAGATTAACGGTTTGCCGTTAACAATTTCATTCAGAATAGGAAAATCCTTCTTTACCAGATTTGCATCAAAAGGCGGAGCAATAACAGATGTAATACCTCTTCCTTGTGTCGGGAAAGCCGGAGTTGCACCGGCAACCTTAGACGAACCTTCATTTGACAGAAAGTAAAAAGAAGAAGGGCTCAAAACTGACACATCTGAACCAGGCAATTGAGGGCTTGGAGCAGATGGTGTGTTTACTGACTTTAAAACTTCTCTTAATTGTACTTCAAAAGGCTGTTCTGAAGCAAAAGGTAAATGATTTGACGCAAAAGGATTCCCCCCGGATGATAAATTAGCCTGCTCAACATAAGGCGTATACCCGGCATAGCCACCTTTAGGCAAGGTAGCAGCTGCCGAAGGAGAAACCCCACTTCCTGATAAAGAAGCAGGTATCGCTCCGTTTCCGCCGGCATAGTGATGATTTGGAACCTCCGTATATGTCTGATTTAAGTTAAATCGTTCAGATGAACTTGCATAACTTGGAGAAACACCACTTCCTGCAAGAGACTGAGGCACCACTCCCTGTCCTGCATATTTTGAATCAGGTAAATAGCTACCACTCTCACTCAGGTCAATAACATTATTTGACCTTGGCCTTGCAGGAGAAATGCCATTCCCCGCTTCTGATTTCGGACTAATACCTTGTCCTGCAAAATGCGGATCAGGCAGACTTGTCTGAGGCTGTCCATAATCCTTACTATAATCTGCTGCTGTTCCCGGACCTGGTGTCCCGCTCCCGGCTACAGACTGAGGAACTCTCCTCTCTTGCCCGAAATGAGGGTCGTGCAAACTAGTCTGAGGTTGAGCCAGATCAAGCCTGTCTCCATGCTGCAACAAAGGGTCTTGCAATGAAGCATTGGGATTTGATCCTGTAAGACTACTCAGAAAATCGCCGGGTAAAGCGGCAAAGAACTGATTAGCCAGTTTCTCAAGTGCGCCTTCATCAGGAATATCATGATGATTAATATTTGTACTCATGGTAGTTTCCGATTTCAACATCTTCCAGTACGGCAATAGCATCATCAACCAAAACAGCTAATGAGCAATACAATGACACCAGGTAAGACGCAATTGCCTTGTCGTTAATACCCATAAAACGAACAGATAAGCCGGGAGACTGTTCACCAGGTAAGTTAGGCTGGTATAAACCAACTACGCCCTGACGGCTTTCACCCGTTCTGATCAGAAGGATTTTTGTTTTATTGTTAACAATCGGCACTTTATCAGAAGGAATCAACGGGATACCTCTCCATGTAATAAACTGGGAACCGAATAATGAAACTGTCGGAGGCGGAACACCTTTACGTGTACACTCTCTGCCGAATGCCGCAATTGCTTTTGGATGCAACAGGAAAAAACCAGGTTCTTTCCATACTTTCGTAATTAACTCATCCAGATCGTCGGGAGTTGGCGGCCCTTTGCGGGTTTTGATTTTCTGACTGTCAGCAACGCTGCTCAGTAAGCCATATTCAGCATTATTGATCAATTCACTTTCCTGACGTTCTTTGATTGTCTCAATAGTCAGGCGCAGCTGCTCGCTGATCTGGTTGTAAGGCTTGCTATAAAGATCAGATACACGTGTATGTACATCCAGTACTGTGTTTACGGCGTTGAGGTTATACTCACGCGGATTCTCGATGTAATCAACAAAAGTGTGAGGTAATTCCCGCTCATCTCTTGCAGAACAATCTACTTCAACATTGTCGGCATCCTTTACGCGGTTTACTCTGTACACACCGGATTCAACAGGAATCCAATTGAGTAAATGAGTAAGCCAGCGTGGTGTGATTGTGGTAATCTGAGGTACGGTACGGGTAGCAATGGCTAATTGGCGTGCTGCCACATCTCCTAAAGCCGTTTGGTTTTTTTGTTTGATCTTGTCAGACATAAAAGTTATTAGTTTGTGATTCTGGTATTACAAACCCATCGATAGTCAATAATCCATAAATGAGTTCATTATTCACCTAATGTAATTATTTATTCGGCTTGTTAGCTGGTACAACAAGACACTCATATTAAAATAATACCACAAAAAATTTCACAAATCACTATATAACAACATCTTAAAAAAACTATTTTGTCTGAATAATACCAATATGTATACAAAACCAATAGGATTTCTACTAATCCAGTTTACCTTTTCCGGGGTTTTAAAAGGCTATTAGCATTGTTTACCATAACTGCCGCTTTAATTTTCAGAACAATTGCGTTTCTGATTGCTTTCCGCCCTGCATAATCATATTTCCGGAAACGATATTTTTCTCTTTCAATACTTTTAGCACACACATAATTTTCAAACTTCTGATACCTCGTCAGTTGTTTGTTTAATGTTTTTAACTGTGCTTTCCACTCCTGATAAAAAGCGCTATTTTCATTACTTATCCTCTTAAGACAATGCTGCGTATTTTCCAGCTCATTGTACCATAAATGAAGTTTTTGATTTTGTTCAAGAAACAATGCATCTTCCATTTTCTTATCAAAACTCAGTCTTTTGTGATTGATTAAAAGGCGCTTTGTTCCTGCAATCAGCCGTATTGCTGCATAACTTAATGAGTCCCGGTAACGAATAAGTTTCAGATAAGCCGGGGCATCCAAACGCTTAAACTCTTTTTCATACAGATTAATAGATGACTGCAAAGTGTTATCAATAAACTGATGATACTCCCGCAATATGAGTTTATCATTAGTCGCCAGATCTGTACCCATCGCATTTCTCACCTGTTTAATTTTCCATCTTTCGTAAGAAATAACTGAATCGTGAAGACAGACTACAGTATCCCTTACTTTTGAAATTGCTTCTAAATCCGGTAACAACTCTTTAAAAACCTGCACCAGACTGTCATTTTTCTGTATCGCTTTATTGAGGAGCACCAATTGATCTGCATTACTCTTTTTTCTGTCATTTCTCTTTGTAAGAAATATTGGGTCGCTATCTGTATTCCGGGTCCTCTCCCTTTGTTTTCTCGTAATTGTAAGATCAGAATTTAAGTTTCGTCTGTTATTTGCACGTATAGCAGCATTGGCTTCAACTATTTTTCTACCAGACAAACGTTGGTGAGTATTAATAAAAGCCAATACTTCCCGTGATTTTAGTTTCATACTGTCATTCAGGCTCCAGCGGATTTTCTTATTGTCATCTAAGAACTTCTTCAGATAAACTTCTGCTTCCTGTGCGTATGGTTTTAGCTGCTCGCCTTTCATCAGCATTTCATTTGCAGGAAGCTTTTTACCATCAAAACTATTCCAATAATTATAAGCATACCTTAAAAAGCCTGCTCCTCTGTGATAATTGTTCTTTTTATTGAAATCATACCCGCGAATAGTAGTTTCCATTAGCTGTCCCTGTTTATCAAAACTATTGTAGGATTGAATTTCTGACTCAAAATTATACTTCCCGGCTGTATCAGTTACCTCTTTATCCTCTTCAAACTGTTTCATTGAAAGAGGATGGCGGGACAATTGCCACATAGGCGTAACCGGCAAGTGTGTAGCTGTTAACTCTTCAACAGGAATATCCAGATAGTAAGGTTTAGGCTGGTATACAAATTTCCATCGACTAGGCGTATACGGAAACTTAAAAAGCAGTCTTAATCTACCCCAAAGGCTTACTTTGGGTCTTGCATAACCAGCTGCCCACGTGATATCGGCCGTATGATAACTGCTGTCCCAATACACAACGTTCCATGCGTGCTCCTGAAAATAAAACCTTTTCCATGGATAGTGCCAGGCTCCTTTGATATAACCATCTGTCTTGTAACATACAACACCTGCCTCTTTGCACATCACATATAACAACTCCGTATATTCGCGGCACAAAAGGCGTCTCTTTCTGGCTATTTCTTTAACTGAATAAGTTTCCAGCCTTATACTTTCAAACCCTTTGGTATCATATCTTTTTTTCCTGATAATCCACTCACAGATATGCATAAACTTATCGCGGTCAAGCGTATCTCCTTTGGTTAGTCTTTTTATTTTTCTTTTCAGGGATTGAGGCACTTTTTCAGGATCTGCATTTTTCCTTGTGTGTTTTTTTGCATACAAATTATCAATAGCAAAGAAAAAAACTAAAATGAACAGTAAAAACCTCAGTTGAGACGTATGTTTCCACAGCAAAGAAAAGGGCATAAAAAGATAAAAGGTATTATTGATTTTGCTTATAACGCAAGACTTCAGCATGAATTATGCTGAAGATCAAAATTAAGCATTAAGCGCTAAAAACATGTATTATAGTCGCATTAGTTTAATAAAAACCTTCAAGTAACACTGAATAAAGTAAAAGTGAGTATAGCATACCCCAAAATAAAAAGGCCGGATAGATTCCGGCCTTTCATTGGTTTTATTAAATGATTAAGCAGTTTTATCACCACCAATTAAACTCAGCACAACAGCAATAATTGCCAAAATGAGCAAGGCATGGATCAGGTAGCCTGCAGAATAAACGAATACACCTAACAGCCACCCAATGACCATTATTACGGCAACGATATACAAAATCGATCTCATAAGACTAAAAATTTAGGTTATACATTTATTAAAAAATTCTTGTTAATCTCTCGATAAAATAATGATGCTATAAGGAGCCAGACTGACGTTAGCATTATAACCCTGGCCGTCTTTCATGCTATTGTAAGTTTCAGTATCGAAGCTGTAATTATCGCCAAACTCGTCGTCATAGCCTTTCCAGTCGCTATTAAAACGAACTTTCCATAAGCCTTCTTCCGGAAAACCTATATTATAGCTTTCATGTGTGCGGTCGGCAAAGTTCAGTACTATTACAGTACTATCGCGCGGTCCGCCTTCGTTCCAACGATGAAAAGCAACGATTTTTGCTTCATTATTAGAATGGATAATATCAGTATGCTGGCCAGACAACCCTTTGGTGTATCCTTCAAGATTTCTGCGCAGGGCAATCAGGTCTCTATATAATTTGGAAATGCCTTTAAATTCAGAAAAGCGTTCCCAGTTAAGAGGTGTCGTGTCAGAAAACCAGCCACTTTCCTGAAAAGCCTGTCCCTGAAAAATCATAGGAATACCCGGAGCTGTCATGACAATACCTGCACCCAAAGTCGCTTTTTTCTTTGCAAACCAGTTATTAACGTCACCTGGCATTATTTCTTCTGCAATACGCGACTTTCCATTGGCAACCTCATCATGTGATTCAGTATACACAACCCTTTGAAAAGCATCTCCATTATAGTATTTCATAATGGCAGCACAAACCTCATCCATATTGCGGTCAGCATCATTTGGCTGCGTCAGCACATTTCTGACAGGATAAACAAAGGCTGCATCCCATTGAGTACTGAAACCTTGTCCTCCCTCACCTTCCGTCTTGGTAATCCACTCATTGCCAAGTAAATCTTCAGCAATAGTGATTTTCCAGGGCGAATAGCGTTTGACTTCTTCATTAAGCCATTTCATAAGGCTCCATCCATCAGGCAAGTCTGTTGTAGGGTCTTCCGCACCATTTACGTTACGGATGTAGGAAATAGAATCGGTCCTGAGACCATCAACTTTATATTCTTCAAGCCACATAATGGCATTGTCACGAATGTACTGCCTTACTTCAGGTCTTCCAAAGTCAGGCCTTGACTCTCCCCATGGGGTAGCTGCACGCCAATCCTGATAAAAATAAATACCTCCTTTACCATTTTCATTCCAGCCGTCAAACTGCCAGAGATCAAGGTCATCGGGTCCAAAGTGGTTGTACACGATATCGAGAATGACGGCAATACCTGCCTTGTGTGCGGCATTTACTAATTCTTTGAATGCATTCGGGCCTCCATATTCAGATTCAAGTGCAAAAGGGTGTGAGGGATTATACCCCCATGAAAAACCGCCCGGAAATTCCGTTGGCGGCATAATTTCAATGGCATTGACCCCTAATGCTTTCAGGTATGGAATTCTCTCCATTACACTATAGAAATTGCCGGGTTTTCCTTCTTCTTTTACATTGAAAGTACCTACATGCAACTCATAAATAACAAGCTCATTCCATTGAGGCATATGAAAATCATTGTCATCCCAATTAAAAGTACGATCGTTGACGATAGAGTTGCCATTGGAAGCAGTTACTTCTCTTGCATAAGGATCATTTCTTTGCAAGAGTCCGGATGGTGTATCCAGCACAAATTTATACTGACTGCCAATTTTAGCTTCAGTCACCTCTCCTGCCCAATAACCATTTTCTTCTGATTCTAAAGGAAACCTATCTGTTGCCCAATCGGCAAAGTCACCCGTAACAAATACTTTATTGGCATGAGGTGCCCAAACCCTGAAAAACACGCCTTTTGAAAGAGGTACTGCGCCCATTCCGGCTACAGCTTTTTTCTGTTTTAATTCAACTTTCTCACCCATATATAGCAGCTTTTAAAAATTAGAAAAAATATAAAACTACCCATTTGGATAATCGCCTATAAGAAGATAAGCATAATAAGGCGGATTAATAAACTTATAAACTCAAAAAATGCTCATTTGTTCTGAAAATGTACCGGAATGTTTTTGTTCATGTTCTAAAAGCCATTTTTTAACCCATAGATCACCGGCATAACCCGTAAGGCTGCCATTTGCTCCAATTACCCTATGGCAAGGTACAATAATGGATATTTTATTGCTGCCATTGCATGTTCCTACAGCCCGAATGGCTTTTTCGTTCTTCAGGCGTTTTGCCTGTTCTCCGTAAGTAATCTTTTTACCATAAGGGATCTTTACCAGCTCTTCCCAGACTCCTTTCTGAAAAGTTGTACCATTCAACAGAAAAGGAACAGAAAAGACCTGAAGTGTTCCTGAAAAATATGCTTCTAATTCATTGATACAAAACTCTATAACACTATTGACAGCTGTTGCCGGCAAATTAGGTCCGGGACGCTTCGCAGCATCGGCAAACATGACCGAAACGATATGACTCTCTGTGGCAGAAATTTCAATTCTTCCGACCGGAGAAACATAATAGCATGTATAGATTGCTTCTTCTTTCACTTTCATTTTTTGGGATAACTCTAAAACAAAAGCGGTTTGATGTGAACACCAAACCGCTTTATTTATTACTTCAACAAATCCAGACCAATGTCTGTTCTGTAGTAGCGTTTATTCCATTGTATCTGCTTTGCTGCCGCATTTGATTTGGCCAGCGCATCTTTGATATCGTTGCCAAGACCTGTCAGGGCAATTACACGGCCACCGGTGTTAACCAATTTACCATCTTTCAATGCTGTTCCTGCGTGGAAAGCAATAGCATCGCTTACCTGATCAGCTCCTGTGATCTCAAACCCTTTCTCATAATCTTCAGGATAACCGCCTGATACAAGCATAATTGTAGTAGCGGACTTCGACTCAAACTCTACCTTAATTTTATCAAGCGATTGCGTACCAACAGCTGCAAATATTTCAAGCAAATCTGACTTAAGGCGTGGCAATACTACTTCCGTTTCAGGGTCCCCCATACGTGCGTTGTATTCAATTACGAAAGGTTCACCGTTAACTTTGATAAGGCCGAAGAAGATAAAACCAACATAGTTGATCCCTTCTTTTGCCAGACCATCGACAGTTGGTTTAATGATCGTCTTTTCAATTTTATCCATGAAAGCCTTATCTGCAAAAGGCACAGGAGATACAGCTCCCATTCCACCGGTATTCAATCCGGTATCACCTTCACCAATACGCTTATAGTCTTTGGCTTCTGGAAGAATCACATAGTTTTTACCGTCAGAAACGACAAAAACAGACAACTCAATACCTGCCAGGAATTGCTCTATAACTACTTTAGAGCTTGCATCGCCAAACTTACGATTGGCTAGCATGTCTTCCAGTGTTTCTTTGGCTGTAGCATGATCTTCGGCAATAATAACACCTTTACCTGCTGCCAAACCATCGGCTTTCAGTACAATTGGCAAAGTGTGTGTATCCAGGTATTTCAGACCTTCTTCCAACTGATCTGCTGTGAAAGTCTTGTAAGCTGCTGTTGGAATATTGTATTTCTGCATGAACTCTTTAGAGAAGTCCTTGCTGCCTTCCAGTTGTGCCCCTATTTTATCAGGACCAATCACTGTAATATGTTTTAAAGAAGTATTACCTGTAAAGTAATCACGGATACCGCTCACCAATGGCGCTTCCGGTCCTACTACCAGGATTTCAATTTTATTCTCAAGGGCGAAATTTCCCAGTTTTTCAAAATCTTCAATACCAATTGCCACATTAGTAGCAATCTGAGCCGTACCCGGATTACCCGGTGCTACAAACAATTTTCCAAGTTTCGGACTCTGCTTTAGTTTCCAGGCCATTGCATGTTCACGCCCGCCGGATCCTACAATTAATACGTTCATTTGATAGTAATTTTATTTGTAAGCGATGAACCATTCAATCAATGGAACATCAAAGCCTAATATTCTGCAAAAATAAAAGAAGTATTGCTCTTTCGAACAATACTTCCAAAAATCATTTATCCCTAATTTGTTAGTTTGCTACTTCAGAGATGAATTTAACTCTCATTAATCTGAGGTCTTCTTCAGAGTATTCAGTACCGAACTCTTGCAAAGCAGCCTCAATCGTGTCATTTTCAGCATTCATGAAATACTCATAGATTTCTTCCTGACGGTCATCATCAAGAATTTTATCAATATAATAATCCAGATTAAGTTTGGTACCGGAGAAGCAAATATTCTCTATTTCAGTAATAAGCTCATCAGCTGTAATATATTTAGCCTCGCAAATCTCTTCCAGGTCAATTTTTCTATCAATCTGCTGAATGATATATACTTTTAGTTTTGACTTGTTTGCGTTAGACTTTACAGTAACATCTTTTGCAATGATGATATCGTTTTCTTTAACGAATCTGATAATCACATCAAGGAAAGGTCTGCCGTATTTCTGCACTTTACCCATACCTACACCCTGAATTCTGGCAAGGTCTTCATCTGTAGTCGGATAAGTAGTTGCCATTTCCTCCAAAGAAGGATCCTGAAACAATACATAAGGAGGTAACTCCATTTGTTTTGCCAGTTTCTTTCTCAAAGCTTTCAGTTTACTGAAAAGCTCAGGATCATAGGCATTTGCTTCAGCAACAGGTTCTTTTTCGGTAGCATCTTCGTCAGATGCTTCTTTTGCTAAAGTAATAGGTTGTGGCTTTTTAATAAAAGCTTCACCTTTCTTTGATAATTTTAACACACCGCTGTTTTCGATGTCTTTTTCAAGAAGCTCAAGTACAGTAATCTGTCTGATCACATTCTGCCAAAAATCAGCTGTTTTTTCCTCTCCTTCTCCAAAAACATCCAAATCATCGTGGCTGTAGCTCTCGACGTACTCGTTCATTTCGCCTCTGAGTACATCCACAATGTGGTTTGCGCCAAAACGTTGTCCGGTTTGCTGAACAGCTTTCAACGCTAAAAGTACCTCTTCCATTCCTTCAAATTTTGCTTTAGGTTTCTTACAATTATCGCAGTGTCCACAATCTTTTTCAAGATGTTCCCCAAAATAATGCAACAGTTGTTTTCTTCTGCAAATAGGGGTATCTGCATATGCTGCCATTTCCAGCAGCAAGTATTTTGCATTGTCACGTTCCGTGACAGGCTTATCTTTATTAAACTTCTCCAGCTTCAGGATATCATCATGACTGTAGAACATCAGACAATGCCCTTCCAGTCCATCACGGCCTGCACGGCCCGTTTCCTGATAATAACCTTCTATTGACTTAGGAGCATCAAAGTGGATCACGAAACGTACATCCGGCTTGTCGATCCCCATCCCGAAGGCTATTGTAGCCACCACAATCTCACAATCCTCTTTCAGGAATGCATCCTGATTCTGAACCCTCACTGCAGGATCTAAGCCCGCGTGATACGGTAATGCATTCACCCCATTCACCCGCAACAGATCTGCAATCTCTTCTACCTTTTTACGGCTAAGGCAATAAATGATGCCGGATTTTCCGGGATTAAATTTCACAAATTTAATCAGCTCTATCAGTGCAGAACTGTCATCTTCCTTATGTCTTATTTCATAATAAAGGTTCTTTCTGTTGAAAGAAGATTTGTACACAGCAGCCTGCTCCATCTGAAGATTTCGTTGAATATCCTGCTGTACTTTTGGTGTCGCTGTGGCTGTGAGCGCAATGATAGGAATATTTTCACCTAATTGCTCAATAATATTTTTAATTTTTCTGTATTCGGGTCTGAAATCATGCCCCCACTCAGAAATACAGTGTGCTTCGTCTATCGCAACAAATGACACATTCGCAGACTGTAAAAAATCGATATTCTCTTCTTTATTAAGGGATTCCGGTGCAACGTAAAGCAACTTTACTTCTCCACTCAGGGTTTCTTTCTTTACTCTGTTAATCTCAGATTTTGATAAAGTGGAATTTAAGAATTGTGCATTAATTCCATGAGCTCTCATCTGGTCTACCTGATTTTTCATCAGAGCAATCAACGGAGAAATAACAACAGCTGTCCCATCCTGCACCAAAGCCGGCAATTGGTAACATAGGGATTTGCCCGCACCGGTCGGCATAATTACAAAGGTATTCTTACCTTCCAAAATGTTCCCGATTATCAATTCCTGGGTACCACGAAAATTATCGTAACCAAAAATCTCTTTTAACCTTAGTTTAAGATCTGTATCTATGTCTGAAATCATCGCCGCTGAGTAAACCTTAGGATTAAAATTAAGTTAAGAAAACTAAACGAACAACACTAAATTCTTACATCGTATGATTTTTTTGAGAAAATTAGAAATTTCACAATTAATATCAGAAAAATACCATCTGTAAGATTTTAACATTATTTGTCTATATATCAGAAAGTTACATTTGTACACAGGAGCATAAAAACGACCAAGAGCTGATTTTCTTTATACTAAATTGGGTATATTATTTGTACAAATCCAACGTTTTAGGATAACTTTCGATAAATACCCAGTTTTTTTAGACTTTTGTAGAAATCAACGCTTCCATGAAAGAGCATACTTATGCCATTATCATGGCCGGCGGGATAGGTTCCCGCTTCTGGCCATTTAGCAGAAACAAGCATCCTAAGCAGTTTCACGACATTTTAGGGAAGGGAAAGACGCTTCTACAGGAAACGGTAGAAAGATTTTCCAGTCTCTGCCCGAAGGAAAACATCTACATAGTCACAAATAAGGATTATAACCACTTTATTACAGAACAGCTTCCTTTCTTACATCAGGATCAGATACTTTTGGAACCGATGGGAAAAAACACGGCTCCCTGTATCGCTTATGCAACTGCCAAGATCTCAAGTAAAGATCCTGAAGCAATTTGTATAGTTGCACCTGCTGATCATGTGATTGATAATCAGAATAAATTCGAACAAAAAATCCAGAATGCACTTGATTATGCCTATAAAAACAATGTGCTGATTACTCTCGGTATTGAACCTAACCGGCCTGATACAGCTTACGGCTACATTCAGTACAGGGAAGAAGATCAAACTGATTTCAAAAAAGTTAAAACCTTTACTGAAAAACCTGAGATTGAACTAGCTCAGACATTTATCGACAGTGGTGAATTTGTATGGAATGCCGGTATTTTTGTCTGGAAGAATAAATCTATCATTGAAAGTTTCAGGCTTCATATGCCCGAAATGCTGGAGGTTTTTGAAGAGGGAATTCCCTCCTATTTTACCGAGCGAGAACCGGAATTTTTAAAAACAGCATATACCCAGTGTAAGAATATTTCCATTGATTACGGTGTATTGGAAAAAGCCGACAATGTACATGTATTACTTTGCGAGATTGGCTGGTCTGATCTCGGGACCTGGAAAGCGCTCTATGAACATTCTGAAAAAGATGAAAACGACAACGTCATTGACGGCAATGTCATGCTTTATGAAACGTCTGACTGTATTATTAAAGCACCAGGCGAAAAGCTGGTATTAGTTCAAGGTCTGGAAGGCTACATTATTGCAGAGCACAACGGAGTACTCATGATCTGTAAAAAGGAAGATGAACAGCGCGTGAAGAAGTTTGTGAGCGACGTCAAAAATAACAACCCAAAATTCGTTTAATACATAGTAGTGAGTCATGAGATTTGAGTATTGAGAAGCTTCAGACCCAAGTCTCACGACTTATTACTCAATACCCAGTACTAATTAAAATGGAATTAAAACAAGTACCTCTTTCAAGCATTGACATTTATATCAACAAAGCAGTAGAACTGGCCATGACTTACGCGCCTAAATTGGCGCTGGCCATTATTTTTTTACTGATCGGGCTAAAACTCACCAAAATCATTTCTAAAATAGCAGAAGAAGCGCTATTAAAAAGTAATATAGAACCTACTATAAGGCTTTTCTTATCAAAGTTAATCTTTGGAGGCCTAAGGGTGCTCTTATACGTATCAGTAGCTTCAATGGTCGGTATAGAAACCACCTCATTTGTTGCTATGATCGGAGCAGCGGGTCTTGCAATAGGCTTAGCCTTTCAGGGTACACTTTCCAACTTTGCAGGCGGAGTGCTTATTCTTACCTTAAAACCATTCAGAGTTGGTGATACCATTAATGCACAGGGCTTCGCAGGAACTGTCTCCGAGATTTCCATTTTCAACACAATCATCCTAACCGGAGAAAACCGGGAAGCACTGATTCCTAATGGTGTACTTGCCAACTCAAGCCTTATGAATATGAGTGCTAAAAGTACAGTAAGAGCTGAGTTAAAGTTTTTTATCCCTACCAATGGAGATATTGCTCTTGCCAAAAAACTGATTATGAATATCCTGGCCCGGGACAAAAGAATACTCCCTGATCCGGCACCTGTGGCACTTGTTTCTGAACTCACAGAAACAAGTATTATATTGATTGCAAGGGTTTGGAGTAAACAAGCTGATCATGGCAATGTGATATCCGACAATCTCGAATCTATCAAAACAGCGCTGAACGAGCATGGGTTGTTTTATCTGAAATCATAAATCCATAGTATTAAGTCGTGGGTAATGAGTATAAGAATTCTACCTAGTACCCATGTTTTATAAATCGTCCATTATACTTTAGTCCAGCCGATACAGTCCAGTCAAAGTATCAAAGAAACCATTACATTTCTTCACTTTAAAACTTTTACACTCTTACACACAAACACTTTTCTTCATGCTTAAAATTTACAGTCAGCTTAAAGACTTTGTTAAGAATGATTTAAAAATTGGCTATCTCATTAGCCTGTTGGTTTTTTTAGCGATCGCTATTTCAATCAACTACCATTACAATCTGGAACAAGGTATACTGCGTCCGCAAAAACGTACTTTAATCTATGCTCCTTTAATGCTTCTGTACAATGGCATACCCTACCTGTATGCTTTTGTGATGTATGCTCATTTTTACAAACAATGGTCAATTTTTAAGCATAAAAAATTTTGGCTGCCTGTTTGTACTGTTTTGTTTGCATTGGTGCTGAATGAAAAGTTTTACTACCATCTTGAGTGGATTGAACTGCATATCCCTGCTCCTTATATGTCATTTACATGGAAATGTATGCTGAACTTCACCAGTGCATTTCTGTATTTTATCCCGCTTTTCATTTACTGGAAAATTGTTGATAGCAAGAAGATGCCTTTATATGGTTTTAGCAGCAAAAATTTTGAGGCCAAACCATACGTAATTATGCTGTTATTTATGCTTCCGTTGCTCATTATCGCCTCATTTAACGCAGACTTCCAGTCAAGTTACCCTGTATATAAAGACTATGGTTTATCAGAAACCATCAATATTTCCAAATGGCCTACTGTAACTATTTTTGAAATTTGCTATGGCTTAGATTTTATAAGTGTGGAATTCCTTTACAGAGGCTTCATGATCATGGCGCTTACCGAGGTAGTTGGTATACACGCTGTTTTGCCGATGGCAACACTTTATTGTGTGATCCACTTTGGCAAACCTGCCGGAGAGGCAATCAGTTCATTTTTCGGCGGTACAATCCTGGGAATAATTGCTTACCATAGCAGATCAATATACGGGGGTATATTTGTCCACCTTGGCATTGCTTTTCTGATGGAAATCCTGGCATTTATTCAGAAATAAACCAAACAGACCTGAATTTCAGAACAGTGCTGTTTGTAATACTCATACAAACAGCCAAGCCTGACACTAATACAAAAATAAGAGTAACTGAAAGACCAACTTATGTATCTTCAGCAAGTACGCACAGTCACCACCAGCGGCTACCCGTGCTTGCCGAAGATACTTCTATTTTTTTACCTAATACACAGCTACAGAACACAATGGCTTCCATTTCCTGAATTTTATTAACCAGTCGGTATCAAATAAATTTCTTTCTTGCCCAAAACCTGCTATTTTTGACAATTAAACTTATTCGTTAAGCATACATGAGTTGCACTTCTTGCAGTACTGGTGGCTGCGGCAGCACTAAAACAAAGGGCTGCAACAGCAATGGCGGATGCTCAACGGGCGGATGTAACAGGCTAAACGTATTTGATTGGCTCGGAAATATGGATTTGCCGTCTGACGGCTCGTCCTATGATATAGTTGAAGTTCGCTTTAAGGGCGGCAGAAAAGAGTTTTTCCGTAACGTAGAGAACATAGACCTAACCATTGGTGACCCGGTGGTAGTGGATGTGCCAAATGGCCACCATATGGGCTTTATCTCTCTTACGGGTGAATTAGTTAAACTTCAGCAAAGGAAAAAACCTGCTTCTGAGCAAACTGAAATACGCACTGTTTACCGTCTGGCAGCAGACAAAGACATAGATAAATACGAGCAGACTAAGGCAAGAGAATTGCCCACGTTATACCGTGCACGTCAGGTAATTAATGACCTGAAGCTTGAAATGAAGCTTTCTGACATTGAATTCCAGGCAGATAATACCAAGGCAACATTCTATTACTCGGCAGATGACCGTGTTGACTTCAGGGAGCTGATCAAAATTTTCGCAGGAGAATTCAAAATTCGTGTGGAAATGAAGCAGATCAGTCTTCGCCAGGAAGCTGGTCGTCTGGGAGGTATTGGCGTTTGCGGGCGTGAACTTTGCTGTTCAACCTGGCTTACTGAT
>CAZNHL010000021.1:29153-29999 GCA_964572965.1 uncultured Bifidobacteriaceae bacterium
GATTTCAAAAACGTAGCAACTTCAGCTGCACGCTATCAAAACCTGTCACTCAACCCGGCTAAACTGTCGGGTCAGTGCGGAAGGCTGAAATGTTGCCTGAACTACGAGCTTGAAACGTACATGGATGCATTGAAAGACATCCCTGCCATCGAAGCTCCACTTTTAACAGAAAAAGGCAATGCTTATCTTCAAAAAACCGACATCTTCCGCAAGATTATGTGGTTTGGTTATAAAGAAGATAGTGCGTGGATTCCATTGAAAGTTGAAAAGGTGAATGAAATTCTTGAACTGAACAAGAAGGGCATCAAACCTGCTGAATTGCTGGAAGAAGTGGAAGTGATTGAAAAATCTGAACAACCTTACGCAGAAAACCTGGGTATGGACATTGAGAAAATCGATGACAAATACAGTACTAAGCGTTCTTCTAACAATAAAAAGAAGAAAAAGAAAAAACCTAATTCCGGTGGTAATGCACAGGGTGGAGAACAACATGTAAACCCTCAGAATAACAACCCTAACAGGAATCAGAACCAAGGCAGCGGACAACAACCGAGGCCACAGCAGGGCGGTAACCATCCTCCAAGGCAAAAACCAAACCACCCTAATCAGGGAAATCAGGGACAAAAGCCGGCGGGGCAACAGGGCGGTGAGCAACAGCCAAGATCTAATAACCCAAACCAACATCGCCAGAACAATAACAGGCCTCAGGGGGGCGGAAACAGAAATAACAGGGGCAACAGGCCTAATAATGGTAATCAACAAAAACCAAAAACTGACGGAAACCCGTCTAACGAATAATGAAAAAGTGGACTTACTTTAGTCTGTTGTTTATTGTTACAACCATTA
>CAZNHL010000021.1:30009-46369 GCA_964572965.1 uncultured Bifidobacteriaceae bacterium
GGTTGCGACAATAACCGTGTTTTTGAGAAAAACAAAGACCTGAAAAACAAGGAATGGTATGTTGACTCTGTCGCTAGCTTCGCTTTTGATATTACTGACAATTCAAAACCATTGAACCTTTGTTTTACAGTAAGAAATACCGTTGACTATCCGTTCTGTAACCTTTATGTCAGATATTACCTGGAAGATACTCTTGGACGCCAGCTTGCTTCACGGCAGACAGAAATGTTTTTGATGGAGCCTAAAACAGGAAAACCACTAGGCAAAGGACTTGGAGATATCTTTGAACATGTTTTTATTGCCGAGTCAGGATACAAGTTTCCATACAATGGACGTTATGTTATTAAAATGAAGCAATATATGCGCGAAAACCCATTAAAGGAACTTATTTCTGTAGGTGTGCGTATCGAAAAAACAGACGCAAAAAACTAAACGATGAACTTCCTGTTAAATATGAGCAAACCTGTCCAAAGAATATTCCTTATTCTTTGCTGCTCATTATTGGCATTACTGGCAATAGCTCAGGATGACGATAAAAACAAAGAAGACAATCCTGCTTCGTTTAAAAGAGACCTCTTCACCAGAGACAGCACACTCGATATTGGTTCTCTTTATAAAGCAAAGGATACTACTACTTATAAAAAGAAAAAAATAAAGAAAAATACCTTCTACGGAATCAAATGCCGCAAAGCATTTACTCAATCAGGAGCAGGTAATAAAATTGTAGTAGAGCTTTTCTATGTCCTAAAAAAGCCAATGAAACCAGACCCATTTGCAGGGGAAGTATACTGGTATGACCCTGAAAAAGGAAGAGTTTCAACAACTAAAATCTCTGAAAAAGAAGAGTCTTATGCAATGATCCTGCATGGCCCTTACAAAAAAATGATTGATGAGGTAGTAGTTGAAGAAGGTCAGTTTTATGTAGGTACCAAACATGGACGCTGGGAAAAATATGACCGTAACTACCTGCTTATTGACAAAGTCAAATATTTCAAAGGCTGGCCAAAAGACTCAAAATTTGAATACTATGACCGCGAAGGTAAACAGCTTAAAGAGGTAATACCGATAGTTAATGGTATAGAAGAAGGTAAATACGTATTCTTTTATGCAACCGGCAATATTGCCAATGAAGGTGTTTATAAAGAAGGCGTAAAGGTCGGATACTGGACAGAATCTTTCGATAAAAAGGGCTGGAGAAAAAAGGTCTTGAAATACCCCGACGAACCCACTCCCGATGCAGAACCGGAACTTGTAAAAGAATGGAACGCACAAGGCAAAGTAATTGTAGATAAGGAGAAAGAGGTCAAACAAAAGCTACTTGAAGAGCAAAAAGCCAAAAAGGCATTAGAGGCTAAGAAAGCGCTGGAGGCTAAAAAGAAGAAAGGAAAATAAGTTGAACACTATTCTCAATAAAAAAGTATTCTTCCAACAGTTAGGACTAATCGATTATAAATCGGCCTGGGATTTCCAGGAATCGGTTTTTGCTGAAATTGTCGCCCAGAAAATTGCCAACAGAGATCTTAGCCCGGAAGAACAACGCCTAACAGACAATTACCTTTTTTTCTGTCAGCACCCACATGTATACACCTTGGGAAAAAGAGGTACTATTGACAATCTTCTTATTTCTGAAGAAGAATTAGCTCAAAAACAGGCAACCTACTACCCTATTAACCGGGGCGGTGATATTACCTACCACGGTCCGGGGCAGCTTGTGGCTTATCCCCTGCTGGATCTAGACAATTTCTTTACTGATATCCACAAGTACCTCCGTTTACTTGAAGAAGCCGTGATACTCACGCTTGCCGACTTTGGCATTGCTGCAGGCAGGGTTGAAGGGCTAACAGGTGTCTGGATTGACTTTGAGAAAGCTAATCCCAAAAAAATATGTGCTATGGGTGTAAAAACGAGCAGGTGGGTAACCATGCACGGACTAGCACTCAATGTAAATACAGATTTAAGTTATTTTAACAATATTATACCATGTGGCATCACCGACAAGGCTGTAACGTCTGTTCAGCAGGAACTTGGCCGTGAGATACCAATGAAAGAAGCAGAAGAAAAGTTGCTGAAACATATATCAGCACTTTTTGAAATGCAAATAGAGCAAAAGCATGAAGAAAGACATTACATTTCATAAAGTTGAAGGTATTGCCATTGCAATCGTAAAAAGAGTAAATGAAGCCGGTATTCCGGAATGGTTTGTTAATTTCCTTAACATGAATGAGTTTGCCCTTGACAACGTATTGATCGTTTCAAGAGGTTATGGAGATATTGACAATGAAAAAAGAGCTACTTCTACCTTAAGACATATGCTACCACACGTAGCAGGGCGCTCTTTTGAGTTTATTGAACTGATAGACTCTTCAGTATTCCGCCTTACGAATGAATTCTGGGTCTCTTACTATATTGGTAACCAGATCTTTGATAAAAAATTCATTTTCGTACCGGACACTATTATTGAAGAAAACCTTACGGCTATCCCTTTTATGGAAGACAAGGGAATATTACATGAGTAAGCCTTAGACAATTAAGAAACATACTTTGTACTTTGTACTTTGTACTTTGTACTTTGTACTTTGTACTTATATTTTTTTACAGCTATGAATCCAAACAATATCCTTTTTCTGGACATTGAAACGGTGGCAGCCAAAGCATCCTTTCATGAGCTTGATGAACGCATGCAAGAACTTTGGACTCACAAATCAGTTCAACTTCGCTCCGACAAATCTCCTGAAGAATCTTTTGAAAGAGCAGGTATCTATGCCGAATTCGGTAAGATAATCGCTATTGCTGTCGGCTACTTCAAAACAGACGAAGAGGGAAAGAATACATTAAGGGTAAAAGCTTTCTCCGGTCATGATGAAAAAGAACTGCTGCAAGACTTTTGTTCACTCCTGCTTAAATTTGAGAATCCCCGCATGCAGCTTTGTGCACATAACGGCAAAGAGTTTGACTTCCCTTATATATGCCGCCGTTTACTCATAAATGGTTTCGCCCTTCCTGAAATATTGAACCTGCGAGGAAAAAAGCCTTGGGAGATTCATCATATAGACACGCTTGAGCTGTGGAAATTCGGGGACTACAAACATTTTACCTCATTAGATTTACTGGCTTCAATTTTTAACATTCCAACTTCAAAAAGTGACATTAATGGTAGTCAGGTCAATGCTGTTTATTATAAAACAGGAGATATTGAACGTATTACAGAATACTGCAAAAGAGATGTTATAGTACTTGCAAAGCTATTTATGGCGCTCCATCAGCTACCTATTCCGGAAGAAGAAAAGATAAAAGTCTTATAATCAACACAATAATTCAGCAAAAAAAGTACAAATTTTAACCACTATTTTTTATGGCACGTAAATTGGGTTAAGATTACTAACTAAACTTTTAAGCTATGAAACATTTTAATCAATTGATCCTAGCTACCAGTGCCTTTTTTGTAATAAAAGTAAAATCACTGATCCTCCTTCCAACCTTCGTGATTTTCTTCAATTTTAATTCCATGGCACAGGTATTTTCGTTGTTCCAGGAAGGTATCTGCTCTTTTTATGCAGAGTATTTCCACGGCAGGCTTACTGCCAATGGTGAGCATTTTAATATGCACGCCTTAACTGCCGCACATCTCTCCCTCCCATTTGGTACGAGAATCCGAGTCACGAACCTCAATAACCATCATTCAGTCGTAGTGCGAGTCAATGACCGTGGTCCTTACTGGAAAAACAGGGTATTAGACGTCTCGAAAGAAGCAGCCAGACAATTAGGAATGATGGAGTCAGGTATTGCAAGAGTAAAAATAGAAATAGTGAAAGAAATACCCCCAATATTAGCTGACAGCCTTGTAGCTAAACAACATCCGGCCCAATTACAAAGACAGGCCATTTTTTCAGAAACAAGTATACCTCAGGACCAACCTGATGACCACACGAAAGACCTGATACCTGACCAGGCTGTTAAAAAAGACGAAAAAATCTTATTATCACGAATTCCGACGAACTTACTATAGCCCTAAGACGTAAATAGCGGGAGTATAAAACAATAACTTGTGAGGTATTCCCGCTTTTTCTTTTTTTTAGTATTAACAATTTTTCATTGTTCCCTGCTTCAAGCCCAAAAAGACTTTAAACAGGAAGGAATGTGTTCCTATTATGGTGAAAAATTCAACGGGTTTCCCACCGCAAGTGGAGAAAAGTACAACATGAAAGCACTGACCGGTGCACATCAGCAATTACCCTTCAATACACTGGTCAGAGTAACAAATCTCGATAACCAAAAATCTGTAATCGTAAAAATCAATGACCGTGGCCCTTACGCCCGAGGACGAATCATTGACCTTTCCAAAGCGGCAGCACAAAGCATAGATATGATCAGAAAAGGCTTCGTACATGTCAAAATTGAGGTAGTCAATAATGCACAGGAAAACACAACTCCTGTATCGGCAAGCTCAAAAGAAATGCCTAAAGACATAAAAACAGACGATAACAAGGTAATTATTACAAACGAGGCTGACTACAAAACAGGAAAATCATACAGCGCATGGGGAACTGAGAAAAAACCTAAAGGTAAAGGCTTGCAGGTAGGGTCTTATACCCAACTCTTCAATGCCCGGGGCATGTGCAAAGAAATGATCAATGCCGGCTACGAAAATGTAGTCATTCAGGTAGTAACAGTAAAGAAAGTTAAAATATATAAAGTCGTTTATGGTACTTATGCAAAAGAAACAGAAGCAAGGGCTTACAGCAAAATATTAAAGAAAGCCGGATACGATAATTTCCTGCTTAATCACTTATAAAAATGGCTTTTTAAGAAAATCTCTATGTTTGCCTTCTTTATTTTAACATAAGTTTATTTCAATCTCTTTTAAAATTAAAAGCAGACAAAAGTTGGTCGTAGAATATAATTTTCACATGGCTATGATTGATTCTTCTTACTCTATGCACCTATGTGGTAAAGTCTTAATAATTCTAATCCTGAGAGCTTAGAATTAAAGTAAATAATCATTCCTTTTTGACCTATTAGTGACTATTTTTGAAGAAAGGGATATAGATCATCATCCCGCAAATAGTATCAAATAATACTTATAACATTGAGCGCAAAATCCTGGATTCAAGCATTCCGCCTACGTACACTCCCACTCGCATTATCAAGCATTTTGATGGGTACTTTTATAGCAGCGTCACAAGGGTTTTTCAGATGGGATATATTCGGTCTGGCAATATTGACAACATTGCTTTTACAAATTCTTTCCAACCTTGCCAATGATTATGGCGACAGTCAGAATGGAGCAGACAACGCTGACCGTATCGGCCCTCTTCGTGCTGTTCAGTCAGGCGAAATATCTGCCAAAGCAATGCTTAACGGCGTAATTTTGTTCTCAGGGTTTAGCCTTATTTCAGGTTTGAGCCTGCTTTATATATCATTTGGCGAATTCAGCACTACTTTTCTTATATTTTTAGGGCTTGGCTTGTTATGCATTGCAGCAGCTATTAGATATACTGCTGGTAAAAACCCTTATGGTTATGCCGGATTGGGAGATTTTTCTGTTTTCCTTTTCTTTGGATTAACAGGTGTCATCGGTTCCTATTTCCTTTATAGCCATACATTTTCTTATGATCTCATTTTACCGGCTATTGCCTGTGGTTTATATGCAACAGGAGTGCTGAACCTGAATAATATCCGTGATATTGAAAATGATAAAAGCTCCGGAAAAATTACCATTCCGGTAAGAATTGGTTTTCAGAAAGCGTTATTATACCACAGATTTCTTCTTATAGGTGGGCCCATTGCATTAACTATCTATACAGGATTGAATTACAAGCTGGTAATCCAATTTTTATTTCTTTTGATTGCGCCGCTGGTTACCAAACAAATCAACGATCTTAACAAAATAAGTAATTTAAGAGATGTAGACCCTTTTCTTAAAAAACAGGGATTAACAACATTGTTGATGGTTTTATTATTCGGTGCAGGATTGCTGTTAACGTCTATATATTATGCTAAATAAGAGTTTTTTAAATTTCGTTTGCTGTCTGTTTACTGTACAGACAGTATTAGCGCAAACATCACAGGAAATAAGCCTTTCTAAGGCTATTGAACTTGCTTCTCAAAACAACCCGAGAATGGTGGTGGCAAATAAGAAAATTGAACAGGAAACTGCTCTGAAAGGGGCCGCTGTTAATTTCAACAATCTTGACCTCGTATTTGAAGCTCCGACGGGTGACCAATTACGTCCCGGTCTGATGCAATATTTTGACTTCCCGACAGTATATACTACCCAATACCAAAATCAAAACTTACTGATTGACATCGCTAAAAGTGAAAAAGGGATTTCTGTAAATACTCTTAATTATAATGTAAAATCCACCTTTTACAATTACCAGTATTATATTGAAAGAGCGAATGTGCTTAAGAAATTTGATTCTATCTTTTCTTCTATCATTTACGTGAATGATACCAGATACAAAGTAGGCCAGATCAATAACCTTGAAAAGGTAAACGGGGAAGCAAAATACAGACTGATCCAAAACCTCCTACTCGTAAACAAAGCAGACATAGAAGGAATTAAATACCAGTTTTCCAACCTGATATACGGCAAGGCTGACAGTGTTAATATAAGTCCTGAAGGTAAACTGACAAAGATCAACAAGGCCATTACTGACGATTACGGCAATGCTGCTTTTGCAGGTAACCCCTCAATTGATTACTACAATAAATATCAGATTTACTCAAAGAAACAGCTTTCGTTACAAAAACAGAAAGCCCTTCCCGGACTTTTCCTGGGCTACTTAAATCAGGGAGTAAATCAATCAGACTTCATTTACCGCATGCGTTTCGGGGTGGGTATTCCTGTATGGTTCTGGAAATATAGCAGTAATATCAAGGCCGCTAAAAAAGGCTATGAAATATCACAGGCACAGTCACAACTGAATCAGAACAACCTGAGCACAGAATACACCAAAGCATTGGCTCAATTTAAACAATACACAGATATATTAACCTATTTTGAAACAACCGGCCGTGGTCAGGCAGCTGAAATTATACGTGCTGCAACAGAAAGCTACAGACTGGGAAGTATCAATTACTATATTTTCCTGTTAAATATAGATCAGGCATACCAGCTTGAACTTAATTACCTGGAGTCTCTGAAAAACTACAACCAATCGGTTGTAACACTTGAATATCTGAAAGGTGAAAACCAATAAAGTTTTGAGTTTTAAGTGTTGTATGTTGAATTTACAAACACTTAAAACTTATTACCCAAAACATAGAAAAACATGTCAAACCCGGAAAAAGCGCGCATCAATTCCACTTTAGGAAACAATGAATGGAAACAATGGGGCCCTTATTTGTCAGAAAGACAATGGGGAACTGTCCGGGAAGACTATAGTGAATTTGGTAGTGCCTGGGAGTTTTTTCCATTTGAACATTCCCATACAAGAACCTACCGTTGGGGCGAAGATGGTATAGGTGGCATCAGCGACAGCTACCAGCGTGTCTGTTTCTCCCTGGGGCTTTGGAACGGTAAAGACCCTATCATTAAAGAGCGCCTCTACGGTATTTCAGGGAATGACGGCAAACATGGAGAGGATGTAAAAGAGCTGTATTATCACCTTGAAAGCACGCCTACACATTCTTACATGAAGTTTTTGTACAAGTATCCTCAGGCCGAATATCCTTATCAAAAACTACAGGAAGAAAATTTCAAAAGAAGTCTCCAGGATCCTGAATACGAAATCGTTGACACTGGAATCTTCAACGAAAATAAATACTTTGATGTATTCATAGAATATGCCAAAGCAGATGTAAATGACCTGCTTATTAAAATCACAATCCATAACCGCGGGGCAGAACAGGCAGACTTAACTGTATTGCCAACGCTCTGGTTCAGAAACAGCTGGTCATGGGGACATAAAGATTACAAACCCTATTTAGGAGCTGTCAATTCTAAAATGACAGACTTTATCCATGATGAATTAGGCCTCTACCATTTCTACATAGACGAAGCCACAGAACTGCTGTTTTGCGAAAATGAAACCAATTACGAGAAAACGTTTGGTGCGTCAAATTCAGGCAATTATTTCAAAGACGGCATTAACGACTATGTAGTAAATAACAATACTGATGCCGTTAACAGTGCACAGACAGGCACCAAATTCTCGCCGCATTACAAACTGACTATTGCAGGCGGAGAAAGTAAAGAACTGCATTTCAGAATGGCGGATAAACTGCACAAATCCCCATTCAAAGATTTTGAAAAAACATTCAATAAACGCATTGAAGAGGCTGACAAGTTTTACGAAGAACTGCAGTCACATATTAAAGACGAAGAGCTGAAAACCGTTCAGCGTCAGGCTTATGCAGGTCTGTTATGGAGCAAACAGTTCTATTACTTTGATATGCATCAATGGCTGAAAGGAGATCCCGGGCAGCCCGTGCCCCCGGCCTCAAGGCTTACAGGCAGAAATAGCCACTGGGTTCATTTTGAAGCAGCCAATATCATTTCCATGCCTGACAAATGGGAATATCCATGGTTTGCAGCATGGGACCTTGCCTTTCATTGTATTCCGATTTGCAGGCTTGATCCAAGTTTTGCCAAGCATCAGCTTGACATGCTCCTGAAAGAATATTATATGCACCCTAACGGTCAGATCCCTGCATATGAGTGGGCATTTGGCGATGTAAACCCTCCTGTGCATGCCTGGGCAGCATTACGCGTCTATGAAATTGATCGTGAAATGAACAATGGCAAAGGCGACCTTGAATTCCTGGAGCGTATTTTCCATAAGCTACTCCTTTATTTTACCTGGTGGGTAAACAGGAAAGACAGTGAAGGCAATAACATCTTTGAAGGAGGCTTCCTGGGACTCGACAACGTAGGTGTGTTCGACAGAGGAGCTCCACTTCCACAAGGCAACCGTATTGAACAGGCTGACGGTACAAGCTGGATGGCCATGTTTGCACTCAATATGCTACGTATGGCCGGTATACTGGCACTTGAAAAGCCGGCCTACGAAGCCATGTGTTCAAAGTTCTTCGAACATTTCCTGTTCATTGCTTCAGCGATGAACAATATAGGAAAAAACGAAATGGATCTTTGGGATCCTGAAGATGAGTTTTTCTATGACTACCTGCATTATCCGGATGGTCGCGGAGAACGCGTAAAAGTCAGGAACATAGCCGGATTAATTCCACTTTTTGCTGTTGAAACAATGGGAATAGGCATCGTAGAACGCCTTCCTACTTTCAGTCGTCATGTTGAACGTTTCATTGAAAAGCGCCCCGATCTTGCAGAAAACGTATCACACTGGCATAAAACAGGTGACAACGAACGAAGAATGGTGGCTTTGCTTCGTAACCACAGAATGAAAAGAGTATTGCAAAGGATGTTTGATGAAGACGAATTCCTTTCGGACTACGGTATTCGTTCACTTTCAAAATGCTACGACAAAAACCCATACAGTTTTAACCTGTTCGGTGTTTTTCATGAAGTAAAATATACTCCCGGCGAATCTCAAACTGTTGGCTTCGGTGGCAACTCTAACTGGAGAGGCCCGATCTGGTTCCCTGTAAATTACCTTATCATAGAGTCTCTGATCAAATACCAGCGTTTTTATGGCGACGATTTTAAAATAGAACTTCCTACAGGCTCCGGTAATTATCATACTTTACAGGAAAGTGCAAAACTGCTGGCAGAAAGACTATTTAAGCTCTTCAAAAAAGAAAAAGACGGTAACCTGCCTATATGGGGCGAAGAAAACATTTTCAGGAATGAACATTTCAAAGAATACCTCAATTTTCATGAGTATTTCCACGGTGACAATGGTAAAGGCTTAGGCGCATCACACCAGACCGGCTGGACGGCACTTGTGGCTGATCTTATTCATGACTTTGGAGCATAACTTAGTTACTTGTTAAAAAACAAGTAACTCGTAACAAGCAACAAATATGAACTCACTAACCTGGGAAGAATTCCATAAAGTAGAAATCAGGACAGGTACTATTGTATCGGCTGAAGTCTTCAAAGAAGTTAAAAAGCCTGCTTACAAATTGGTAATTGACTTTGGCGAACTGGGAATGCGCAAAACATCTGCCCAGATCACCAAACTATATACTCCGGAAAAACTCATCGGTAAACAGGTAACAGCCGTTGTAAACTTCCCTCCCAAGCAGATTGCCAATATCATGAGTGAATGCCTGATTCTTGGTGCCGTGGGTAATGATGGCGAAGTAACCCTGCTGCAACCGGAACGTGAAGTGGCCAACGGTTTAAGGATTGCTTAAACTTTATATCCTGTTAAATTCACAGAACTAGGCAAAAAATATTTTACTCCATAGAAACATAGATATTCAATGTCGTTAAATTTATTAATTTAGAATACAGATTATTTTGTTCACTCATCAGGTAAAACCTAATTTTTATGCAGATTCAAAGTGAAGCCAGTGTCGCCATCGGTAAAATCGATTATCAGGTAACCATTAATGCACAAAACCACGAGATTATCGGTGATGAACCAATAGACCATGGTGGTGGTAATACAGGTATGAATCCCTACCAATTTTTCCTGGCATCGCTAGGCTCATGCACTGTTATCACATTAAAAATGTACATCAAACGCAAAGAGTGGCCGATCCAGAACATTACTGTTCACCTCTCACTCGACAGCGAAGGCGGTAATACTACCATCACAAGAAATATAGTTTTTGAAGATGGTATTCCCGAAGCACAGATAACCCGCCTTCTCGAAGTAGCCGATGCATGCCCTGTCCACAGAATGCTCACAGGAAAAATCAACATCATAACCAACTAAGCCAAACCCATGTTAAAAATTGCCATTATCTCAGGAAGCGTAAGAATCGGGCGCCAGAGCCACAAATTAGCGCTATACTTCCAGAACTATCTGACAGAAAACAAACTTGCCGAAGCAGAAATCATTGATCTGAAGGAATATAATTTCCCGGTACATGAAGAACGTCTCACACATACACCAAACCCTACAGAAGCCATGAAAAGCTTCTCAGAAAAAATATCAGCAGCAGATGCTGTGATCGTAGTGAGCCCTGAATACAACAGTGGTATGCCTGCAGCCATCAAAAATGCCATTGACTTGATTTACGCCGAATGGTACCGCAAACCAATCGGACTGGTAACAGTATCAGCAGGTCCGTTCGGAGGTATCCACGCCCTTACACAACTACAGACTGTATTTATCAAAGTAAGAGCCGTCCTTTCCCCTGCTTACTTCCCTGTACCAAACGTACAAAACAACTTTGACGACAACGGTAATCCTGCCGATAAAGCAGCTACCGACAAACGTGCTGCTACCTTTACCAAAGAACTTCTTTGGGTAGCCGGAGCATTCAGCAAAGCCAAGTAAACACCAAAGGGACTGGCACTCATATTTATGTTTTGCCAGCCCCTATCATCTCCATTCTCAAATCAAACAACAAGCAGGAACCCTGTCATTGATTTTCAGAATTACCAATAACTTCAAGCACAAGAACCCTCGCCTGTACAACAATCAGTATCATTTTTAGACGATAATGAAACAGACAATTTACATATTGGCCTCCGTTTTTACGTTCACCATGTTTTCATGTGACCGTCTTAAAAATAAAGGGCAAGAACTTGCCGGCAAGGCCGAAAAAAAAGTAAAAAACAAATCTAATGACCTTGTTGACAAAATTGTCCCACATTTTGACGCTTACAAACCTGATACAAAATATAATAAGAAACGCTTCAAAGACTTTCTAAAAGTTGACCTTACACCGGACATCAAAAATATTTACTGTTTTGATGATGCAATAGGAATTGATGCCAGCTATCAGTTTTCTTTTAATTGCGACACAACAACTGCAAGATTAATAATTGATAAGCATCAACTAACAATCAACGAAAAAACCACAGACTATGCATTCGGGCTTCAAACTGAATTTGAATGGTGGGACAAAGAGAAAATTAAAAAACTAGACTTATATAGTTGGCAAGACGGCAAACAATATTTTAAATATTTTTGGTACGACAAAGCTGAACAAAAAGCATATTATTTGGACTTTGACATATGAAACAAAAAATTATGACGAGAATAAAGTGATATTTCAGGTCTGGCTGACAAAAAATTAAACGAACTTGCTAAAATTGCCATCTGCAGACAAATGGTTGAAAACAAACAGTATGACGGTTAATTATCACAACAACCTGACTATCATGCTGACAGACTTAAACAAAATCGGATAAAATAGCTATTGATAATACTGTACTGGCTGCTAACGGCAGCAGTATAACACAAAAACAACACTATATGTAGTCTAATATATCGGCAATACTATCAATGAACATACTTAACCTATTCGAACAGAACAAGCCCAAAAACGACCTGTACTGGGAATTTGAAACTACAGCTCACTATAGACCTCAAATAAATAAAGGTGACTTCTTTCGGTTAACCGGCTTTGACTTTGGCTGGTTTATTCTTGAGCCGGTTTCAAGGTTTATCAAAGACAGAGAAGGTGAAATCACTAAAGGAAAATGTCTCTCATATGGGCAAAAAGCGATTTATTACTGGTGGTATGTAGATGCGCAAGTAACAAACGGAGGGTTTGTGCAATTCTATTATAACGGTTACGAAGATTATGTTCCAACCATCATAAAAAGTCTTGAATACATTGGCGACAAGAAAATGGCTGACTTGATCCAAAAAGCCGATAATATTTATCAGAAAAACAAAAAACTGATTAACAAAGCCAGAGCGAAAGATTTGTTTGACAGCGACCTATACGATAGGCTTGAAGAATTGTCAGAGTTAGACAGTGAGTATTATAAACTCAATAAAAAGACTATGACAAAAATCGAAAAATATATAAGGAAAAAAACCAATGAATTTTGCCTTGATGAAAACGGGCATGAGTTTAATATGAAGTATAGTGGAGAGTGCAAGACTTTCCATAAAAACAACATGTTAAAGGAGTTTTTCAGTCTTGACAAAGGAGTTATCACAGGAAATTTCAACAGCTTTTATGAAAGCGGCAAACCTAAAGAAATTATTCATTATCTCAATGGCATACAGACAGGAGAACGGGAAGAATACTACGAAAACGGCAACAAAAAATATACTATAAAAAAACTCACTGATAGAAATCAGTTTGAACACTTGTGGTATTATGAAAATGGTAATACTCAAAAAATTGAGCATAAATTACTTGATAAAGACGAAAGAATCGGGGAATACAAAGAATGGTATGACAATGGACAAATAGCCGAATCAGGAACATATATTTCTAACTATAAAAGAAATGGTGAATGGCTTGAATTTCATAAAGACGGAAGCAAAAAACTTGAAGCAGAGTTTAAAAACGGACATTTTCTAATCCATAATTGTTGGAGTGAAACAGGAGAACAAACGCTACAAAACGGAACAGGTATTTATATTTACGATTATAGCGGCTGGGAAGGTCATTTAGACCATAACGAACAAGAATACCAAAACTACAAACGACACGGAAAACAATACACTTACAGCAACGGTATCATTTCTCTTTATCAGGAAATGGAAAATGGCAAAGAGAATGGTATTACCCGAAATTACTATAAAACCGGGAAGCTAAAATCAGAAAGCCTTTACAAAGATGGTAAGGAAATTTCAAAAGAGGAGTTTGCTTTATTTGACAAGCCGGTTGTTATCACTGAAGTGGTTTGTGAAATGGAAGATGAATGCTTAATTAACCGGGATTTAGAAATTGCTGACAAATACCCAAGCCCAGTAGACGCACAGGAAATTGCTGCAAACTTTAAAGCAACGCTTTCACTTTTTGAAGGATACCCGCAAGACTATCATTTAAATTATACCTATTTTGTAACAGTTGACGAAAAAGGCAATGTTGTAGAATATAAATTTTCCGTAGCTGACAATGCGCGGATTGCTGACAAAGTTGAAAATGCAATCGAAACTTTAAAATTCACCCCTGCAATGAAAGGCGACAAAGAAGTAAAATCATATACATTCGTAAGGTTTAAATTCAGACTTGGCGATGAATAGTAGTTTAATAACAGTGTATTGAGGATCGGCGAGAATAGCGCTTGTAACGCTTCTTTTAACCTAAAAAATGACAAAAGACTTCCCTTACACAGATGTCTACCTTTACTTATAAAAAAATGAAAATCAAACATTTAGCATCAATACTTATCACTATAGTTTTTGTAAGTGCAGCCTACTCCCAAACGAATGATTTAAAAACTATAGAAGCTGGTCTCTGCAATGATTTCAAAAAGCTAATAGAAAGCTCAAGAGACATGGACTTTGAAAAAAAAGATATTCTGGCAACAAAAATCACCCATGATTTCAGAAATGCTGTTAAAAACAACACAGCTTCACTCAATTACAAGTTCTCCAGACTTATCGACAGTGGCTATTGCCATATCATCACATCAGATGACGGGCTTTTGAGATTTTATAGCTGGAACACAGAGTTAGGCGGCACAATGCAGGAATATGATGAAATCATTCAATACAAGTCAAATTCATTTATTTATACACTCAGACCTGTAGAAAATGAAGTTGATCCGGGGTGTTTTTATTCTAAAGTTTTCACTGTAAAAATCAATAATCAGAGTTACTATCTGGTAATCAGCAATAGAATATATTCCTCAAAAGATATTTTACAATCAATTCAGATATATATCATAGAAAACGGCAAGCTTATAAAAGACAGAAAGCTATTTAAGGCCAACAATAAAACATTTGACCACATAAATGTAAACTTCGATTTCTTTAGCGTAGTAGACAGGCCTGAAAGACCTGTTGAAGTCATTAAATATGATAAACAGAAGCAAATCGTTTATATAGCTGTGGTTTTAGAAAATGGCAAAGTCACCAACAAAAACATACTGTATCAGCTAAAAGACAATCAGTTTGAGTTTATTGGGATAAAATAAACATCTTAGTATTCAGCTTTTAAGTATTAAAGTAAAGCCTAGCTCTAATGAGTATGAATCCAAGACTATTTGGAGTATTGTTAAAACGATGACCAACAAAAAACAAGACAATGAATAAAACCCTGTTTCCAATATTATTACTTGTATTACTTTTCGGCTGCAATTCCAGGTATAAGTATTGGGATATATCGCAGTTCACCATGGATCCTGCAGCGTTGAAAAATGAAGAAAAAATAAAGCTTCTTTATACCAGCCATGCCCCTGACGACAATAAAAACCGGGAATATTATATCCATCTGATTGTAATATCTCAGGAATCAGGTGATACAGTGAATGTATTAACAACTGCAGAAAACGGATTTAAAGCCACAGACAGAGACTCTGTTTTCAACTTTTTTGATGTAAACAGTCCTGTTACAAAGTTCACTGAAATGAGTCTCGAGGATATAAAGGAAGGTGACAATATTCAATTTGAAAACATAAAACTAAAAAAGATTGATAAAGTAGCACGGGACCCGAAATTTGATAATCTTGCCAGCAATCACCACTCAACTATTATAGGTTCAATCGGGAAGAAAAAGTAATAAAAGAACATGAGCTATGCCCGGTAGAATAGCGTTTGTAATGCTCTTTTGCAGCTAATACTTTCTCTGCAAGAATATTTTAGTCTTATGAAAAAACTGCTTACCATATTAATGCTGCTAATTAGCTTCGTATTTAATGCTTCCGGGCAAATTAAGCAGTATACTACTTTCATTTACAAAGACAGTTTATTAGGTTCATCACAATCCATTTATTTTGACACCAACAAAAACAGCTGGCTTTACAACGAAATTTCTCATTTCAAGTTCCTGCAGTTTGACAAAGAGAGTTACAAACTATCAACTGACTACCTGAAAGAAAAGAACCTGACTTTGGTCAAAAAGCCGTCTGTGATCCCTATAAAAAAGTGGGTAACCCTCAAGCAATACAAAAACACATTTTATGCTTACTATCCTTGTGATTTTTTATTCCATTACAGAGTTTCAATTAACGACAGTACTTTTATAGACTGGACAGGAGAAGGTCCTGTGGCCAGTAAAATTATACAGCAAAAGAAAATTGATGCTAAGACTTATCAATTTAAGCTATCGGGCATTTACGATCACAACCGTACACTTACTATCCATATAATTGACCAGCAAAAAGGGATAGCAATATTTGAAGAAAACAATATCGGAGAAGCAACACAATACGGTCTAATGATAGCCGCTGATAAAATAAAAACGGTTCCTTTAATTGTAAACAACTGTGAAACACAAAAACAAACAGAGCTCACCTTCGACGAACCTGATTATGCACAATGGCTAAAAAGCCACTGATGAACAACAATTCAGACAAGTTCAATCAGCACAGACCCGACAAAACATTTCTAGTGATGTAGCTCAATAT
>CAZNHL010000021.1:46379-53614 GCA_964572965.1 uncultured Bifidobacteriaceae bacterium
CACTCACCGGCAGCGAAAAAAAGAAGCAGGAACCTTCATCTAAAACAGACTCTGCCCATATTTTTCCTTTGTGCCTGATCAGGATTTTCTGCACCGTAGCCAGCCCGATTCCTGTCCCTTCAAAATCCTTTTTATTATGTAACCGCTGAAAAATCCCAAAGAGCTTGTCATAATATTTCATATTGAAACCGGCACCATTGTCTTTTACATAGTAAACGGTCTCGCCCTGTTTTATTTCAGATCCAATCTCTATTACAGGATGTTCCTTTTTACTGCTATATTTTACAGCATTAGAAATGAGGTTAAACCATACCTGCCTGATCAGTGTCGTTTCACCTGCTACAGGCGGCAGGTTATGTATGATAAACTCTGTGTGGTTGTTTTTATGTTCCTTGATTTCCCTGCAGATATCTTTGACAAGGGTATCCATATTGATAACCGTCCGATGGAGTTCATGGTGCCCCATTTTAAAGAACTCCAACAGATCGTCAATGAGTTGCTCCATCCCATTAACATTGCTGATAAGCCTTCCGGCAATTCGTTTTTCTTCTTCATTAAATTTATTGCCACTGTCTTCCAGCAAAATCCCGATATAGTTAGTGATATTCCTTAATGGAGCATGCAGGTCATGTGAAATCGTATAAGAAAAAGCTTCCAATTCTTTATTGGCAATCATCAGTTCTTCCGTACGTTCGTTCACCCGTTGCTCGAGTTCTTCATACACTTTGATGTTTTCAATGGTAACTGCAGTGATATCTGCCAGCGATTGAAGCAGTTTTAAATCAGAGGTATCAGGCTTGTATTTTTCTGCCCAATAATTACCTATAGCTCCTATCGGTTCCAGAGTCCTGATGGGCACCATAGCCATACTCTTAACAAAAGTAGTCCTGTAGGCATCAATAGGTACACGGTCATCTTTATAAATATCTTCAATAACTGCCTGTTCTTTATTGAGCATAACCCAACCGCTTACACATGCTTCCATAGGAAAACGCTGGCCTTTCCAGAGAGGGGTCAGAGCGTCTTCATCGGCATAATAACAAAGGTTACGGTCTCTCAATATAAAAGTAGCACCATCAGCACCTGTAAGTTCACGGGCCGTTTTCCTCACAATCTGCATCACTCGTTCAATATTTCGTGCCAGAGACAATTCCTGAACCGCCTGCACCAATTTGTCCATACCTGACTCCATACTATTAGGGTTTATTTCAAGGTTAAAAAAAGTATAAATTGATGCTACACCAGATGGGACTACCCCACTAAACGGAATTATTTTTATCAGAGTTTAACTAAAAGTAAATCTTTTTTACTAATTTAATAAACAGTAATGTAAGTTATAAACTCCTGATAAAAGTCAATCGAGTTTAGACAGCGGGTTAGCATCCTGTAGTATTTATTTCCCGGATTTTTCAACAGACGGAAGAAATTAAATACATGTTTTTTAACAATACTGTTCAGCTACTTATGGAAATTAACATTTTAGCAATCGAAGAAAACGACGACGACAAATTTTTCTTTAAAAGAGCCGTCGTAAATTCAGGTTTACGTGCACAAGTACAAATAATTCCGGATGGCCTTGAAGGACTTCAGACTTTACGTGAAAACAACTTCGACTGTATCTTTCTTGACTATCATTTGCCGGGAATGAACGGGCTTGATATCCTGAAAAACGTCAGACAAGCCGGTATAGAAACACCCATTATTATGCTTACCGGACAAAAAGACGAGCAGACCATTGTAAATCTCCTGCGTGCCGGTGCCAATGACTATCTGCCAAAGCGCTCTCTAAATGCTGAATCTTTAAGAATTTGTATTGACAATGCTCTCAAACTCCATAAAGTTGAAAAGGAAAAACTGCTTGCTGAAAAAGCGCTGAAAGTGAGTGAAGCCAGGCTGGCTGAAGCTCAGAAAATTGCCCACATAGGGAATTGGGAATATGATATCATTAATAAGGTCTTCTTCTTCTCAGAAGAAGCAAACCATATACTAGGCAATGATCCGAGAAATTCTACCACGCTTACATTCCTTAATTTCAGCAAAAAGATAAACCCGGAAGATTTTGTTGAGTTGAAAAAAGCAATGGCAAAACCTGTTTATGATATCAATGTGCGTTACCAGACAGACAAGTACACACTCTCCTACCTGAATATTAAAGGACACTTAGTCAAAGAGCTGCATTCAAAAAAAGTCATAGGAACCATACAAGATATAACAGAATTAAAGACAGCGCTCTCTGAAACACAAAAAGCGGTAATCAAAAGCAGAGCCACCACTATTGTACTATGTATTGCCGTTTTTATTTTCCTTGTTTCAGAAGCATTAATTGATCCTGTAATTGACGGATTAACAACCAGTTTATTGATATCCCTTTCATTTAAAGGCGGAATAGCACTTGCATTAAAACCACTGGAACTATTCCTTGAAAAAGTCATGGCAACATTTGCCACAGTTTCTTAATTATTTCACCAAAGAAATAAAGAACTACCGGTTGTCTACTCTTACCGCTTAAACAAGAGCCCGGCCATTCTTTTTTAAAATATCAGTTAAAGCATTAAATTTCAGGAGATTTTTAAGTATTAAATTTATCTCCGGCAAATGACTTCAATAAAAACCACTGTCATAGCAATCTTGTTCTTAGCAACACTACCAGGATTAGCTCAGCAAAAAGCTTATTTTGGCAAACTAACGTCGCAAGAACTGAGCGCTATCAAGAACGGAACAGTAATACATACCTACCACGCTAAAGATCTTAAAAATACAGACATAACCATTACTAAATCAGGCCCCGGACCTGATATAGCTACTTATGGAATTGAGGGAATATTACTTGGAAAACCCAACGAGGTAGCAGACTATTGCGACATCAGCATTGAGTTCTCCAATCCAATTTTATCACTCAGTTTCCTGCTGAGTCATATTAATAATCAGCTGGCAGGTACTGAAGAAATACAAAATTTCAGTATTTATGCTCATGATAATACTAATATAACAGACCAGGCTACTTTTACATGGATAACAGGGCCTGAATCCGGGTATATTCACTCGAAAACAGGTAAAGCTTTATTTAATAATGCTACAAGAACTGTTTACGGAGTAGAAGGCTGTTGTTGTGAAAGTGGCAGCGGACGAATTACTATCAGTTCTGTTCAGCCGTTTTATAAAGTTACATTCAGGCACGCAGATATAGGAAAAGCGACCCAGGCCAACGGTGTAGTACTCGCAGGCGATTTTATTTTTGGAATGCCTGTTCCTCCATCCATCACCTTCAATGACTCCGTTTACACAGATCATGGTAAACCCGTAACTTATGCCGTAACAGCCAATGATTTTGACAGTTTAGGAACCATTAATCCTGCTTCTGTTGACCTGGATCCTTTACAGGAAGGCATACAAGACAATAAAACAACAAATGAAGGTACATTCTGGGTAGACAGAATGGGCAAAGTAACTTTTGAACCCAATGAGGATTTCTCAGGCATAGCTAAAGTAAACTACACAGTAAGAAACTCTTACAATGTCACTTCAACAGTTGGTACCTTCACAATACTTGTCGGATTACCAAGTACTGTTATCTATTTTGATATGGATAAATCCGTTATCAGAACCGACGCTTCACAAAAACTTGACCATCTCATTAATCTCTTCAAAAAGAACCCGGAAGTCAGATTTCAATTAAACTCCTATTCAGATTGCCGCGGTAAGTCAACTTACAATGAAGTACTTTCTGAAAAGAGAGCTGAAGCCTCTGCACAATACCTGATCACCAGAGGCATTCCGGCAGAAAAAATACTACGAAAAGGCAATGGAGAATCGAATACACAAGCCTGTGCCTGTGATGTCAAAGAAAATGCATGTCCCGAAAAATCCTACCAGTCAAGCAGACGTACAGAAATTAAAATACTGGCAGACAGGATACTGAAGCAGTAAAATCGAATATCGGTTGTGGTATAAAGGCATGGAAGAGCCCTACTCTTTCATGCTTTAAACTTTAGCATCTTATAATCGGGACTATAACCTGCGGACAACCTCTAAAATATTTTCTTTCTTTGAATCCAAACCTCGCGCCCTCATGGTCTAATGTTTAAATAAATTCATTAAACCTGAATCACTCATGAAAAAACTCATTATTTCATTGCTGTTAATGGCACTCTCCTTTACCATTTTTGCAGACACGAAACCAGAACAAGACTCTCTCCGCAAACAGCAGAACCAACTCAATACCCTGGGCCTGTCAGATAAAGCCATTGAGAAATTATCGGCAGATCAGATTGTAAAAATCTACAGCTCGCAGCAAAGACACCGCTTCCTCTTGGGTAGCAGCTCAAATGAAACAAAACAAGTTGCAGTTCCGGTAGTCATGTTTATCAGCATTGCTGCTGTTATTTCATTGGCATTATTTTTACGCTACAAAAAATCACAAAGCCTGCATAACATCATTTATAAGTCTCTGGAAACAGGTACAAATATTCCACTGGAACTTCTTGCCAAAACAGAATCAGGAAAAAGAATATCCGACTTCAAAAAAGGCATTATACTAACTGCCGGTGGCCTGGGGTTAATATTGGTGCTGTATATTGAAAACAAGATGTGGTCTGTTGGCTTAATTCCCCTATTTGTCGGAATCGGATTTCTGATAGTAGACAAACTTGATAAAAAAACAAAAGGAACTGTATCTGACAATGGATAAACTGTCGGATGCCTTTTACATCTCACAGGTATTGTTGTTTGACAGCCACAAGGCTTTCGAAAAACTGGTGATCAAATATCAGCCGGAAATTCGAAGGCTTTTGCTGCGACTAACCCTGGGAGACAAAGCCCTTGCCGACGATATGGCACAGGAAACATTTATTAAATCGTATAAATACATACATTCCTATAAAGCTTCGGCCAAGTTTTCAACCTGGCTGTACCGCATTGCTTACAATGTTTTTCTGGATTATCAGAAAAAAGAAAAGCTCAAAAAGGAAGAACTGAAAGAAAATATTACTGTTTACTATACCGATCAGATACAATATATTGATGATAAAATAGATATTGAATACCTCCTGCGTCAGTTAAAAGATGAAGAAAGATGGGCTTTATCACTCTCTTACCTGAGTGATATGTCGCATGAAAAAATTGCAGAAATAATGAATTGCCCCTTAGGAACAGTCAAATCGCACATTCTGAGAGGAAAAGAAAAATTAAGAAAACACTTAAACATAAGTGAAAATGAAAGATAAAATAGACGAATTACTTTCTAAGGAATTTTCAGACAAAACCGATTTAGGGAATGAAAATTCCTTTACAGCTGAAGTGATGAACAAACTCCCTCGCCATGGCATTTCTCCAATAACAAGAACAGCTATCTTGCTGTTATTTACTGCCATTTCTGTTTCAATACCTTTATTCAGTGCTGCCGATGGTGACTTATATACCTTTGTGGAAGTGACGTTAACCGATGGATTAATTACTTTTCAGTATTACATGAGCGAGCTTGTTTATATGGTTTAAAAAGCTATCCGATTCTATGAATCTTCTTATGCTTTTTTACTGCAGAATTCAGCAGATTAGGATTTTAAAAATTGCGGGCAAAATTTTAAACGAATCAGGCAAGGTTCGATGAAACGGATACTAAACTGGTTTAATATCTTCCATTGAAACCTTGGCTTAAAACGCAGGCTTCATATGTACCTGCATACAGGCCATTTCTACCGACAGACTTATCTTCGCATTTTTAAATTGCCTTTTACTTTTCAGTTATCTTTGTTGTATTAAATTGACAACAGCACATGTATGGTTCGTATTTTTCACAGTATAATTTCAACTATCTGCTTACTGGTTTACTCCTTTACCATTCAGGCACAAACCAAACCCGATTTCTTCATTGATAAGTTTGACAAAGCCAACTCACAAACACTTATCAAAACAGAATGGCACACATTCAGTGACAAAACCGACAACGGTGCATCTGAAATCCGTTATAACTATGTCAAAGAGGGGAAAAATCAATTTTTAAACTTCTCATACAAATTACAGAAAGGCAACTGGCAATGGGATCCTTATGTAGTACTTGCCTGCAAAATAACAGCAAAACAAATACCCGCCGGCATTCAGGCCATTGCCTACGAATTCAAAGGCAGCCAGCATAGCCTTGTCTACAGAAGCGACAATATTAAAGACTTTGCTTTTTATCAGAAACAAGTTCCGGCCAGCAAAGAATGGACAACTGTAACAGTTCCGGTATCAGCACTGAGCCAGCCTGACTGGGGTGCAAAAAAGGTTTTTAGCGAGGCTGACCTGAATGCCCTCGCCTGGCAGGTTAACGGAGTCAGCAACGACACCGGGACGGTATCAATAGACAATGTGCGTTTCTTATATACGTCACAACTAGTATTTACTCCCGATGTTACCAGCAATGAAATCAATATTGCCCATACAGAATTTTTCCATTCCAAAATCCTGAATGAAGACAGGGTATTATCTGTTTATCTGCCGGCTTCACCTGCAGAAATGAAGGCCAATAACAAGAAATACCCTGTTATTTATCTTCTTGATGGCAATGGACATATTAAATCGCTTGCCGGCATGGTGTCTCAATTGGGGCCAAAACACGGGAATAGCATATTTCCGGAAATGATCATTATCGGTATCAACAATACCGATCGCTGGCGGGACCTTTCCCCTAGCCGCCTTACCAAGTCTCCTTATGGCCATAACCCTAACCTGATGAATACTACCGGCGGTAATGCCCAATTTATCAGCTTTATTGAGAAAGAGCTTATTCCGCATATAGATTCCATTTATCCTACAACACCTTTCCGTACTTTCATCGGTCATTCTCTAGGTGGCTTAACAGTTGTTAATACAATGCTACATAATCCGCAGTTATTCTCTGCTTACCTGAGTGTTGATCCGAGCTTATGGTGGGACAATGAATTGATGAAAAGACAAGGAGAAACACTGCTGAACAACCCTGCCCTTGCCAGCAAACATCTTTTCATTGCTACCGGAAATACAGCCTTTACAGGCGTTGACACAAACTGGGTAAAAAAAGACACTTCCAAAACGTCTATTGCCATGAAGGGAATTTTCAACTTCCGAGACCTTCTGAAAAAACATGCCGGCAATGGACTGAAATGGAAAAATGTCTACTATCCAAACGACGACCATAGTTCAGTCCCAATCATCGCCCATTATGACGGCCTAAGATACTTCTTCGACGTTACCAGAATCACATTCAGAGAAGAAACAGG
>CAZNHL010000022.1:0-22400 GCA_964572965.1 uncultured Bifidobacteriaceae bacterium
ACAATGGCCTTACTGCTATTAAAGCACAAGGCCATTGTGATAGTTTTTAACAGCAGCGCTGTCTATCATGGGACCAACAAGAATACCTTCCTGTAAGGGGTTGCCGATTGGGATACGTTTATAAATGCTTACCAGGCGTGTTTTGATTTGCTCATAAACATTTTCATGAACAATAAGGCGGCGGGTAGACGTACAGCGTTGCCCGCAGGTTCCCACTGCACCAAAAGTTACTGCGTGAATAGCCATGTCAATATTGGCATGAGCAGTAATAATGATTGCATTATTGCCCCCTAATTCTAATAAAGAACGCCCTAAACGTTCGGCTACAACTTTGCCTACTTGAAGACCCATTCGGGTAGAGCCTGTAGCAGAAACCAAAGGAACATGTTTGTCCTTCGCCAGTAGTTCACCTATGCCCGCGTCACCTATGATCAGGTTGAAAACGCCTTCAGGTACATTATTTTTTCTTAAAACTTCTCCGATCAGATGCTGACATGCTAAAGCTGTCAGTGGTGTCTTTTCAGAAGGCTTCCATATCATTACATCACCACAAATAGCGGCTAACATCGCATTCCATGACCACACTGCAACCGGGAAATTGAAGGCACTGATAATACCGACAGTTCCAAGCGGATGATATTGCTCGTACATGCGGTGATTGGGACGCTCAGAATGCATGGTTTGTCCGCACAACTGACGGGAAAGGCCAACGGCATAATCGCAAACGTCAATCATTTCCTGTACTTCTCCCAAGCCTTCCTGAAGCAGTTTGCCCATTTCTAATGTGACAAGTGTACCCAGTTGCTGTTTATACTTTCTTAGTTCTTCTCCAATCTGGCGCACAACTTCACCTCTTTTTGGGGCAGGCCATTTTCTCCATTCTGCAAAAGCTTCCTGTGCTTTACCCGATACATAACTGTAATCCTTTTCTGATGCAAACTCTACTTCGGCAAGCGTAGCGGAGTCAATCGGAGATACAACAAGTTTCACCTCTTTACTATGTCCTGTCTTGCCGAAAATGGTGCCGGTTGACCAGGAAGGGTTCAAAGCTGTGATGCCTAATTGTTGTAAAATAGATTTTGTATCAATAGTAGCCATGATTCTTTTTAAAATGTATACTTATGCAAAAGTAAAAGGTTTTTTGTATTTAATACGGAATGCGGAAGGCATTATGCAGAATGCTAAGCGCTTAATGTGTTAATCTCTGAACAGAAAAATTTCTGCTTAATTTTATAATACTACAATCTTTTAATTATTAGTTACTTACGTATTCCGGCCAGATATACTCCGCCAATAATCATCAGTGAAAAAGAAAGCTTTTCCCAAGTCATAATATCTTTACCTAAGAGGACGGCAAAAAAGGAAGCGATCATCGGGATAAAGTAAATGTATATGCCGGCTACTTCTGGCTGAATGTATTTTAATGCCCAGGTGTTGACTGAATATGCCAGGATAGTGGCTCCCAGCACCACAAAGCCTAAAGCAAACCATGCTTCGCCAGTGAATGTTTCCCAGGCAATGCCATTGAAGTCGCTCCATGCAAAAGGCATCACTATTGGTATAGCCAGCGTGAAAAGCCAGAAAAGCACTGTAAAAGGATTGTACTTGCGCATCAGAGGCGTTGCAATCACCATAAATATACCGTAGCATGTTGCATTGCAGATAATGAGTATGTCGCCGAAAAGCGTACTGCTATTCATACCAAAGCCTTTGCCGGATAAGAGCAGGAAAGCCCCGCTTGCACCTAAGGAAACACCAATAATATTAGTGATAGTCAGTTTGGTCTTCAGCACCAGAAACGAGATCACAGTGACCATGATCGGGGTCATCAATGTGAGCACGGCAGCATTGATAGGTGTAGTATGGTGCAGGCCATTGAAAAAGAAAAGCTGATTAGCAGCAATGCCCGTCAGTGCAGAAAAGAACAAGCGGAGATAGTCTTTCCTTTCAATAAAAAAACTTTTGGTGACAAAATGGTTGATAATCAGAAAGAACAAAGATGCAGAAATGCCCCGGATTAATATAATGGCAGATGGCAACACAAAATGTGGCATCAGCAATTTCGCAATGGTATAATGAGCGCCATTAACCAGTGCAATCAGGGTAAGTGCAATATGGGCTTTCCGCACAGGATTCATTGGGCAAAAGTAACTAGATTTTTATTTAAAATCGGGTTTGACAGATAATCGTTATTTAGTGTTCTAATGGTTTTTGTTCTCCATTTAATAGATATAATGATTATATTGCGTCCCCCTATTAACATGTTGTTCAAATGCTCTTTAACTCCTTAGAGTTCGTTGTCTTTTTCCCAATAATTACACTGATCTATTTTTTGATCCCGCATAAATACAGGTGGTTTCACTTACTGGTAGCTAGTTGTGCTTTTTATATGGCATTTATTCCGGTATACATATTAATCCTGTTTTTTACCATTATCATAGACTATTATGCCGGGATTCTGATAGAGGATGCCTCGCCACGGCGGAAGAAGATGCTTCTAAGTTTAAGTATTATTGCTAATGTTGGTGTTTTGGCTGTTTTTAAATATTATAATTTCTTTATCGATAATATGAACGATCTGCTTCATACAATGGGGTATAGTAGTTCTTGGGCTTATTTGGGGATTATTCTTCCTATCGGCTTGTCTTTTCATACTTTTCAGGCGATGAGTTATACTTTCGAGGTATATTATGGACGGCAAAAAGCAGAAAGACACTTGGGGATTTATTCACTTTATGTAATGTATTATCCACAATTGGTAGCAGGACCCATTGAGCGTCCTCAAAATATTTTATATCAGTTTAAAATTCCTCATTTTTTTGAATCACAAAGAGTAACTAGCGGACTGATTCTTATGATGTGGGGTATGCTTAAAAAGGTTGTTATTGCCGATAAACTGGCTTTTTTTGCAGACCGATTGTTTGAAAGTCCTGAAAAATATGAAGGCCCTTCGGTTTTTATCGGGATTGTGTTTTTTGCTTTTCAGATTTATTGCGATTTCTCCGGGTACTCAGATATTGCACGGGGAGCTTCCAGAGTTATGGGAATTGAATTAATGATTAATTTCAAGCAACCCTATTTGTCCCGTTCCATTCATGAATTTTGGCAAAGATGGCATATCTCTCTCTCAACCTGGTTTCGGGATTATGTTTATATTCCTTTAGGGGGAAACAGAAAAGGAAAGTTGATCTGGATTCGAAACCTGATGATAGTATTCATAATAAGTGGGCTTTGGCATGGGTCTAGCTGGAATTTTGTCATATGGGGCTTACTTCATGGCTTATTCACTGTAGGTTATTTGCTGTTTTTTGCAAATGGCAAAAAAGGAAGTAATCTGGCAATTTCTTCATTAGGAGGGATGGCTCTGACATTTGGCCTTGTATCTTTAGCCTGGGTGTTTTTCAGAGCTAAAACTTTTACAGAAGCCTCGGCGGTTTTAAGCCAGCTTACCCATGGCTGGGGTAGTTTGTCGTCATACTCACCTGCAGTAATTGGATTAGGGTATCCTATATATACATTATTGATTTCTCTGTCTTTGGTTATTGGATTAATGCTTGTGGAATATTTCTCTAGGGATGAAAGTGTCGAAGATATTATAATTCGTCAGGCTTGGTATAAAAGGTATGCGATATATTATTCGGCCTTTATATTATTATATTTATTAGGGGTATTTAAACAATCGAGTTTTATCTATTTTCAATTTTAATCACTTAGAATTTGATGAGAAAATATATCATAAAGATTGTCTTGCTTTTTGCTCCGTTATTGCTGATTGTTTTTTCTGTTAATTATCTAAAAGATCCTGGTCAGGTATTTAACGACAGATCTAAAAAAGCTGCTATACTAGTAGCCGACGGTAATAATGTACAGTTAATTTCTATGCCGGCATATTGGGGTAAATTTCAGGAAGAATTTCTTACATACTCAGCCGAAGCAAAAAAGACTAAAGCATCCTGGGCATTATGGGGGTCCAGCAGGGCGTCGGAAGTAACCCCGTCTATGATAGGTAAAAAGGATTTACATAATTATATACTTCCTGGAGCAAGTATTCTTGATTATATAGGTTTGTTTAATCTTTGCGAAGAGAAAAACTATTTTCCAGATACCCTTATCATAAGTATTGATCCTTGGATTAATTATGCAAGGAAGCTGGAATCGATACAAAATGCGGTATATTATATTCCTGATGTTAATGCAAAAGTAAAGAGCTATTCAGGATTAAATAAATACATAAATAATAATAAAAGACTATTTGATTTTGATCCTCGTTTTTATGAAATCAATGAGGCTGAGAAAGGAGGGGATTATGAGGCTATTTTCTCCCATATGTTTTCGCCATCCTATTTCCAGTCGTCGTTAAAAGTTCTTACCAAGGCCGATGGTGTCAGCACACAATACTTCTATCAAAAAGGTGCTTTTGTCATAAGGAAAGATGGTGGATACTCTTTAATGGAATGGAGTCCGGAATTAGCGGCTTCGGCTGCAGAAGAAGCCGCAACTTATAAGAAAATGTGCGGAGATAATTTTTTTTGCGGCTCTTGTCTGAAAAAGCCTCATCTGAAAAATTTAGAAGCGCTAATCCAGGCATTACAGAAGCGTGGTGTTGTTGTATGCTTGTTTATAAGTCCGGTACACCCGTCAGTATATCCGTCTTCAAATAAAACTCATAGTAGTGTTTTGGAGGAATATCTGGTGAAGTTGTCTCGCGATATGGGAATTTGTCTTGTCGGTTCTTATAACCCTTACCGTTATCCGGAGTTGGTAACATATTCTTATTTTTTAGATCCATATCATATCAGTTCGAAAGGAATGGAAATTGTGACGAAAAATTTTACGGCAAAACCATAATGCTTTTGAGTTTGTTATCAAACAGATAATCTCGTTACTCTATGTTTAATCCCAACACACCATTAGCAGAACGCATGCGCCCTGACAGGCTGGAAGACTATGCGGGACAGCAACATTTACTGGGGAAAGGTTCTTTTCTTCGTAAAGCCATTGAAATGGGGCTCGGTACCTTCCATGATTTTGTGGGGGCCTCCGGGTGTTGGAAAAACTACACTCGCTTTATTGATTGCCCGTTATATCAAAGCTGAATTTTATACACTGAGTGCAATCAGTTCCGGAGTAAAGGATGTACGTGAAGTAATAGATAAAGCAAAGTACCACGCTAAGACAATCCTTTTTATAGATGAGATCCATCGTTTCAGCAAGTCGCAACAAGACGCCTTGCTGGGAGCTGTTGAAAAGGGAACAATTACCTTAATAGGTGCCACAACAGAAAATCCTTCTTTTGAGGTCATCTCAGCATTGCTTTCCCGTTGTCAGGTTTATACTTTAAAACCTTTGACAGAGGAAGAGCAGCTTGCTTTGCTGAAGAAAGCCGCAGAGGAAGACGAAGCCCTGAATAAGAAAAAGATTGTTATTAAAGAGCATACTGCTTTGCTGGGGTTGGCCGGAGGAGATGCGAGAAAGTTGCTGAATCTTTTTGAACTGGTATGCGGCGAGTCTGATGATGTTGAAGTGACTGATGCTATGGTAATGGATATTGCGCAGCAGAAAATTGCGCTGTATGATAAAGGAGGAGAACAACATTATGATATCATTTCTGTATTCATAAAATCAATAAGAGGAAGTGATCCTAATGCGGCCATTTATTGGCTGGCCAGAATGATTGAAGGCGGAGAAGATCTGAAATTTATTGCCAGGCGTTTACTGATTCTGGCTTCGGAGGATATAGGTAATGCCAATTCAAATGCCTTGCTGATGGCTAATGAATGTTTTCAGGCAGTGAATGTAATCGGTTATCCCGAGTCAGAAATTATACTGGCTCAATGTGTGATTTACCTGGCTAACTCTCCGAAGAGTAACGCATCATACCTTGCAATCAAGAAAGCCCGTGCTTTTGTGAAAGAAACAGGCAATCTGCCCGTACCTTTACATTTAAGAAATGCTCCGACCAGCTTTATGAAAAAAGAAGGCTATGGTAAGGGTTATCAACATGCTCACGATTTTCCCGGAAACTTTGTGATTCAGGAATTCCTCCCTAAAGAAATTTCAGGAACAAAACTATATGAACCCGGCGATAACGCCCGTGAACGTGAGTTCAGAGAAAGGCTGAAAACCCTTTGGAAAGGGAAGTATGGATATTAGAAGTTTTTTGTTACAGGTTATGTAATGTAACTGATTTGGGCGAAGTTAGGTAGCTGAGCGTAGCCGCAGCTAGAGGTCGTTTTGACTACGCTCAACTACCAGGTTAATGGTACTTATATTACATCGTTTCAATGGTAGCTGAGCTTGCCGAAATCAGGTAGCTCAGCATAGCCGCAGCTAAAACTCCAGTGTTCCGAATTTTCCTTCTTCGTAATCTTTGAAAGCCTGATCTATTTCTTCGTTAGTATTCATAACGAAGTTACCTTTGGCTGTAACAGGTTCATCGATTGGTAAGGCGCTTAGTAGAAGGATCTGAGAATCTTCGTTCGTAGCAATTGTAAACTCGTCGCCTTCTTTTTCAAATACAATCAGGTTGTGTTCTTCTACAGAATTTATGTCTTCAATCGTTACTCTTCCGTGGGCAACATACAATAACGTCCAGTAGCCTTCAGGTACTTTGATGTCAAACTCTTTTCCATTTTTGATTTCTCCCACAGCAGTAATAACAGGTGTGTAGCTGATATTAATAGGGCCGGTTTTGCCGTCAAGAGTACCGCTTACTAATCTGAGGTTTACGCCTTCCTGTTCAAATACCAGAGGCATTTGTTCCTTGGTAGTATGCTGGTATTGGGGCTCGTCCCATTTGTTGGCAGCTGGCACATTTACCCAAAGCTGCAGGAATTCATTTAAGTCTCCTTTGTTTTGAAGGATTTGAGATGGCCCTTCGCTGTGAAGAATCCCTTTTCCTGCAAACATCCATTGGGCATCACCTGCTTTCAGTATTTGATCATTACCGGCATTGTCTTTATGATGACTGTTGCCCTGTAGCACAAAAGTTACCGGAGCAAAACCTCTGTGTGGGTGTGGCATAATGCGGTCTTCGGTGTTGCTTTGCACAGTTTCCGGCCCACCGTGGTGAAGTACGATGAATGGATTGGCAAACCGAAATTTGGAATGCGGAAGTGGTTGAAGGATTTTCTCCGTAGGAGTAATCATTTTTTCTTTTCCTTCAAGGATGTGAGCAATTTTCTTCATAGAAATGAACGCTAATATTGTATGGTAATTTACTTATTCAGGTTTATAAATCCATTTGTTTAAGATAGAAAATCAGTAAGTTGTCCGTCATGTTTTTTATGAAGCAATGGTAAATAAAATCCTGTTTTGAGTCTTGTTTTTTCCATGACATTAGTCGGTTTTTTTAGTGCAAATTTATATTGAAATTATACTGTAAAAAAGTATCCTTTTATCGGTCTTCTTTACGTATACCGCTATAAGAACTAAATTTTTAGATCATGGGCTATTTAGAACCTGCACCTATACATGGCGCTGAAAATCCACTTGATTCAATGATGTCGCGGTTTAAGGTTGCGGCAGAAATTTTAGGCCTCGATGATGAGACGTATAACGTTCTTAAAAGCGCAGACAGACAAATTATCGTCTCACTTCCTGTTACAATGGACAACGGTAAAGTTCGTGTTTTTGAAGGTTACCGCGTTATCCACTCTACTATATTAGGCCCGGCTAAAGGCGGAATTCGCTTTGATATGGGTGTTTCGTTGGATGAAGTAAGGGCTTTAGCCGCCTGGATGACCTGGAAATGTGCTGTGGTTGATTTACCTTATGGTGGTGCAAAAGGTGGAGTAATTTGTGATCCGAGAAGCATGTCGGCAGGTGAGCGAGAACGTTTAGTGAGAGCTTATACAGCAGCTTTAAGAGACGTGTTCGGGCCTGATAAAGATATTCCTGCACCGGATATGGGCACCAGTGCAATTGAAATGGCCTGGCTGATGGATGAATATTCAAAAGGAGTCGGAATGACATCGCATGCAGTGGTGACTGGTAAGCCTTTGGTTTTGGGAGGTTCACTGGGAAGGGTTGAAGCTACTGGCCGTGGAGTGATGGTTTCTGCTTTCGGAGCAATGGAAAAATTACGGATTGTACCTACCAAGGCTTCTTGTGTTGTACAGGGTTTTGGAAATGTTGGCTCCAATGCCGCCAAATTACTTTGGGAACGGGGAGTAACTATCAAAGGGATCAGTGATGTGAATAGCGCTTACTGGAATGATAATGGGATTGACATAGAGGCTGCTATGGCTTATTCTTTCAATAATAAAGGAACACTGAATGGCTTTAAAGGAGCAGAAGTAATCAGTAATGATGAACTGCTTACTTCAAAAGTAGACATTGTGGTACCTGCTGCAAAAGAAGATGTAATCACGGGTAAGAACGCAGATAAAATTCAGGCAAGATTAATTGTTGAAGGGGCAAACGGACCTACTTCGGCAAATGCTGATGATATTATCAATAGTAAAGGAATTATGGTGGTTCCGGATATTCTGGCCAATGCCGGTGGTGTAACTGTGTCATATTTCGAGTGGGTGCAGAACCGCCTGGGTTATAAATGGTCTCTGGATAGAATTGAAAGACGTACCGACAGAATTATGCAGGATGCATTTGAGCGGGTATATACTACTGCACAACAACATAAAGTGCCAATGAGGATTGCCGCTTATATAGTAGCAATAGACAAAGTGGCCAAAACGTATAAGTTCAGAGGAGGTTTTTAAGGTTTATTTTGCTCTCTTATATATGTTCCCGCACCCACCTGTCAAAAGGTGGGTGTTTGTTTTTTGTCAGAAATACAGATTCATTTTTTTACCTAATCTTTCTTTTTTATCTTTAAGGCGGATTAGTTTGAATTTTTATGACCATACACAAAGAGGGCTATGTATCGTTAGCCGCAACAATTATGTCTCTTGCCATCTTAAATGGCATTTCATATTTTGTTTTTCCTGAAAATTGTACCCTACATATTGTTACCGTAACATTTAGCATTGTCTTTTTTCTGATCATTTTACAATTCTTCCGTCACCCAAACAGAACTACCGTTATCAATCCAAAGCATATTATTGCTCCGGCTGATGGTAAAGTAGTCGTGATCGAAGACACAGAAGAAAGTGAATATTTCAAAGGCATGCGTAAGCAGGTTTCTATTTTCATGTCTCCGTTCAATGTACACGTAAACAGAAACCCTATTTCTGGTACAGTTTCATATTTTAAATACCATCCCGGCAAATATTTAGTAGCGTGGCATCCAAAAGCTAGTACCGAAAACGAGCGTACTACCTGTGTGACAAAAACTGCCTCAGGTGTTGAAGTAATGTATCGTCAGATTGCAGGCGCTTTGGCAAAAAGAATTGTATGGTATGTAAAAGAAGGGGATTCTGTAATACAAGGCGGCGAGTACGGATTTATTAAATTCGGTTCCCGTGTTGATATCTATTTGCCTGTCAATACAAAAGTGACAGTGAATATCAACCAGAAAGTTACAGGAGGAGAAACAGTAATCGCTGAATTAGTTTAGTTTTTGAACAGATCTATATCATAAATGAAAGTTGCAATAGTTGGAACCGGATATGTTGGGTTGGTAACAGGTACTTGTCTGGCCGAAGTAGGCATGGAAGTTACTTGTATTGATATTGACCAAAAGAAAATTGATAACCTTAAAAAAGGGATTCTACCTATTTATGAGCCAGGTTTGGAAGAAATGGTTTTGCGTAACTACGAAAAGAAACGTTTAAACTTTTCAACAAATTTAGGAGAAAGTATCCAAGGGGCACAAGTGGCTTTTATTGCTGTTGGTACGCCTCCGGGTGAAGACGGCAGCGCTGATTTAAAATATGTATTGGCTGTAGCTACTGAAATTGGTCAGAAAATGACTGATCATATTGTAGTTGTAACTAAAAGTACAGTACCGGTTGGTACCGCTGAAAAAGTAAATACAGCATTGTTAAATGCATTGAAAGCACGCGGCGTTGAAATTGCCTATGACGTAGCATCGAATCCTGAATTCCTTAAAGAAGGAGCTGCAGTTGATGATTTCTTAAAACCTGACAGAATTGTAGTAGGAACTTCGTCTGCCCGTGCGGAAGAAGTGATGAAGAAACTTTACAAGCCATTCTTGCTGAACGGCCATCCAATTATTTTTATGGATATCCCTTCCGCAGAAATGACTAAATATGCTGCTAATGCTATGTTGGCAACTAAGATTAGTTTCATGAATGATGTAGCTAACTTGTGCGAAATCATGGGAGCTGATGTGAACATGGTTCGCAGAGGTATTGGCAGTGATCCTCGTATCGGGAATAAATTTATTTACCCGGGTATCGGTTATGGTGGTTCATGCTTCCCAAAAGATGTGAAAGCATTGATCAAAACCGCAAAAGATAACGGTTATCAGATGCAGATTCTTGAGTCTGTAGAATCGGTGAATGAAAATCAGAAATCAGTACTTTCAAACAAGGTATTAAAGCATTTCAATAAAGACCTGAAAGGTAAAACATTTGCTATCTGGGGGCTTTCATTTAAACCTAAAACAGATGATATGCGTGAAGCGCCATCTCTGGTAATTATAGATAGCTTGTTGAAAGCAGGTGCAAATGTGAGGGCATACGATCCGGTGGCAATGAAAGAAGCTGAACATACTTTAAAGGATAGTATTGTTTATGCAAAAGATGAGTATGATACACTTATAGATGCTGATGCTTTATTGATTGTTACAGAATGGCCTGAATTCCGTGCTCCAAATTTTGATGTTGTAAAAAAACTGATGAAAGGACACGTGATTTTTGATGGCAGAAATATCTTTGATCAAAAAGAAGTGGTTGATGCAGGTTTCGAATATTACTGTATCGGAGTTAAAACAAAGTAGATTTTAATGCCTCTGGCAAAAGTATAAAATGGCGAAAAAAGTATTAATCACAGGCGCAGCCGGATTTCTGGGTTCTCACCTGTGCGATAGATTTATTAAAGAAGGTTACCATGTAATTGGTATGGACAACCTGATTACCGGTGATATGAGGAACATCGAACATTTGATGCCTCTTTCAAATTTTGAATTTTATCATCATGACGTAAGCAAGTATGTACATATTCCGGGCGAACTGGATTATATTTTACACTTTGCGTCTCCGGCAAGTCCGATCGACTATTTGAAAATACCAATCCAGACATTGAAGGTCGGATCTTTAGGGATTCATAACTTGTTAGGTTTGGCTCGTGCAAAAAATGCACGCGTGTTGATTGCTTCTACTTCAGAGGTTTATGGTGATCCCTTAGTGCATCCGCAAACAGAAGAGTATTGGGGTAATGTAAATCCAATCGGGCCACGTGGTGTATACGATGAGGCGAAACGCTTCCAGGAAGCTATTACAATGGCTTATCACACTTACCATCAGGTTGAAACAAGAATCGTTCGTATTTTCAATACTTACGGGCCAAGAATGCGATTAAATGACGGTCGTGTATTGCCGGCTTTCATAGGGCAGGCATTGCGAGGAGAAGATTTAACCATGTTTGGTGACGGCTCTCAGACTCGTGCATTCTGTTATGTTGATGATTTGGTTGAAGGTATTTACAGATTGTTGTTAAGTGATTATGTATACCCTGTAAACATTGGCAACCCATCCGAAATTACAATTAAAGAATTTGGTGAAGAAATTATCAAGCTGACCGGCACTTCTCAAAAATTAGTTTCTAAGCCATTGCCTCAGGATGATCCTAAACAAAGAAAACCTGATATCACTAAAGCAAAAGAAATTCTGGGTTGGGAACCGAAAGTGTCTCGTGCCGAGGGTTTAAAAATTACTTACGAATATTTTAAGTCTTTGCCTAGAGAATACTGGGAAACAAAACCGAAAGAATTTAACGAATACATCAAAGCATAATTTCTTCTGTCTGTAAAATTGGAAAATACTGTGAGTGAAAAAGCATACACAGCTCATGAGTCAGCTGTAATCGACGCGGGCGCTGAGATTGGTGAAGGAACTAAAATATGGCATTTTACACATATTATGCCTAAGTCCAGGATTGGTAAAAACTGCAACATCGGTCAGAACGTGGTAATTTCGCCTGATGTAGTTTTAGGGAATAATGTCAAAGTTCAGAATAACGTTTCAATTTACACCGGTGTTATTTGTGACGATGATGTGTTCTTAGGCCCATCTATGGTATTTACCAATGTTATTAACCCAAGAAGTGCCGTTAATCGCAGAAACAATTATGCTAAAACTTTAGTTGGCAAAGGAGCTTCTATAGGGGCCAATGCTACTATTGTTTGCGGACATAATATAGGCGAGTATGCTTTTATAGGTGCAGGAGCTGTGGTAACTAAAAATGTTCCTCCTTATGCACTGGTTGTTGGAAACCCTTCTCGCCAGACAGGCTGGATGAGTGAGTTCGGACACAAATTGACCTTTGATATAAACGGACTAGGGAAATGCCCGGAAAGTGGTGATACTTACCAGCTTAAAGATGGCAAAGTTTCTAAAGTCGCTTAATTTTTATTTATGTACCAGAAATTAGTTAATAAGGAAACCAAATTGGCCGTGATCGGTTTGGGTTACGTTGGACTTCCTATTGCATTGGAGTTTGCGAAAAGAATTAAAGTTATCGGTTTCGATATTAATAAAGAACGCGTTGAAATGATGCGTAATCATGTTGATCCGAGTGGTGAACTCGTGGCGGATGACTTTAAAGGTACTGAAATTCATTTTACAGCTGATTTAGCTGATCTGAAAGAAGCAACTTTCTTTATTGTAGCAGTTCCGACACCGATTGACAATCAGAACCTTCCAGACTTGAAGCCATTGTTAGGAGCCTCAAAAACTGTCGGCAAAGCTTTGAAAAAAGGTGATATCGTAGTATTTGAATCAACTGTTTATCCTGGTTGTACTGAAGAAGACTGTATTCCCGTACTGGAAGCTGAATCAGGTCTTAAATATATGACCGATTTTAAAGTTGGTTATTCTCCGGAGCGTATCAATCCCGGAGATAAAGAGCATACAATCCGTAAAATAACCAAGGTTGTTTCGGGGTCAGATGCTGAATCTTTAGAAACTATCGCAAAAACATACGAATTGGTAGTAGATGCCGGTACGCACCGAGCTTCGTCTATCAAAGTGGCTGAAGCTGCTAAAATTATTGAAAACACACAGCGTGATTTAAATATCGCGTTGATGAATGAGCTTTCAATGATTTTTGACAGACTGAATATCAATACTTATGAAGTATTGGAAGCAGCAGGCACAAAATGGAATTTCCTTAAATTCTTCCCTGGTTTAGTAGGTGGCCACTGTATCGGAGTTGACCCTTATTACCTCACTTACAAATCCAATCAGTTGGGCCATGCTGCAAAAGTGATCCTGAGCGGTCGTGAAATCAACGATGCGATGGGGGCTTATGTGGCTAAAAGAACTGTTCAGATGCTGGCACAAGCAGGCAAAAATATTGCTGAAGCACGCGTACTTGTAATGGGAGCTACTTTCAAAGAAAACGTACAGGATATCCGTAACTCAAAAGTGGTTGATGTAATCAAAGAATTGGAAGCTTTCACAGTGAAAGTTGATACAATTGATCCGCATGCCGATTCTGACGAGTTTAAACATGAATATGGCTTGTCACTTTCAAAAGAGGGCAATGGTAAATATGACGCTATTATCCTTGCTGTAAACCATAAAGAGTATACCGGCTTTGATGAAGCATATTTCAAAACACTGGTTAATGACAAAGCTATTTTTGTGGATATTAAAGGTATTTATAAAAATAAAATCAAAGACCTTACTTACTGGTCACTATAGCTGATTATTGTCGGTTATTAGTTGCTAGGTTATTCCAGGACTAATTTCTGACCTTAGATTTTAAGAGATGAAGAAGATATTAATAACTGGTGGTGCTGGATTCATTGGTTCGCACGTTGTTCGTTTATTTGTCAATAAGTATCCTGATTATCAGATATTCAATCTGGATAAACTGACTTATGCCGGCAATATGGCCAACCTGACTGATATTGAAAACAAGCCAAACTATACCTTTTTGAAAGGAGATATTGTTGATGCAGAGTATATTAATGGTGTTTTCAATCAGTATAAGTTCGATAGTGTCATTCACCTTGCGGCAGAGTCGCATGTAGACAGGTCAATCACTAATCCGATGGACTTTGTAATGACCAATGTGGTTGGTACTGTAAATTTATTAAATGCTGCTAAAAACTTGTGGAAAGACAATTTTGAAGGAAAGCGTTTTTACCATGTATCTACAGATGAAGTTTACGGTTCATTGCATGATGGCGGTTTCTTCCTGGAAACCACTTCTTATGATCCGCAGTCACCATACTCTGCATCAAAAGCAAGTTCTGACCATTTTGTAAGGGCTTATGGCAATACTTATAAATTGCCAATCGTACTTTCTAACTGTTCAAACAACTACGGACAAAATCAATTTCCTGAAAAATTGATTCCGTTGTTTATTCATAACATCAAAAACAACAAACCTCTTCCTGTTTACGGGAAAGGGGAAAACGTGCGAGACTGGTTATATGTAGTTGACCATGCCCGTGCTATTGATGACGTTTTCCATAAAGGAAAAAATGCTGAAACATACAACATCGGTGGTTTTAACGAATGGACAAACATTGACCTGATCAAAGTTGTTTGCAAAGCAATGGATAAGAAACTTGGCCGCGAGACAGGTACTTCCGAGAAATTGATTACTTATGTAACTGACCGTGCCGGCCACGATTTACGTTATGCAATTGATGCAACTAAAATCATGAATGAGCTTGGTTGGAAGCCAAGTCTTCAGTTTGAAGAAGGTATTGAAATTACCATCGACTGGTATTTGGAAAATGAGGACTGGTTGGAAAACGTAACTTCTGGAGCTTACCAGAAATATTATGACGCTCAATACGTGAAGAGATAAATTTTAAATTTTGGAAATATAGAAAAGAGGTCATTACAGAAATGTGATGACCTCTTTTTTGTAAGCAGTAATGCCTGTTTACAAATGAATAGCTTGTTTGAAATTCGGCTGGAATGGGTATATAGTAGTATAATGTAAGCGATTGAATATCCCTTCATATGTTGGCAATTTGTATCTGTAAATAATTCTACAGTTTTTTATTTAGACCAGTTAAAAATAGTGCTTATATTTGCGACTCATTTAGTCACTTTATAATTGTCCAGATTGAGTCGCAAACATTTCAATTTCGTCCTTTTCTTTATTTCATTTTATCTTTTTGTCATCAATACTGTTGCTTACGGTCAGCAATCGGGAAGTGTCAGTGGTAAGGTAAGTGATGATCAAAATATGGCTATTGAATTTGCTACTGTTCTCTTAACGGGAACGGGTTATCACACAACAACTAATGAAAAAGGGGAGTTTGAAATAAAAGATATTCCCGCAGGAAAGTACAAACTGCAAATATCAGTAATCGGACATACTTCTATAGAAAGGGAGCTGGAAGTAAAGGCCGGTAAAAATACTAAAGTACCAGACCTTAAAATGGAAGCTCCTCGTGAATTGGAGGAAGTAAGTGTGGTGGGGAAATCGGAGAGTCAGCAACTCAAAGAACAAGGTTTTCAGGTGAATGTGATTGACCTGAAAACACAATATAATTTTGCGTCAGATATGAATCAGGTACTGAACAGGGTATCCGGTGTGCGTATCCGTGAAGAAGGTGGTTTAGGTTCTAATTTCAATTTCTCGCTGAATGGGTTTTCCGGTAATCAGGTGAAATTTTTCCTTGATGGCATACCTATGGACAAGTTTGGTTCGTCGCTGACATTAAATAATTTTCCTGTCAACATTGCAGAACGTATAGAAATATACAAAGGTGTAATACCTGTGCATTTAGGGACAGATGCTTTGGGTGGCGCTATTAATATTATTCCCCGCAAAAACCTGAACTATGTCGATGCTTCATATTCATATGGCTCGTTCAACACACATCGCCCGGCAGTAAGCGCTGCCTACACTAATGAAAAAACGGGGTTTACTGTACGTCTGAATACTTTTTATAATTACTCAGATAATAATTACAAGGTCTTTGTAAAAGTTAAAAACCTGTCAACAGGAAACTACGATACACCTGAACGATGGGTAAGGCGCTTTCATGACAAGTATGAATCAGGTACAGTGCAATTGGAAACAGGTTTGGTTGGGAAAAAGTATGCTGACCGCCTGCTCTTCGGAATTATCGCTTCAGGAAACAACAAAGATATACAAACAGGAGTGGTAATGCAGGATGTCTATGGCGCCAGGATAAGTAAAAGCCGTTCTTTTATACCTACACTGAAGTATAAAAAAAGTGACTTGTTTGTAAAAGGGCTTGACCTGAGTTTTTACAGCGCCTATAATATTACTACTTTCCAGGTATTTGATGTAACCCCGCGCATTTATAATTGGGAAAATGAGTTTATCCCCAGCTCGATGTCAAGCGGAGTAGTCGGGGGAGAAGCGAGTAGAACGAGTAACAAAAACAGTGATCGTGAGTTTTTGACCAATGCTAATTTGAATTACCGGATAAGTCCCTCACAAAGTATTGCTGTCAATTATTTATTGAGCAACTTTCGCAGAAGTTCACATGATGCAGAAAACCCAGAAAGCTATGCCAATATTTTTTCCTCGAAATTAACAAAGCAGGTGCTTGGTTTCGGCTGGAATACCGATATCAGAAAAAGGTTTACAAGCTCTGTATTTTTGAAATTGTATCAGATGCACGCTGAAGGTTATGAGGCCGTTGTAGCGGTTACACCTACAGTTTACCAACAAGTGCCATATAGTTATGCAAATCCGGGATATGGGCTGGCACTGGCATATTTTATTTATGCCGATTTACAGGCAAAAGCTTCTTATGAACATTCTTACAGGCTACCAGAGGGAAATGAGATTTTTGGGGATGGGCTTTGGATAATTTACAATCCCGGACTTAAACCGGAGGTAAGTGAAAACTTCAATGGAGGGTTGCGTTATACAAGAACAATTTCAAAGGCACATAAACTTAGCGCTGAGTTGGGCGCAATATACCGCTATACCCTTGACTTTATCCGTGTACAACAGGACAATGTTACAGGAGCCAGGAGGCAGGTTATTAATAGTGGTACTGTAGAAACGAAAGGGATTGAGGGAGAAATAGGATATAATTTCAAAAAAAGATTCTTTGCTACTGTAAATGCTACCTATCAGAAACTTATTGATAGAGATGAGTTCAGAGAAAATAAAGGTTTTGGTGGCGGTGTTACACGGAATTATTCTTATGGTTATGCATTGCCTAATATCCCATACTTTTTTGCCAATGCCAATGCCGGTTTCAATATTCCGGTCAAAAACAATATACTGTCGCTGAACTACAGCCTTAATTATGTCCATGAATACTATCTGGTACCTTCTCAGTTTGGCTCCATCGAGGCTAATGCAGATTATATTATCCCAAGCCAAACGGCACATAATGCATCTGTAACCTATTCTATGGCTAATGGAAAATATAATATTTCACTGGAAGGGCGCAATTTGACTGATAATCTGCTGTATGATTCCTTCAAGCTTCAAAAACCGGGGCGTTCTTTCACTGTCAAAGTCCGCTATTTTATCAGTAAGTAATCTCTGTTTTTTATTTATAATAAACTTTATTTTCATGAAAAAAACTGTCTTATTTAAAAGTTTGCTTATAGGTACTGCCTTATTCGCCTTGTCTTGTAAAAAGAAGGAAGATGCAGCTACACCTCCTTCACCTTATTTATTAGGTGTTGGTATTACTACTTCTTCAGGAACAGGAAGTAGTACAGTGAATTATGTAGTAAAAACTAATTCACTTACAGAAGGAACGATCTCTCCGCTAGGAAATGGTCTTACATTGATCGGTTACAGAGATTATGCTATTGGAAACAAAACTGTTTTCGCGTTGGGTGGCCTTGGTGAAGTAAACGTAAACGGCATTGATCAGGACGCTTCCGGTAGGCTTAATGTAACAGGGACAGCTACTTTCGCAAAGTCTGCTGACGATATTCAGCAGGTAGATAATTCGAAAATGCTTGCTGTTAAATTACCGGCTAAAGCTGATGGTGATCAGGCGGTTTTTAATTTTGTTGATATTAATGGAAAAACTATTGCAGGTACTTATTCTTCTGCACTTACTCCATTAATAGTAGACGGAAACCAGCCTACATATACAGGTATGGCGGTGAATGGCGGTAAATTGTATGTGTCTTACATGCATTTTGATAAAGATTATAAAACGCCGCACACCGATACCAATTATATTGCTGTATACAGCTATCCTGCAATTGCTTTTGAAAAAGTAATTAAAGATGTGAGAACTGGCCCTACCGGTGATATTCTTACTAAAAACGGACTTTTCAAGGTTGAAAACGGAGATATTTATGCAATGTCGTCAAGTAACCTTGGATATGGATATACTCAGTCTACTAAACCGGGAGGTTTCGTGCGTATCAAAAGCGGTGAAACAGCTTTTGATGCTTCTTATTTCTTTAATACTGATCTTTTAGGCGGTAAAATTGCCCATATTAAATATTTAGGTAATAACCTTGCGTTTGCAACTATTAGCACACTTGATCCTAAAACTTCCGATCAGTGGGGTGATAAAAGCCTGAAAATGGCGATCATCGATATATCTGCTCAGAAAATTACTGATGTGAAATTACAAGGAGGTAGTGTTACTGACCTTATTCACAACGGAAACGGTGGACGTAGTTTTTCTGTATTGTCTGATAATGGTAAAGTATACTATACCGCTAATATTGGTGGTGTGACTAATATCTATGTAATAGATGTGGCAACTGCAACAGCTACAAAAGGAGCCAAAGTTGATGCAACTTTCGTAGGTGGTATCTTTAAAGTGTTATAGTCAGGGAAATTCCTTTAGTAAAACAGGGCTGTCTGGAAAGGCAGCCCTGTTGTTTTAGTTCTTTCAAAGCGGTACTGATTTCCGAGGGGCAGGAATTTAGGTGTCTTTGATATGTCCTGCTAAGTTGTTGTACTGGCAAAAGGAGCTTTTGTGTGCTACTTATTAGATATCATACCTTTTGTTTGGTGTTTTTGGCCTGTTCTTTTAATTTAGAACAATTAAAAACAACTGTATATAATTCAAAAAACTATGTATAGCTTTTCCGTTCACGAATACCTGCAACAGCTGGGTTCCTTCTATGGGGCAAATGTGACGCGCGAGAATAATATCAGCCGGCTAACACTGACTCAACCAGACTTTAGCGGAGACATTACCGGTATACAAATTGACAAAGGATTAGTGTTGACCCTACATGATCTTGAGATAAATTCAGAGGTTTCTTTTTCATCTATTGCTACTCACGAACTATTTAAAATCAGCTTTGTGCTGGAAGGTCATTATCATATAGAGAATGATTTTATTAAAAATGAAGAAGTAAAGGCGGGTTGTTGCCGTGGGCTTTTTTACAGACAAAAGAGTGTGACCAGAGTGAAGCCTTCCTGTAATAAAATTTTGACTATAGATATCAGTATACGTACGGCACTTTTAAGAAAGCATTTACATAGCATTACAAAAGATCCGGCAGCAAGTAAAAAAATAGCGGTCTTTCTGAATAGTAATGAAAACATGGTTTTTAAGAGCCAGATTACTGCCCCCGTTTATCAGTTGCTGGCTTCTATTAAAGAAGTAAGCGATGGTAGCAATCTGATAAAGCGTCTCAATGTAAATGCAAAAGTATTTGAACTTTTAAGTGAGCTTGCCAACGAGTGCGGCGACATACTGGATACTAATACAAAACCAGTATTGGTAAACTCTCTGGACATGCAGAAGATTATTAAAGCTAAGGAATACCTGGATGAACACATGAGTGACGCAACTACTTTAAGAGAGCTTGCCCGAATTGTTTGTCTGAATGAGTTTAAGCTTAAAAAAGGTTTTAAGGAATATTATAATACCACCATTCACAGCTATGTGGTGGATCAGCGCCTTTGTGCTTCCTGTAAAATGTTGAAAGAGAGGAATTGCCCTATCAGCGAAATAGCCTTTGAAGTAGGCTATCAGTGTCCGAGTAAATACATTCACTCGTTCAGGAAGAAGTATGGTGTTACTCCGGGTAAGTTCAGAAAGTCGGGTTCTGTGCAGGATTTAGCTCATGTTGCCTGATCGGTTGAACCGGTAATACATCACAAAGGGACTTTTTAGTCCCTTTTTTTATGGATGAAAAGCCGGGAAATTGCTCTCATTTTATAGGATGAAAGTGATCTGATTGAATTGAAAGGGTATTAAAGTTTAGGTTTACAGTATTAAAAAAACTAACCATATGAAAAAAACAGCTATTCTTTCAACACTATTGTGTGTGGGATTGACAGTTTCATTCTGTACTAAAAAAAGCGATGATCCTTCCCCTGCAAATATATCTTCTGCACAAGGATTCTCCTGGACCGAAGATGGCGGTACACTTCTTACAGCAGATTCTGCTTTCTGGACTTCAGGTTCATGGGGTGCTGGAGTAAGAGCCTATAAGGGAGGTTTTGCAAATTTTTTCGAGCTTAACCTTGATAATGCAAATACAGGGAGTCATACACTAAGTACAAGTTCAGCCTTTTTAAAGGGAAATGATACTTATGCTATCTCATCAGGCTCTCTTGTCGTGTCAGCTAATGCAAGCGATAAACTATCAGGAAATTTCGAAGCTAAAGTAAGCGGAGGAACCATCAAAACTGTAAAAGGCAATTTTGCCAACCTCAAGAAAAAGTAATCTCCTTTTAACATAATTAAACTTTCTATTATGAAAAAAATCTACGCAATTATATTAACTGCGGCTATTGCTGCTCACGCTGCATCTGCACAAACACTCTGGGCCTGGGGAGCGAACCAGTATGGACAGGTTGGTAATGGTACTACTAATACAAGCGGTCAGAAAACACGGGTACAGACCAGCACTGAAACAACCTGGGTCGATATTGACGGTGGTTATCAGCATTCGGTAGCACTGAAGTCTGACGGTACTATCTGGGTCTGGGGTTATAATAGCTTAGGTGAGCTAGGTGATGGAACAACAACAGACTCAAATATTCCCAAAAAATTAGGTGTAGATAATGATTGGGTTGATGTTGAGGCAGGTTACGAATACACGATGGCACTGAAAAAGGATGGTTCTCTCTGGCATTGGGGACAGTACGAAGGTGTAAACTCAAAGGTGCCAGTTCAGTTTGGTACTTCAAAAGACTGGGTTAAAATTGCCAGTGGCTGGAATCATAGTTTCGGTATCAAAACAGACGGAACCCTTTGGGCGTGGGGTGCCGGCAGAATTGGTAATGGAGCTTTAACAGGAAGCACTACACCTGTAAAAATAGGCACAGACAGCTGGAAAGAAGTTGCCGGAGGAGAAAATTATTCCGTGGGGATAAAATCTGATGGTACGCTCTGGGGGTGGGGTATCAGTGATTATGGCCAGGCCGGTACAACGGGTGGCTATAAAAGTGAGCCGACACAAATAGGTACAGATGCCAATTGGGCAACAATAACGGCCGGAAAGCGCCATACAGTAGCTATTAAATCGGATGGGACAGTGTGGTCCTGGGGTGATAACGGCAGTACCAATAACTTGGGAGATGGTACAAGCATATCGTCGAGAAATACGCCCGGCCAAATAGGCACTGCTACAGATTGGGCTATAGCCGCAGCTGGCAATTCACACACAATGGTGTTGAAAAAAGACGGCACTCTTTGGGCTTTTGGTTACAATGGGACAGGACCTTTGGGTGATAATACACTTTTTGTGGCATCAACTCCAACGCAAATAGGTTCAGATAAGTGGTCTAAAGTGGGTGTGGGTACAGCACATACACTGGCGATTACTGGCAGTGGAACGACTACAGCAGTTAATGATGAACAAATCGGGACGAGTGAGACAAGTGTTTATCCTAATCCGAACAGCGGTAGTTTTTATTTTAAATCTGCTGCTCAAACAGGTACAAAGGTCTTGATCACAGATATGCTGGGTGCAGTAATGGGTAGCTTTGAAATAACAGGTGATCTTACTGAAGTAGCAAGCGGTTTAACGTCTGGTGTTTACTTTTTGAAATCAGAAAGTAAAGTGACAAAGGTGGTTATAAAATAAGAAGATGATTTCCGGCAGGCGTTTTATGCTTTGCCGGAAATCGTTTTAATATGTTGACTTGGCGTGTTTCCTGTATGTTTTTTAAATGCCCTGTAAAAAGTGGCTGAGGAATTAAAGCCACATTCCAAGCCAATGCCTTCTATGGAAAGATTGCTTTTATCAAGGTCCTTTAACATAGCTTTTGCTTCTTCCACACGGTAATAATTCATCAGGTCTGGAAAATTTTTTTCGAACTTTTGATTTATTACCTGTGAGAGAAGGTGCAGTGATGTTTGAAGTTCGTCAGAGAGCTCTTTAAGCGAAAGGTCTTGCTGTCTGTATGGC
>CAZNHL010000022.1:22410-28026 GCA_964572965.1 uncultured Bifidobacteriaceae bacterium
TTCTCTTGTAAGTAAATAAGTAATTTTGAATAGATTTCTTCGATCTGTAATTCATTCACCGCAGAATTGCTGTAGCTCTTTTTAATTTCTTTTTCTTCAGAAATGTGTTTTTCAAACTCATGTGCTGAAAAAACAGCTGAATTACGGAATGCCTCATAAATGATTGCATAATAGAAAACCAGAAATATGCCAGGGATATACATATAAGTGGAATCCTCATATGGTGTGGCTCCTCCTATGGCTATTACGAGTAGCGTGAGTATGATCAGCAGATAAACAAGTTCTTTGGCCCATCTTACTTTAGCGTGTGATATTTTATTGGCAATATTGATCTGATTTTCCTTTTCATACTTTTTTATGAATACTGCAGAATAAATCAGGTAGCCCAATATCTGAAACATGACAACTACATCCAGCGCCATCATTTGCCATGGAAATGTATTGTTTTTTGCAATATCGGTCAGAACTTGGTTACGTTCGGCATCGCCTATTAAAAGCAGGTATACAACATATACCGTATTTAGAATAAGCGGGATGAGGTGTGGGAGTTTTTTATAATTCAGAACTACCGCTTTTCCAAGTAGCAGCTGTACGTACCAGGCTACTATCACTGCTTCCATGCTATTGAAATTGAGGAAAAAAAGTGACGGATACCGGATAACTAAGCCCGAATACATAAAGTAATTGATCAGGAAAACTGCTGCCGGAATGAGGATACTGGCTGCGAGCAAGTAATTTACTGTACTGTTATTTCTGCGGAAAAGAAGAATAGCTCCGAAAATGAACAGATTTATGCTGGCAAACAGTGTACAGAATGGATAAATTATGGAAGAGTTCAAGTAATAGTTGGTCAATTAAGTTGCTAAAATATTGATTTAGATTCAAGTGTCAAAATTTAACCTTAGCTATAAATTGGAATCCTTAAAAAGCCAAAAGCCCCTCATTAGGGCTTTTGGCTTTTTAAATAAATGACTATTTTTTCCTGTGAACCTTCTTAAGTTTTCTTCCGCAGATAAGTCGCATTTCTCAGATTGGGTTTCTGATAAGGTACGATAAAACGGATACTCAATTTGAAAAATGAAGATTAACTATTGAACCAGGTCTTCAGTATAAACAAGTAAACTTTTAATGGTTGCATCCTTACCGTAGATGTATATGTTCAGGTGTTTATTAGCTTCACCGCTTAGGTTTGCAGAAGGCGTATAAAGTACATTTGTAGCGCCTGTTTTATAGGCTCCCAAAGTGCCTGTTTCTGAGCCGGCTTCAACAATTCTCCATGAAGCAGCTATTCCGGCAGTGTAAACAGAGAAGAGGCCATATGAACCATAGCTTACATTGTCGCTTGCTGCCGGAGCAGTACCCCATTTGTCATAACCAGGGTAGTAGGCCTGAAAAGCTGTGGCTGATACGCCGGAAGAGTCGTAACCATTAAAAGTACGGTATTGGAATGTCGTCTCAGAGGTGTTTCTGAGTGTGTCGTCGCGGGTAATTGCCAGTTTAGGATCAGCTGCAGACCCGTATATAACGGCTGTGTAAATAGCATTACTGTCAATAGTAACAGTAAATTCTTTTGTCTGTCCATTTACAGTAAAGCTTAGTTTTCTGCTGCCCGAAATAGTAGGTATGAAATCAGAAGCAGCCGCATTTTTTTGAGTTACATGCTTAAGGCTGCCTACTTTATAAGTGATGCTGTCTCCTGTATAGTCATTTAAAATGCTTACAACAGACAAACTGGTGTTTTTGGGAAGTCGTGTTTCCGGGTTAATGCTATCGGTACTGTCATCCTTTTTACAAGAAAAAGTAGTCAGCGCTGCAGCAACTAAAAAGAGCTTAACAGCTAATTGTATATTTTTCATGATTGATTGTTTTTATGCAAAAGTAGGCTGATTGGGTAAGGTTAGTGTATGCAAAAAAGGATAAAAAGTATACCTATTGGGATTTTCTGAAAATACCAATCAGCCTATTAATAATCCTGATTGGTCAACTTTTTTAAATTCACAGCTATTTTCTTTGTAGGCTGATAGAGTTATTGTGATGAGAAAATTAATACCTGTACTTACATTTATCCTTTTTTCTATTCCTCTTGCAGAGACTTTTTCTCAAAATGCAATTTCAGGGAAAATTACTTCAAAACATGAGCAACAGGGAGTAGCGTTTGTGCAGGTACAGGTTGTGGGTAATAATGGTGATAAGCAGGCTACTACTGCCGATTCGCTAGGGAATTTTCAATTTACTGATCTTAAGGATTCTCTATATACCCTCCAAATTCAGACAATTGGTTTTAACCCGCTATCACAAAAAGTAAAAGCCGGTGAGATAATCAGTATCGTAATGACCGAAGATGCACATTATGCCGAAACTGTGGAGATCTATGGTAACCGTTTTGGAAAGCGTGAAGAAGAAGTAATTTCTATCACCATTATAGATCAGAAAGAGTTACTTAATCAGACAAGTATTAATAGCAATATCAATGAAGTACTCGGGAAAAAGGTGCCGGGAATGGCCGTAAGTACAGAATCTGCAAGCTCGTACGGACAAGGGATTCGAGGGCGTGATATACTGGTGCTTGTTGACGGTATTCCTCAGACGTCTCCCATAAGAAGTTCATCTAGGGGTTTACGTTCAGTAGATGTGGCAGCTGTTGAACAAGTTGAAGTGGTACGCGGAGCTACGGCTATTTATGGCTATGGTGCTACGGGCGGCATTGTAAATATGACAACAAAGCAGCCTGATTTCAACAAAGATACAATTGGTTTTACGGCTTCGGTTTCCGGTAATACGTCAATGGTTACGGAAAAAAGTGCTTACCAGAATGTTGATCCTTTGGGTGGACGTGCTTTTTTACAAACTATGGGACAAAAGGGGAAGTTTTATTTCCTCCTGAATGGGGCAGCTGAGCATATTGGTAAATATTATGATGCTCAGGGTGATATTATTCCTCTTGATCCTTTAGGCCAGGGAGGGCTCGCTAACACAAATAACTATAATGGGCTGGCAAAAGCCGGTTACCATATTAATAGTCAGTCAAAAGTTGAGATAAGAGGAAATTATTATGATAGCCAGCAGAAACCCGGATTTATTTCTACCGGAGGTGTTTATGGTAAGGAAAAGGCAAAAGCCAGAGAAATGAGCCAGAATTATTCCGATATGAAAGGGACGGCTACAAAAACGCTTAATGTTTCCGCACTTTACCATCACAAACAGATTTTTAAAAATACAGCATTTAATACAGTTGTATTTTATCAGAACATGTATGTACGTTTCCCTTATGATCCTAATTCCGGCTATTTCCCCAATTACAATGGTAAAACTTCCGCTCAGACTTATATTGGTTCCGAAAAATTGGGGAGTAGGATAGACTTCGTCACAGAACCTAAGTCTGTTAAAAATCTGCATGTAAATTATGGTATTGATTTTCTTTATGATGTCACTGATCAGAACCTGACTGATGGGCGTGTGTGGGTTCCTAAAATTAACCAGATAAACCTGGCTCCCTTTCTTCAGGTAACAAAAACATTGTTTAGCAAATTGATTTTACGCGGAGGAGCACGTTACGAAACGGTGAGTCTGGCAGTAAATGACTTTACTGTACTTACAGATGGTCATCAGGTAAAAGGAGGGACTTTGTTTTATGACCAAATGCTTTTTAATGCCGGTGCCCGTTTGGAATTACATCAGCTGTTTTCTCCTTATGTAGCTTTCGGACAGGGTTTCGCTACCACAGAGGTTGGAAGGGAGCTGCGTGCTACTGCTGTTGATAATGTGACTGATATTCACCCTAAGGCACAGGTAGTAGATAACTACGAACTGGGCTGGGATACAAAGATTGGTCGTGATTTTAAGTTTTCTACAGTTGGTTTTTATAATACATCGCAATACGGAGTAACACTTATGGGTACATCGCTTGATGTTGAGCGGGCACCGGAACGTATATACGGTTATGAAATAGAGGCCAGTTACAAATGGCGTAGATTCAGGTTGGCTGGCTCTTACTCCTATGTGGAAGGAAAGCGGGACTCTGATGGAAATGGTAGTTATGACGAATATCTGAGTGGGGTGCGTATTGCTGCACCTAAAGCAACTGCAGAGCTTACTTATCGTGTCACAGATAAAGGGAGTGTTACTTTTCAGGGCTTGTATTCCGGTAACAGAAATCGATTTAATGCCGATAGTCCTACAAAAGGTTTTGGCACCGGGGCGGTCAAAGAGTATATGCTTTTTGATTTAATGGGAAACTACAGAATAGGCAAGGGTACTTTTAGCATAGGGGTTTATAACCTGTTTAATACTTTCTATTTTCCTCCGGTTTCCCGGTTTGCAGCATCTAATGTGAACTATGTGGCCGGGCGTGGCAGGACTATTGCCCTGACTTATACAATAAACTTTGGACTATAAGATAAGCAGCTCATATAGTATGGCACTTTCAACCATCTTAGGGTCACCGACTAAGAAAATAATGAAATCAACAACCGTTATTTCTCAAAAGCAGCTTTTATACTGGCACTCTTGGGCCGGTATTGTAGCAGGCATAGGGCTTTTGTTGTTATCAGTTACCGGCTCTGTATTGTGCTTTAAAGAAGAACTGGCTCTTGTGGTTCATCCTGAGTTATATACAACCAATATTTTGGCAGATAAATCACTGACCCGACTTTATACTGATTTGGGGCAGCGGTTTCCTGACTGGTATGTAGTGCGAGTGTATATGCCGGAACATGCGAATGAAACTTATAAGGTGCTCTTGCAGCAGAGATTGAATGCAGATCGCCATATGACAGTGTACCTTACAAAAGACGGTTGGGCTATATTGCAAAATTCATGGCTTTATTATGCAGAGGAATTACATTACTATATGCTTTTGCCACGGTATCCGGGCTTGGTAATTAATTTTGTGCTGAGTGTATCATTACTCGTCTTAACAATTACCGGGTTTGTTATTTATAAAAAGCCAATTATTAAAGTTTTTACATTTAAATCAGGTTTGAAATTTAACAATACCAAAGGCTGGCATACTTCCATTGGTATATTATTGTTGTTCTTTATAACTGTAATGGCTGTTACATCTACTATTATTACATTCTCGGGTGTGGTAGGCGGTCCCAGATCGTCGGCTGTTTTTCAGACTGTTGCTCCTGAAGGTTTCAATCCCGATAAGCTGGCTGCTTTAGCAGATCAGCAAAAAACTATTCCCAATGCTTTTCTTAAAAATGTTTCATTTCTGAATGGCAGGACAATGTTCCATTACGAAGTTTCTGGCTTAAACACAATTGATGAGTTTTGCCGGATATTTCTTGATCCTGTTTCAGGGAAAACACTTTCTGTGGCAGGCAAAACGGATAATAGATTATTGAGGGCGCTAAATAGCTGTGTCCCTTTTCATTTTGGGAATTTTGGCGGTGTTTTCCTGAAGGTGGCTTATTGTGCCGGGGCTGTTTTGCTTTCAATACTAACTATTACCGGAGGGTTGATTTACTTTAAAAGGGAGAAAAGAAAAGAACACAAAAAGAAAGCCTCGTTGAAATTTAGCCGTGATAATTCCGGAATTGTAAGGGCATCAGCGCTTAGTTATGGCTTATTGATTCTGGGAGTATTTGCCGTAGTAGGTTTTGTGTATGGGAT
>CAZNHL010000022.1:28036-53267 GCA_964572965.1 uncultured Bifidobacteriaceae bacterium
ATGGGATATTTATAGGAGATCCGCTAAAAGGAAGCGTTTATCTCATAACTTTGCTGTTATTTCCGGCAGTTCTCAATGCCTTGCTTCTCGGATTGTTCTGGCCATTTTATATAAGCATCGTTAAAATTAGAAGACGTACTGTTAATGCCGTTTTTGCAGAATACAGTAGTTATTCATTGTGGCTTTTTTTGATCGGTATATGTTGGTATGGCGTCATGTATCTGATATAACTGTTTAGCTTTTTCTCTCATATATTACCTCACAGTTCAGGTTGTCAACGCCATCCATTCTGCCGTCCTGGATTTTCAGCCGCTCAACTGAATGCGGTTTTTTCAGTGAATAACTCATTTTCTTCCAGCTAAGCTCAGACGTTTGGTCGTTAAAAGTAATTTGTTTTAAGATAAAAAGAGGTACTCTTTCTTCATTGACATGGTAGCGTCCGCCTTCTCCGAAAGTCACTCTTTCTCTAATCCTCTCCCGCGATTGCTTATGAACATATTCAGCGGTCCAGTTTCCTTTAAGATATTCATTCAGGTCAAATGTCTCAGATACCGGTTTGTCACTAAAAGAAAACCGGTCTGGTTTTCTCACGAAAACAATAATTAATACTAATACAGCTATAAACAAGCCAAGGAATGATAGAAAATTAACTGATAAAATCCAGTTCATGAGAGCTGTCAATTGTAAAATAATTAATATCTGATTTCTCTTAAATGTAAATGAAATCTACCATTATTCCAGCCTATTTTCCAAATTCCGGGGCAACCTTTCTACATTAGTCTTGATCATTAAAAATGACAAGGTGATTGAAATATAAGAATACGCAGTAGTGGAACGTTTACCCATTACCGTTGTCTTTGTATCGACAAAGTATATGGTTTAATGGTAACAATAAGTTTCCATTATGGATATTATTGTGTAAATTTAAAATCCCTAAAATTAATATAATGATTAAGTATTTACTTTCCTGCTCGTTATTTCTGCTATTATTTCCTGCAGATGTCTCGTCCCAAACCTTCACTTACTCCAATCTTCCGATTGTTGTCTTAGACACTGATGGTGCAGAAATTCCTGATGATCCTAAAATTAAGGCTCATATGGGTATTATCTGGAATGGAGATGGTGATACCAATTTCCTTACCGATCCTTTCAATAATTATGACGGTTATATTGGTATTGAAATAAGAGGTTCCAGTTCGCAAATGTTCCCTAAAAAACAATACGGTTTTGAAACATGGGATAGTGAAGGCGAAGGAATAGATGCTTCTTTGTTAGGTATGCCTGCAGAAGAAGACTGGATTCTTTCGGCGCCATATAATGACAAAACATTGATGCGTGACATGCTGGCCTATTCTCTTGGTCAATCCTTGGGGCACTATGCACCACGTTCAAAGTATTGTGAACTGGTAATCAATGGAACTTATCAGGGAGTATTTATGCTTCGTGAGAAAATCAAAAGGAATAAAAACAGGGTTGATATTAAAAAGATGGATCCTGATAAAATATCCGGCGCAGCTGTAACTGGTGGGTATCTCATTAAAATTGATAAAGCTACAGGTGATGATACCGAAGGGTGGCAGTCTGATTTTTTGCCTAATAACAATCAGACTGGACAAAGAGTAACTTTTCTGTACGATTATCCAAAAGCGGCAAACATCGCTCCTGAACAAAAGACTTATATACACAACTATGTAGAAAGCTTTGAAACCGCATTGGCCGGTGAGAACTTTGCAGATCCTGTTAATGGCTATCGTAAATATGCTGATGTCGGTTCATTTATCGATTTCTTCCTTATTACCGAGCTTACTAAAAATGTAGATGGATACCGTATCAGTACATACCTGAATAAGCAGAATGACGCTAATGGTGGTAAGTTGCGTATGGGACCTATCTGGGATTTTAACCTTGGGTTTGGAAATGTCGATTATTGCACCCAAGGAAATCATGAGGGATGGGTGTACAAATTTAATGACATATGTAGTACTGATGGTTATTTGGTGCCTTTTTGGTGGGAGAAACTTCATAAGGACAAAGCTTATGAAGAAGAATTGTACGGACGTTGGACAGCGTTACGTGCAAACCAACTTTCTGAGGCAACCATTCATCATAAAATTGATTCTGCTTACGCATTACTGGACTCTGGTGCTCAACAACGTAATTTCGAGCGTTGGCCTGAAGTAATGGGTCAGTATATATGGCCAAATTACTATGTAGGAGAAAGTTTTGATGAAGAAGTAAATTGGCTTAAATCATGGATTACAGCTCGTCTGGCATGGATGGATCAAGAGCTTGCTCCTGATGTAGTTACTGGTATTCCTGACGAAAAAAGAAAAGAAAATTCAATTCTTGTTGCTCCAAATCCGAGTACAGAAAATATTGTAATCAGGACAAATCAAACCATAGAGTGGGTTAAGATCACCGGTATGGATGGACAGACAGAGTCTTACTCTGCACCGAGCTTCACAACTAAACTCAAAGGATTAGTAGTTGTAGAAGTAAAAACTGCTGAAGGTGTTAAAAGACAAAAAGTGGTTGTTCAATAGCTTTTAAGAGAAAACCTGAGACTAAGGAAGGCGTTCCATTACTTAAATGGAACGCCTTCCTTTTTACTACCCTTGCAATTCTCTCATTACTTTACAGGGGTTTCCTACAGCAACAGTATTTGCGGGAATAGATTTTGTAACTACGCTTCCTGCTCCAATAGTTACATTGTCTCCAATTTCAACTCCTGGCAATATAATTACACCGGCCCCTATCCAGACATTATTGCCAATAGTAATGGCTTTTGCAAATTCTTCTCCGGTAATTCTGACAGCTGCATCAATAGGGTGGCCGGCAGTAGAAATAATAACATTTGGTGCAATGAATACATTGTCACCAATAGTCACTTTGGCACAGTCAAGAATAATGAGGTTGTAGTTAGAGTAAAAGTTGTGGCCCAAACGAATATTTGTTCCATAGTCGCATCGGAAAGGAGCTTCAATATAAGCATTGGTTTTACGCCCTGTTAATTCAGCAAGTACATCTGCATCCAGGTCTATCGGGCTCTGGTTATATTGGTGACAAAGTATTTTGGCTCTTTTGCGGGCAGCAACTAGCACTTCATCATTAGCGAAATAAGGTTCTCCTGCCAGCATTTTTTCTTTTTCTGTTTTTGCCATGATATTTTCAGGTTAATAAATGTTCTATCTTTTAGACGTATTTTTTACGCTATTTATTATGTTATTCCTGCATTTGCCAGTTCTTCTTGAAGTATATTTGTACTATAATCTATAGTAGCTGATATAGGCATAAGCAGAGGCTTTGAAACAACACGTTGTTAAGATATCGAATAAATTTTTGTCCTTTCTGAAAGAGGGGATGAGTCCGCAAAAGTTGGCGCTTGCGTTTGCAGTTGGGGTGAGTGTCGGGATTATTCCGCTTATAGGAACTACTACTTTACTGTGTACTGTAATTGCCCTGAGATTAAGATTGAACATGCCTGCCATTCAAACGGTCAATTATTTTGTGTACCCCTTACAGCTCATTTTATTTATCCCTTATTTGAAAATAGGAACGGAAACGCTTTCTGTTTTAGAGTTTAATTATTCTATTGAACAGATTACTGAAATGATTTCTAATGATCTTTGGAATACCATTGTTATACTTTTTGAAATGAATCTCTATGGATTGTTGCTATGGCTGCTGACAGCTCCATTTATTTTTGGTACCGTTTATTTTGTTTGTTTTTTTCTGTTCAGTAAAATTATTTCAGTACCTGCAAGTAATAAGGAGACTTCTACACTAAAGTTCTAGTGAATTTAACTCTTCCCATGGGTTACATAGAATCGGTTCTGGTAAATCAACCAAAATCAGAGTAAGCTATAAGGCTTAAACATTGTTCAGTTGACTATTTCTGAATTGCATGGTCTCATTTAAAAAAGAAAGAGCTTCATTATAATATTCCTGAGCAAATGCTTCTGTTGGCTCGTTGTTACTAATGGCTAATACTTTTTCTTTATAGCCACTTCCGAAAGGAAGCTCTTCTGTTTCAGTAAAATGCTTTTCAAAATTGTTCAGTACACTGTATTGGGTACTACATTGCAAATCCTTTGTAAGCAGAAGAGCCTTACCACAATTGATCAGTACTGCATAGCTATAATAAATGGAGTTGACCCATTCTTGCTGCTTAAATGCTTTATCCGCTTTTTGGAGTTTGTCTTTTGTTTCGTCAAGCAGCAGAGCAACCATGTCAATAAGTGCACCTGCGCATTCGCCTACACCAATCATTGTCTGGTATTGTTCATCTGTACCCCAGTCGAGCAGGTAATCCTGAGTTACCTCTTCAATAATACTCAGGGGTTTAAGCAGAAGATAGAAATAGTTTTTCCCCTGACGGTCATAATAGTTGTTGAAGTATTCGCCTTCAAACGCATTTTCTTCAAAATCATTGAACAGTAAGCGTAAAGCATCGGGTGCTTTTTTTGATGCTAGTTTTATTACTTTATCAGCAATTCTACCTTCTCCGTTGCCGGTCGGGCCTCCTCCGAGCAAGACTTGCATTGCCGGCATCACCAACTCTCCAACTTTTAGCGACATTCCCTGAAAACCAATATTGGCAATAGTATGATGCCCGCAGGCATTCATACAACCTGAAATTTTGATCTTGAGATTGCTCTCCGTAAGTAAATCGCTGTATTCTTCTTTCATTACCCTTTCAAGCTCTGTTGCCAGTCCCATTGAACTGGCTATGCCTAAGTTACAGGTATCTGTGCCCGGGCATGCTGTAATATCATGTACAGAGTCAAAACCTGGTTCGGCCATTCCTATAGTGTCGAGTTCGTTGAATAAAGCTGGTAGTGCTTCATCCCGTACAAACTTCAGTAGCAAGCCCTGATTAACGGTTACTCTGATGTCTGCCATAGCATACTTGCTTGCAATAGTTGCAAAAGCTCTTGCCTTGTCAGATTTCAGGTCTCCTAATGGTAATTTGATTTGCACGCCATAAAAGCCTTTTTGCTTTTGAGCAAAAACATTCAATGACTTCCATTGCTCGTATTTGATTTCCTTTACAGGGGAAGTTTTTTTATAAGGTTTGTCCGAAGCCATTGCAGCTTTAGGATAATCCTCTCTGTCAATATAGAAAGACTTCGTTCTGATTGCGTTGCGTTCACCTGCTACCAGCTTAAGGAAGCCGTCTATACCGATATCACTTATTAAATATTTCAGTCTTGCTTTATGTCTTCTTGCTCTTTCCCCGTAGCGGTCAAAAATCCGGATTACTGCTTCTGTAAAAGGGATTAACTGATCTTCTTCCAAAAAGTCATACACCGGATGCGCTAAGAATGGCTGAGCGCCCAAACCGCCGGCCAATACGACTTTGAATCCTCGGACTTCACTATCATTCACCATTTTTACCTTAGGAATGAAACCAAGGTCATGAATAAAAGTATAGGCCGAATCTTTTTCAGAAGATGAAAACGCTATTTTAAATTTCCGTCCAAGTTCCTGGCAAATAGGGTTACGTAGGAAATATTTGAACATAGCATTGGCGTAAGGAGAAACGTCAAAAGGTTCTTCCGGATCAATACCTGCCATATAAGAGGCTGTGAGATTTCGGATAGTATTCCCGCAAGCCTCTCGTAACGTAATTCCTTTTTCCTCTAATCTCGCCCAAAGCTGAGGAGCGTTAGCCATTTTAACATAATGGAGCTGAATGTCCTGACGAGTAGTCATGTGCAGATTGCTACTGCCATATTCATCAGATAAGTCTGCAATACGGGTGAGTTGTTCAGGGGTAACAGTGCCAAAAGGGAGTTTGATACGAATCATCTGTACACCGTCCTGACGCTGACCATAAACACCACGCGAAAGCCTGAAGGCTCTGAACTTTTCACTATCTATTTTCCCTGCCTGAAAAAGGGTAATTCTTTCCGCAAGTTCCAGAATATCCTCCTGAGCACTTTTGTCCGGTACTTTTGAAATATCTATAGTCATAATAATGATCAGGATAAAATGCTAAGCCAGATCAACCGGGACTGGCGAAAATTGAATGGTGCGAAAACCAGTATACCTGCTACTACTGCATAGAGGTTAATGTCGTCAAATGTTTCTGTGCCAAGCAAACGGCATATGCCGTAGATAATTCCGCCTTCAAGCAAGGCTAGGGCATAACTTACAAACATTGCTCCCCAGTAAAATCCTGGCTCTTTTGCGAAGTCTAAATGACAGGAAGTACATTCCTTATTCATTTTGTTAGTGCGGAAAGTAAAGAGATTTGAACTCTGAAATACTTTTGTCTGATGACATTTCGGGCATTTATTGCTAAGAGTAAGCATGGCTTCTGTTTTTATTATAACATAAAGTTACGGACTATTAATCCCTTGATTGTATTAAAAATGTAGCAGTTAATAGCATTATCAGGACATTTGTGTAAATTCAATGCAGAGTTAATCGTAATTCATATTATTATGCAAAAAGTACCTGTTTACGGCATTGCTGAATTTTCAGAACAGGATCACGGACGGTCTTTTTATGCCAACAACCTGCGAGCTCATCTCGAAAGCCATCTTTTTATCAATACACCACATAAGCACAGTACTTATATCACTATTCTTTTTACGAGGGGTACAGGTATTCATCAGGTAGACTTCGATACTTTTCCGGTTAGCAGAGGGAGTGTGTTTTTGTTAAATCCGGGAAGGGTACATTGCTGGACACTCTCAGAAGACAGTGCCGGTTATATTTTTTTTCATACAGGAGACTTTTACAACAGCATTTATCTCAATAGAAAGATCGAAGAGTTTCCTTTTTTTTATCTATCACAGAATCATCCGCTGATTCAACTTAATGAGAGTGAATGCAATAAAATAGAAGTGATGTTTAAAGAAGTAAATGAAGAGTTTCATGTGCAGTTGCCTTTAAAAAATGAACGCCTGGGTTCATTGGTAGACCTTATTTATATCACCCTTTCCCGATTATATCATGGAGAACAGCAAAGCCGGGAACATAACAGCTATTATAAAATCCAGCAGCTGCAAAAATTGATTGATGAACACTTTCGCACAAAGAAATATCCCAAGGACTATGCGGACATGATGAACATAACACCGAGGCACCTGAGCAGACTTTGTCGTGAAGTACTTGATACAACAACAACAGAGTTGATTGCCGATAGGATTGTCCTTGAAGCAAAACGCTTACTTATTCATAACAATATAACAGTAACCTCAGTGGCCGATTTACTGGGTTATGAAGATGTATCTTATTTTAGCAGATTGTTTAAAAATAAAGAAAAAGTGACTCCGAAAGTGTTTCAACAGGCGATTAAGCAATAAACATAATATAGCCAATATGATACCGTTTTTTAGGTAAAAATGCAGCCATTCCTGTTGATTTTTAGTCTTTAAGTTAAAAAAAACGTAGATTGTAGAAATTTTACCAAATGCAATCTGTTCTATTTTACTTAGCATATCCCTTTCTTTACCTGCTTGCCTCTCTGCCTTTTCGCGTCTTGTATTTAGTATCTGACGTATTTTACCAGATAATCTGGCTCACTGGTTATCGTAAAGAGGTTGTGCTGACAAACCTGAGAAATTCATTCCCTGAAAAGAGTGAAACAGAAATTAATAAAATTTGCAGCAACTATTACCGTTATCTCTGTGACCTGATACTTGAGACCTTCAAAACAATGAAGATGACAGAGAAGGAAGCGAAAGAGCGTTGTATATTCCATAACCCGGAGTGGCTGGATAAACTATATGCAGAGAATAGAAGTATATTGATTGTAATGGGACATTATGGTAACTGGGAATGGGCGGGGCCGAGTTTTACATTGACTACAAAATATCAATTGGTGGTTATTTACCGTCCATTATCAAATCCTCATTTCGAGAAAATGATGACTGCTATGCGTACCAAATTTGGTACACGCATTACGCCAATGGCAAATACTTTACGCGATATGGTAGCTAACCGTAAGCAAATTACTGCAACTGCATTGATTGCAGATCAGACAGCGGAAGCAGAGCACGCCTACTGGACCAACTTCCTTAATCAGGATACGGCCGTATTTACCGGACCGGAAAAACTCTCCAAAAAGTTTAACTATCCTGTTGTTTACATGTCTGTGAAGCGTGTAAAAAGAGGTTACTACGAAATTACTCCCGACTTATTGTTTGAAAATCCGAAAGACACGGCAGACAATGAAGTTTCTGAAGGATTTACAAGAAGGATAGAAAAGGATATTATACAGGATCCGTCGATCTGGCTGTGGTCACACAAACGTTGGAAACACCGTCGTCACGATCGTTAAAACCCTATATAAACCTATTATCAAAATCTAATGTTAACCCTTAAGAACTAACAGTTTGAGGGACTCAAAAACTATTTATGCGTACATGTAAAGAATTAATCCTGTCCAGTAAGCCTTATGCGAAGGAGGATCGTAGGAGAAGTTGGTTTGAAACAGGTATTACAGCTGTTTTACTCGTACTCTTTTTGGGGGGCACTTTTGCCAATATTCCATTAGCAGCTAAACTGTTTTTTAGCTTTCTGACCGGACTCATTTATGTACGTATGTTTGTGATCTACCACGATTACCAGCATCATGCCATTCTTCAGAAATCAAAATTAGCTACATTTATTATGAGAGGTTTTGGAATTTATATTCTGGCACCTGAGAATGTATGGAAAAGGTCGCACGACCATCATCATAACAACAATGCGAAACTTACCATTAACGGTATCGGTTCTTACCCAACCATTTCTATAGCAACTTATCAGGGACTTAGCAAAGGAGAAAAGCAGCTTTATCTCATTAACAGGAATCCTTTTGTAATTATTATGGGTTACTTTACTTTATTCATTTACTGGTTAAATGTAAAGTCATTCGTACAAAGCTCTAAAAAGCACTGGGACTCTCTGTTGGCCTTGGTTTTTCACATTGCAGCGGGAGCAGTTATCTGGTATTTCTTTGGAATGGCAGCTTTCTTTATCAGCTGGTTTACACCTTTCTTTATTGCTTTTGCAATGGGATCTTACCTTTTCTATTCTCAGCACAATTTCCCGGGGGCCATTTTCAGAGAAAACCATGACTGGAAATATGAAATAGCAGCCATGCATTCTACGAGCTTCATGGTAATGAATCCTGTATTACAATGGTTTACGGGTAATATTGGTTATCACCATGTGCATCATATGAACTCCCGTATTCCGTTTTATCGCTTGAAAGAAGCAATGGACAATATACCTGAACTTCAAACAGTGACTAAAACATCATGGAGCCCGGTTCAGATCTGGAAATGCTTTAGCCTGAAACTATGGGATCCTGAAAATGGAAAAATGATTACATTGCGGCAGTTGGCAAAAATGAAATGCAGTAAAGTAAAAGCGACTACTTAGTCAGTTTTGTTTTCTGAAATAAAAGCTTTACAATTGTAACATATAAGCATGAACAACACATTTACACATATTATCGTATCGGTCGTGGCAGTGGCAGCATTGTCTCTTATGGCCGTGGCGTAAGTGTTTAAATAAACATATTTAACAACGAACCCGGTCCCGCAAAGGCCGGGTTTTTTATTGACCAATAATCTCAAAGTACATGAATCAATTTTACACATCAGTATCATCTGTCGTTGCAGCGGTCGCATTTCCATGTTTCCGGGCCGGATGATAGTGTCTACTGTGTACACTTTATAATCTAAGCCCGGGTAACACCGGGCTTTTTTATTGCCCATTTTCCAAGTAAAACTTAAACAAACATAATCATGAACAAAACAGCAACTTATCAATTTGCCGACCGCGTAAACACAGTTCCAATGTCCTTTATCAGGGAAATTCTCAAAACAGCTTCTCAGCCCGGTATTATTTCATTTGCAGGCGGCTTGCCAAATCCGGAGCTGTTTCCTGTAAGTCAGCTTGCCAAAGCTGCTGCCGACGTTTTCATGTCCGACGGGGCTAATGCTTTGCAGTATTCAACTACAGAGGGTTATTACCCTTTGCGGCAATTTATTTCAGAACGTTATCTCCGGCAGCAGGGTATGTACATACCGCCTGAAAATATCCTGATCACCAATGGATCTCAACAGGCCCTTGACCTGATCGGCAAAGTATTTATCAACCCCGGCGACAATGTATTGATCGAGCGGCCTTCTTACCTTGGGGCTATTCAATGCCTGTCTATGTTTGAGCCTGTGTTTTCAGAGATAGATTTGGAAGAAGACGGCATCAATACTGAAAAGCTGTGGGATGCCTGTTGGAGCAGAAATATAAAGATGTTTTACTGTGTTCCTAATTTTCATAATCCGACTGGAATTACCTATAGCATGGAGAAAAGGGAAGCAATTGCAGACCATTTCAGCAGGTTCAGTCCGCACACAATTATCGTGGAAGATGATCCCTATGGTGAGATATGTTTCGGAGAGAAAACTCCGGCGTCCATTAAATCTTTCAATAATGAGCAGACAATACTACTAGGCTCTTTCTCGAAAATCGTAGCGCCTGGCATGCGTATGGGCTGGCTGGCAGCACCTGCTGAAATCATGGAAAAGATCAATAAAATGAAACAGGCTTCTGATCTTCATTCAAATTTCCTGTCTCAACGTATTCTGCATCGTTACCTTTCAGATAATGATCTCGATGAACATATCGGCAGAATAAAAGCGCAATACAAAGCACAAAAAAATCTGATGGTGGCACTGCTTAAACGCTATACACCTTTTCAGGTAAAGTTTACTGAACCGGAAGGAGGTATGTTCTTATGGCTTACATTACCGTCGGATATAAGTGCAAGAGCTGTATTGAATGATGCTGTCAAAGAAGGAATTATGTTTGTTCCTGGAGATAGTTTCTATCAGAAAAATGATTGCTGGAATACAATCCGGCTGAATTTTACGAGTAATAGTGCCGAAAAAATGGAAGAAGGAATCAGGAAATTGGGAGCTATTTTGCACAGACATATTTTTTAAAGTAAAAAGGAGTTCCTTTTTTATCTAAAGAGGAACTCCTTTTTACTTTATGAGCCGGTGAAGGTGGTTAAGCTTGCTGCAAGCCCTTTATAAGCAGATAAATAGGCTCGTTTGGTTTAGAGGTATTTTATAAAGCAATCTGATCAGATAAATATAATTGGGTCAGATCAAATGCAATTCGGGGAGCCTGTTGTCTGATTTCCCTTGGTTGATCTTTGATTTCTTGCAGCTTTTCTACCAGATTTATATAAAACGGGTGCGTTACATTTGAAAGCAAATGTTCGCCTTCTGCTAATTGAAGTTCTATTTGTATTTTTATTTCTTTTTTATCTACAGGCCCTAATTCAGTAAAGTATTCTATCCCTTTTTTTACAAATACATTTTTGTTCAGATCGTTTAAATATCTGTTAAAAAAGGGAATACCGTATTCCGTATAGTCTTTTACTATCTGTTGGATAACTTTGGTGGTGCGCATTGTTCTCCCATTATGGAAGTAATATGTTTCATTTGTGGTTATAGGGCCTGCTTTCTTCAAAGCAATTAGCGTAATATGAGGGTTGATGAACCCTGTGTTATACTCGCTGTTATGCTTGATCAGGTCCTGATTTAGCTTAGATGATATTGAACACTCAAAACTACCGGGTGAGCAAAAAATGTGGAATGCTTCATAAAGGTCGAAAGTGCCTAGCTTTCGGACTCTTTGGAATGTGTAGTGGTCCTTTTCATAAGAAAAAAAGTAAAAATCAGGCAGCACTTTTTGCATTTCCTCTTTAAAGAGGCTTTCAATCTGACCCTTTTCAAGTTTTGGAGAAGTATCATCCCCTCCAAGCACATATTTTAAATTGTCTAGCCAGCTCAATTGAATAAGTTTTTGAATCGTAAAAATAGAAGGAATTTTTAATAGTATATCATTTTTGCTCTGCTCAGAGATCTCCTTTCCCGTTCATAAAGGAGAACTAATTCCCCGATTTTTAATTCATCTATAGTAGAATACCAGTTTTTCTCTGTAACCGCTAAATTGATTTCAATTTCTACGAGAAAACGGTTCCATCCGGCAGTTTCTTCCGAAAAGGTAAAATGAATACTATTGTCACAAAAGATGTCCATACAAACTTGCGGGCCGGCATACCCATCTACTACCCTATATACAAATATGGCCTGTATGGCCAGCCAGTCTATTTCATAACAAGCCTGCTTTGTATTTACCTGAAAAGTTTTTTCGGTGATATAAGAAAAAATGCCGCTTGAGTTGTGTAGCTCGGTGAAATGTTCCTGGTATTTTCTTGTGTTTAAAAAGAATACCCTGATTCCTGGATATAATAAGGGTACAAGAGCCAATAATACTATAAAACCCCAGAAGACAATACCCCAGAAGAATGAAACCAGAATGCTTGCTAATAGAAATAGTATTGAAATGACTATTGCAAGGACGTACTTCGGTTTACTTTTCAGTATTACATTTCTATAGCGTTTTGTTGCAGTAGGTTTCATCCTGAGTTTTGAAAATTGATACAATTTATCTCAAAGCCGGCGGGTTCACAAGTTTGATGCATCCATTATATCTCAAAATTTGAATATCTCCGGAGAGCTTGTTCCGAATTTATTCGGGAAGCGAGACCTTGGTAGGAAAAGCCCATGTTTACAGTGCCTCCGTAGGTGGCGGACTTGTAGAGACGCGATTCATCGCGTCTCTACGTTAAATATCAATCATCAATATCCCCCAGAATGATTTTTCCCCATTATTGATTTCTACTATTTCTTCGCCTTCGCGCATGGTGTGGAAGCTAAGGCGGTCGCTGATTGGCTGGTCTTCGTCACCAAGACCGATGGATTTGAAAAATTGGCGACCAAGTTCAGGTGTCTGAAATGAATACCAGAAACGTACCCCTGTAATATCCTGTTTCTCGAATTTGTCGGCAAGCAGTAACAAGGTTTTTAGTCCCAGCAGAAATGCTTTTTTGTTGTTTGCCGGACTGATGTGTGAATCAACATGGAAGCAGTTGGTTTTGTCTTCTATAATAGAAGTGTTTTCGCTGTTTTTGGTGACTTTGTAAAGCGGTTTGAATGACTTCAAACTGATGCCAAGGTCTGATACGATAATTTCATCGTCAAGGATTTTTTGAACTTCGGTGGGAATGTCTACTGAAAAGACAAAATTCTCCGGCACTTCAAATTCATCCAGAAAGGATGCAAACGTTTCGTTGAACTCTATGATCATAGGGATGGTTTTTCCTGCTAAGGCAAAAATACTATATTTTTTGAAGCCTTTTGCTAAACTCATTTAGCGATAGCTTTTCTCTTTAGTAAGCTTTGAATACTTTTCAAAGATCTGCTTTTACTCGGTTTTAGACTTGCTTTTTTAGGTAAAAAAAGCACTTGTTAAGTTTTAATACAAAAATGTAAAGCTCTATATCGGTTTTAAAATGCAACTTTTGGGAAATTTTAAGGAGCCTAAATGCTGGTTAAGCATTACACTATTAACTAGAGTTAAACCAGTATAGTTTGGAAAACCTCCGAATGTTTTCAGAGGCTTTTTGAAGGTTAATCAAAAGGAGTTGTTATAATACAACGTGCGAAAAAGCTCCGCTTCTCAGAGGCGGAGCTTTTTATTTTTGTTTATTCGGACAGGAGTTTTTTCATCTCTTCCAGGTAGGAGGGGTTGTCGGTTATACCGTTGTGCCCCTGACCATATAGAGTGACTAGCCGGTCTGTACTTTTCAGGTTCTCTTTCAGTTTCAAAGAAGATTCGTAGTAAATGACATTGTCCTGGTCGCCATGAAAAATGACGATGGGCATTTTACAGTTTCTGATAAACTTATTTGTCTCGAATTTATATTTTAAGATAAATGTGGGAACAAAAGGGTAGAGATGTTTGACCATGTCGGTAAGGCTGTAATAAGGTGCTTGCAGTATCAGAAGTTTTGGGTGGTTTTCTGAGGCAAGTTTTGTTGCGGCACCTGTTCCTATAGAATATCCTATTACAGTAATTGAGTCTTCTGTATATCTTTTTTTGAGATGATTGTATGCCAGTTGAACATCATCATAAAATTGGCTCTGGCTTTTAATTGATCCACTGCTTTTACCATAGCCGCGATAGTCCAGAATAAAGATGTCATACTTCAGGTTTGTATAAGTTTGGGCAATACCTCCCCAGGAATCAAGAGCGCCTCCGTTTCCATGAAGATAAAACAGGAGCCCCTTTGAATGTTGTGCTTTAAATAAAAGACCGTGAAGGGTTTCATTGTCCTGCGTTTTGATTTTTATTTCTTCAAAATTCTGGTCGAAAGGGAATTGGTAGTCGTCGGCTAGTTTTTCAGGGAAGAAAATGAGTTTTTCCTGTATGAAATAACCGATCCCACACAGGATCGCATATAAAAGGAGAAGGACTCCGGCGGCTTTCAGAAAGAAGTTTTGCATTGTAATGGTTTATTCAGACGGTGCGGAGAATTTAATACTTGGTCCGGTCAGAGGTGTTTCGTTACCTGATGCATCTATGACTGAGAATCTTACTTCGAAGTTTTTACCATTAACCAGACGAAATGCTCCGAAGCACATGTTCTGGCCGATTTTTATTAGCCCTTCTCTGGAGGGGACACAGTAAACAGTTGTCGTACCCTTGCTGATATTTTTAACAGTTGCTTTGAAGAGATATTCTGATTTTTCTGTTATCTGATACTGAAAGTTGACATTTATTTCGGGTCCACAACCTGCATGAATATATGATTTGCTTTTTTCTTTAGGGATCGTAATCCATTTTGGAGGAATATTGTCGACCCCTGTATCAACTGTCCAGCTCACACTTTCATCTTGATGTATTTTAGAATTATAGCTTGTGTCTTAACCAGATTGCCGGAATTGTCCAGAATGACCAGTTTATAAGTTTCTCCGGCAATTAGTTCCTGTGTAGGTTTTAGTATTGCCTGTGTAACCAGGAAATCACCTTCGTGTAGTTTGTCAACGATCAGGAACACATCGTAAGTTTTTGAGTGCAGGAAGATTTTGTATTCTTTGCCAAGGCCGGCAATAATTTCCTGATTGTTAGAATATCCTTCTATTAGGAATATGGAATTTTGCTTTACTGATTGTTCTTTAGGCCAGAAGTTGAGCCCTCCGGGAGAGCATTTAGCAGAAGCCTGCAAGGACAAAGCGAGAAGGGCTATGATTTGTAGTGTCGTTTTCATGCAGGGTTATTTATTTGCAATCTAGCAATTTCCGGAAGTTATACAGATAAAAAAAGCTCCACCTGAATGATGGAGCTTTGTGCTTGTGTAAATCTTTAATTACTTTTTAACATTATCTTTTACCCAGTTCTTAGCATTCACAAATGCTTCGATCCAAGGAGTAACATCGTCTTTACGGCGATCTTCAGGATAATGTCCTGTCTGCCATGGGAACACTGCACGCTCAAGGTGAGGCATTACTGCAAGGTGACGACCATCTTTTGAAACGATAGCAGCAGTGTCATAAGCAGAACCATTAGGGTTGCCAGGATATGCTGAGTAGCTATATTTCAATGGAATGTTGTATTCGCTTTCTGCTTTTGGCAAGTGGAATTTTCCTTCTCCGTGTGCTACCCAAAGACCAAGACGGGAACCTGTCAATGTCTTCAATAAAACCGACTCATTAGCCAATACATCCAATGTTACGAAGCAAGACTCAAACTTATGAGAATTGTTGTGGTGCATTTTCGGGTGCTTGTCGTGCTCAGGATAAACCAGATTCAGTTCAGTCATTAACTGGCAACCGTTACATACACCAAGACTCAATGTGTCAGGGCGTTTGTAGAAGTTTTGAAGCGCAAGCATTGCTTTCTCGTTGTATAAGAATGCACCTGCCCAGCCCTTAGCAGAACCAAGAACATCAGAGTTGGAGAAACCACCTACGAATACGATGAAGTTAACATCTTCCAAATTCTCACGGCCACTGATCAGGTCAGTCATGTGAATGTCTTTTACATCGAAACCAGCAAGGTAAAGTGCGTAAGCCATTTCACGGTCACCGTTAGAGCCTTTTTCACGGATGATAGCCGCTTTGATACCGCTTTCTTTACGGTCACGGCTTAAACCAAACTGTGATAATTTACCAGTGAAGCTATCGTTGATTTTATAAGTGATTAGTTGTTTGCCAAGCTGCTCGTTTCTTGATTCAGCCTGTGCAACACCACTTTGTTTTTTGTCTAATAAGAATGAAGTCTTGAACCAGGTTTTACGGAGTTGATCTATGTCGAAAGTAAGACCAGCTACTTTCAAAGTTCTGTCAGCAGTTGGTTCACCTAGTTTGACCGCTTTTACACCGTGGTTTGCCAATACTTCAGCTACAGCAGAAGCATCTTTCACCTGAATCACCAATGCCGGATTTTCAGCAAACAATGCTTTTATCACATCAGTACCAAGGTCAGAAATGTCTACATTCAAACCGCCTTTCTGGTTAGGGAAAAGCATTTCAAGCAATGTAGTTATCAGACCTCCTGAAGAAACGTCATGTCCTGCAAGGATCAATTCTTTTTCGATCAGTTCCTGAACTGCTGTGAACGCATTTTTGAAGTAGTTGGCATCTTTGATAGTAGGAGCAGAGTTTCCTAACTTGTTTACAACCTGAGCAAAAGAGCTACCGCCTAGTTTCAGGCTGTCTCTTGTCAAATCGATATACCACAATGAAGTGCCACCTTGTGCGCTCAAGGCAGGGCTTATGACTTTACGGATATCAGTTACTTCGCCGATTGCAGAGATAATTACTGTACCCGGAGAAACTACTTTGTCATCTTTACCATATTTCTGCGTCATTGAGAGGGAGTCTTTTCCTGTCGGAACGTTGATGCCCAATGCAAGAGAGAAATCACTTACTGCCTGTACTGCATTGTACAAGCGCGCATCTTCACCTTTGTTTTTGCAAGGCCACATCCAGTTTGCACTTAAAGAAATTCCTTTCAGTCCGTCTTCGATTGGTGCCCAGATGATGTTTGTCAATGCTTCAGCAATCGCTACTACAGAACCTGCTTTCTCGTCAACCATTGCCGCCACCGGTGCGTGACCTATGGAAGTGGCAATACCTTTTACACCACGGTAATCGACAGCCATTACGCCGACGTTGTTCAATGGAAGCTGAACTTCACCCACTGTCTGTTGTTTTGCTACACGGCCTGTTACAGAACGGTCAACTTTATTCGTTAGCCAGTCTTTAGATGCAACAGCTTCCAATTGTAATACTGCTTCCAGGTATTCTTTTACTTTAGAAGAGTCATAAGTTACATCGGCATAGTTCGTTTTCTGCGTAGCATCAGTCATGACAGTACGCGGCGGCTTGCCGATCATATCTTCAATTTTCAGGTCAATAGGGTTATGGCTTGTTTTCTTGTCTTCAAATTTAAAGTCCATGTTGCCCGTAGTTTCACCCACTACATAAAGTGGTGCACGCTCACGGTCAGCAATTTCTTTCAATAAAGCGATGTCTTTGCCGTTCATCAGTAAGCCCATACGCTCTTGAGATTCGTTACCGATAATTTCTTTTGCTGAAAGGGTAGGGTCTCCAACAGGAAGTGCATTCAGGTCAATTACCCCACCTGTTGCTTCTACTAATTCAGAAAGGCAGTTCAAGTGTCCACCTGCACCGTGGTCGTGGATAGAAACAATTGGGTTAGCGTCAGACTCAGCCAAACCACGGATAGCATTGGCAACACGCTTCTGCATTTCAGGGTTTGAACGTTGTACTGCGTTCAATTCGATAGCGTTTGAGAATTCACCTGTAGTTACAGAAGAAACTGCCGCGCCACCCATACCGATACGGTAGTTGTCGCCGCCCATTACTACTACTTTCTGACCAGCTTGTGGTTCTTTTTTGATAGCATCTTTCAGTTTACCTGTACCGATACCGCCGGCCTGCATGATTACTTTGTCATAACCATATTTCTGATCACCTTCCTGATGTTCGAATGTGAACACAGAACCAGCGATAAGAGGTTGTCCGAATTTGTTACCGAAATCACTCGCTCCGTTAGAAGCTTTGATCAGGATATCCATCGGTGTCTGGTATAACCATTTACGCGCAGGGAAAGCTTTTTCCCAGTTACGATTTTCTTCCAGACGGGAGTAAGAAGTCATGTAAACCGCTGTTCCTGCCAATGGCAAAGAACCGGTTCCTCCTGCCAGACGGTCGCGGATTTCTCCACCTGCTCCGGTAGCAGCTCCGTTGAATGGTTCAACAGTTGTCGGGAAGTTGTGTGTTTCAGCTTTCAGGGAAAGTACTGAATCGTATTCTTTTGTTTCGAAGAAATCGGCTTTGTTGGCTGACTTCGGAGCAAACTGCTCTATTTTCGGGCCTTTTACAAAGGCTACGTTGTCTTTATAAGCAGAAACAACTCTGTTAGGGTTTGTTTCAGTTGTTTTTCTGATGAGTTTGAAAAGGGAAGTTGGTTTTTCTTCTCCGTCAATAACGAACAAACCGTTGAAAATTTTGTGACGGCAATGTTCTGAGTTTACCTGTGAGAAACCGAATACTTCACTGTCTGTTAGCTTACGACCTAGTTTTTTTGAAAGGTTTTCAAGGTAAGTTACTTCGTCGTTGCTTAGTGCAAGCCCTTCTGACTGGTTATATGCAGCAATGTCGCTGATTTCAACAATTGTCTCTGGCTTTACATCAATAGTATAAACTTCCTGATTCAATCCTTTGTACAGACGTTGTAACATCGGGTCGAATTCTGTGTTTTCTGAATCTGTTTTTAAGAATTCTTCTACACGGATAATTCCTTCAATACCCATGTTCTGGGTAATTTCCATGGCATTGGTACTCCACGGTGTGATCATTTCCTTACGCGGGCCAACATAAAAACCTTCAAGGGAAGAAGTTTCAAGAACTTCGCCACTCAATAACCAGGCTAGTTTGTCTTTGGTAGCAGTTGTAACGGGATTTTTACTCTCTACGGCGTAGATACTGCCGTTTTCACTTTTTGCGAAGATGATCATCAGAAATGTGTTTGGGTGCTTTAAACCTAACGAATCGCAAAGATACCGCTTTTTAGAGAAAAATAGTTGTTCGTTGTTAGTTTTTAGTTACGTTAAGGACGTTAATTGTTATTCTGAAACAGTCTGAAAAAGAAAACCCCGCTTATGGCGGGGTTTTCCAATATCTAGATTTCTAAAATCCTAGAATCTGTAACCTAAACGGATAGCAGGAGTGATAAACGGATCAACTTGGAAAGATCTTGATTTAACTTTACCATCTGTAAGACCACCACCTTCAGCCTTAACAACGCCATAGCTGTTAACACCAAGACCAAGGCCAAGCTCAGCTCCCAAATAAACTTTAGGAATAAAGTAGTAGTCAAAACCTGAAACTACTCTTAAACCAAAACCAATACCGGTCTGAGAGCTTTTATATTCAGCAGCAGGAGTTGCAACTTTAGCATTTCCGTTTGCTACACCAAAAAGGATGTCAGCACCAGCATAAGTAGAAAGCCTTTCAGCACCGGTGAAGTGCTTTTCAAGACCTAATGCCAAAGCAAAACCGTTTTTAGCAATTCTGTCTTTATTGCCGTCGTTGTCAATAGTTCTGCTTGAAGTAACTACACCCAACTGTGCTCTTAAAGCCAGTCCGTCAGAAAGGAAATAACGCCCTTTTAACATTGGGAAGGAAGGGTTCACTTGAGCAAAACTGTTTGCAGTACCTGTATTAGCTGCGATTGTTCCGTAGCTGATACCGCCACTTAGATTTTGTAGAAATGGGTCATTCAGGTTAAATATTCCACCACCAACAATATTTGGAGAAATTTGAGTTTCAAAAGCGAACTCACCGGCAGCAGGCTTAGTGAATGTACCTCTGTCATTAGTAATTTGAGCATTTGCTGAAAACATTGCTACAGCAGCTGCAACCGTCAATAGAACTTTTTTCATTTGTTTTAATGTGGGGTTAAAATGATAAAAAAACTCTGGCTCACGTTGAGTGAACAACCTACGTTAAGTTTAGAAAAGTTTTAGAATTAACAAAGTTGTTGACTACTTTTTTATGATAATTAACAAAAGAAAGTTATTTGCTCAAATCAAACATATAGCCGATAAAGAGGCCGAATACTCTGTTGTAAGCTGTGATGTTATCTCCTCCGTTGGCTTGTTTATGAATATTAACTAAGCCCAGGTCATAATTGATGCCAGCCTGGAAGCCCGGTTTGATCTCAATACCAAGAATAAAGCCAAGTCCTGCGTCGCCCCTGTGCCATGCTCCGCTTTCTCCCCATGCAATACTTTGTCTGTTACCTCCTGCAATTTCCTGTCCTCCCACACCTAGTGCAAGATAAGGGCCCGCTCCTCCAAAGAAACTGATTTTTTCAAGTTTGTAGTGGTATAAAGCATATACAGGTACCTCAAGATAAGTGGTTCTGAATATGTAGTCACTTCCCGATTTTGCTCCTTTAGTAGAAATCTGAAGGCCGGGTTGTATTGAAAAGTGTTCGGAAAGGCCAATGTCAACAACTCCTCCCAGGTTGAACCCGATACGTGTACTCAGGTTGTTGGGCTGATTTTTTGTAATGTTAGCGAAGTTTAGCCCACCTCTTACTCCCAATTTAATTTCCTGTGCTGTAGCACTGAATGCAAAAAGTACAGCTGTGATTAATAAATAGTTAACTTTCCTCATAATACTAAATGTTTAGTGTGTATTATGAATATATAAAAAAAACCGGGAAATTTTCCCGGTTTTTTCACCCTTATCTATGTTATATCATTGTTTTGGCGCTAAACTGCTGACTTCCGGTTTTTTATCTCCGATTCTTACAATTTTAAATTCTGTTCTCCTGTTTCGCTGAAACTCTTCTTCTGTACATATCTTTTTGTATTTGTTGTCATCGCATGCACATTTAACTACCGGTTTTTGCTCTCCGAAACCTACAGCAGCCATTCTTGACGGATGAATGTCTCTGGTTATCAGATAGGCTACGGCTGATTTGGCTCGTTCAGTTGTTAGTTTCTGGTTATATTCTTTACCTCCCCGGCAATCGGCATGTGAACTCAGTTCTACTTGCATGTCAGGATATTTGAAGAATAGCGGTGCCATTTTGTCTAACTCGCTTGCGGCATCCTGGCGAATTTCCACACTGTTGTAGTCATAGAAAATGTCGTTCATTACAATAACATCTCCTTTACAAACCATGTCCATATTGATGCGATAAGCTTTACTGTGTTTGACGTTATAAGTACTGATCCTCTCGTAATTATAACCACAGTTTGGTTTTACACAACTTATAGTATATTGGTCATTTGTGTCCAGTGCAAATGCATATTTACCATCAGCTGCTGTTATATACTCTGTGATTTTTTCACGTTTAGTGTCGTAAAGAACAACTTTCATGTTAGCCATTGGTTCCTTTGTATCGGATGTTAGGATTGTCCCTGTCAAAGCAATACTCGGCTTAACCTGTCTTAACTGAAGTTTTACAAACAGTGTGTCTCCTTCTTCATGTTTGAAGGTGCTTATGGTAACTGTAGAAGAGTCATGATAATCCGCCGTTGCCATTACCGAATACTCTTTGTCGTAGTCCAGCAACCCTTCAATATAGAATGTTCCGTCATGTAAAGTAATAGCTGTGATAGAAGTGTCAAGCCATTCTTTTTGTTTAGCATCTTTCAGGAAAATATAAGCATTGCCAATTGGCTGGTCGTTACTTACTTCAGTTACAATTCCTTTTGCCCATAGAGGATCTTTGTGAAGAACAGATACGTGGTAGATGTCATCATCATGGCCGCCATTCTTTCTGTTCGAACTGAAGAAGCCATGTCCGGAGCCAATCATCTGAAGCCCGAAATCATCTTTCATAGAATTCATAGGGTAGCCCATATTGTGTGGGTTTCCAAAAGTCCCGTTTGAATTTTTCAGACATTTGAAAATATCAAACCCTCCAAGACCTCCGAGGCCATTTGAAGCAAAGTAAAGGTTGCCGGTATGGTCTACAGTCGGGAACATTTCGTTACCTTTTGTATTAATAGCAGTTCCTGCATTGATGGGTTCTCCCCAATGGAAATCTTCCCATTTGCAATACCAGATATCAATGCCTCCTACTCCTCCCGGACGGTCGGAAGCGAAAAATAATGTTTTCCCGTCAGCAGTAAGTGCCGGGTGGCCTGTCGAAAACTCTCTGTCATTGTATTGGAATGGCTGAGGTTTTGACCATTTACCATCTTTCATTACTGTTGTGAAAATAGTAAGCTTGGTAGTGCCGTCTTTTGACTTTTTAGTGTTATTTCTGGTGAAATACATGGTGTCCTGAGATTTGCTGAAGCAAAAGGGGCCTTCATGTCTTTTTGAGTTGACATTGAAAAAATGTTTCACTTCAGTTTGTGATGTGTTGTTTGCTGTGTCTTTCAAATTAACACCTGTGCGATATCCCAATGTTTTAGTGTCATTGCTGGTAACAATAGTCTCATCTGAGTGCATATTCTGGTAAACCGAAGATTTTTTTTCTTTTTCATCTCCTGTATAAAATTTGGGAGTATAATCGTCTGTACGGATTCCTGTTTTGTTTGTCAGTGCTACAATTGAAGCTGTGTCTTCGATATAATACAGGTCAAGAAAAGGTGAGTTGTCCTGTACTGTGAGCCTGTTTTTATTTCTGCCGGAACAAAATACCAAGCCTCTTTTATAGAGGACTGGAGAAAAGTCCGGTTCGTTAGAGTTTATGGACAGATAATTTATCTGATACTTAGTGGAATCAGCATATAGCTTGTTGATTTCCTTAAGGGTAGCCTCGAATTTTTGTCCTCTGGCATCATTTCCGGTTAGGGTTGCATACTTCCCGTACCATTGTTGTGCTTTTTTGTACTTACCATTTTTGGTCAGTGCTTCTGCATAATTCAGTACGTAAGTGGCATTGGTGCTGTCGGATTGGGCCAGGTCTTCATAGAGACGTTCTGCATTTTTAGAATCATTGATTCTTTTATAGCAATCTGCCAGCTTTGTTTTTGCCTCGGTTTGTGAAGGGCTTGTTTCCAGTACAGATTCATAATAGTTAATTGCTGAAGCATACATCATGTGCTCATAGAGATAGTTTCCCTGGCTCATGAGAGAGTTTACCTGCGCTTTAGTGCTATAGAAGGCAATGCTGAATGCTAGGATAAAAAGTGAGCGTTTCATAGTCTTGTGGTTTAAGAATTTGGGAATCCGGCTTGGAGGTTGTTAAAAATACCTTGGGCTAACGATTTTGTTTCTTTTGGTAGCAAATTCGTATCTAAGCATAATTTCGTGACTGCCTGAAGAATAAGTTCTTAACCGGGTTAGAGGATAGTCGTAAGCATATCCCAGTCTGAAGTTCGGCGTAGCCTGTACTTCTATCATACCTAATATGGCATCACCTGTTCTGTATGAAGCGCCAAGCCCTATGATGTCGCGTAGCCAAAGGTTTGCATTAAGGTCAATTTGCATCGGAGCCCCGCTCATGTACTTAACCATTGTTGATGGTTTGAGCCTGATTTCATCACTTAGTTTGAATACGACACCTGCCATACCGAAGAAGCTTCTTTTTTGGTAAGAGACCACGCTGTCCAGTCCGGAGATGTTGTAACTAACTAAAGTTGGTACTGCTATTCCGGCATAGAAGAAGTCGGTACTATAGTAAAGCCCTGCTCCGAAGTTTGGTTTAACCGTATTGATGTTTTGATTGAACGAAGGGTCACTTTGTCCGTTTGGACTTGTTGATAGAGAAGTATAATCAGCTCTGTACTGGGTTATACTTGCAGAAAGTCCTAATGCCAGTGTTCCTTTGCCTGTCCTAATGCGGAATGCATAATTAGTTCCGAAGCCGGTGGTATTTGAAACCCCGATACGGTCATTGTAGAGGTTAATACCCAGACCCACTTTTTCGCGAGCTACAGGCATATCTGCACTGAAAGAGAAAGTTTTAGGAGCCCCGTCAATTCCTGACCATTGCTGTCTGTAAAGTGCTGTCATACTGAGTACGTCCCTGCTTCCTGCATAAGCAGGGTTAACGGCCAGCATATTGAACATATATTGTGAATATGCCGGACTTTGTTGAGCATTTACATTTATTGCTGTAAGGGCAATACCTGAAGCGAGTAATATAGATTTAAGTGTCATAGCCATTGTATTAAGTAAAAAGTATAGGTCAAATTATCGGCCGATTACGACGAAGCCGTTTTTGCTTTCAATTTCACCGCCATTGAACTCTATAATATAAAAGTATGTGCCTTCGGGAGCTTTGTCAGTTTCATATACATTTAGTTTGGTGTTTGCTGCACTGCTGCCATCCTGACTTTTGTTAAGAGAGCCGTCCCAGTTGTTTTTATAATGTTTGTCACCATAGATCACATTGCCCCAGCGATTATAAATTGAAATAGAAACGTCTAAGTCGTCTATACCATGTATTACAAAGTAATCGTTGATGCCATCTCCGTTAGGAGTGAACCCTTGTGGGATAAACAATGCTACTTCTCCAACCGATACTGTAATTTCAGTTGGTAACGATCTGGCTCCTATTTTGTCATTTACAGTATATTGGATACTGGCAGTCCCTTTGAAATCCGGCGCAGGTGTAAATAATACTGTAGAGTCACTCTGTATAGCAAATGTGCCTTCTGAAATGGTTTTGCTTGTCTGAATGCCGGGTGTATTAATGTCAAGATCAATACTTGCTTTGTTGATACCTTCCTCGTCAATATCATTTATTGTAATGTCACCAAGGCTAACCGGCACGTTTTTAACAGTGTTCGTTTTGTCAATGCGAGCATTTGGGCCAACAGTTACAATAAATAATCCGGGAGCAAGTATCTCACCCAGGTTATTCTGAAGTGTATAAAGAAGCTGGGCTGTTCCTGTAAAGCCTTCAGCAGGAGTAAATGTAACGTTTCCTGAATTGTCGGCAGAGAATGTTCCCTGATTGGGTATCGTAATCGATTTTAGGATTTCGCCTGAACCAGGCTTAACATTCAATGTGGTTAGGTTCAGTGTTCCTGCACCAGCCATATCATTTGCCGTTACATTTACAGTAACAGGAGTCATGTAAGTTGTTAAGGCACTGTCGTTGTTCGCATATAGCGGACAAACGGCAAGTAATATGACTTTTGCAGATGCTCTTGAAATACTTGTACAACTGCCTGAAAGAGTGGCAGCATAGTAAGTAGTGGTTGTTGTTGGACTTACTTCAAATACTGACCCTGCAAATAGCAAATTGCCACCTATTGTTGCATCATACCATTGTACGCTTTCGCCGGTATTGGTATTGGCTGTCAGGGTAGCTTTTTTGCCAGGGCAAATAGTAGCTTCATGATCAGTTAGAACAGGAGCCG
>CAZNHL010000023.1:0-14517 GCA_964572965.1 uncultured Bifidobacteriaceae bacterium
TTGAAAAAAACTAAAGTAGGAGATTTAATATTGCCTATTGCCGCCATTCGTGGCGAAGGTACGAGTGATGATTACCTACCTGCTGAAGTACCTTCACTCCCGTCTTTCAGATTACAGAGAGCGGTTTCTTCTACTATTAAAAAACATGAAAAGGATTATTGGACAGGTACTGTTTACACAACCAACCGTCGGGTATGGGAACATGATGAACAATTTAAAGAATATCTGAAAGATATCAGGGCGATGGCTATTGATATGGAAACGGCTACCATCTTTGTTGTTGGTTTTGTGAATAGTATCCCTCATGGTGCTTTACTGCTGGTTTCAGACAACCCAATGACACCTGACGGTGTAAAAACGTCTGAAAGCGATAAAAAAGTCACCACCGATTATGTTACCATGCATCTTGATATAGGTATTGACTCTCTTAAGGAGCTTGCCCAGTCTGGTGAATCTGTTAAACACCTGATTTTTGAATAAAAATAAAAAGGCTCTGAAGTTATCTTCAGAGCCTTTTTATTTTTAGATCTTTAAAAGCTTATTTATACATTACCTGTTTCACAGCCTTTACTGTTTTATCAACATTTGGCAGGATAACATCAATCAATGTTGGTGCATATGGCAATGGCAAATCTGCACTGTTTACACGTATTACCGGAGCATCCAGATAATCAAAAGCAAAACGCTGTACGTGATAAGCTATTTCAGAAGAAATAGCCGCTAATGGCCATGCTTCTTCTACAACTACCAGACGATTGGTTTTCTTTACAGAATCAACGATTGTTTTATAATCAATAGGACGAACTGTACGTAAGTCAATTACTTCAGCAGAAATACCTTCTTTTGCTAATTCATCAGCAGCAGCATAAGCCACTTTCATCATTTTACCGAAAGAAACGATAGTTACATCAGTACCTGTTCTTCTAATTTCAGCAACTCCGATCGGAAGAATGAATTCCCCTTCAGGAACAGGTCCTTTATCTCCATACATTAACTCTGATTCCATGAAAATTACAGGATCATTGTCGCGAATAGAAGCTTTCAGCAAGCCTTTTGCACTAGCAGGATCAGAAGGAACTACAACTTTCAACCCAGGAGTGTTAGCATACCAGCTTTCAAAGTTCTGAGAGTGTTGAGAACTCAACATACCAGCATTACCCGTTGGGCCACGGAAAACTGCAGGACAAGAATACTGCCCACCAGACATTGACATTACTTTAGCTGCACCATTGATAATCTGATCAATTGCAACTAAAGAGAAGTTAAAAGTCATGAACTCAATAATCGGACGAAGTCCATTCATTGCAGCACCAATACCGATACCGGCAAAACCAAGCTCAGCAATTGGAGTATCTATCACACGCTCAGGGCCGAATTCATCCAGCATACCCTGGCTCACTTTATAGGCACCATTATATTCAGCCACTTCCTCACCCATTAAGAAGATACTTGCGTCACGACGCATCTCTTCATTCATTGCTTCTCTAAGGGCTTCACGAAACTGTATTTCTCTCATGTCTTTAAAAGTTCTTTTTTCGGGTCTGTAAAATTAAAAATTTAATCGCAAATCACAAGAGATAAATGAGATGTGAGGTGTGAGAATTTAGATAAGAGACGTTATTTTTTCCCTATAACAATCATTCGCCATTAAAACAAAAAGAGTTCCGCTCTAGGAACGGAACTCTTTATTTTATGAATAAGAATATCTTACTTCACTGCTGCTTTGAATGCAGGGTTTTCCCAGTACTGAAGGAATTCCAAATCATCCAATGCCTTTGCACGCAAAGTATCATCTAACTGAATGGCCTTTTGTAAACGAGCAGCAACAAGATCAGCATTTTGTTGTCTTGCACCTACTAGTGCACCACCATAATATGCTACAGCAAGATTTGGATTAGCAGTTGTTGCTTCATCAAATTTCACTTTTGCTTTATCGTAGTCTTTTTTCAACAAATAAGTCAAACCTAAGTTGTAGATAACATCTGCATCATCAAGTTTAGCGTTATTGAAATCAGCAACAGCAGCATCATATTTTGCTGTTTTAACTTCGATTACAGCTTTGATACCATTAACACCTTTTTTGATGTCTTCATCTGTAGATAAAGAAGTAGCTTTTTCAACTGCCGCATATACATCTTCTCTCTGATTTTTCAACTCATAAACAGTAGCAAGGTTAGCATAAACATTAGCAGTTTCTTGTTTCTGTTTAGCAAGGTTCAATTGAGCCAAAGCATTATCTACAAATTTAGCAGCTTCCTTAGGATCAGCTTGTTTTTTAGCCTGCTCAAGGTAAACGGCAGCTAAGTTATTATGAGACTGCCAAGTATCATTTTTCTTAGTAGCAGCAGTGTATATTTTCTCTTTTTCAGTCCAATCAGGAGTCAAAGTAGCAGCATACATCAATTCTGCATCAGTCAAAGTATCTGCTTTAACAGATCCGTTAGCTACGCCTGTAGCCAAAACAGAAATCTGAGCGTCTGTTTTCTTAGGTTTAACTGTCAGAACTTCTGTAGTAGCATTTCTCAAAGCAGGATAAATGCTTTTTACTACATACTTATAAGATTTCAATTTTTGCAATTGAAGTTCTTTCTGATTAAAATCACCAGGATAGTTGTTAACAACATCCAAGATCTCATTTTTATCAGCTTCAGTCAATTTGCCGGAAGCATCAGCTGCCAAAGCAGTTTTAAATGCAGACCAGTCATCAACTACTGCTTTCAATACGAAAGAGATAGAATCAGCAGTACCTTTATTGTACTTATACTTCTTCATTGTTTCTCTATAGTACTTTTCAACAGTTTTAGCACGATCGTTAGACAAAGCAGTGTTTACACGCTCAGCACCTTCAGGAGAGTGAGTACCGGTGATAGTAACTGTACGAGTAACGTTCTTTTTAGCGATGAATGCTTCAAGGGCTTTACCCTGTGCACCTTTCAATTCAGTTTTCTCCAATTTAGAAGAAGCTTTTTTGAAAGTAAAACCTACGTTAGTCGGCTCTAATTCTTCTTTGTTATTATATCCGTGATCAGCATAGCTGATGTAGTAAACATTTTTTACAGAACGGGAAGTAGTGACAATACCTTTTGCAACAGGCAACCAGTCAGTAGTCTTAGACTTAGATTTTGAAGCGTTGTAGGCTGTACCTTGAAGCTTCAAATCCCCTTTTTTCAAATTATCATTGTATGCAAATGAGAAACTCTTTGCCAATTTAGGCTGTTCTTTCTTCGCATTAGGAAACTCTGTAGACTTAAATTCAATATCTCCTAACTCAACAGTTTGGCTTGGAGCTACATACTGATTCTTCAATACATAAAACTTATTCTTCTTAAGAAGTTTCACTGGAAGAACAGCTGAAATTTCATAACGAACTGTATCACCGTGTAATTCAAGAGGAGAAGGTGTTACAGTCAATTGTTGTTCCTTAGCTAACTTAACCATTTTATTTAACGAACAACCGGAACCCGCTGCTGTTAACGCCAATAATGCTAAGAAATAAAATTTAGGTTTTCTCATTTGTTCAAAATTTAAAAATTCTGTTATGTGCGAAAGTATTACAATATTTTAACCTGTGCAATAGGGAAAATTATGATTTGATTTTAAAATATTCACTCAATATAGATAATTGGAAGTACAACACGAATTATTTCAGTAATAGTTTTCCGCTAAACATGCTATTTGGAAAAATTATAATCTCTCTTAAAATGACAATCCAGAAAACCTGCTTTTTTATTTACCTACTTATAGAATCCCAGTGTTTAAACCTATATTATTACAATTGCCTATTATGATTAAATATCATACCAAAAATACTCATTCAAAGTTTAAACGTCAAATATTAATCTCCTCTACCTGTTTACCTTAAACCGTCATTATGAAATGCCGAATAATTACCCAATATGTAGAATAACGCGCAACAGTATTCTACAATACAAATTATCTTTTTGTTATTTTTAAAAAGCGCTTCTGACACTTTAAGTTTTTTTGTATATTTGGCGAAACAGTTTTGGAAATGAGGAGATTACAAGCGATTTTAGAATTCCAGACATTTGGCGTTTGCACCAAACTTGGTGAGATTTTGGGCCTTGCATCTGGTTCTATCAGAATGACATTTATTTATCTTTCATTCTTTACATTTGGCTCTCCTATTATTATTTATTTTGCTCTGGCATTTATTATGGACATGCGCAGGCATTATCGGAGAAAAAGAAGTACTGTCTGGGATGTTTAATATCTTCATAAATTCAATAAAAAAGGTGCCTGATTTATAAATCAGGCACCTTTTTTATTGAATTTCAAATTTCTACAGACTCAAATCATTCCCATTTTTATAAGTATTATGAGTCTCTCCATCCGGGTGTGTGTTCATATAATTATCAAAGGACATACCACCACCACCTGTAGCATAGACATATATACTCAATAGCAATGTAATCAAGGCTAAGAAAAAGTCTCCGTTCACCCCTGAATTACCTGCTACGAAAACCAATGCTCCAATTAAAATAGGAACCTGGCACGCTACAGAAAACCGTGTTAATACACCAAAAATAATCATTAGTCCTCCTGCAAGGTGGGACATAACCACTAAATGTAGTAGCATAAAATGCGAAAAACCCATTTCTGCATTTGAAATGTATCCGTAAAACGAGGAATTGTCTTGTAAAAAGAATGCTCCTTTTCCAAGTATCACTAAACCTAGGATAACCCTTAGGATGCCATTCACATATGACACTCCACCGGTTTTTTTCTGAATAATTGGGATTGTAGCCATAGTAACGTTTTTACATAAGTGTACGCTGGCTATAAATAAAAGGGTTCAATTAGCAAAAGATATCAAGGCCTAGCACTGCTTTCTGTATTCTAACGGAGCTAAACCTGTATGCTTTTTGAAAAATTTACTAAAATAAGACTGATCCTGGAAATTAAAATGATTTGAAACCTCAGTAACAGGCAATTCTGTATGTTTCAATAAGCGTTTAACTTCTAGAACCACCTTTTGGTCAATTTGTGATGAAGCAGTGAGCCCTGTATACTGCTTTACTGTTTCATTCAGATGATTGGGGGTTACTGCTAACAGATCCGCAAAACCTTTTACTCCGATATTTTCCAGATACTTCTCATCAATGAGCTGTTTAAAGCGCTTAACAAGCATCTTTCCTTTTTGTGTTTTTTCTGTATTGACAATCGGATAGAATCGCTTGCAGTAAGCTAAAATAATATCCAGTAAAGCTGCTACAATCCGTGCAGAATCTGCCAGCCCGGCTTCCGACTCCTTTACCCCTTGTTTAAACAGATCAGTAAACAGAGAGACCTGATCTTCTTTCAGCAACAATGGGGGTGTATCGTTGGTCAGATCATAAAAAAAAGGCAGCTCCAATATGGCATTCCTATTCTGTTTATTAAAAAGATAGAAATCAGCCGTGAAAAGAAAAATATACCCGAACACATCTTTTGAGAGTTCGATCGTATGAATCTGTCCGGGAGAAAGAAAAAAAATCGTATTGGGTTTTATCTCATAAGTCTTGTCATCAATTACATGAAAACCACTTCCCTGAGTCAAAAAAAGCACTTCATAGAAATCATGCCGATGAGGGTAAATTACATGAAAGTGACGATTGGCATCAAATACTTCAACCTGAAAATTGGTCGTAAGCCCCGCCTCATTCCGGTGGAATTTTTCAATACTATAAACAGGAATTGAAGCTTGTTTCATACTGCCATCAAAATACTAAATACTTGTACCCACAAAAGAAAAGCCTCGAATACTATTATTCGAGGCTCTATATTTACAGTATCTGAACTATTTAAAGATATTATATTTTATAATACAGTAGATTGCTCTAAAGCCGTCTCTCCAGCCAATCTTTTTGCCTTCTTCGTAAGTCCTTCCGTAATATGAAATTCCAATTTCATAAATTCTGATTTTCGGAACTCTTGCAATTTTGGCCGTCACTTCCGGTTCAAAACCAAACCTCTTTTCTTCCAGCTTAATTTCCTGAATCATTTTGGTATTGAAGAGCTTGTAACAAGTTTCCATATCTGTCAGATTCAGATTAGTAAGTGCATTAGACATAAATGTCAACAACTTATTACCGATAGTATGCCAGAAGAACAAAATCCGATGTGGATTAGCGCCTGCAAAACGAGAGCCGTAAACAACATCGGCAAATCCACTCACTACAGGCTTCAGCATGTCATTATACTCTTCCGGATCATATTCTAAATCCGCATCCTGTATTATAAGGTATTCTCCGGTTGCTTTGCTGATTCCTGTGTGTAAAGCAGCACCTTTACCTTTATTCACCTCATGTTTAAAATACTGAATATTGAGCTCAGGATTTTCTGATTTATATTTCAGAATAGCTTCTTCAGTCTGATCTTTGGAACAATCATTTACAATGATCACCTCCTTTTGAATATCATTGATCAGCTTAACAGCTTTCACTTTATTCAGAATAAAATGAATAGTAGCTGCTTCATTATAAGCAGGAATGACAATCGATAGCTTTGTAATGATTTGTGTCATTTAATTATCCTAAAACTTCGATTGTATTAATATCTTCTAAACGAATCAGGTTTTTGTAAATACGGTTCGTATTTACTTCATCTTCTTCAAACCTAACTTTACAAACAGCAGTAAGGTTGTCTACTTTATCATAAGTCAGACTTTCTATCAGCATACCTCTCTTGCGAAATGGCATCATGATACGATCAAGAGACTCCGGTGTATGGCTACAGTTTATTAACCAATAATTTTTCTGCATTTTTCTTTTTAAGTTCGTCTGTTTTCAAATTTCTATCCGGATAATATACCGTTTCACTTAAACTTGCGCCCGGAGGCACCATTGGCAAAACGTTATCCTCTTTCAGTACTTTGCAATGCAACAAGAATGGGCCTTTTGTTTTATAAGCAAGTCTTACTGCATCTGTTAATTCTTCAACATTTGTTGCTGTGGCAGATGCTACTCCATAAGCTTTAGCCAATAATTCATAGTCAGGGTTCAAAATATCTACACCTGAATAGTTACGGGAATAGAACTGTTCCTGCCACTGACGTACCATTCCCAGGTAATTATTGTCAAGTAATAAGATTTTCACAGGCCATTGTTCCTGAACACAGGTAATGAGCTCCTGTAAATTCATTTGGAAAGAACCGTCACCGGTTACGCACCAAACATTTTTATCTTTTGCAGCTGCCTGTGCTCCCATTGCTGCCGGGAAACCAAATCCCATTGAACCTAATCCGCCCGAAGTAAGGAAATGATTAGGTTTCATTTTGTTCAGGTATTGGCTGGCCCACATTTGGTGCTGACCTACGTCAGTCGCAACAATCATATCTTCAGGAGACATTTTCTCCAATACATCGATTGCAGTTATCATGTTAAACACATCATAATCTACTTCTTTGATCGGGTACTCATTGCGAAGCTCATTTAAGCGATTCACCCATTCTGCACGGTCTTTCCTATTTTCTTCAGTGATTGTCTTTGGAAAGTTTTGCAAAACCAATTTCAAATCACCATGTAAAAACACATTTGTTTTCACATTTTTATTACTTTCAGACACATCAATGTCGACATGCAATACTTTAGCGTTAGGAGCAAAATCCTTCAAACGACCAGTAATACGATCATCAAAGCGAATCCCCAATGCAATGATTAAGTCTGCTTCCTGAACTGCAGTATTAGCATACTTCATTCCATGCATACCTAACCATGAAAAGTATAAAGGATCATTATCCTGAAGTACTCCCATTCCAAGAATAGTAGAAACAGCAGGAATTTGCTCTCTCTTTACAAATTCACGTAATTCTTCATAAGAATCAGAAAGCAGGTTACCATGACCAGCAATGATCAACGGCTTCTTTGCTTCAGCAACAAGTTCTCCGGCCGCTTTTAATTCTTCATCTTTTACTTTATATAATCTCTTATACTGAGGTTTTTTGAACTTCTCTGCCCAATCTTCATCAAGCTCTATATAGGATAGCTGAATACTTCTTGGTACATCAATCAATACAGGCCCGGGACGTCCATTGATGGCAATTTCGTAAGCTGTTCTGAAAATATCTTCAGCATCTTCCAAACGTCTTACTAAAAAACATTTTTTAGTAATTGGCAGGCAGATACCGGTAATATCTGTCTCCTGAAATGCATCTGTGCCTATCAAATCAAGATTAACCTGGCCGGTAATAGCAACCATTGGTACTGAATCGCCATAAGCATCGGCAATACCGGTTACAAGGTTCGTAGCCCCTGGTCCGGATGTTGCCAGACAAAATCCTGGTTTGTTTTTAACACGAGCATAGCCCTGTGCCGCAAATGCAGCTGCTTGCTCATGCCGTACCAAAGTGTGCTTTACATTACCCAATGCCAGTGCATCATAGATAGGTAAAATAGCCCCACCCGGATAAGCGAACAATTCGTCCACTTCTAGCAATTCCAGGATTTTCACGAAGTAGTCAGCTCCTCTTAATTTGATTTTCATACGCCTCTTTTTTCGGAGATTGTATTATATATAAATTATTGATTACAAATCTGTTACGCAACCTTCTGAGGCATCAGCCACAGTCTTCGCATATTTATAAAGTACTCCTTTTGTTACTTTCAATGCAGGTTGAACCCACTTAGCTCTTCTGGCTGCAAGCTCTTCATCCGATACTTTCACATTGATGGTATTGTTAACCGCATCAATTTCAATGATATCATCATTTTGTACTAAACCAATTGTACCGCCTTTATAAGCTTCAGGAGTAATATGGCCTACTACAAACCCGTGCGTTCCACCAGAGAAACGGCCATCTGTAATCAATGCTACAGACTTACCTAAACCGGCACCTATAATTGCAGACGTCGGTTTTAGCATTTCAGGCATACCTGGTGCTCCTACCGGACCGGAATTAATGATTACTACTACATCACCTGGTTTTACAGTACCATCCTGAATACCTGCGATAAGTTTTACTTCCCCATCAAAAACTCTGGCAGGGCCAGTAAACTTCTCACCTTCTTTACCTGAAATTTTAGCAACTGAACCTTTCTGAGCAATATTTCCATAAAGAATCTGCAGGTGGCCTGTCGCTTTCAATGGATTACTAAGCGGATATACAATTTTCTGATCGTAGTCCATAATAGACTTCACATCAGCCAGGTTTTCAGCAACCGTTTTACCAGTTACAGTTAAACAGTCTCCATGTAATAAACCTTCGTTCAGCATGTATTTCAATACAGCTGGTACACCACCATATTGCTGCAAATCCTGCATCAAATATTTCCCTGATGGTTTAAAATCAGCCAGCATAGGCGTAATGTCACTCATGCGCTGGAAGTCATCCTGTGTAATATCAACTCCAACAGCTTTACCCATTGCAATAAAATGCAATACAGCATTTGTACTTCCGCCCAGAACAATGATACTGCGTATTGCATTTTCGAATGCTTTACGAGTCATAATATCCGATGGCTTAATATTTTTTTCCAGAAGAATACGGATATACTTGCCGGCTTCCAGACACTCTGCTTTTTTCTCTTCGGAAAGTGCTGTATTAGATGATGAATAAGGTAAGCTCATACCCAATGCTTCAATAGCAGAAGCCATGGTATTAGCAGTATACATACCTCCACAGGCACCCGCTCCCGGACATGCGTGTTTTATTACACCTTTATAATCTTCATCGGAGATGTTACCACAAAGCTTTTGACCTAATGCTTCAAAAGCTGAAATGATATTCAGATCCTGGCCTTTATAATGACCTGCCGCAATTGTACCGCCATACACCATAATAGATGGACGGTTCAGGCGCGCCATGGCCATAATGGTACCAGGCATATTTTTATCGCAACCAGGAATACCGATGATTCCATCGTAATATTGCCCGCCGCAAATTGTTTCAATACTATCGGCAATAACATCACGGCTTACCAGAGAATATCTCATCCCTTCCGTTCCGTTACTCATTCCATCACTAACACCAATCGTATTAAATGTTAAACCAACAAGATCATTATTCCAAACCCCTTTTTTAACAAGCTGAGCCAAGTCATTTAGGTGCATGTTACAAGTGTTACCATCGTAACCCATACTTGCAATACCCACTTGTGCTTTGTCCATATCGGCATCTGTCAAACCAATACCATACAACATTGCCTGAGCTGCCGGTTGCGTTACATCTTGTGTTAATACTGCACTGTATTTATTGATACTCATATCTAAATGGATAATTATCGTTCTAAAATGGAATAAACACCGAACGAAACTGATGTAAAGATTTTAGTAGGCACAAACTTAACTTAATGTTTAGCTACAGAGAAGGGAATCGAAAGAAAATTGAGTGATAATATATTTTATAACTACGGTTTCCAATAAATATTTTACTAGAAAAAACTCAAAAAAAATGGCACTAAACACACTAAACATTAATCACAACACCATCAAATTACAACCTCTGATATCAGAATTATCAAACCTTCCCAAGATTTCAAAACTACCATCAGGATACATTTTACCCAAATCCATTGTTTCGATAAAAGCACACGAGTCAATATTAGCAAGGTCTATTATATTAATGCCTCCACGTTGCAAAATATTACCCACAGCATAAGGATCATTGGGGTCACGAATAAGTACTTTGAGCCAGGCAGGAACATTAAACAGCCCATTTCCTGCAGAATACCCCTGAGACAACAACTCTGTCATTCCATATTCTGAATGGATAAAGTCAACATTAAAGGCCTTAGTCAATACTTTGTGTACTTCTTCCCTTATCATTTCTTTCCGGCGTCCCTTCATTCCTCCCGTCTCCATTACAATAAGGTTTGGGATATTAAGGCTGTGATTTTCTGCCAAATCCAGTAAAGCAAAAGTTACACCGAGCAGCAGTATCTTTTTCCCGGACAGGGCTGCTTTATTTAAATTATCAACCAGAAGCTGGTGTTCATTCAAATAAAAACCGGACAATTCTGATTTTGTTTCCTTTACAAAATCTTCTGCCATTAATACCAGTGACGAACCTTCTCTTTCCAAATAGGAGGGTAACAAAGCGAAAATAACATAGTCGTTCAGCCTCCCATAAAACTGTTCAAAAATTATCCGGGCATTTTTTATATAGAGTGCTGTATCCCCAACAAAGTGCCTGCTGGTAACCTGTCCTGTTGTACCACTACTTGTAAAAACTACTTCCGGATCAAATTCACCGGACTTCACTTCAAAGCTTTTAAAAAAATCTATGGGAAGAAATGGAATTTGCGACAGCTCAGTTACCAGGTAAGGGTCAATACCTCTAAAAGTAACATATCTTGAATAGATCTCACTGTTGACAGCCTGATAGCGAAATAAAGCCAATGCTTTTTCGTTAAAATCAGACGAGTTAGTACTAAAAATCGTACTTTTAAATGACTCTTTGAAACCTTCCATCAGGCAACAAAGTTAATATAAATCCATAGGCTTGTAAGTCTTTTTACTATATTTACCTCAATGAGATACTGGAGTTATATACTTTTCACGGTTATAAGCGTTTTTGCAATTCATTCCTGCAATCGTCCTCCTGAATATTCCAATATTCCTTATATCTCATTTAACCGTTTTCAGGATTTCCCCTCTAACGATTCATTAAGAGTTTTTATTGATTTTAAAGATGGGGACGGGAATCTTGGCACAAACAACAAGGACTCTGGCGGAGTTTGGGAAAATTGTCCAAAAAATTATTTGATTGACTGGTGGGTAAAAAAAGATGGGGAGTTTAAAAAAATCACTTCCTTCTCAACTGATGATCCTGATTTCAACTTTAACGGAAATTTCCCTGTATTGAACCCTGAAGGCAAAAAAATGCCACTGGAAGGCACAATCAGGATTACATTACCTATGATGATAGTTCCAACAGCTACCCCTCCTCTACTGGGCAATGATACCCTAAAATTTTCAATTTATATTAAAGACAGGGAATGTAACTCAAGCAACATAATTGAAACTCCTCCAATCGTTGTTAATCCAATACCGATTTTCTAACCACCTACCCTTTTTACTTTATATCCTTCTTTTTGAAGAAATTCCATTACTCTTACAACGAAATCTCCCTGAACGATAATTTCACCGTCTTTGGCACTCCCTCCTGCTCCACATTTATTTTTAAGCAGTTTTCCTAAACTCTCCAGATCAGCGTCTTTACCAACAAAACCTGTAACCAAAGTAACCTGCTTCCCTGCCCGCAACTTTTTATCAAGCTGCACCTTAAGATTTTGTTGTTGAGGAGGTAAAGTTTCCTGATCTTCACCTCCTTCAAAACTGTATTGAAAGTTCTCGTCTGTAGAATAAACTACGCCAAGTTTTCCTTTATTTTTCTTAGACATTCTTTAATAATACGTTCAAACTCAAGGGTAATACTTCTAACTCTAACCGTTGCCCCATTACGAACGGCTCTCCATCCAAATGTACCGCGGCAGATTCTTCACGCTCTACTACTACTTTAGAGGCTTTATAATATCTTAAGTACTTAGACTTATCCAATGATTTTGCAAACAAGCGAATACTAATTCCCGGCATTGCATAAAGAGGGAATTCCTTCATAATACAAATATCTAACTTACCGTCTCGAATATCTGCTTTCGGGGCAATATGAGCATTATTACCATACTGAGTTGAATTGGCAAAACTTATCAGAAAAGCTTCTTCTTCAACTTTCTGAGTTTCGTCATCGAAATATAAAGTATACTTCCTTGGTTTATAGTTAGCGAATTCGCGAAGCGTAGTAGATATGTAGGTACTAAATCCCCTTCCTTTCTGTTCTGCAAACAATTTCCCTATCAAAGCATCAAAACCAGTACCTGCCATGTTTGCAAATGGTTCTCCATTTAACGTACATACATCAATACTCTGACTTGCAGCATTATTAATAAAGTCTATCGATTTTGCCACATCCATTGGTATACCTAAATGGCGGGCCAGCCCATTGCCCGAACCGAATGGAACAATACTCAAAACGGCCTTTGTATGTAAAATACCTTTTACTACCTCATTTACGGTACCATCGCCACCCACAGCAACTACCACATCAACCCCATCAGCTGCGGCTTTTTCAGCTAGCTCTGTGGCCTGGTGAGGCCTTTGAGTTATGATAACTTCATACTCAAGGTTCTTTAAATGTTTTTTAATTAAGCCGGGTACATGGTCTTTGTTTTTACCTCCGGCAATCGGATTAATAATAAAGAGTACTTTCTTTTTCTGTGACATGGTTTTTATATTGCTTAAACAGACAAATTAACAATATTATACCTGTCTGTAACTATCACTCATTTTAAGAAATCATGACCTTAATATGACCTTTTCTTAAAACTTTATTGGCAGTTTTTGCAATAAAATTTCTTTAATGATGCTTTATCTAGTAACTGATAAGATATACCCTCTGTTGTATATAATTCACACACTTCTTTCGGAGCAACAGTATAAGCATTCTCCAGAATCACAGGCAAACTCGGATCGCCAAGAATATCTTTATCAGAAACACCTACTTTGAGAAAGGAAAGCAATACCTCTTTGCCGGCATAGTCCTGAGCTACATAAGAAGTCAGCAATTCATGCATTGCATCAGGGTCATTAAAACGGTCAAAAGTTGCTCCAAAAGCAGCCGCCTCTTCTTCTGACATTTCAGTACCTTTATGATTTGCAATAACAACTTTCAAAGCTTCTTTACGGGCTTTAAGCTGCTTTAAACGTTTTGCTTTCTCTGCTCTCAACAAATAGACATTAGAACTCAACCTGTTTACAGCTTTTTTATCAGCTCCATAAACCAAAAGATTATTCACCTCATTCAATAGCTCAGAAGGGTCAATAGTCTGGTCCTGAGAAGCCAACAAGATATGCAAAGCTGCCAGATTATATAAAGTCTTTACATTACCTTTACTCAGCTGATTTATACTCAACAAATTATCATACACTTCCTGTACCCTATTAGAATCCAGGATAAATTTGAAAGTAGCCTGATTCACCAAAGCATTTGCAAATTTGGCATTATTAGGAATAACAAGGCTATCAAGCAAAGAAGCTTTCACTTCTTTGTAATAAAGAGCATTAAACAATTCTTTTTGTACCACCAATAGCTCTTTTTCATTATCACTTTCAATTGCCTTTCTATATCTGGCAGCTATTGAGCTTCCCTGCGACTGTATTTTATCGCGCTTTAATTGCAGTCTCGCAAAAACATATACCTTACGTTGATTATTCCCTAAAATGACTAAAGAATCTTTAAACTTAACAGCACTGTTTAGTTGAGCAATTAAATCAGAACGGGATTTTTCTCCATCTTTTCTGAAAGAAGACTTACTGATATCTGTATATAGCTGAGCCCAATTTTTACGAATTTCCACAGAAAGGGGAATTACGTTTTTTTGTTGAGACTGAAATGCTTCCAGAATTGATTTACTTAATCCAGATGCAACATTTCGATCTGTTATTGTATCTGTCCCTACTTCTGTCATTACCAAAACATCCAAAGACTGAATATCATATTGACTTAAGTTCAGATAATCAAAC
>CAZNHL010000023.1:14527-52591 GCA_964572965.1 uncultured Bifidobacteriaceae bacterium
GCTTTTAACTCTTCAGAATTGTATGATGCCTGGCGGTGGTCATAATCTAAAGGAATCCGTACTCTTTGATTTTTCTTAGCAAGCATCAATAACTGCGCATTAGGTGTCAATGTATCCACATATAAACCCATTGGCAAAAGCTGTAGTGAATCTATCTGAGGATTAGCCTGAACCTGATAACTACATAGCGATTTTCCCTTAATATAAAGAATATTGAACTCCAGTTCTTCTTTTGCCATATTCACAGGCAAATCTCCGATTTTAGTCAACAGCTGATTTTCCGCTACCAGCCTGTTTCCTTTTAATAAGTTTTTCTTTTTTACAGGCTTAAGCAAAACGCCTCTGTTAATCGGAGAAGCATTCAAAATATTAGGAGCATCACAAGGGAATTGTGCTCTTCTAATGACATCTACAGCAATGGCATCAATTGCCTTTTCTGTAAGCTGAGTAAAAGCATTGAGATCACTGAAATAAAACAAAACCTCATTATTTTCAACCCTAACACCATACTTCAGGTCTAAAGGGAAATTTTTAACCTGTTTTCTACATTCAATGCATTCACCCTCGTTATTGAGCTTTAAACCATAGGCATCTTTGGGTTGTAAAACACCTGCCGGATGGAAATAAGGTTTATTACCCAAAACAGCCACCAGGTAAATCTTTTTACTTTCCTCATCAACAGCAATACCAATACCGATGTTACTAAAGTTTTCATTTACAAGATTTAAAAGCTGGGAAGAAGAAGTCAACATATCTTTGACTATCCCTTCAGAGGCATCTCCATAAGTTTCGTAAACGACCTTCTTATTTTCTTTCTTAAGCAAAACTGACTTTCCGATAAAAGTTGAGCCATTATTCTCTGCCAATTCTGAATAATTACCGTTAAAATAAGCGACGCGATCACTAACGGTTGCTGTTTTTTTATTATCCTGCTTGTGTGTGTTTTTCCCCGTTTTAACAAGGTAGGCCACATGGTTTTTAGCAGCTAAAGCCAATACACTGTCCTCTTCCAACTGGCGACCCACACGAAGTGTATCACGTACAAAATTTAGATTTTTTAAAACGAGAGTTTTAAGCAGATTAGAATCAAAATTAGCGAAAGAAACCTTTGTCTTACCATCTTGTGCTGTTGCTATACTTGTTGCAATAAGCACAATAGTTAAAACCCTGAATATTTTATTCATAATTAAAAATCTATAAAATCTAATACTACAATGGAATAATAACATCCCCGTATTAAACAAAGGTAAAAATTATTGCCACAAAACTAAACAGAAAATACAGCTTCGGGCATGATTGCTAAATTGGTTAATGTATGGAGGGCTAAAAAACAAAAACCTCCAACTTTTCAGTCAGAGGTTTTTTTGATGTACCCAGGGCCGGGATCGAACCGGCACTCCGATGGAACACGATTTTGAGTCGTGCGCGTCTACCAGTTCCGCCACCTAGGCATGTGTCGTATTGGGATTGCAAAGGTAACCATATTTATCACATATCCAAAACCAAAAACATGTTTTATACAAATAAAATTCAACCTAAGCTGTATCTGTTTATTTATCAATACTATCTGCGGGAAATTTCTGCTTTAATTTCTGCTACAATATCTTTGGCAACATCAAACTTAGACTTCAGATCAAACTTTTTCTCCTGCAGGTTTTTATTGATAATGGTAACTCTGTTAGTATCATGGCCAAAACCAGCTCCGGTATCTTTTAAAGAATTCAGAACTATCAGATCGAAGTTTTTTCTCTGCAATTTACCAACAGCATTAGCTTGTTCATTATCTGTCTCCAACGCAAACCCTACTATAACCTGCTTTGTTTTTCGCTTACCCAGTTCCTGTGCAATATCCACTGTTTTGGTCATTGCCAAGGCAAAAACATCTTCCTTCTTTTTAATCTTAGTTTCCGACTTCTTCTCGGGAGTATAATCAGCAACTGCTGCTGCCAACACTACTATATCTGCATTATCAAAACTTGCGGCAGCTCCATTAAACATCTCTTCTGCCGATTCTACAGTCACAAGCTGAATGACAGGATTAATCAATTTCATATTAACAGGACCGCTTACCAAAACCACTTCAGCACCTTCTGCTGCAAGTTGTTCCGCAATGGCATATCCCATCTTGCCGGTTGAATGATTACTTATGAATCTGACAGGATCAATAGCCTCCCGGGTAGGCCCTGCAGTTACTAATGCCTTTTTACCCTTCAGAGCTTGGTTAACACTAAAATAACTTAAGACTTTTTCAACAATCTCTTCCGGTTCTGCTAAACGTCCCTGCCCTATGAGGCCACTGGCAAGTTCACCGTAAGTTGCTTCAATTAAATGATTGCCAAAGGATTGTAATCTCTTAATATTTGCCTGTGTTGCAGGATGAATATACATATCCAGATCCATTGCCGGAGCAATAAAAACCGGGCATTTTGCTGACAAGTAAACTGCCGTAAGAAGGTTATCACAAATACCATTGGCAAACTTAGCAATAGAGTTTGCACTGGCAGGAGCCACTACAAACAGGTCTGCCCACAGCCCAAACTCTACATGGTTCACCCATTCGCCGGCTGCGTTTTTAACAAGTTCTGTGTAAACCGGATTTTTTGACAGAGTAGACAATGTAAGAGGGGTAATAAAAGAATGAGCAGAGGTGGTCATTATAACCTTTACCTCTGCTCCTTTTTTTACCAGTAACCTTACAAGTATTGCTGCCTTATATGCTGCAATACCACCTGTTACCCCAACCAATATTTTTTTACCGGCAAGCAAAACGCTTCCTTATTATTGATTTTCAGAATTTCTTCTATGATAGATTTTTCCTTCGTTGAATTCTTCAAGCGCTAAAGCTGTTGGCTTAGGCATTCTCTCATAATACTTAGAGATCTCGATTTGCTCACGGTTCTCAAATACTTCCTCCAGATTATCTACCGAAGAGGCGAATTCAGCCAATTTACCATTCAACTCTTCCTTCATTTTTGAAGAAATCTGTCTCGCTCTTCTAGAAATTACTACTAACGATTCATATACGTTACCCGTTTCTTTCGCTAGTTTATCAATGTCTCTTGTTACAATTGAAGCAGAAATCATCTTAATTATTTTTATGGTGATATGTTTGACTTAACTTATTTAATTTACTTACGCATTCATCGTAAACGTCTTCCGCGTCTTTTTGATAAACACTACTTTGATATTTATCGACGAATTCTTCGTAAAACTCTATTGCTTTGGAATAGCGTTCCTTCTGTCTAATTTCAATACTCTTATGAGCGTATTTCTGCTGAGCGCTTATCTTGAGATAGGCAAACTCTTCATTATGAATAGACTCAGGGTATTCTCTTTTAAATGTTGTAAAAGCAACAACCGATGCTTTATAATCTCCAATCTTATAATACAGCTTAGTCTGGTCATATGCCTTTGTTTCCAGCTTTCTTCGCATCTGATCTACCATCTGATTGCATTCTTCTTTGTAGGAAGAATTAGGATAAGCAGAAAGAAATAATTGGATGGCATCCAATGCTCCATATGTATTGGTCTGATCCAAACTAGGTTGCGGAGAATCCAGGAATTGCGACTTTCCATACAGGAACATCGCTTCTTCTGCGTACTTGCTTCTCGGATAAGTATCAACAAACTTTTTATAGTAATATGAACTCATCATGTAATTACGCTGATGATACTGTGTATTGGCATAATAGAACTGGCATTTTTCAGCCATTTCCTGCCCCTTCACAATAGGGATCAATTCCTCAAACAAAACGCCTGCTTTATAGTAATCTTTCTTTTCGTAGTAGCCTATTGCATAACCATATTTTTCCTGAATATCATCACTCTTCTGAGCACGATGAAACTTACCACAGGAAGAAAGCCCTATCAGCACTAACAATACAAAAAAGACATGCTTTGTCATAAGAAGCAAAATTAACCTATTTATCGGAAATGAACAAATTATTTATCCCGTCTTAAAAATGCCTCATCTGATGATGAAGGCTAGGACAAGGTAAACGCTTCATAGGCTTGTGTCCGTATTTATGTCTCTTAAAAAATATATAGGTAAGATTGAATTCATGTGCACCGGCTGTATAGCCACTTAGTTTTGACACTGTGATATCATATGAATAACTAACCGTTAATCCTTTGTAATTCCAGCCAATCATCGGAATTACCGCTTCATTATTTTGCAGGCCGCTTTGATAGCGCTTTATCCATGGAAGCCCTCTATAGTATAAACCCAGTAATAACTGATCATAAATCAGATAGAGTCCGGCATCAAGCTGATCCGATTTCCCCTGTGCTTTATAATTAACAACAGGAGTTAAACTTATATCACGGGCATCTTCCAGGTAATAAGAGTATTCATGCCTTACTAAAGGAATTTTATATCCTGCATGTAAATCCCACTGAACAGGCAACCTGGAAATATTATCGTTAAATGACTGATTAGGCCTGTTCAAATGTTTTGTTGACAAACCAATCCAAAATGTTTCGCTATATAATAAGCCACCTGCTGTTGCATCGGCATATATCCTGTTGCCTGCTATGTTTTCTCCCGAGCTAATAGTCGGGTCATAACTTTGCAAACCATTATTTTGACTGGGATATCTAAAAGCATCAGTGAGAGTACGCTGCGTTAACCCTAATTGCAAGCCAGGACGAAATGTCCAATGCTTATTAATACTTAATTCATAAGAAGCCATCAACTGAACATCATTGGTCTTAATTACTCCGGCAGCCTGATTGTCATTCATAAAAAGAACACCCAATCCTACCTTTTTTTTTGCAAAATAAGTATCAAAAGAAGCTATAGAAGTTGAATAACGAGCCTGATTGTCGGGCCATTGCAAACGATAATGCAACATGGCTCTGTTGTTGTGCGTACCGCCGGCAAAAGCAGGATTAAGGTACGTTTGCATAGCATAATACTGCGACAATTGAGGATCTTGTGCAAATACATCTTTACCTGTCAGAGCAAAGACAATTATATACAGATATAGCAGACCTTTCCTCATCCTACTGAATTGTTGTTGTTACTGTTTGTGAGCCATTAACAGTATGCGTAACGGTGTGTGGTCCTTCAGACGAATACGTTACGGTATGCGGCCCCGCACCTGTAGCAGACGACGGGCTTGCTCCTGCACCAAAACTCCAGGACTGCCCCGAAGGTGACACATTGCCGATAGAGCTATCATTGAAAATATACTTTTGTTGTAAACAGGCATTTTCACTTGGCGATATTGTCATGCCTGCCTGAACAACAGGATTACAGCCGGCACCAACAACAATCTGACGCGTCAAAAATGAAGTACATGAATTTCTTGTTGTATAAAGCGTTACGTTGTATGTTCCGGCAGTATTAAAAATTTTAGTCGGTGCAGATGACGCTGAGCCGGTACCGTCCCCAAAGTTCCATGCATAACTGTTTCCTGATGCAGAGGCTGCTATGAAATTCAGGGAAGCAGGTACAGAACATGTATTGCCTGTAAAGTTAAAATCAGCAACAGGATAAGCATACACATTATAGGTAATCCCTTTGACTTTAATATTATTATCATTTGTTCCGCTTTTAACGGTAAGTGTAATTACCTTTTTACCGGGAGAATTCCAGGATACCAAAGGGGGTGTTAATCCAACATAAGAAGGAGGTGTTGCCCCCACTCCAAAATCCCAGTTCCGGGTATCGCTGCCCATATTAGAAGAAGCATCCTTAATGGAAACAGTATTACCTACACAGGTGCTTCCTGCCGGACTAATAGAAAAATTAGCTTTTCTGCCTGAACTGCCTGCTGTAATAGTTATTGAGCTACAATAGGTAGTTTTACACCCTGAATTATCAGCAGTAACACACGGAATATAAGTACCTCCATAAATGTATTTATGTGTTGGAGCCTGGCCTGTTGATCCATTATCAAAGCCGGAAACCGGATCTCCGAATGCCCAGGAATATGATGCCCCTCCTGATGCATTTGTAAGATTAAAATTAATGAATGTCGGAATGGTATTAACCGGACCCGAAACACTAAATACCGGATTTACAGGATTCGAAACATCAATGATCATTGTTTTTGTATCTGTAGAGACACCATCAGATACTGTTAAAGAAACATTCTGAGGACCGGCAGTGGCGAATGATACCGTCTGCGGCCCTCTGGTAAATGCCGAATCAGGAAAAGCATTGATACCAAAAGACCATTTATATGAAGTTATGTTTCCTGAACCGATAAAGGTAAATATGAGTGGAGTATTTGTACAAACTGTAGTTGCCTCTGCCGTAAAATCGGCAGATACTTGAGCCTTGCTATGAAAAGCAACGAGCATCAAGATATAAAAAATGTACTTTTTATACATGTTTTTGAATAGCATTCAAATTAGCGCCTAAACTATGATTGAGCGATATGTACGCTTTTAATACCCTAAAAGTTTAAAACTTTCCAAAAATTGAACTTACTTTGAATAAATAAAAATTGCGTATTTTTTATCCAGAGCCCGCAATTTAACGTAATAGTTCCAAAACTTTCCTTTTTAAGTGAGAAATCTATACTTGCGATTCAGTACATTATTTCGACTACCCGTACTCTTGCTGTTATTGGCGTTGAGTGCTCATCATACTTTTGCCCAATTCAATGCAAGTTTTGTTGCCACATCTGCTACTTCCGGTTGTAGTCCGTTAATTGTAGGTTTCAATGGTTCAGCTTCTACGGTACCTTCAGGAGTAAAATATTTTGTCTGGGATTTCGGTAATGGCAATACTGCAAGTGGCGTAAATCTTTTCAATCCATCTGCTGCCTATACCGTACCAGGAACATATACTGTTAAATTAACTATCTCAAACGGGGGAAGCCAAAATAATACTCAAACACGTGCAGGTTATGTCACTGTATTTGCAAAACCAACAGCAGCCATTAATACAAACTCCCCTAAAACTGGCTGCGCTCCGCTGACAATCAATTTTAATGACATTACGAAATTAGGCAGTGCTCCTATTACATCCTGGACATGGGATTTCGGGGGCGGCAGTAGCTCTACGTTACAAAACCCGACCTATTCTTACCCTACGGCCGGACAATATGACGTGTCTCTGGTTGTAAGAGATGCCAATGGTTGTCAATCAAACGTTTTGATGAAACAATATATACAGGTTGGTTCTAAATTGCCTGTAGATTTTACGACAACCGGCCCTACAGTAAGTTGCGCTACTCCCTTCTTGGTTAATTTTAAAGACAATACCAACCTTACAGGTTTTAATGGCCCTTTTACCTATTTATGGGATTTTGGTGACGGGCAAACTTCAACTCAGAAAGACCCATCTCATACATACACGGCCTTTGGCTCATACAACGTCACTCTTACAATTGTAGATCAGGCTACTAACTGCTCTGCAACTATTGCTAAACCCAATTATGTCAACTTGTATAATGAGACTATCAGCATCGGCGGAACGGCAAAAGACGGTTGTGCTCCCTTAGGAGTAAATTTTACAGGCATCATCAACACTACGCCTGCTACAACCAGAATTCCTGGCCAGACCATTCAATGGAACTTTGGTACAGGAAACCCGGCCGATAATGTAAGCGGAACATCGGATCAGAATAATATAAAAAACCCTTATTTCCAGTATTCCAACCCCGGAACTTATACTGTTACTTTTCAGACAACAGGCCCAGATGCATCCTGTAACAAAACAGTCACACAAACTAATTTTGTTACTGTAAGAACAAAACCGACAAACCTTACTGTAACAGCAAATCCGCGAAATAGCTGTAGCGCTCCTGCAACTGTAACTTTCAATGGCTCTGCTACAGACGGCATGACCTATTTCTGGCGTTTTGGAGACGGCTCCACTTCTACCTCTCAAAACCCTACACATCAATATAATTCAAGCGGTAATTACAGAGTTGTATTTTATGCCAGCAATGCTACAGGCTGTTCTGATTCTATAGTTCTTAATAACTACATTAGAATTTCTGCGCCTGTGGTAAATTTCACGGCAGATCCTTTAACCGGCTGTACACCAACAATTGTTAATTTCACTGACAGAACTAATTCGATTGATCCGATTACAGGCTGGAGCTGGAACTTTGGTGATGGAAGCCCACTTTCTACTGAGCAAAACCCATCTCATACTTATACTGTTGCCGGTATTTATACAGTTACCTTAACTGTGACTACAGCTAACGGCTGCCCTACTACTCTTACAAGAAATGCTTATATCAACATAGGAGAGAAACCTGACGCGACTATAGCACCTGCCACACCATTTACTACCTGTAATCCTAATACTGTCAGGTATACAAATGCTTCTGTAGGCACTGCCGATTATTATATATGGGAGCCTTTCCCGGGAGTTTTTGTAAGACAGGATACAAAGCAAAACCTTAATTATCCTTTTAATGATATTTACCCTGGTGACTACGGAGTAAACCTATATGCATTTAAAGGAGGCTGTTCAGATACATTCAGGCTTAACTATACCATTACCGTTTTGCCTAACGTGGCCAATTTTCGCTTTAATGTACCGCAATGTACTGCCGACACGATCCGCTTTACAGATCAGTCTGCCGAAACCCCTACCTCTCCTAATATTAAATGGCATTGGGATTTTGGGACAGGAAATCCGAGGGACACATCTAATGTCAGAAATGCCAAGTTTTTTTACACTACACCAGGCAATTATCCGGTTACTCTAAACGTCAAAAATGCTAACGGCTGCGAAGATTATGTTACTCTTAATGTAACCATACCTGATTATACACCACCGGCCTTTGGGATTAACGCTAACCCTACAACTGGTTGTGCTCCTTTATCTGTAAGCTTTAGTAATACTACAACCGGCATAACAAGCCAGTCCTGGAATTTCGGGAACGGAACATTTTCTTCACAAAGAAACCCTTCAATTACCTATCTTGAACCGGGCACTTATTCCGTTACACTTTCAGTAGTAAATAACAGAGGTTGCCGATTTACTAAAATATACCCTGACTTAATACAGGTTTACGGACCTATAGCCAATTTCGATTTTTGCCCGGCAGCCGGTTGTTTACCATTCCAGCTTAAAGCAACAGATTTATCCTCATCAAATTCTAAAATCATTTCGCGTGTCTGGGACATGGGAAATGGTACAATAAGCGGTAACGACTCTATTGTCACGAGGACTTACACCAGCCTTCTGGCACCACCTAAATCTCCTAAAGACGGAATCCCTATTAAATTGACAGTAAGGGATGCTCAAGGCTGTCAGGACGTTGTTCAGGGGCTTATCCGCCCTTCTCAGCCTAAAGTCGATTTTACATACAGAGCTATAAAACTTTGCGACAGGGATTCTGTCATTTTCAATGCCATCAATGTTGACTCAACAGGCGTTGATCCTTTCAGATACTTCTGGGATTTTGGGGACGGAACAAGTTCGACCGCTTCAAGACCTACTAAAATATTCCCCGAAGGTTTATATGCCGTTACTTTAACTATAACAGATGCTAATGGTTGTGTTGCAAGCAAAGCAATGATTTATATTGTTGCGCCAGTCCCTCCCGTTGCTGACTTCTGTGCTTTTGCCGTAGGTGGTAATTGTCCACCGAAAGTAGATTCTATTGTAGCCTCCTGCCCTCCGCTGACAGTACAATTCAAAGATTTGAGTATAGCAGGGCGGACAGGCATTGTAAGCTGGCTTTGGGATTTCGGAGACGGTACAACTTCTTCTCTCAGAAACCCAACAAGAACCTATTCTGTACCGGGTACTTTTGATATTAAACTTACAATTACAGATAGTGCAGGTTGTGTCAGATCTATCATCCTGCCTAAGCTTATAAAAATCAAAGGACCTAATGCACGATTCGAAAAATCTAAAAAAGTCACCTGCAACGGTTCCGCTGTAGACTTTGTAGGTATACCGCTTCCTCCAACAACAGGAACGGTTACCTATGCCTGGGACTTTGGGGACGGTATAGTTGCAAACGGGAACCCTGTATCTCATTTCTATACTAAACCCGGTATAAAATACCCGACATTGATCTATACCGATGAGTCAGGAAACTGTACGCGTACCTATACAGACACATTGAATATCATTGGCTTGCCATTAGTAAAGCTTGGAAAAGACACCTCTTTCTGTAATGGATTAAGTGTCACTATTACAGCCAGTGTACCCGGCGCAAATTACTCCTGGAACACCGGGCAAACCAGTCCCTCAATCATTGTTAAACAAACAGGAGCTTATATTGTTACAGTAACTGATCCGGTCACCAATTGTAAATCTCTGGATACAGTTAATGTTACAGTTAATCCAAGGCCACGCGTAACTGCTACTATCAAGAACGATGTAGCCTGTACCACTATCGGACAGCCGACAGGTAAAATTTACCTGTCAGTTACAGGTGCGGATGGCCCTTATAACTATTACTGGACCAACAATGTCGGACAGGTTGTCGGCAGTAATGTCGATTCACTTGTCAATGTATACGCGGGTGTTTACTCTGTCCGGGTTGTCAATAAATTCAGTTGTGACACCTTGCTGAATATTGTGATTGTAAACCAACCGTCAAGTTATAAACTCAGAATACTTAGTATCACAGATGCCGCTACTTGCGGAGGTAAAGGACAAATTGCAGTCAGAGCTGTCGCTGATTTAGGCAAAATCATCTTGCCATTTGATACAATAACGTTGTATGATGATAAAAATCAGGTAGTAGAACAAAGGCTGAATTACCTTCCTCCTATTGGGGATATGTCCGGTTATCAGGTAATTGGTACACAAAAACAGGCCGACAGCTTAACACTTTATTTTACGGTTGATCCGGGTATTTACTCTGTTGTGACACTCGACAGTGCATTAGGTTACTGCCCTAAATTCATTGGTCCGGTTAAAGTTTCTCCACCACCTAAACCAGTAGTAGAATTAGGGCCTAACTTAACAAGTTGCGACCCGACTTTTATACTGAATGCACCTTTGCTTGCAGACCATGATTACTTATGGACCGGACCAACAGGGGGTATATTAACAAGCCCAATCTTACCTTCTATTACCGTTGGCACAACTGGTCAATATAAACTTCAGGTCACCGATACAATTACGCTCTGTAGTACCAGAGATTCGCTAATTGTTACTTTCTACAATAGACCTGGCGCTGATATTGGCAAAGATGTAGATACCTGTGTTTACAATACCATTGTACTGAATGTTGCAACCCAAACGGGAAGCAGCTTTAACTGGTATAAAATTCCGGGCGTTGATCCTATCAGTAACGAAACAAGCATTACACTCACATCAAACGTACTTGATTCAACATATTATGCTATTATGGTACGCGATACGCTTACGGGTTGTATCAGCACAGACAGCATAAAAGTTAAATTTACACCATTGCCAATAGCAGCATTGTCAGACAGTGCAAGGATTTGCTTCGGAGATGTGATTACAATTCCGGGAACAGCAATAGGCGGCTCAGGAAATGGTTATGTTTACTCATGGACTTCAAACCCTCCGGGATTCACCGCCAGCACAAAAGATATTACAGTGTCACCTTCTGTAGGTACAACCAATTATACTCTGATTGTGACAGACGCCAATAACTGCGTCTCCTCTCCTGCTATTTCAAAAGTAGTTACAACGTCATTACCTATTCCGGATGCCGGTTTAGATCAGAATATCTGTACCGGCAAATCAACAACTATTGAAGCCAGTGCAACCAGCGGTACCCCGGCCTATACTTTCATCTGGAATACAGAAACGACAGGGCCGGATACGCTTACACAACAAGTAGTAGGCCCTTTAGCTACCACTAAATATTACCTGAATGTAATAGATTCTTTAGGATGTAAAGGCATAGACTCACTTACGGTTACTGTCAATTCATTACCTGTAGCTGCAACATCTTTACCTGATACAATCTGTGCTAATGCATCGGCAATTTTACAGGGGTTTGCCAGCGGGGGCTCTAATACAGGTTATGATTTCACATGGAGTTCTGTTCCTGCAGGTTTCACCTCTAACATGCAAAACCCGACAGTTAGCCCCGAAGAAAGTACGCTTTATGAATTATTGGTAAAAGACAGCAATGGCTGCGAGTCTGCCAAGGCTCAAACTACGATTACTATTAACTATATTCCTTCTGTATTCGCAGGGCTGGATACTGTTATTTGCCTGAACGGCATAGCGAAATTCACTGCCAGACCAACAGGCGGCGGCACCGGTGCAGTAGGCCCTCCTAACTATACATTCAGTTGGACTACCTCTACGGAACCAGGCTTTGCTGATCCTGACTTTGTACCGGTTACAACTCAGTTTGCCATTGCGTCTCCAAAAGCACCAGGTCACTATAAGTATATTGTAGCGGTAAATGATGACCGTAATAGTTGCCCTTCAGCAGATAGCGTAAGCTTAACAGTAAACGATCTTCCAATAGCTTATGCAGGAGAAGACATCGTTACCTGTAAAGGCAATCAGGTTCAATTATCCGGTGACGGTGCAAATGGAGGTAAATATATCTGGTACGCTGCCTTTCAGTCATTCTCGTTTATGCAAACTGCCACTGCCACTGCAAGTTCAGATACTACATTCAGGTTAGTTGTAATTGATAGAAATGGCTGTACGAGTGAAGACACAGTTGCAATTTCTACTTACGACAAACCAAACCTTGCTTTACAAGGTAATAAGTGCCTTGCTCCGGGTCAGAGCAACCAACTACTTGCACATATTTCACCGGCATCAACAGTGCCTAATGCGAAGTATTACTGGTTCTTTGAAAACACCCTGCAAGATACGCTTGCTGTAGCACCGGCAATTGACTCCACATTTGGTGCAACTGACAAAGGAAACTACAAAGTTGTTTTCGGTTTTGACAGATGTATTGTTAGTGATTCAATAACACTTACTTTAAACCCTGTAGCAAATGCCGGCCCTGACCGATTAATCTGTTTTAACGGGGAAGCTCAATTAGACGCGTCTGCAACCGGGGATTATCCTCCTTTCAAATACACATGGACGGCAAACCCTGACCTGAGCAGTACAACTATACCAGATCCGAAGGTTAATCCACCTGCTGTTGCTGCCGGTTACACTTACTCTGTATTTGTTACTGACTCTCTGGGTTGTCAAAGTCCATTAGACAATGCACTTGTCCGTATGCTGCCTCCTTTGAACCTTACTATCTCCAATCCTCCTGCATGTATTGGAGATCCAATTACAATGACAGCTGGCACAGATTCACTGTATACAAATGCAACATATCAATGGTACAACAATAGAAATGCTGTATCAGGCGCTACAGCCCCTGGCTATACTGTGACTAACAACGGCACTTACTCTGTAAAATTCAAAGTGGGTGAGTGTATCGATTCTACAGGTAAAGCAATTATATTTAATGTAAAACCTATTCCTGACAATAAGGATAAAGCCGATTTCTGTTATGATGAAGTTCGTCTCCAAAATGATCCATCATATGTTCCAGAAACAAAACTTGATGCAGGACCTGCTACAGCCTGGTACTGGTATCCTAATCCTATTGCGGGAACCGGCAGCTCTACCGAAAGAACACTAAGCGTTCCAAAGCCTGCACTTTACTACTTTGACATTATCAATGAGTTTAGCTGTAAAACACTGGATTCAATACTATTGGTGAGCATTTGCCCGCCAAGAATTTATATTCCGGATGCCTTTACTCCAAATGGAGATGGCAATAATGATAATTTTGACCTGTCAGCTGCCTATATCAAGAATTTTAAAATGTGGGTTTTCAACAGATGGGGAGAAATCATTTATTACACCGAAAATATTCCTGGTGTAAATAACAATGGTAGCGGATGGGATGGTAATTATAAAGGAGAACCTATGCCAATGGGCACTTACCCGTGGCTACTGGAATACGATCCGGAATTTCCTGGCATGGGGGGTACACAAAAACGTGAAGGTAAAGTCACACTGATCCGCTAAAATATAGCAGGTATTTATTTTTGAAAATACCTGCTATATTGGTCTTATTAAAAGAAGAAATTTGAAGTCTACACTATTATACCTATCTATTCTAACAACCTTGTGGTCGTGCTCCGGTAACAAAAACCATGAACACCAAACTATACAATATGAGGAAGTTAATTTATCACTTCAGGATATCTCAGCTCACCTTCCAAAAGAGCTTTCTATTACAGATTCCAAAGTTGATACGCTCTGGTCCGATGATTTGGAATGTCAGGCAATCAGGCTTACTATAAGCACGAAAGCAGAAAAGGGCTTTTTAAAATCTCTGGCACAAAATAATAGCTATATAATTGAGGCCACCTGTTCCGGAGAACAAGCCAGAAGCTTTACAACAGGCACTCTGTTTGACAAAGACTCACCCAGACCCTACCACCTCCATAGCTCCTTTGTTATCTATAATGAACAAGACAGAAGGTTTATATTTGAATTTCCATTCAGGGCTCTGGAAATGCCTGAGGGCAACCAAAAAATAAAGTTTCAGCTCAATTTCTATCCTGCTTACTTCAAAATAAATGCATCAAATAAGCAAGAAGGTTATTTTGAAAAAAAGGATAAGAAAAGTGCAGGAAACTGGGAAGCCCAAACGTATGTCTACGCCCCTTTATTAGAACAAATAAGCTTTGAAATAAGGCATGTATCGCTGGACAATACAAAGAAAGATCCGCAAACTTATGACATTAGGTATGCCGGCCCCGGATACCCCGATTTGTATTGGCAATTAGATTGTGGCGGAGAAAAAATATACACCAGCCCTGTTGCCACAAACGTAACAAAAATCACCAAAACATATAGTACGGAAGAGTTTTACTGCACACAAAAAGACGTTATTGAGATCGGCGTATACGATTATGACAAAGCAAGTAAGCCCGATATAGTAGAGATCATTAAATTACCTATTACTGGTTTAATAGCCAGGAATGGCAAAATTAACAATAATGGTAACCTCAAAGAATTTCACTTTACTATAAAAAACAAGGCCCGATAAATCGGGCCTTGTTTTTTATAGTATTATTTCTTCATCAACTCTACGAAATCATCAAATAAATAGCGGGAATCGTGTGGTCCCGGAGAAGATTCAGGGTGATACTGTACTGAGAATACAGGTCTTCCTTTCAGTCTGATACCTTCTATTGTATCGTCATTCAGGTTAATATGGGTAATCTCTACAGTGCTGCTATTTTTTACATCTTCAGCCTTCACCGCAAAACCATGATTTTGAGAAGTAATTTCAGACTTGCCTGTGATCAGGTTTTTCACCGGCTGGTTCAAACCTCTGTGTCCATTGTGCATTTTGTATGTACCTATGCCATTGGCACGGCCAATCAGCTGATGACCTAAACAAATTCCGAAAGTTGGTTTGTTATCAGCCAAAACATCTTTAACAGTTCCCATTTCGTAATCCATTACCGCAGGATCGCCAGGACCGTTAGAGATGAAATATCCATCTGGATTGAATGTCTTTAGTTCAGCAAAAGTTGTTTTTGCAGGAAACACCTTGCAATAAACCCCTCTGCTTGCCAGGTTAGTCAGGATGCTTCTTTTAATTCCTAAATCTAAAACTGAAACTTTGTATTTTGAATTCTCATCTCCTACAAAGTACGGTTCTTTTGTACTTACCAGAGAAGACAATTCCAATCCGGACATATCAGGAACTTCTTTCAATTTTGCTTTCAAAAACTCCAGGTCTCCTGATTCTGAAGAAATTACAGCATTCATTGTACCTGCATTTCTGATGTGTCGCACCAAAAGGCGGGTATCAATACCGCTGATCCCTACAATGTTATTCTTCTCGAAGTACTGTTGAAGAGACTCTTCAGATGTTTTTCTTGAAAATACAGTAGAAAATGATTTACAAACCAAGCCACTGAATTTAGGAGCAGCAGACTCCTGCTCATCATCCATCACTCCATAGTTACCGATATGCGTATTGGTATTGATGATAATCTGACCAAAATACGACGGATCTGTGTAAATCTCCTGATAACCAGTCATTCCCGTGTTAAAGCAGATTTCACCTCCTGTAGTACCGATTTTACCGGCAGCAAACCCTTTGAACAAGGTCCCATCCGCTAGCAATAAGTAAGCCTCTGTTTGTTGAGAAGTATATTTCATTATGCGACGTTTTATCTAAATCTAAGGCTATCCAAGTCGATAGCTTCACTTTTCCAATCCGACGTTTAGTTACACGGCAAATTTCACAAAATTACTAATTAGCAATGAATAATACCCTAAAAATCCACAAAAAATCATAGCTTCTTATTATATTAACATAATTTAACAATAAAGTAAAATAGCCTTATTAAGTAATACGCTCACTGCTAGCACTTTTAAAATTTACAGGCATTTTCTTTAAATTATTCCTAATTTCGACCTGATTATAGTGAAGATGATGGACAGTAACCAAGTAAATACCTCTTTTGTAGAAAACTACAGCAAAAAGCTAGCGAAACAACTTGCAGATGAATATTTCGTGGGCAAATTGTTTGCGACAGGTACAGACCTGATAACCTTCAGTAAATTTGACCAGATCAATTTATTTACCATTCAAAGTATTTTTGAAGAATGGAAAAAGGAAATTACTAAAATTGAAAGCCCGTTCTTCAACTATCAGGCACATGAAGTAAAAGAAGCGCTTGAAGTTTTCATGAATATTCTATCGAGAAATATTTATGTAAAAAAAGACGTTCTCCTGCCAATCCTTGAAAAAGCAATTAAAAACAGTATACTGGTTGGCGCCAATATTAAATTCTATTTTGAACTAAACTTTAGCGATTCAGATATTATAACAATAGAAAGCCTGAAACAATCTGAAAAATATTACAGAATAAACAGACCTGTTATAAGTACCCTGATAGCCCATCTTGAAGAAGAGAATATTAAAGAATTGACTTATGGTCAATTTGTTAAACAGATCGATCTCCTTCTTTCTACATTCGAAAAAGAGGAAATTGAAAATAATGACCTGCTTCAGCACCTTACTTTTGTATTACCGATATCAGCTGAACAGATTTATTACAATATTACCCCTGCTGCTCCGGTAGTTCAAGCGGTAACACCAGAAGCTATTAATCCGGAACCTGCTGAAGATATTAGTGAGATGAAGCTCATTATCAAAGAAACAGCTGAAGCCGATACAGATAAAGCTTTACATGAAAAATATGCTTTAAAAGAGCAGTTAACACTCAATGACATGCTTCGCAATACTAATGCGACTGTAGCTGAATCTGTTGCTAAAAACAAGCTGCTGGATATCAAAGCAGCGCTGACTGTCAACCAAAAGTTCATGTTTATCAATGAACTGTTTAAAGGTGAAAGCTGGGAATTTGACAATGCGCTTTCTAATATCGGCAATTGCCCGAACTATGATACTGCCATCAATATGCTTTTGACTACATATGCTGACAAGTATCATTGGGATACCGACAATGAACAGGTAGCTGAATTATTTGAATTAGTTAGCCGCAAATTCCACCAGAGCTAATTAATCTCCTTATCTGATATTCGAGAAGCCATCCCCAAAAGATGGCTTTTTTCTTTTCCTGTCTCAGCTAATTTTCTCTAAAAATAAAATACATGTTTAAACTTTTATTTTTAGCTTAGTGTTTAATAAGAAATGTTCCGAAAATGAACCGAGCTAAATTTATAACAACAATGGCAATGGCAGGTGCAGCAAGTGTAGTAAATCTCAAAACATTGGGCCATATTCTCAATGAACAACCAAGCAGAGAAATGCAACCGGCATTATTTATAGGGCATGGTAGTCCAATGAATGTTATTCAGGACAATACCTTCACCAGACGGTTGCTTGAGATCGGCAAAAATTTACCAAAACCCAAAGCTATATTGGTTATTTCAGCCCATTGGTACACCAAAGGTTCCTGGGTCAGTACAAACCCGTTTCCGCAAACTATCTATGATTTCGGCGGGTTTCCAAAGGAATTGTATGAGATCAAATACCCTGCTCCAGGGTCTCCTGAATATGCAGATATCCTGATAAAAGCGGTAGAAAAAGTAACGATCCAATCTGACCACGAAATGGGACTTGACCATGGCGCCTGGACGATACTTCATTTCTTATTTCCAAATGCTAATGTACCTGTATTTCAAATGAGTATGGACTATACCAAAGGCCCTGCTTATCATTATGAATTGGGGAAAGAGCTATTAGAACTTCGCAAAAAAGGTGTTATGATTATAGGTTCAGGTAACATTGTACATAATCTGCGTGCTATTAACTGGAATGAGCCAAACGGCCATCACGACTGGGCACTGGAATTTGACAATGTTGTAAAAGATAAGCTTTCTACCAGAGACCATACTTCATTAATCAATTATGATAAACTTGGTAAAGCAGCAATGCTTTCTGTACCAAGCAATGACCATTATTTACCTATGATGTATATCCTCGGACTTCAGCAAAAAAATGAGGAGGTTGTTACTCTGCATGAAGGTTTTGAAATGGGTAGTATAAGCCAAAGAGCGTTTATAGTAGGATAAAAATAATGTTAGTTGTCGGGTTTTAGTTGTTTGAATAACTAAAACCCGACAATCTAAATCTATAGAATAAATCGTCTGTTAGCGTCCATGTTCAGGAAGATGAACAATAATATGGTAAATGACCAGAGTGACGATCCGCCATAACTAAAAAATGGCAAAGGAATCCCCACTACAGGAAAGAGCCCTATTGTCATTCCTATATTTACCAGGAAGTGGAAGAAGAATATGATCGTAACACAATAGCCATAAATTCTGGCAATACGTGTTTTTTGGCGATCTGCTAAATAAAAGAGCCGCAATAGTAACACGACAAACAATCCGACCAATACGAGACTACCTACCCAACCGTGCTCCTCTCCGATAGTACAAAAAATAAAATCGGTACTTTGCTCCGGCACAAAATCGAATTTCGTCTGAGTACCCTGTAAAAAACCTTTGCCCCAGAATCCACCGGAACCAATTGCAATTTTTGATTGGGTAACATTCCAGCCTGCCCCCAGCGGATCAGCATTAGGATTTACCAGTGACAATACCCTGTTTTGCTGGTGAGGCTTCATTACATGAAAAATAACATAGTCCACACTCTGAATAACAACAACTGCAAATATCAATGCTCCTAAAACCAATCCAACAGATTTGAAAGTCTTTTTGGGTAATATCAAAATGATAATCAATGCCATTACACCGAATGCTATCATTAAAATATTAGGAGGGACTAATAAGGTCAATACAAGTAAAACACCTGCCGAAAGCCCTAAAATTATCAAAAACGGCGGCATACCCTCTATAAAAAATACGATAAAGAAAGATGCAAATACCATTGCAGAACCAGTATCTCCCTGCAGCATAATCAAACCAACAGGCAACAGCAAAAATGATCCTGCTGATATCTGGTCTTTAAATCTTTCAAGCCTGACATTAACAGAACTTAGATATTTGGATATAGCCAATGCAGTGGCAAATTTTGCTAATTCTGCCGGCTGCAGTCTGAAAGATCCTATTTCAAACCAGGACCTCGATCCGGCAACCTCCTTTCCGGCAACCAATACAAGCATTAAAAGCAGCATAACGGCTCCGTAAATAACATAAGCGAAGGTATCCCAGAACTTGTAATCTATGAGCATGATAAACACGATAAGCACTACTGCAGTCATAATCCACAGCATCTGCTTTCCGGAGTTTAACGACAGGTCAAAAATGCTCTGATCCTGTTCCGGATCATACACAGCAGCAAATACATTCAGCCAGCCCATTACGACCATTACTGAATAGAGTAAAACTGTAACCCAGTCAACATTTCGTGTTAAGTCCTCGTCTCTTCTCATTCAAAGAATACCCCTTTAACTATGTAATCCTGTAACCATTTTCTGCGTACTTTTTTACGCACATATTTTTCAATGACCAAGCTGCCCAGCGGCGCTGCCGCTGTTGCTCCCCAGCCCGCATTTTCCATTACAATAGCAATGGCAATTTGAGGGTTCTCCTTTGGTGCAAAACCTATAAAGATTGAGTGGTCTTTCCCGTGCGGGTTTTGTACAGTTCCTGTTTTACCGCAAATAACAATACTGTCAGAACGTGCCATCGTAGCTGTACCTGCACGAACCACATCAGCCATTGCATTTACCAAAGCTTCAACATGTTCCTTCTTATACCCTAATTCATGTTTCTGGTTATACTCTTTTCTGATCAGCTTTTGTTCCCCTATTCTCTTAATAAGGTGAGGTGTATAATAATAACCTCTATTGGCAAAAATGGCCGCCAGGTTAGCCAACTGAACCGGGGTAATACCAATTTCACCCTGACCCAGCGACAATGAATAGATTGTTTCAAATGCCCATCGGTTTTCACCGAAATACTTATTATAATATTTTACAGAAGGAATATTACCATTTTTTTCGTTCGGAAGATCTATTCCCAGTTTTTGTCCGAGACCAAACTTAAATACCTCTTCTCGCCATTTTTCAAATCCGAGACGTGTATCAATAAATCTGTTAGAAGATTGATTCCGATACATCATTTTTTTAAAAATATTCCATGCATAAGGGTTACAGGAATACTGAATCCCTTGATGGAAGTTGGCAGACCTGTGGTGCCCGTGACAGTTTACGATAGACCTGTTGCATTGAAATACTTCATTAGGTTCTACGGCCCCTATCTGTAGGGCAATCAATTCATTAACAGTTTTGAATGTTGAGCCCGGAGGATACATCGCCATTGAGGGACGATTGAATAAAGGCTTTTTGGGATCCAATAAAAGCTTCCTGTAATTCTTCCCAAAATCCTTACCTGTCAGCAGATTGGGGTCATAAGCCGGAGCAGAAACATAAGCTAATACTTCTCCGGTTTTAGGTTCTATACAAATAACACTACCGGTTTGGTTAACCATCAGCGTCTCTGCATACATCTGCAAGTCGATATCTATAGAAGAAATCAGATCCTTACCTGCCACTGAAAGTGTGTCAAATTTACCATCCATGAACGGCCCTTTATCAACACCACGTACGTTCACCATCGAATAGCGTACCCCTCTGATCCCTCTTAACTCTTTCTCATACTCTTCTTCAAGTCCACTGATCCCAATGTAATCACCAGACTTATAATTATCTTTTCCAACCAGCTCTATCTTTTCTTTACTGATCTCACCAATGTAGCCAAGCGCATTAGCCATACATTTATATGGATAGTTTCTTATAGAGCGTGACTGAACAAACAAACCGGGATAATCTACCAGACGATCCTGAATGCGTGCAAAATCTTCGTTATAGAGTGCCGAAATAAATACTGAAGGTTTTACTGAAGAGAATTTTCGCGCAAGTTTAATCTTTTCCCTTAAATCCTCTTTTGTCAAACCAAAAATATTGCAAAAGTCGGTTGTATCAGAGATTCGCATCTCGCGCGGTATCATCATGATATCGTAAACCGGAGTATTAGCCACAAGCATTTTACCGTTTCTGTCAAGAATAATACCACGGTAAGGGTAAACAATGGTTCTCTGAACAGCATTGTTCTGTGCCTCCAGCTTAAGTGAAGAATCTATAATTTGCAGATAAAATAACCTGCCGGTGTAGATAAGCGCAACTAATACAAAAGCTATCTCAATAATCCGAATACGCCCTTCTCTCATAATTTAAAGCTTATTTGGAGAATAAATCAGGTATTCTGTAAGAACCAATACAAAAAGCGTAAGCAAACTACTGCATATTACTTTGATGATTGTATAGAAGAATAAATGAAAAGAAGCTACTTCAAGATAAAACAGAACAATATGGTGAATGAGTATATTCCCAAAAGCATAAGTAATAAACCATTGTAAGCCCAAAGATTTTACGGAAAGCTCAACAGATGAATCATATCCTCCTACCGGAGTAAGAAAGCGTACCAAAGTCGGGCGCATATAACACATTGCCACGCTTGCTGCGGCATGCATCCCTCCCGTATCATAAAAAATATCCATCAGCCAACCGAAGAAAAAACCTATCAGCATCAGGTTAGACCTTTTGGTGTCCATCGGTAAAAGCAAGAGAAAACCTACATACAAATAGCAGAATGCCATTCCAAAGAGCACAAAATTCCGCACAAGCAAAACCTGAACTGCTGAAAACAGCACTACATAAAACACATAAGTAAGTAAGTTTCTGTAATTCATTATTATTTATCTTGCTTTTCGGCCGAATAAGTTACTGTTTCAATAGAATCCTGTTCTACTTGCTGCCTGTTTCTGACAACATATACATAGTTTAAACTACTGAAGTCTGTTGTCAGGTTAAGACTAAGTCTGTAAAATGACTCATCACCACGGATATCAATTCTGGAAACTATACCTACAGGAATATTTTCAGGGAATACAGAACTATAACCGGAAGTAACAATTGTATCGCCAACCATTACTTTTACGTGGCGTGGCACATAAAGCATTGTTGCTTTGCTAAAATCAGTACCCTCCCATCTTACAGTACCACTGGCATTGTATTTTTTTACTTTAGATGAAATAAAAATACGGGTGTGAAGCACTGATGTTACTGTTGCATAATGTGTAGAAACATTTTTCACCATACCCACAATACCTTTAGGGCATATCACTGCCATTCCCGGGAATACGCTATCCAAACGACCTTTATTGATCGTAACGTAGTTTTTGTAGCGGCTGGTTGAATTGTTAACAACCAGTGCAGATATGAATTTGTACTTATTAATACTTGAACTATCTGTTTTAGCAGTAGTAGTACTATCTTCAAGAATGATCTTTTTCGCCAGTTGATCGCGCAGTTTAGCATTTTCTGCGGCTAATTCACGGTTTACTTTACGAAGACCAATGTATTCATTGAATTCATGTGAAGTCTGCAAAATTTCACCAACAACACTATTCGAGGTATTGAATGCAAATGCTCCCTGGTAGGAGTTATTCAGAATGATGAACCATATACAAATGGCTTGCAGGAGCACGAAAAGAAACGTTTCCGAATACTTTCTGAAGAATTGAAGAATTCTGTGCATTTATGGTTGGGAAAAAAAGTTTCGGGGATAATAAAATCCCCGAAACGAATAAACATTATGCCATCAAAACAGCCTTATACTTTTGCAAGTTTTTAAGTGCCGTACCAGTACCCCTTACTACAGCTCTCAAAGGATCTTCTGCAATATGGATAGGTAATTTGGTTTTCAAAGCCAGACGTTTGTCCAAACCTCTCAGCAAAGCACCACCACCTGTCAGATAAATACCTCTTTCGTAGATATCTGAAGAAAGTTCAGGGGGAGAAATCTCCAATGCTTTCAATACCGCCTCTTCGATTTTAGAAACCGATTTATCAATAGCAAAAGCAATTTCCTGATAAGATACTTTAATTGTCTTTGGAATACCGGTCATCAAATCACGTCCACGTATTTCAAAATCTGGTGGTGGATTATCCAATTCGGTCATTGCCGCACCAACTTCAATTTTAATTCTTTCTGCAGAACGCTCACCGATCAGAAGGTTATGCTGGCGACGCATATAATCAAGGATATCTTTGTTAAACACATCACCGGCTACGCGAATAGACTGGTCGCAAACAATACCTGATAAAGCAATAACTGCAATCTCAGAAGTACCACCTCCGATATCAACCACCATTGAACCAATAGGTTGTTCAATATCAATACCAATACCGATTGCCGCCGCGATCGGTTCGTAAATCATATAAACTTCTTTCGCTCCGGCATGATCGGCAGAGTCACGTACGGCACGTTTTTCAACTTCTGTAATGCCTGAAGGGATACAGATTACCATACGGTGAGAAGGAGGCAAAAAGCTTTTACCTCTGTCAATCATTTTAATCATACCACGGATCATATGTTCTGCAGCGTTAAAATCTGCAATTACACCATCTTTCAGTGGTCGGATTGTTTTAATATTATCATGTGTTTTCTCGTGCATCTGCATTGCTTCACGACCGATTGCCAGCACTTTGCCGGTCATTCTGTCCTGAGCTATAATAGAAGGTTCGTCAACCACTATCTTATCTTTTTGCATGATAAGCGTGTTTGCCGTACCTAAATCTATTGCAATGTCACTTGTGAAGAAGTCAAACAAGCCCATTTATTTCTTTTTATAAGGTCAGCACTTTATATTCAAAATTGCCTCAAATTTTAAGGTTAAAAATAAAAACTTCAAGATGAAAAGGAAACTCTCACTATCAATTTGAACTTTGAACTTTAAAAGTTGAACTTTTTCGCTATTATCCGCCTAAACGGACAACATAATGTGAATTTACACATTTTTACCAAATATGGTAATTTCCGCGATAGAAGTTAGAAACTCTTAAACTAACTTCCTAGCACGCTTAAACTATTAATGTTACTCTGGTCTGAAATTTGACTGTTTTCAACCTTCCAAGGGTTAAAAGAAAAAGACTGCAAAAAGCACTTAATTCGGCTTGAACCAAAGCCTGAAGAGCAACCAGAATAAACTAAGTTTTAATGTTTAAAGTGCCTTACGCCAGTCATCACCATTGACAGACCTGCTTTATCGCAGTAGTCAATGCTATCCTGGTCCTTAATTGATCCACCCGGCTGTACAACTGCCGTAATTCCTGCATTATGAGCTATTTCAACACAATCAGGAAATGGGAAGAATGCATCAGAAGCCATTACCGCACCGTTCAGGTCAAACCCAAAAGATTTCGCCTTTTCAATTGCCTGAAGTAATGCATCCACACGTGACGTTTGTCCTACTCCGCTGGAAATCAACACATTTTCTTTAGCAAGAATGATTGTATTTGATTTTGTATGCTTAACAAGTTTGTTCGCAAAAATCAAAGCTCTCTTTTCTGCATCAGTAGGTTCTTTCTTAGTAACAGTTCTAAGATCAGCAATTGTTTCTGTTTTAAGGTCTTTGTCCTGTTCGATTACACCATGTAACAAAGTCTTGAATTGCTTTTTAGCAAAATCAATTGGTTTGCGAACCAAAACGATTCTGTTTTTCTTCTGGATCAAAAGATCCAAAGCATCTTTATCAAATGAAGGGGCAATAATTACTTCAAAGAATAATTTATGCAGTTCCTCTGCCGTAGCAAGGTCAACAGCGCGGTTTGTGATGATTACACCCCCGAAAGCCGATACAGGATCTCCGGCCAAAGCTGTCAGGTATGCCTCTTTTGGAGTAGCCGCAGAAGCCACACCACAAGCATTGTTATGCTTCAGAATAGCATAAGTAGTTGCATCAGAGAACTCGTCAATCAATGCTACTGCAGCATCAACATCCAACAAGTTATTGTATGACAACTCCTTACCGTTCAATTTATCAAATAATTGATTCAAATCGCCATAGAAAACCCCTTTCTGGTGCGGGTTCTCTCCATAGCGTAATACTTCACCGTTTTGAACGCTTTGCTTGAAAGACGGGATTTGCTGCTCAATATTGAACCAGTTGAAAATAGCTGAATCGTAGTGAGAAGAAACATCAAATGCTCTTGCTGCAAAGCGCTTTCTGTCCGAAATTTCCGTAGCACAGCCTTTTTCTTTCAATACATCCAACAATTCAGTGTATTGGTTACGCGACGCAACAATTACAACATCCTGGAAGTTTTTAGCGGCAGCCCTGATCAAAGAAATACCTCCAATATCGATTTTCTCGATGATGTCCTGCTCAGCAGCACCTGAAGCTACTGTTTCTTCAAATGGATATAAGTCAACAATAACAAGGTCAATTTCAGGAATTTCATATTCCGCAATTTCAGTATTATCAGAAGAGTTCTGACGACGGTTCAAAATTCCACCAAATACTTTCGGGTGCAATGTTTTTACACGACCGCCTAAAATAGACGGGTAACCAGTCAGGTCTTCAACTGCAACACATGTAGCACCAACACTTTCAATGAAAGACTGAGTTCCTCCTGTAGAGTACATCGTCACGCCATTTTCATGAAGTAATTTGATGATTGGTTCCAGGTTGTCTTTGTAATAAACTGATATTAAAGCAGATTTGATCTTCTTTGCTTGCATTGTCACTTTTTTTTGAATGAATTTGAGGGAATTAAACTGCCCAGACTTAGATTAAGTTCGAAATGCAGTAAACCACAAAATTAACACAATTTATGGAAATATAGAAAAGGAAATCACCTCAATATGAGTTCCATCATTAATACCTGTAAATCCTGATTAATAAGCTTTACCGAAGCCTGAACCTGGTTTAGCATGCTTGCCCTTGTACGCAAAGCCTCTCTTGAATAAACGCCTCCGCCACCGAAGAAAAGTAACTGTAACTTTTTATCTTCACTAAGATCAGGATAATAAGATTCCCAACGCCTGCGGATGTTACTTTGTATTGAATACTGACCATCATTACTAAATGCCTTTTCATTAAGTATATACCAGACTGAAGGAGGAAAAACAGAGGCTGTATCACTCCCATTCCAAATGGTTGTCAATAAATTGCGAGAATGTGTAAAACTAATCTTTTTATTATAAAATAAGGTGCTGACACCTAAAACAGCACTTGCAGCTCCGCCTCCTATTGCAATACTTTTTCCAAGGTCATCATTTGTCTGATTTGGCAAAATAGTAGTTACCACAGCTGCTAATGCTCCTATGGTAATGGAAACCACTGTCATTTTTTTTATAAACCTGTTTTCTTTCTCAGTAAGAAAATCCGCCACCTGATCAGCCCGCTCTCCTTCACAGTCAAGTTCGGCTGCCAGGCTGGATATCTCGGTTGACACAAGTGCCAAATGACTAATGATCTGGTTTTTATTTTCCTGATATTTCAATGAAGATTTATCCAGTTTTTCAAGCTCCCCAAGATATTGCAGTATACCAACTGCATTTGCTACCAACAGGCTTTTATTACTGTATTTTCTAAGCAGAACACTATCAAGACCTTCTATTGCCTTTACAGGCAATATTTCCTTTTCATAATGATAAACAGCAGCAGGTGTACAATAGCTATTCTGTGCATTCAGATATGTATGACTTTTGTGAACTCCACATGAGCTTAATAAGAATAAAAGCCAACTAATGACAAAAAACGAATATTTATACAACATCCTATATTATGAATTGAAAACTGCGTGCTACCCTCTACAATATGCAGTTTCAAGATAATTAAAAAATTTTCCTCAAAAAATCCTTTACAGGCTCCAGAACAATTTCATTAATCTTTTCAATCAAGGCCTCTTCATTTTCTTTCGCCATATCAGAAAGAAGGCTCCTGAACTCATACATATTTCTCATTGAGTATTGCGCCCTGGACGGTTCTTTTCCAATTTTGATACTGATGCTTCCGTGAGGCACGGCTCCAAACATATCTTCATCTGTACTATCATCACCTGCGCATAAGATAAAATCAGGTTTGATTTCTTCCAGACAAGCGGTAACGGCGGTTCCTTTGCTAAAACTCTTATTCTTTACTTCTAATACTTTCTTGCCATCAATAATTGTAATATCATTGATCAACCCTGCAAATTCACTTAACTCGTCAAGCAACTCACGGGAACGCCCAAAGGCAAAATCCAGTTCGCTGTTTCTATAGTGCCATGCAAGCGAAGCTTCCTTCTCTTCAATAAAAGAACCTGCACAACGATCTACATAACGTTGTAATATTTCACGTACATCATTTTTCCAGCTGACAGAGATCTTTTTATTGCGCTCCCACTCTTCCTCACCTTCTCTCCTCACAAAAGCGCCATGTTCAGCAATAAGTGTTAAATCGAGATGGCCGAGCCATTTATTAAGGCTGACTTTGTCTCTTCCGCTTATAATAATAACCTTATTGTTATAAGTAAGTCTTTTTAGCAGAAGAATTACCTGTCTGTCCGGAGCTGCCTTTGCGGGGTTCCTGTCAAAAGGAACCAAAGTGCCATCATAGTCAAGGAATAAAACCCGTTGTTTACTAGCTTCATATTTCTCCAGAATTTCTTCTTTAAGAGCATCATTAATCACTAACATGTTCATTTTTCTTTGAATAATTTTCACCTTATCCAACTGAGTAATAAAATCATTGGCCCAGTGAAATACATCATAATTCTTAATACGCTGCTGCATAGATAATATGCGCAGGCGCTGTTCTTTCTCAGGCATTATTAAAGCCTGTTTTATGGCAAGACTGATTTCGTTTTTATCTGTTGGGTTTATCTGAATTGCTTCACCCAGTTCCATAGCGGAACCGGCCATTTCACTTAAAATAAGTACGCCCTTTTCGTCTTTTCTTGAAGCTATAAATTCCTTTGCCACAAGATTCATCCCGTCACGTATCGGTGTTATAAGGGCTGCATCACTTACAGAATAGAGCGCAATCAATTCCTCAAAAACCAGAGAACGATACTGATAACTGATCGGCAACCATTCTAAACGGCCGAACTTCCCATTGATTCTTCCAATGGCTTCTTCAAGCTCACGCTTCATTTCTGCATAACTCTGAATACTGTCACGCGAAGGGACAACTACCATCACAAGTTTTACCTTGGTGTGCCATTCAGGGTTTTCTGTAAGAAAAGTCTCAAAACCTAACAAACGGTGCATTAAACCCTTGCTGTAATCAAGTCTGTCAACAGAGAAAATAATCTTCTCGCTACCTAAATGGTTTTTCATTTTCTGACGATAAGACTTTGTCAGTTCTCCGGCAAAAGCATCATTGAATTTCTCATAGTCTATACTAATCGGAAATGCGTCGACACGAATAAGCCGGTCGCCCGTTTTAATTGTCCTTCCTCCGCTTTCATAGCCTGTAATTCTCATCACCGACTTTAGAAAATGCTGCACATAGTCGGTAGTGTGAAAACCGATAAGATCTGCTCCTAAAAGACCTTTCAACAATTGTAAAGACCAGCTTTTAGGGATTAACCTGAATATTTCATAAGAAGGAAACGGGATATGCAGGAAAAAGCCAATCTGTGCATTTGGAAAATCTTTCCGGATCAGCTCAGGCAAAAGAAATAAATGGTAGTCGTGAATCCAGATTACATCGTCTTCACGAAGTTCTTTTTTCATCACTTCATAATACTTCAGGTTTGCCTCTTTATAAGCTTCAAAATAATCGGCACTGTACCTTGTCAGGTAAGGATAATAGTGAAACAAAGGCCAAAGAGTCGCATTACAAAAACCCGCATAAAAATTCTCGTTGAGATCGTTATTAATATATACCGGTTTACCAATGAAATATTCTGATTCAAAATGGTCACTATCTGACAAACGCGACTCTTCTTCAAGAAAGCCAAACCATGTTATTTTATCTTCTATATCCTTCATCGGATGATCATGCATATTCTGCACAAGTGATAAAATAGCAGAAACCAGCCCTCCTGAATTTTGCTTTAATTGTATACTACCTTCGCCTTCAGCTATATTAAAGGGTAGCCTATATGCTGCTACTACCAGTCTTCTATTCATAAATCAATATTTTTGGTTAACACTCTTTTGTCCCATTCACATATTAATAGTAAATAGGCTGGTCTAGTTTTTTCTCTATTCTGTATGCTGCATTCATTAAGCCTACATGGCTATATGTTTGCGGGAAGTTCCCCCATTGAGCCCCATCGAGCCCTACATCTTCACTCAGTAAACCCAAGTGATTACCATAACCGGCCAACTCTTCAAATGCTTTGATAGCTTCATCAAGACGGCCAACACAGGCCAAAGCTTCCACATACCAGAAAGCGCAGATCAAAAAAGTAGATTTGGGTTTACCGAAATCATCGGCATGCAGATATCTGTAGAATAAAGCTTTATCGGCTTTCAATTCTTGTTCCAATGCTTTCAGGTGCAATTTTGCCCTATCGGAATTCGGGTCCAGATAGTTAAGAGAAATCAAAGGAAGGCAACTTGCATCCAGATATGGGCTATCGATTGCCTGCCTGTAAACACTTTGTTCTTTGCTATAACATTTCTCTATCTGAGAAGCAGAAACCTTAATCAGCTCTGCCGCATTAGCCATTAACTCTTTGTCTCCGAACTCATGCGCTATCTTATAAGCTGCTTTGCTGCCTATCCAGTGAAAAAGTAAAGTATAACAGTGCACCTGTGCCATATTTCTGAACTCCCAGATACCTGCATCTTTTTCATTCATCGTTTCTTTAATTTTACGCAACAGGTAATACACCAAAGAAAGGTTATGCTTCTTCATTCTATGGTTAAACCGTTTATCTACATAGAGCGGCAACAAACTTGCAAGTACCTGCCCGTAGGCATCATTCTGAATATGCGTATATGCATCATTCCCGATCCTCACAGGCTGATTGCCCAGATAACCATCTAAAGGCAACTCCTTTTCCACAATTTTCTTTTCACCCAGAATGGTAAATAATGGCTGAATCCGTTCATCCTGATCGCTGATAATATTTTCCACATAATGGATATATTTCTCCAACTCTTCAAAGTGCCCTATATTATTAAAGGCTGTAAGTGTATAATAAGTATCCCGCAGCCAGCAGTAGCGATAATCCCAGTTCCGGGTCGACTGATGAAATTCCGGCAAGCTTGCGGTTCCTGAAGCTATAATGCCACCTGTATCTTCATATTGGTGCAATTTTAATACAAGTGCGGAACGGATAATTTTTTCCTGGAAAAAACGTCCGATTGAAGTAGTCTTGATCCAATTCTGCCAGTAGCGTGTCGTTTTCTCCAGAAAATCCTCAACCGTTGTTTCCAATGATGCTTCCAAAGGTACACCATAGGTAAAGGCCAGGTACTCCGTTTCTGTTAATACAAATGGGATTTCATTAAGAATATAATTACAAGAAACACTACTTGTTAGCCTTACCTGCTGACCGATATTGAGATAACGGATGTGATTACTTCCACTCACAATTTCGGGTTGTGAGCGACCATAATCGTAGACAGGGCGACAGGAAATTTTGATCTGCGGCCTGCCGCTTAATACTTCAATTTTGCGCATCAGCATTAAAGGTTTGAAATACCTTTCATACTGATTAAAGCGAGGAGCAAAATCTGTCAGTTTGAATTTACTGCCATCAGAACAAGTAAATTCTGTAACCAGAATATTGGTATTGGGAAGATAGTATTGATCAGAGGTGAACCGATCATCGGCGGGACGAACATAAAACTGTCCTCCTTGCTTTTCGTCCAGTAAGCTACCGAATACAAAACTGCTGTCAAACTTTGGCAGGCAAAGCCATTTCACATTGGCACCAGTATCTATGTAGGCGAGAAACGAGCAATTGCCTACAATACCCATATTGTATTTGTGTGTTTGTTGCTTCATAAATCAGGGTTTTAAAGCGTAAAACTTAACAAAAAAGAATACCCGGGTTTCTCAATGAGTAACCTTAAAAGGGGTTTATAAAAAGACTTTTTATTTAATGGCAACGATGGCCACAAAAAGCGTTTGCAGCATGAGTAAACGCTAAAAACCACAAGTCTCAAGGACTTATTAACGGGACGCAGAAAATACTCCCGGCTTCTGTCTTCTACAGAAAGCTTACCTAAGTATAACGAAAAAATATGCCAAAAGTGTAAAAAGAAAGAAAAAAATAACCCGGGACACTACAAATATCCCGGGTTAAAGCTCCTTGTGTTTACAATAAAACTATTGTTTTAACTTCGATTTTTTCACCTTTGTAGTATCATTATAGTCAGACGGACCGCTTTCATGATGATATCTTGCCGTTGACACTTTCACACCTTTTTTCGCACGTTTAGCACAGGCTGTAACCATTAATACAATTCCTAAAATGAGCAAAAAAGCTACTTTGAGACTTCTCACATTCATATCTTTCTGTTTGTTAAAATCGACCCTTCTTCAATTATAAATATTAAATGACTATCCTCTTTTATGAACCTTATTATTTTTCCGCAGGTAACGCTGAATTTCGCAGATTAGGTTTTAAAACTTCAATGGAAAAACCTGAAACTTTAACATTCAACAAAATTTACGCTATCAGCGAGATTAGCGGGCAAAATTCAGAATCCCTGTTAAATGAATGGGAAGGTACGATGAAACGGATACTCAATAAATGCTATTTGAATGCTGCAATATACAACTTCATATAAGCAGGTAAATCAGGCGGACGCTGAGCAGAAATCATATGACCGTCAGCCACCGCAGGTTTATCAACCCATATGGCACCTGCATTCTCCATATCATCTTTAATGCCCGGAGTGCTTGTAAGGGTAATTCCTTTTAATATTTTAGCCGAAGCCAGCACCCAGCCTGCATGACAAATATGCCCTAACGGTTTTTTATGTTCATGTGCATGCTTAACTATTTCCAGCACTTTTGTAAAGCGGCGTATTTTGTCCGGAGCCCATCCGCCTGGTACTAAAACCCCGTCATAATCGGCAGGATTTATTTCATCCCAACTCATATCTGCCACTGCCGGAACTCCATATTTGCCTATATACTTATCTCCTTTTATTTCGCCTGCAAGATGTACGGTTGCGCCTTCTTCTCTCAGGCGATAAATCGGATACCACAATTCAAGATCTTCAAAATCATGGTGCACAAATGATAGAATTTTCTTATTGGCTAAAGACATCGCATCTTTTTTAGTAAGTCTCAAAGCAAGTGTATTTTTTTGACAAATTCAATATTGCAACATTGTTGCAATATTGAAAAGTATCCCTAAATTAGTACTATGAAACAAAACACATTTGATGCAATTATAATCGGAGGCAGTTATGCAGGACTTTCCGGAGCCATGGCACTTGGCCGCGCAATCAGAAAAGTATTAATTATTGATAGTGATAACCCATGCAATAAACAAACACCCTATTCGCATAATTTTCTGACACAGGACGGTTCAACTCCGGCTGAAATAAGAGCAAAAGCAATAGAACAGGTATTAGCCTATCCAACAATAACTTTTGTTAAAGACAAGGCGCTGTCAGTACAAAAAGACGGTGACTTATTCGAAATACTAACAGGAAAAGGAGATAAATACACAGCCACAAAACTCCTGTTTGCTACCGGCGTTAATGACCAGATACCGGATATTGACGGTTTTGCCGCTTGCTGGGGAATTTCAATCATTCATTGTCCTTATTGCCATGGTTATGAAGTAAAAGGCCAGAAAACAGCCATTATGGCTAATGGCGATATTGCTTTCCACATGACTGCTCTTATCAGCAACTGGACAAAAGAAATCATATTGCTGACAAATGGCAAATCCACACTTAGTGCGGAGCAAAATGCCCTTCTGAACAAAAGAGGTATACAGGTTATTGAAACCAAAATTACAGCTGTTAAGCAAGATAAAGGTCATCTGGAAAAGGTAGTTTTTGCAGATGGCAATTCATTGGTTATTTCTGTGATGTATGCCAAAATACCCTTTTCCCAGCATTCTGATATTCCGCAGCAGCTGGGCTGTGAACTGACTGAAGAAGGTTATATAAAAGTTGATGAACTACAAAAAACAACTGTTCCGGGAATTTACGCTGCGGGCGACAATACAACCATGGCTCGTGCAGTTGCACAGGCGGTATGGGCGGGTGCCAGAGCGGGAATTTCCATCAATAATGAGCTGATATTTGAGCTAACCGATCATGAATAATGGTTTATGAAGAGCAGGTTTATACCCGTTTTTACTTCAACATCTGATCCGGATATACAAGAAAAATACTTGGCTGTCTAATTTAGCCAGGTATTTTCAGTTAAATTTAGCGTAAAAAACAATCTTTTATTAGTCAACTCCGTATACAACCCTTGCATTGCATTTACGCAATTTAGTCAACTAACAAAATTAAATTTTTCTATTAATCCCCCCCAAATAGATAATTATGAAAAAACATTTACTATTTCTATTTACACTTTTGCTGGTCGTCAGTAGTTTGTCGGCCCAAACCACGGGTACATTTGTGGTTGCAGACAATACAACCCGCTTTGCCTCATGTATAGACAGTACAATTACTATTGAGGATATTTTTGCAACTACAGGAATCCGCGATTTAAATGACCCTGATGACGATATCAGCAAGTATACCATATTTCGTCTGAGCGGTTCTTTAATCACAACTGATGAACTAACCTCTTTTAAAATAAGCGATTACCCCGCTGTTTTTATTAAAAAGAATAATACAGAAACAAATGGCCGCAATGGTATACAGATTTGGTTAAGTGTTCTTACTCCACCTACTACCCTATTTGATGTAGACTCTCTTAATTATATAGTAGAAAGAGGTGCAAAAGTGAATTATTTAAGCAACTTTTTCGCTCATCTGAACCTCTGGAGCACCGGTTTACCAGAAGCACCTTTACAGGAACGTATTATTTTTACAGACCTGGCAACCGGCATCAGCAATCCGATAAGCCAGGCACCAAACTGGAGTAACGTTGGAAAAGGAAACTATAAATTAAAAATATCAACCCGCGGTTGCGCTGCTGAACCAATTGCTGACAGCATTTACGTAATTGTAAAAGAAAATCCTTGTAATAACGTAGAGTTCAAAAACATACCATCTGTTTGTCTTGATCAGGTAATTGATGTTACTCCATATGTCTATGTCAATGGCACCGTAGCCAACAGTACAGATTTGGCAAATATGACATTCAAGAACAAAAGCGATCTCACTAATACTACAATATCGACTCTGAATCCTACAGCCATCGATATTGCCGCTATGTATAACAGAACAGAGATGCTTTATCCGAGGGTGGAAATCACCTATCAGCCCAACATTGATATGAATGCAGGATGCCATACCTATACCTATATGTTCAACACTAAGGTACCTGCCAAATTTGTCTCTACAGATGTAGTATTAACAACTGACAATTATGGTAAAAGCTCTAACTATCAACTTGGTGGGGAGTTCAAAGCTTTCAACAATGTATTCCATAAAAATGTATTGAAAAAACTATACATAGATAATTATACAGGATTTTCAGGCTCTGAGCTGAGTTATTTTAGCGACAGCGAACTTCAGAACCCGGTAGTTGGTGATGACCTTTCCGCAGGTACTTATACTGGCCTTATTACCAACCCGGCCTGTGAAACAGACCGCACAACGTTCTCTCTTAACATCACCAATACCGACTTTAAGATCACCTGGCAAAGCGCACCTGGTATGGGTAAAGGCTATTATACCTTCAATGCACCAAATACTTATCCGGGTGCTACTTATACATGGTTTGCATGGAGCGGCGATATTGTATCCGGTGCAGGAACAGACCAGGTCATTGTTTATTACTCCGAAAGGGCAGCACAATCTGTAGCGGTAAGTTGTAAGATCACGCTTCCAGCTGTCCGTACTGAAGGCAGTAATGAACTTAACAGTTCTGTATACCTTACTTCTGATAATCAGACAGGTGTTTTTCAGGAAATTGAAGCGGTTGACGATATTGTAACTACCGTAGACGACGATGTATTGACTTCAGTAGCCTCTATGGTTTACCCAAACCCTTCAGAAGGCACCTTTGCGATCTCCGGTAATGGTGAATATGGCTTGCAGGTTTTCGATATCATAGGTCAGTTGATCTATAGCGATAATTCTTATACAGCTGCTTCGCCGGTCAATATTACCAACAAAGGAGTATATTTTATACACCTTACTCAGAATAGCAACAGGCAAATATTGAAAGTTATCTTAAAATAGCGATAACTAATTACTTAATAAAAAAGGGTCCCCGTATATATGAGGACCCTTTTTTGTTATATTTTCTTCACTAATCAGAAAGCCATTCCCATTTTCCGGATATGTTTCAGATGAGACAAAAAAGCCAGCCCCATAGAAGGGAACTCTTTATATGTAACATTAAACTCTTTACAGGTTTCTTTTACAAATGCATTGATTGCCGGATAATGTACATGACTGATACGTGGAAACAAGTGATGTTCTACCTGAAAGTTCAACCCGCCAAGGCACCATGACAAAAACTTATTCTTAGTATCAAAGTTTGCTGTTGTTTCCACCTGATGAATAGCCCACTCCTGTTCTATTTTTGATGTTTCTTCACTGGCCTGCGGGAAAGCCGTACCTTCTACCACATGTGCCAACTGAAACACAATACCAATGGTAAGACCAAACACAAAAGTCATAATACCAAAACCAATGAGCGTATTCACCAATCCTGCAAAATAAATAGGCAACACCAGGTAAACCAGCACATAAGAAACTTTAGTTATCCAGAAAATCAGATGCTCTTTCAAAGGCCACTTCTGGTTTTCTTTACCAGGAGCAACTTTTCCTGTAAAATACTTCACGAAATCATTCATAAATACCCAGGAAAGATAAGAAACGCCATAAAGTATCACCCAATAAATATGCTGAAAACGATGTATCCAATACAAACGCTGTTCTGCATGCAGGCGCATAAACGGCTTTAGCTCAATATCTTCATCCATACCTTCAATATTTGTATAACTATGGTGATTTATATTATGCTTCGCTTTCCAAAACATCACATTGCCCCCAAGTAAGTTCAGAGAATACGCGGAAAGTTCATTCAGCCATTTAAACTTCGAAAAGCTATTGTGTGCACCTTCATGCATAATATTAAAACCCAGAAATGCCAGATTCACTCCTAACAAAGCACAGAGAGCCACAGCCACCAAAGCCCCTGGATTGAAGAAGACAAGCGTAACATACATACAAACTGCTGTACAAACCTGGAAAACACTCTTGAAATACAGCGCTTTATTTCCTGTAGGAGCTATATTGTTTGTCAGAAAATACTGATCAACCTTCTCTTTAAGACTTTTATAAAAAAGGTTATTCTTATTATTAAAAGATACTTTTTGCAATTTTATTTTAATTTCGATCCATACAAATAACGGCAATTTTTACCCTTTAATTTCATCACGGCATTGCCTTTTAAAGAATAAATTGTCGAAACTTCATTTAAAGCACAATACAACACTATTTATTCAACACTAACCTGGCATATTCAGAATATCTTTTTACCCCACTATCTGCGAAATGATGATAAAAGAGGGCCGTCATCGGTTTAAAACTGTCCGCAAACAAATAAATACCCTGATTGTCTTAGTTAAAATATTAAGACATGGTAGTAATGAGGATACATTTCTTTACAAAATCACTATGTGTTGCTAATAGCACGGTTAATATTTAAAACAAATTGTTCATATCTCAATACTTATTCTGCGACAAACTAAATTTAAAAAACATATTATCAATAGCGTGATAATACTAATTTAGCAGACGTTTTACACCCGTTTATGACACAACCGGGCTCATAAAACAAAAATGATAAAACAATGAAAGATGTATTTTTAAGTGCCGAGTGGAAAAATCTTATTATGGCCAACTATGTGGTTGACAAAAAAGTACTTGAACCGTACCTGCCGGCAAATACAGAACTAGACTTGTGGAATAATACCTGTTATGTGAGCCTTGTCGGATTCATGTTTTTAAATACACGGATCAAAGGCTTTAAGATACCATTTCACATTAATTTTGAAGAGGTAAATCTCCGGTTTTATGTGAAGTATAAAGACAAAAATGAATGGAAACGAGGAGTTGTGTTTATTAAAGAAATTGTCCCTAAACCTGCACTCACATTCATTGCCAATACCGTGTATGGAGAACATTATGAAACATTACCGATGTCACACAAATGGGAGCAAAAACCAGATTCCTTATTTGTTGAATATAAATGGCAAAAAGCAAATGAATGGAATACAATAGCAGTCAGCACCCATCCCGAACCAATTGACATTCTGCCTGGAAGCGAAGAAGAATTTATAACTGAACATTACTGGGGATACACAAAAACAGATGCTAATAAAACCTCAGAATATGGTGTTGAACATCCACGATGGAAAGTCTATAAAACGTTAGACCAAAAGATAGATGTCAACTTCGCCCAAAACTACGGAGAACAATTTGAGTTTTTAAATTCATCAACACCCAAATCAGTCTTTCTCGCCGAAGGCTCTGAAATATTCGTAAAAAAAGGCAAACGGATCTAAAACTATTTTTAATGTCCGGCGCCTGTTACGGAACAGAAAACCGATCAGAGAACTTAGAAAGTAGCCCAATTACCTTTACAAGCTACCGGACAGCCTGCCAAGGAATACCTCTTAACCATGAAAGTCCAATTGGTAAAAGAGCGTCACTTGGTTAATACAGCAGCCTAGCGGTATATTTTCCCATTATTAAATTCCAGCAATTGAGTATCCGTTTCAGCACACCTTACCTGATCCGCTTAACCGGAGATTCTG